>NZ_JBQVQL010000014.1:0-64619 GCF_052440005.1 Phreatobacter sp.
GAACATGGCGCCGACCGCGACGTTCTCGGCCAGCGTCATGGTCGGCATGACCCGCACCAGCTGGAAGGTGCGGGCGATGCCGGCGCGGGTGATGCGGTGGGCGCCGTCGCGCTCGATGCAGCGGCCCTCGAAGACGATGGCCCCGGAATCGGCTGTGAGATTGCCGGTGATGAGGTTGAGGGCGGTGGTCTTGCCGGAGCCGTTGGGGCCGACGAGGCCGACCACCTCGCCGCGGCGGATGGTGGCGGTGAGGCCGTCGACGGCGCGCAGGCCGCCGAAGCTCTTGGAGACGCCGTGGAGTTCGATCAGCGGACGCATGGGCTCACTCCGCCGGATGGGGGCGACGGCGGGTCGCCCGGTTGAAGGCGCCGCGGCCCTGGTCGATGAGGCCGACGATGCCGTTCGGGACGAAGTAGACGATCACCAGGAAAGCGAGGCCGAGCAGGATGGAGAAGGAATTGGGGAAGTTCGCCTGCAGGATTTCGAAGAGGATGGCGAGCGGCACGACGCCGAGGATCGGCCCGTAGAGCCGCGAGGCGCCGCCGAGCAGCGCCATGATCAGCACCTGGAAGGAGATGATCGGGTTGAAGGCGATGGATGGGTCGATATAGGTCCAGCGCGGCGCCATGATCGCCCCCACCACGGTCATGAAGGTGGCGGAGACGACGAAGACCGCGACCTTCGACACGGTGGTGTCGATGCCGGCGTGGCGGGCCACCGTCTCGTCCTCGCCGATGGCGCGCAGCGCCCAGCCGAGGCGCGAGCGCTGGATGGCGAACCCCGCGAGGAGGATCAGCACGAGCAGCCCGAGCAGCATCCAGTAGATGCCCTGCTGGGTGACGTCGATGAAGACGAAGCGGCCGACCGTGCCGCCGTACTTCGCCTCGCCCCAGGTGACGAGCTGGCGCACGAGTTCGGCGAGGCCGAAGGTGAAGATGACGAAGTAGACGCCGGAGAGCCGCAGGGTCGAGAGGCCGACGACGGTGGCGACGACGGCGCCGATCAGCGCGGCGACGCCATAGACCAGTGGCAGGGGCAGCTTCTCGCCGAGGAAGGCCATGGTGTAGGCGCCGAGCCCGAAGAAGGCGGCGGTGGCCAGCGAGACGTAGTGCGTCGGGCCGGAGAACAGAGCCCAGGCGGTGGCGAGCGTCGCATACATCAGGATGTTGACGAGGAGCGCCATCCAGTAGGAGCCGGCGACGACGGGGAGCGGCGCCAGCACCGCGGCAGCGGCCAGCACGATCAGGGGAAGCGTCCAGTCCTTCAGCGTCATCTGGCGGCCTTTCCGAACAGGCCGGTGGGCTTGACCAGCAGGATGGCGAGGAAGAGGGCGAAGTTGACGGCGAGCGTCAGGCCGCCGTCGAGGAAGGCGGCGGTGAGCGATTCCGCGAGGCCCAGGATGAGGCCGGCGACGAGGGCGCCGAAGATGTTGCCCACGCCCCCCATGATGACGACGATCAGCGCCTTCATGGTGAAGACGACGCCCATGGAGGCGTTGAAGGTGAAGAACATCGAGACCAGCACGCCGGAGGCGGCGACGAGGGCACCGCCGAGGCCGAAGGCGAAGGCGGCATAGGCGGTCGTGTCGATGCCGACGAGGGGGGCCGCGGCGGGGTTCACGGCCACGGCGCGGATGGCGGTGCCGATGCGGGTGCGCATGAGGAAGGCGGTGAGAGCCAGGGCGATGGCGACCGCGAGGCCGGCGGCGAGGAGGCGGTTGAGCGCCACCGTCGAGCCGATGATCTGCACGGGGACGGCGAGGTAGGAATAGCTGACATAGGAGCCGCCGAAGGCGACCAGCATGATGCCCTGGACGACGAAGAGCAGGCCGAAGGTGGCGAGGATGGAATCGACTTCCAGCGCGCCGGGCGATTTCGCCCGCCGCACCAGCGGCGTCATCAGCACGCGGTAGATGCCCCAGTTGAGGACGAAGGACAGCGGCATGGCCACCGCCAGAGCCAGGATCGGGCTGATGCCCGCGGCGGTGAACAAAAGGTAGGCCATGAAGGAGGCGGCGATGGTGAACTCGCCATAGGCGAGATTCATGATCCGCGCCACGCCGTACTGGAGCGACAGCCCCATGGCGATCAGCGCGTACATGCCGCCGAGGATCAGGCCCGACAGGATGACGTCGACGAGGAACATTCAGCGTCTCCGGACATGCAACACCGCATGCGTCACTCCCCTCCCCCCGCTTGCGGCGGTGAGGGGTCGGGGGTGGGGGGACAGTGTCGCCCCCCACCCGGTCCTCCGCTGCGCCCGGACCACCCTTTCCGCCGCAAGCGGGGGGAGGGGAATTCGTCGCGCAGCCTTCCTGCGAAGCACATGAGCGTGCTCCGCCCTGTCCGTCACGCCGTCGGCCAGGCGGGCTTGGGGAACACCGGCGCCTTGGTGCCGCCGACCTTGGTCGGGGCGAGGGCCACGAACTCGCCCTGCTGCCACTGGCCGACCCACCACTGGTCGACGCGCTGGTTGTCGACGAACTTGATGGTGCCGAGGATGGTCTCGAAGGACTGGGAGCCCACGTCCTTGACGATGGCCGCCTTGTCGATGCCGACGCGCTCGATCGCCTGGGTGAGCACCTGCAGGGTCGAGTAGGTCGTGGTCGAGGCCCAGCGGTCCGGCTCGCGGCCGACGATGCGGTTGTGGCGCTCGATGTAGTCCTTGATCTTCGCGTTGGTCACGTCGACGCCGCCGATGCCCATGACGCCCTCGGCATTGGCGCCGAAGCGCTGCTTGTAGAGCGGGAAGGCGGTGCCGACGGCGGTGTAGAAGACCTTCGGGTTGAGACCGCCGATGCGCGCCTGCTCGGTCAGCGCCAGGGTGTCCGGCGGATAGGAGAAGGCGAGGAACATGTCGGGCTTCAGGCGCGCCGCCTCGGAAACGATCGGCGCCAGGTCCTGGGTGCCCGGGGGATACTGGCGGTCCATGACGATCTGGAAGCCCGCCCTGGCGATGCCGGCGCGGGCGGCACTGACCAGCTCGAGGCCGAACTGATCCTGCACGGAGGCGAGCGCCACCGTATTGCCGAGACCCTTGTCCTTCAGCGTCGCCAGGAGGTCGGTCAGCGCCGTGATCGCCGTCGAGGGACGGTCGAGGAAGAGGAACATGTTGGTCCAGCGCTTCACCAGCTCGGGCTGGCGCTCGACGAAGAAGGTGGAGGCGAGGTGCGGGAAGCTGCCGCGGTTGAAGGAGGGCGCCACCGCGAGGTTCATCGCCGTGCCCCATGGCGGCAGCAGCAGGTCGACCTTGTCCTGGTTGACCAGGCGCTCGATGTTGCGCACCGCCTCCTCGGACTGGGAGCGGTCGTCATACTCGACGAACTCGATCATCCGGCGCTGGCCGCCGGGCAGCTTCAGGCCGCCCGCGTCGTTCGTCTCCTTGAGCCAGAGCTGGTAGTTCGGCAGCGTGGTGACGTTGGCGCCGCCGGCATTGGGCCCGGTCTTCGAAATGGAGAAGCCGATCTTGACCGGGCCGGCCTGGGCGCGGACCTGCGGCGCGGCCAGCGACGCGGCGGCGATGCCGCCGACGACGGCGCGGCGTGTGGGCTTGAATGTGCTCATCGTGGACCTCCTCTGGTGTCCCCGTCCGGGGGTTGGCATTCCCATCGTCCCTTCACCCGGCGGGCTCTTGGCGGCCCGCCCGGATGTCGTCTCCCGCCGTCAGCCGCTGATGCGGATGTTGGCGGCCTTGATCACCGGCTCCCAGAGCCTGACCTCCGCCTCCATGGCGGCGGCGAGCTGCTCGGGCGTCGAGCCGACCGGCGTCGTGCCGATCTCGGCGAGGCGCTTGACCACGCCGGGGTCGTGCAGCGCCTTGTTCAGACCGGTCGACAGACGCGCCACGATCTCCGGCGGCGTGCGGGCGGCGGTGAAGAAGGCGAACCAGGACTGCATCTCGTAGCCCGGCACGACGGAGGAGATGACCGGCACGCCCGGCAGTTCCGGCAGCGGCTCCTTCGTCGACACGCCGAGGGGGCGGATGAGGCCGCCCTTGATCTGCGCGGCGGAGACGGTGAGCGTGTCGAACATCACGTCGAGGCGGCCGCCGATCAGGTCGTTCATGGCTGGGCCGGCACCGCGGTAGGGCGCGTGGACCATGTCGACCTTGGCGAGATACTTGAACAGCTCGCCGGCCATGTGGATGGACGAGCCGATGCCGGCGGAGCCGTAGGTGAGCTTGCCGGGATTGGCGCGGGCGCGCTCCAGGAGCTCGGCCGCGGTCTTGTCGGCGGAGGCCGCCGGCACGACCATGACGTTCGGAACCGTGATGCCCATGCCGACGGGGGCGAGGTCCTTGAACGTGTCGAGCGGCATGCGCGCATAGAGCAGGTGGTTGATGGCCACGGCGCTCGAGGTGATGAGCAGCGAATGGCCGTCCGGGTCGGAGCGCGCCACCTCGGCCGAGGCGACGTTGCCGCCGGCGCCGCCGCGGTTCTCGACGATGACCGCCTGCCCCCATTCCTGCGTCAGGCGCTCGACGAGGTGCCGCGTCACGATGTCGGCGGCGCCTCCCGGCGGGAAGGCGACGACGATGCGGATGTTGCGGCTCGGCCAGGCCTGCGCCCTGAGAAGGCCGGGCGCCGCCACCAGCGCGCCAAGGCCCATGCCGGCGGCCACGACCTGCCGGCGGTCGGGGCGCGTCGAAATCCCTGTGGTCATCCTCTGTTCCTCCCTGTCGTTCCGTCCGCGGTCGTTCAGCGCCGCCGGATCGGTCCGGATCGTTTCCTCAGCCTTCCATGAGATGGGGCAGCCACACGTCGAGGACAGCCGCCCGCTTCTCCGTCTTCACGATATGCATCGCCTCCGCGATCGCGCTCTCGACCTCGTCGGGGTGCCTGACCTTGCGGGCATGGGCACCGCCGGCGGCGGCCGCGATCTCAGAGTAGTCCGGCGGCGGATCGAAGGCGACGCCGATATCCTCCGCGCGGCTGGCATGGCCGGCGGGATGGACCGCCAGGGTCGAATAGCGGGGCGCGCGCCATCCCCGGTTGTTGAATACCACCTGCAGGAAGGGCGTTCCATACTGGCGCGCCATCCAGTGGACGGTGGAGGGCTGGGAGAACATGTAGGACCCGTCGCCGGTCAGGGCGATCACCGTCTTGCCCGGCGCGGCGAGCTTGGCGCCGATGGCGGCACCGCCGGTCCAGCCGAGATTGCCGCCACCGGAATTGAGCATCTGCCCGGCCCTTGTCGGCGCGATGTGGTTCACCACGACGGGATAGTTGGTGATGCCCTCGTTGAGCACGATCGTGTCGGCGTCAACATGGGCGCGCACGCACGCGGTGACGTATTCGGCCGTGATCCGGTCGCCGGAGGGCTTGGCCTCGGCGCGGGCGAGAGCCACCTTCCGCTCCTCGTGCAGGCTGGCGTAGTGGGCGCGCCGCTCGCCGATGCGGGCGACGTCGAGGGTGATGCGGTCGAGGCCGGCGTTGAGCTGGGCGAGCGCCGTCTCGGCATGGACGCGGAAGACGCGGCGGGCCGGGATCGACCAGAGCGGCATGTCCTGCTTCAGCGGATCGACGTCGAGGTGCCAGATCCTGGCATCGCCCCGCGGCTTCGACACGGTCGGGATCCACGGCACGTCCGAATCGACGACGACCACGACATCCGCCTCGGCGAGGAGGGGATTCTGCCGCGGCTCGTTCCACTGGCAGCCCTGATACATCGGGTCGTCGTGGGACAGGTTCACCGCGTTCGGCACGCTCTCCAGCACGGCGATGCCGAGCGGCCCGACGAGGCGCTGCAGCTCCGCCACGGCGCGGGGATTGCGGCCGAGATAGGACGTCACGACCAGCGGACGGCGGGCGGCCGCGAGATCGGTGAGGAGGGCGTGGACCGCCTCCTGCGGCAGGGCGGCCGGGGCGATGGGGGCGAAGTCCTCGACGGCGAGGCCGGCCTGCGCCGCGGGGTCGAGCGCTTCCTCCATCACCTCGCGGGCGCCCATCAGATAGACCGGCCCCTTGGGGTCGGAATGGGCAAACTGCATGGCCCGCCAGGTCATCTGCTTGATGTTGCGGCCGGTGCGCAGTTCGGCGTCGTAGCGCATGTAGCCGCGCACGATGCCGCGCTGGTCGTGGACGTCCTGGATCCACTGGATGAACTCGTTGCGGCTGCCCTTCATCTCGCCGAACTGGGTGAAGGGCGAGGCCCCCGCGAAGATCAGCACGGGCACGCGGCCCTTGGAGACATTGTGGACGGCGCCGGCCAGCGACTGGGTGCCGCATTCGACGTGGACGATGACGGCCTGGGCGCGGCCGGAGACCTGGGCGTGCCCCTGCGCGGCAGTGAGCGCCACCATCTCGTTCGGGCAGGTGACGACCTTCGGCATGGCGATGCCGGCGGCGCGGGCTTCCGCCAGCGCCTCGATGAGTGCGGGGTGGTCGCTGCCGAAATTGGAGAACAGGTACTCCACGCCGGCTTCGGCGAGCGCTTCCAGAAAGGCGGTGGACGCGGTGTACATCGGCAGCCCTGCTTGCGGGAGGGAATTAGTTGGACATCCAACTGTTCGAGTCAACACCGTCTTGTGAGGTCCGGACCGGCCGTGCGATGGTCATGGTGAACACGGGCGCCGCGAGGCCCGGCAGGGACCGATGGCCCGCACTGAGACCGACCCGACCGAACCACATGCGACGACCGGCAGCCGCCGGGAGGAACCGGCGCGCCTCGGCCCGCTCGGCGACTTCATCGGCTTCCACCTGCGCATCGCCCAGGAGGCCTCGTTCCGCGCCTTCGCGCAGCGCGTTGGCGATGCCGATCTCAAGCCGCGGCGCTTCGCCGTGCTGACGCTCATCGCGGAAAATCCGGGCATGACCCAGACGGCGCTTGGCAAGGCGGCGGGGCGCGACAAGTCGACCCTCACCTCGACGCTGGACGACCTCGTGAAGCGCGGCCTGGTGCTGCGCGAGCGTACGCCGCACGACCGGCGCAGCTACACGCTGACCCTGACGCCGGCCGGTTGCGCCCTGCGCGAGCGGCTGATGCGCGCGGCGCTGGAACACGACCGCGAGCTCGACCGCATCGTCGGCCGCGAGAAGAAGGCGGAGTTCCTCGCCCTCCTGCGCAAGATCGCCGCCGAGCTCGGCTGAGCCCCCAAGTTTACCGCAGCTGCGAAATACGTGGCTTTTTTCCGCGGATGGGCCTAGGGAGACGGCCAACATCCGACGCCGCCATGTCCGCCGATCCCTGACCGGCTCTTCCTCCAGCCGGCGCGGACCCATTCCAGGACATTCCGCACCGTGACCGAAGCCCTCATTCCGCCCCAACTGGCCGCGGCCCTCGCCGCCAGGGACTATGTCGATCTCACCCCCGTGCAGAGCGCCGTGCTGGCGCCGGCGGCGGCAGAGCGCGACCTCCTCGTTTCCGCCCAGACCGGCTCCGGCAAGACGGTGGCCTACGGTCTCGCGCTCGTCGACACGCTGATGGGCGATGCCGAGCGCCTGCACCGCACCGCCGCGCCGCTGGCGCTGATCGTGGCGCCGACCCGCGAACTCGCCCTGCAGGTCCAGCGGGAGCTGACCTGGCTCTATGCCGACACCGGCGCGCGCATCATCGCCTGCGTCGGCGGCATGGATGCCCGCCGCGAGCGGCGCCTGCTCGAGGACGGCGCCCATATCGTCGTCGGCACGCCGGGCCGCCTGCGCGACCATATCGAGCGCGGCGCGCTCGAACCCTTCGAGGCCAAGGCCGTGGTGCTGGACGAGGCCGACGAGATGCTCGACCTCGGCTTCCGCGAGGACCTCGAGTTCATCCTCAACGCGACGCCCGAGGACCGGCGCACCCTGCTGTTCTCGGCGACGATCCCGGCCGCCATCGCCACGCTGGCCAAGCGCTACCAGCGCAACGCCCTGCGCATCGAGTCCGGCGCCGGCGAGCGCGGACACCAGGACATCGACTACCGCGTCATCCGCGTCTTCCCGAACGAGGTGGAGCACGCCGTCGTCAACGTGCTGCGCCAGCTCGAGCCGAAGACAGCGATCATCTTCGCCAACACCCGCAACGCGGTGCGCCACCTGCAGGCGACTCTGGTGGAGCGCGGCTTCTCCGCCGTGTTCCTGTCTGGCGAGCTCGGCCAGCACGAGCGCAACCTCGCGCTCCAGTCGCTGCGTGACGGACGGGCGCGCATCTGCGTGGCCACCGACGTGGCGGCGCGCGGCATCGACCTGCCGAACCTCGCCCTCGTCATCCATGCCGAACTGCCGCACGACGCCGAGGTGATGCAGCATCGCTCCGGCCGCACGGGGCGCGCCGGCAACAAGGGCGTCAGCGTCCTCCTGGTGCCGACCACCCGGCGCCGCCGCGCCGAGAGCCTGCTGGCGGAAGCCGGTATCCGCGCCGAATGGGCGGGCCCGCCGACGGCGGACGACATCCGCGCCCTCGACCGCGAGCGCATCTTCGCCGATCCGCTGCTGACGGAAGAGCCGAGCGAGGAGGACAGCCAGGTCGCCGCCGTGCTGATGGAGCGCAAGTCGCCAGAGGACATCGCCGTCGCGCTCGCCCGCGTGCTGCGCTCGCGCCTGCCCGAGCCGGAGGAGGTCTCCGATCCGGGCTTTGCCCGCAGCGCCACGGCCGGCCCGCGCGGCCGTCCCGAGCGCGACCTGAAGATGACCGGCGACATGGCCTGGTTCCGCGCCGATGTCGGCCGGCAGAACCGTGCCGATCCGAAATGGCTGCTGCCGATGATCTGCCGGCGCGGCAAGGTGACCCGCGACGACATCGGCGCCATCCGCATCCACGACACGACGACCGAGTTCCAGGTGTCGGCGGCGCTCGCCGAAACCTTCATCGTCAATGCCCGCAAGGCCAATGCGGACGACGTGTTCATCACGCCGATCCAGGAGGGCGAGGGCGGCGCGCCGCCGCCGCGCTTCCGCCAGCGGCCCGACGAGGCCCGCGAGCCCCGCGACGCCAAGCCCTATGCGAAGAAGCGACCGCCGCCGGGCGCCTCCAAGGGCAAGGCCGAGCGCGGCGGCTTCAAGCACCGCAAGAACCGCGAGCGCCGCTGAGCCATGGCGGCGGGCGGCCCGATCGTCGTCTATGTCGACGCCGACGCCTGTCCGGTGAAGGACGAGGTCTATCGCGTCGCGCAGCGCTACGGCCTTGACGTGAAGGTGGTGGCGAACAGCCCCATCGCCGTGCCCCGCGAGCCGTGGATCGAGCGCGTGGTGGTGAGCGAGGGACCGGACGTCGCCGACGACTGGATCGCCGAGCGCGCCGGGGCTGGCGCCATCGTCATCACCGCCGACATTCCGCTCGCGGCCCGCACCGTCAAGGCGGGCGCGGCGACCCTGGCGCCGAACGGGCGCATCTTCGACGCCGGCTCCATCGGCATGGCGCTCGCCACCCGCAACCTGATGGACGACATCCGCTCGGCGGGCGGGCAGACGCGCGGCCCGCCGGCCTTCTCGCCCCGCGACCGCTCCGCCTTCCTCTCGGCGATGGACCTGACGGTCAACCGGCTGAAGCGGGCGGGATACGGGTAGAGGTCGAGCGGTTCCGCTGAATAGCCCCGCCCGCACCCTCCCCTCGCTGACGCGAGGAGAGGGGGACTGTGACCTCACGCCCTCCTCGCATCCGTCGTGCCTGGCTCGACCAGGCCGAGAAGCGTAGCCGTCGAAGACCCCTCCCCGCGGTAGCGAGGAGGAGAACGGGTGGGGCCTTCTTCAGAAAGCAGACGCGACTAAACGAAGCTCTCGCCCATGCCGATCCGCCCGATCGCCGGCAGCTTGATGGCCGGGCGGCGGATGTCGAGGCCGAGCACCGCACCGAAGACGCTGACCTCGATGCCCTCGTACCAGCCGAGCGTCAGACCGAGATAGCCGCCGAGGGTGGCGCGGAAGCCGAGGCCGGCGGTCGCCGGGCCGATCCAGCGCCCGTCGTGGGGAAAGTCCTTGCCGATGGCGGTGGGCGGCAGGCTGGCGCCGAGGTCGGCTGCGGCCATGACGGCAGCGACGAAAGTGTTGGAGTTGGGCCCCGGCCAGGCGCGGTAGTCGCCGCGGTTGGCGTGGACATAGCCGGCGATGGCGGCGCGGATCTTCGGGATGGCGGCGGCCGCCGTCTCGCCGTCGGCGGCAAAGACGAGTTCGGGATCGCGCCCGAACCATCGGCCGTCGGCGACGAAGCCGTTGGTGCGGATCGGTTCTCCCCATGCCGTGTAGTCGAAGCGGTCGTAGCGGGCGGCGCCCGCCTCCTTGACGACGATCCAGGTATGGGTGGCGAAGATGCCACGCCAGCGCACGGTGCGGGCGGCATAGACGCGGATAAGCGCCTGCGGCGTCTCGGCGGCCGGCTTCAGCAGGCCGGCGCTGGCGCGTCCCTCCGTCGACCAGTCCGGGCCCGGATAACCGACGGCATAGTGGCCGGCGGACCAGCCGATGGGCAGGGCGAAGAGCAGCAGCAGGAGGACAGACAGGCGGCGGCCGCGACCGGTCCTAGAATTCGACATCCAGTTCCTCGATCTCCTCGGGCTCGGCCTTGGCGGATGCGATCCATTGCTTCAGCGGCGCCCAATCCATGATGGTCCGGCAGTAGGCTGCGGCTGTGGCATCAATGGGGACGTCGTAGGTGTAGAAGCGCATGCAGACCGGTGCGTACATGGCGTCGGCGACGGTCGGGGTCGACCCGAAGAGATAGGGGCCGCCATAGGTCGTCAGGCACTCGCCCCAGATGGCGAGGATGCGGTCGATGTCGGGCTGGGCGCCGGCCCAGACCTTGAAGCCGGGATGGTGGGCCTTGAGGTTCATCGGCAGGGCCGAGCGGAGGTTCTGGAAGCCGCCGTGCATCTCTCCGGAGATCGACCGGCAATGGGCGCGGGCCACCCGGTCGGCCGGGAACAGGCCGGCCTTGGGGAAGGCCTCGTGCAGATATTCTGCGATGGACCAGGTGCCCCAGATCTTGGCGCCGTCGTCGGTCAGGGCCGGCACGAGGAACGAGGGCGAGAGCAGGAGAAGCTCGGCGCGCTGGCCGGGATCGTCGAGGGAGACCGGCACCTCGTCGAAGGGGATGCCGGCCATCTTGCACAAGAGCCAGCCGCGCAGCGACCAGGACGAGTAGTTCTTGCTCGAGATCGTGAGCTTGGCCTTGGCCATCCGAACCTCCCCTGGGCGGGCGCTACGACGCGGAAACCGCACTGAAAGAATACTCTCGCAGTGCAGCAGAAAGTGCACTAGCTTTTTTTGGATCGATGCCAAGGTGGCATCTCGACCCACCCGGGGCGGCCCATGCTCTATCACGCGTTCGAATTCCAGAGCCGGATGTTCGAGCCCGTGCGCGACGCTGCCCGGATGGCCGGCGCCGCCTTCGGGTCGGCGCTCACGGCCCAGGGCGGTCGCGTCGGCCGGGAGATGATGGCGACCTGGGAGATGATCGGCCGCACGGGGTTCACCCATACACGCCCGGACTACGGCATCACCAGCGTCCGCGTCGGCAACCGCGAGGTGGCGGTGACGGAGGTCGCCACGCACGTCACGCCCTTCGGCACGCTCCTCAACTTCCGCAAGGACACCGAGGTCACCCAGCCGAAGGTGCTGCTGGTTGCGCCCCTGTCCGGCCATTTCGCCACGCTGCTCCGCAACACGGCGAAGACCCTGCTTCAGGACCACGACGTCTTCATCACCGACTGGCACAGCGCCCGCGACGTGCCCTGGACGGCGGGGCGCTTCGGCTTCGACGAATATGTCGAGCACCTCATCGACTTCCTGCATGTGCTGGGGCCGGGCAGCCACGTGGTGGCTGTCTGCCAGCCCTGCGTTCAGGCGCTGGCTGCCGCCTCGGTCATGGCCCAGGCCGGCGATCCCGACCAGCCGAGCAGCCTGACGCTGATGGCCGGCCCCGTGGACGTGCGGATCAACCCGACCAAGGTCAACGAGCTCGCCTTCAACCACCCCTACGAATGGTTCGAGAAGAACCTGATCTCCACGGTGCCGCTGCCCTGCGCCGGCGCCGGGCGGCGGGTCTATCCGGGCTTCCTCCAGCTCATTGCTTTCCTGTCGATGAACCGGGAGCGGCACATCAAGGCGCATCTCGACCTGCACGGCCACCTTGTGCGCGGCGAGACCGAGAAGGCCGAGGCGATCAAGACCTTCTACGACGAGTATTTCGCGGTGCTGGACCTCACCGCCGAATTCTACCTCGAGACCATCGACAAGGTGTTCCAGCGGGCGCTGCTGCCGAAGGGCGAGCTGACCTACAAGGGCCGGCCGGTCGACCCGTCGGCCATCCGCCGCACCGCGCTGCTGACGGTGGAGGGCGAGCGCGACGACATCTGCTCGCTCGGCCAGACGGTGGCGGCGCACGACCTCGCCTCGAAGCTGAAGCCCTTCCGCAAGCGCCATCACATGCAGGCCGGCGTCGGCCATTACGGCGTGTTCAGCGGCCGGAAATGGGAGGGGCAGGTCTATCCAATCGTGCGCAACATGATCCTCGCGAGCGAATAGGCCGCAGGTCCGGCGGAGCCGCCACCCGTCCGGGGGGCGTGCCATCGCTCCGGTGAACCGCTATAGGCGGAGCCGGGACGACAGACGATTCCGGTCGGAGCGCCGGATCATGCCGATGAGGATAACCGCCATGACGCTGACCCGCCTGCTGCGCGCAGCCGCCATCGCCGCGACGATCGCCGTCGCCTCCCCCGCCCTCGCCGACGACATCCGGGACGCGATCGAGGAGGCCCGCCGCGCCTACCAGGCGAACGACCTCGTGGCCGCCAAGGCTGCGCTCGACGTCGCTTCCCAACTCCTCGCCCAGCGCAGCGCCACCGGCCTGTCGCGCTTCCTGCCCGCCCCGCCGCGCGGCTGGACGGCGGACGAGGCCGAGACCGACGCCAGCGCCGCGGCCATGTTCGGTGGCGGCCTCATCGCCAAGCGCCGCTACAGCATCGGCGAGCGCCACGTGACCGTGCAGGTGCTGGCCAACTCCCCCCTCATCGCGCAGATGGCGCCGCTCTTCTCCAACGCCCAGCTCCTCGGCGCCGTCGGCCGCGTCTTCCGCTTCAAGGGCAAGACGGCGGTGCATTCGCGCGACGGCAACATCCAGGTGCTGCTCGGCCGGACGCTCATCATCCTCGAAGGCTCGGGAACCGAGGCCGAGAAGCGTGCCCTCCTCGACCTGCTCGACATCCCCGCCATCGAATCCTTCAACGGCTGACAGGTCCCGCCATGTCCCTCGGTTTCCAGATTCTGCCGAAGCCCCACGCCAATGATCCCGCGCTCGCGGCGCTGCTCGCCGGCATCCCGACGCCGCTCCTCAGCGACAACATGGCCCGCCTCTTCGCCGCCGGGCCGGCGCTCAGGCCGATGCACGACGGCACGCCGCTGCTCGGCTTCGCGCTGACGGTGAGGACCCGTCCGGGCGACAATCTCCTCGTCCACAAGGCCATCGACATGGCCGGCCCGGGCGACGTGGTGGTGGTGGAGGCGGGCGGCGACCTGACCAACGCCATCATCGGCGAGATCATGGCGACACTCGCGCTGAAGAACGGCGTGGCGGGCTTCGTCATCGACGGCGCGATCCGCGATTCCGACGCCCTCGCGACCATGAGCCTGCCGGTCTACGCCGCCGGCGTCACCCATCGCGGCCCGTACAAAGACGGGCCCGGCGAGATCAACACCGGGGCGATCATCGGCGGCCAGCACGTGGCGCCGGGCGACCTGATCGTGGGCGATGCCGACGGGGTGCTCGCCGTTCCGCGGGCGGAGGTGGCGACCATCGCCGCCCTCGCCCGCAAGCAGCTCGCCGCCGAGGACGCGACGATGAAGGCCATCGCCGAGGGCACGCTCGATCGCAGCTGGGTCGACGCCACCCTCGCAGCCAAGGGCGCGGCGCTGGCCAAGG
Organism: Phreatobacter sp.; assembly: GCF_052440005.1. Classification (GTDB taxonomy): domain Bacteria; phylum Pseudomonadota; class Alphaproteobacteria; order Rhizobiales; family Phreatobacteraceae; genus Phreatobacter. Next base: position 13,827 of record NZ_JBQVQL010000014.1, read on the forward strand.
CCTCGGTCTACTGAGCCTGCGAGATCAGCCGCGCCTCGCCGCCGTCCACCAGGACCTCGGCAGCAGCGGGGTGGCTGAGGAAGCCGGCGGGGCTCGCGGTCGGGCCGTATGCGCCCGACTGCAGCACGGCGACGAGATCGCCCTCGGTCATCACGGGCATGTCGACCTTGCGCGCCAGCGTGTCGAGCGGCGTGCAGAGCGGCCCGACGACGCTGGCGGGGCCGGCGACGGGCTCGCCCATGCGCGAGGCCGGCACGACCGGATAGTCCCGCTTGATGACCTGGCCGAGATTGCCGGAGGCCGCGAGGTGGTGGTGCATGCCGCCGTCGACGACGAGGAAGCGCTGGCCGCGCGAGACCTTGGCGGCGAGAACGGATGCGAGATAGACGCCGCTGCTGCCGACGAGATAGCGGCCGGGCTCGACCAGCACATGGGCGTCGCGGATGAGGGGATCGGCGGCCTTCTGCGCGACGAGGTCGGGCACGCCCGCCTTCACCGCCGCGAGGTCGAGGGTGCCGTCACCGGTGAAATAGGGGATGCCGAGGCCGCCGCCGAGATCGATGGTGCGGAGCGGACGTCCGAGACGGGCGGCGGCGCGGGAGGCCACAGCAAGGCCGTGGCGCCATTGACCCAGCAGCACAGCTGCATCGAGGATCTGCGTTCCGGCGAAGAGATGGACCCCGGTCAGGTCGAGGTGGGGCGAGGCCGCGACCCGGTCGACGACCGCCTCGAGATCCTCCTCGTCGAAGCCGAAGGGCGCCGCCTTGCCCCCCATGCGCATGGCACCGCCCTGGGCCTCGGCCACGGGATTGACGCGGATGGCGACGGCGACGCGGCGCCCGAGCGCAGCGCCGATGGCCTCGGCATGGGCCATCTCCTCGGTGCTCTCCAGATGGATCTCGCCGATGCCGGCTGATATCACCGCCTCAAGCTCCGAGCGGCGCTTGCCGGGGCCGGCGAAGAGGATGTGCCCGGGGTCGACGCCGGCCGCGAGCGCGGCGCGAAACTCGCCGAGGGAGGCGATCTCGATGCCGGCCCCCTCCGCGTGAAGCACGCGCACCACGGCGGGATTCGGGTTGGCCTTGATCGAATAATGGATGCCGGCGAATCCCTCGAGCGCGGCCGCCAGCGCGCGGTAGGAGGCACGAATGAGCGCCGCGTCATAGGCGAAGAGCGGCGTGCCGAAGCGCTCGGCGAGAGCGCGGGCCGGGATGCCGCCGATCAGGAGGTCGGGGCCGTCCGCGCCGAACTGGCCGGCGACGAGACGGTCGGTGAGGCTCGCCTCAGGCGCCATGGCTGCGCTCGCGCACCAGGCCGACATAGTCGACCTTGCCGTTGGGGGTGACGGGCAGGCGTTCCACGAGTTCCAGCTCGCGCGGCACCATGTAGGGCGGGAGCTCGGCCGCTGCCGCCTGCAGAACCGCCGCGCCGTCCACCGCGCCGAGGGCCACAGCCACGGCATGGACCTTCTGGCCCGCGAAGGGGTCGGGCAGGCCGATCACCGCCACCTGCTGGAAATGGCCCATGGCCATCAGGCATTCCTCGACCTCGGTCGGACTGATGCGGTGGCCGGAGGATTTGATCATCGCGTCATTGCGGGCGACGAAATAGAGGAAGCCCTCGGCGTCCTCCGTCACGAGATCACCGGAGAAGCAGACGGTCTCGCCGCCCTCGGTCGCCGGGCGGAACGGATGGGGGCGCAGCACCTCGGCGGTGGCGTCCGGCCGGTTCCAGTAGCCGAGCGACACGGTGGGGCCGCGATGGACGAGGATTCCGGGTTCGCCGGGCGCGGCGCGGCGGCCGTCGGCGGTGACCACCAGCATCTCGCATTCGGGGATCGCCTTGCCGATGGAGGTCGGGCGGCGCTCAACCTCCTCAGGGGGCAGATAGGTGGAGCGGAAGGCCTCGGTCAGGCCATACATCAGGAAGATGCGCGTGCCGGGCAGCTTTTCGCGCAGGCGCGCCACCGTCTCGGAGGGCACCGCGCCGCCGGAATTGGTGATGTAGCGGAGCGTCGGGAGCGGCGTCTTCGCCAGCATCGGCGTGGCGCGGGTGAGGATCGCCCAGATGGTCGGCACGCCGGCGAGGCCGGTGATGCCGTGCTCGACGATGGCCTTCACGATGTCGGCGCCGAACTGGAAGGTCAGCAGCACGATGCGGGCGCGCTGCTCCACCGCGGTGAGCAGCTGGTTGAGCCCATAGTCGAAGCTGAAGGGCAGCACGGAGAGGATGCGCTCGTCCTCGGTGATGCCGAGATAGGTGCGCACGATGCGCGTGCCGGCGAGCAGGTTGCGGTGGCTGAGCATGACGCCCTTGGGCCGCCCGGTGGAGCCGGAGGTGTAGAGGATGGCCGCGAGGTCCTCGCCGATGCCACCCGCCGGCGGCAGGTCGGCCGGTGCTTCAGGCGGCAACGCGTCGACGGCGATGACCTCGACGTCGAGACCCGCGAAGGCCTCCTCCAGCGACGGGACGGTTTCGCCGAGGGTCAGCACGATGCGGGCGCCGCAATCGGCGACGATGTGGCGGACCTGGGCCGGCTTCAGGAGGGCGTTGACCGGCACGAAGACGCCGCCGGCCATGGCGATGCCGAAGATCGCCCAGCATTCCTCGAAGCTCTTCGGCAGGACGATGGCGACGCGGTCACCGCGCGCGATACCGCGGTCGCGGCAGAGCCGGGCACAGCGGCGCGCCGCGGCGAGAAGCCCGGCATAGGTCGCCCGCCGCTCGCCATCGACGACGGCGATGCGGTCCGCCCCGGAGGCGGCGGCCTGTTCGAGGAGGTGATGGAGGAGATACGGGGGTGTCGTCACGCGCGCTGGCGCTCCACGAAGGCGACGAGCTGACCGAGCGTCTCGAAGTTGGCCGGGTCGAAGTCGTCGTCCATCATCTGGACGCCGAAGCGCTCGTCGAGAAAGGTGACGAGTTCGAGGATGCCGAGGGAGTCGATGGCGCCGCTGGCGAGGAGCGGGGTGCCGGCGTCGAGCCGGCGTCCGGCAAGCGCCGGGAAGCGGCCCTGCAGGAAGGATGCGATCTCCTCGGAAACGTCCATCGTCTCGGTCGTCACGGCTTTCTCCCTGGGGTTCGAGGGCAGTGTCAGATGCGCAGGAAAACAAATTCCGAATAGGCGTGGTCGACCGCCGCCGTGGCGTCGAGGCCGCGGACGAAGGTCGGGCGGGACCGACCGGAAAACCATGTGCCGGGGGTGACATCGCTGCGGTTCGTCGGCATTTCGAGGCAGATGACACCCCTGGCGAGCAGAAAACGGGCGATTTCGCCGAGGTTGCGACGAACTGAGGCGAGGTCGTCGGCATAGACCAGACGGGCGGCCGGCAGGCCCTTGCGGCGTCCCGCAGCAAAGACGACCGGCCTCGCCGTATCCCCCTCGACCAGCGCACAGGCGAGACAGCCGAGGCCGAGGTGATCCTCCACCATGCGTCCGGTTCCGGCGTCGACAGAGGCGGTCTCGACGGGCGCGACGTGGCCCGGGCCCATCCGCAGCGCCAGCATCGGCAAGGCGAGGATGGCGCCGCCGTCGAAGCGGCGTTCGAAACCGAAACGGCCGATCATGTCGGTGACCGGCGGGCTGGGGGTGAGATCGGTGAAGGTGTCCACGGGTTCGGCGAGGACCTGCTGCAGCATGCGCGGCGCAAGAAGGCGGAAGCGCTCGTCCACGTACCAGCTCGACAGGTTGACGACCGAACGAGACGCTGCCCCCTCCTGGCCGTCGCGGCGGCTGCGCATGGTCAGGATGACGCCGACCGCCTCCCCCTTCATGCGCATGATCTGGCCGACGGGACCGAGGGACGCGGCCTCGTGGAAGGCAGCGAGGCGTTCGAGCCCCGATGCCCAGAACGCCGGGGCACGCATGGGAAAGCCGCGCGCCAGCAGGGCACGCGCCTCCTCCATCGAGTGTTTTTCGATCGGCTCGAGCATTACCCTGACACTAGCAGCGATCGTGTGCGCCGAACGGACATTGTGAATGCGTCCTTAATCATCATGGTGAACACGCTTCACCCCTGTGGAACTCGCGCGCGGCGTGGCAAAGACGGACCTGATCTGTGGATCGCGGCCCTTCCTTGCGCGAAATACTTAGGAAACGAACAGCTACAGAAAGGTTAGCTGCGCGGGCCGGTGCCTGCGACGGATTGCCTCCCGCAGCGTGGCGTCAAGCTGTCGCATAACCCGTGACCTGAGCCATCGGCGACGTTGCTGCAATGCAGCGGCACCAGATCCCGCACTGCACTATAAATCCATTTAAATTCGCGCCGCAGCATGGGCTTTTGCAATTGTCCGCCGCCGGATCGTTCTGACATACTCCCCGCCTGACCCAGAACAACATGGGCGCACCGCAAGAGTGCACGACAACCCTCGGGAGGAGTTGCAATGAACATGCGCAAGGACATCCACATGCGCGGCGGGCTGGATCGCCGGCAGGTCATCCTCGGCCTCGGCGCGACCGCGGCCGTGATCGCGAGCCCCGGCATCCTCAGGGCGCAGGCCCCCGTGACGCTGAACGGCGCCGTCCAGTTCAACGACGACCATGCCTTCACCAAGGCGCTGGTCCGCTTCGAGGAGCGGGTGAAGGCGCTCTACGGCAAGCCGGTCAACTTCAACCTGCACAAGAACTCCTCGCTCGGCCTGGAGAAGCAGTATTTCGAGTACATGGCCCAGGGCCGCGCGGTCGACTACGCCATCGTCTCGCCGGCGCACATGTCGACCTTCGCCCGGGCCGCGCCCTTCATCGACGCGCCCTTCGTCTTCCGCGACGTCGACCACATGGGCAAGGTGGTGAAGGCGAACGTGCTGAAGCCCATCGAGGACGAGGTGGAGAAGCGCGCCGGCGTGCGGCTGATCGGCCATGCCGGCGGCGGCACCCGCAACATCTTCGCCAACAAGCCGTTCAAGAACATGGCCGAGATGCGCGGCCTGAAGATCCGCGTGCAGGGCGCGCCGATCTGGTCGCGCACCTTCGCCGCGGCCGGCATGTCGCCCACCGTCATCGCCTACAACGAGGTCTACAACGCCATCCAGAACGGCGTCATCCAGGCCGGCGAGAACGAGGCGGCCGGCGTCGAGGCGATGAAGTTCTACGAGGTGGCGCCGAACCTGGTGCTGACCCAGCACGCCGTGTCGATCCGGCCGATCTGCTTCTCGATGAAGATGCTGGCGACGCTGCCGAAGGACCTGCAGGACGCCATCATCGCCGCCGGCTCCGAGGCGGGCGAATACGGCCGTCAGGTGGAATCGGGCGAGGACAGCGCCAAGCTGGAGACGCTGGAGAAGGCCGGCCGCCTGAAGCGCGTCACCTTCGAGGAGCGCGACGCGATGAAGAAGGCGACGGATCCGGTCATGGCCGCCTATGCCAAGGAGATCGGCGCCGAGGCGATCTTCAGCAGCGTCAGCGGCGTCTGACGCCACCGTGCCGGCCGGCCCCCGCACCGCGGCGGGCCGGCCCCGCGCGGTGCCAGGCACCGGCCCTTCGCCTTCTCTGCTCTCGCCTTCTGAAAGCGCATCATGACCCCGTCCGACAGTCCAGCCGTGGGGGAGGCACCGAGCCTCTGGCGGCGGTTTACGGCGGCCTATGCCAGCCTCCTGTCCCACCTCGTGGTGGCATCGGTCGCCATCCTGATCATTCCGGTCAGCCTGCAGATCTTCTCGCGGCACACCGCGCTGATCCCCAGCTACATCTGGACCGAGGAGATGGCGCGGTTCCTCTTCATCTGGACCATTTCCATCGGGGCCATGATCGGCGTTCGCGAGTCGACCCATTTCGAGGTCGACGTGATGCCTGAACTGCCGCCGCGGGCCGAGGCGGTCGCCCGACTCGTCGGGCGCTGCGGCACCCTTCTCCTCGCCTGTGTCTTCGTCTTCGCCGGCACGAAGTTCGTCGAGTTCGCCTGGTTTCGAACCTCCGAACTCGCCGACCTGCCGCTCTGGCTCATCCACCTGCCCTGGCCGCTGATGGGTGTGACCTGGATCGTCTTCCTCGGCGAGCAGATGTGGGACGACGTGCTCATCGCCGCCGGTCGCAAGGCGCCGCCGGTCAAGCCGGCCGTGCACGACATCGAAGCAGGGACGCTGAACCTATGAGCGGCGCCGTCCTCACAGCCGGCCAGGCGGCCTTCGTGCTGTTCGGGGCCTTCTTCGGGCTCCTCGCGCTGCGCGTCCCCGTGGCCTTCGCCCTCGGCCTCGCATGCCTGCCGATCCTGATGATCGAGCCCAGGCTCGACACCGTCACGCTGATGTCGGAGAGCTTCAACGCCTTCAATTCCTTCATCCTGCTGGCGGTGCCCTTCTTCCTGCTCACCGCCAACCTGATGAACATCGGCGGCATCACCGACCGCCTCCTGAAGCTGTCGCGCAGCATGGTCGGCCACTGGCCTGGCGGGCTCGCGCAGATCAACGTGCTCCTGTCGCTGTTCTTCGCCGGCATTTCCGGCTCGTCCACGGCAGATGCCGCCAGCCAGTCGAAGATCTTCATCGAGGCCCAGCGCCGCGCCGGCTACGACGACTCCTTCTCCGTCGCCATCACCGCCGTTTCCGCGGTGCTCGCCGTCATCGTTCCCCCGTCGATCCTGATGATCGTCTGGGGCGGAATTCTCACGACGTCGATCGGCGCCCTTTTCCTCGCCGGCATCATCCCCGGCATCCTCATCGCCGGGGCGCAGATGGCGACCGTCCACGTCTATGCGGTCAAACGCGGCTACCCGACCTATCCGCGCGAGACCTGGCGGGCCTTCATCTGCGCCTGCGCCCATTCGTTCCTGGCGCTTCTGACGCCCGGCATCATCATCGGCGGCAAGATCTTCGGCTGGTTCACGGCGACGGAATCGGCGGCCATCGCCGTGCTCTATGCCGGCGTGCTTTCCTTCGTCGTCTATCGCGAGATGAACCTGAAGGGGCTCTATGGCGCGCTGCTCGACACCGGCCGGCTCACCGGCGTAATCCTGTTCTGCGTCGGCACGGCGAGCTGCTTCGGCTGGCTGCTGGCCTATTACAAGATCCCCGAGGCTATCCTCACCGGCGTCTCCGCCTGGAACATGGGCTTCATCGCCACCGGCTTCTTCGTCGCCGCCGTCTTCCTCATCGTCGGCTGTTTCCTCGACGCGATCCCCGCCATCATCATCTGCGGGCCGATCCTGCAGCCACTGGCCAAGGCGGTGGACATGGACCCGGTCCATTTCGCCATGATCGGCATCGTCTCGCTGGCCTTCGGCCTCGTCACGCCACCCTACGGGCTCTGTCTCATGATCGCCTGCGCGGTCGCGGGCATGCGCATGCGCGATGCGATCAAGGACACGGCGATCATGCTGATCCCATTGTTCATGGTGCTGGCGCTGGTCATCGTCTGGCCGAAGGTGACGCTCTTCCTGCCGAGCCTGGTCTCGCCGGAATTCCTGAACTGACAGCGGCCGCGCACTGCGCGGCCCCATCGCCACCGCGAGGGAGTGCATCATGGATTTCACAGGCAAGGTCGCGCTGGTCACCGGCGGCGCATCAGGTATCGGCGAGGCGGCGACCCGCGCCTTCGCGAAGGCCGGCGCGAAGGTCGCCTTCACCTACATCTCCAGCGGCACGGAAGCGAACGCGCTGGAGAAGGAGATCGCCGGCGCCGGCGGACAGGCCCTCGCCATCAAGGCGGACCTGACCAAGCAGGACGAGACGGACGCCGCCTTCGCCGCGGTGGTGCGCGCCTTCGGAACGGTGGACGTGGTCTTCACCAATGCCGGCGGCATCCTGCAGCGGATCGGCACGATCGACTCCTCGCTCGACCTCTGGCAGCGGGCCTTCGACCTCAACGTCATGTCGACCTACCTCACCTGCCAGGCGGCGGTGAAGATCATGGCGGAGAAGAAGTCGGGCGCCATCGTCACCATGTCGTCGCTGGCGGCGATGGACGGCGGCGGGCCGGGCGCCCTGCACTACGCCTCGTCGAAGGGCGCCATCGTCACCTATACGCGGGCGCTGGCGAAGGAGCTCGGGCCGCTCGGCATCCGGGTGAACGGCGTCGCGCCGGGGCTGATCGACACGCGGTTCCACGTGCAGTTCAACACGCCGGAGGGCCGGAAGTCGGCGGTCGAGGGAACCCCGCTCCGGCGCGAGGGGACGGCGGAGGACGTCGCCAACCTCGTGCTCTTCCTCGCCTCCGACAAGGCGGCCTTCATCACCGGCGAGACGGTGCAGATCAACGGCGGGCGCGGGCTGTATTGAGGCGGTCGGACCCTCGGCCCCTCACTCTTGTGTTTGCCGATGCCCCTCACCCTACCCTCAGGAAGTGCGTCCTTCGAGGCTCGCTTCCGGACGATGCTGGCGCATCGCCGGGGGCTCGCACCTCAGGATGAGGAAGGTTGAGCCTCGCCCCCGGGAAAAAGATGCTTAAACGTTCGGCTTGGTCAGGCGCCGTGCAAGGCACCACCCACCCTCATCCTGAGGTGCGAGCCGCCGGCAAAACGCGAAGCGTCTTGCCGGGCGAGCCTCGAAGGACGCACTTCTGCCGAGCAGGGCGACCGGTCTCACCTCCCGAAGGCAATGAACCTTAGATCGTGACGCCGCCGTCCACCACCAGGCACTGGCCGGTCATGTAGGTCGAGGCCTTCGAGCCGAGATAGACGGCGGCGCCGGCGATCTCGTCGGGGTCGCCGATGCGGCGCAGCGGCGTCTCGCGCTCGCGCGCCTCGCGGGCTTCCTTGTCCTCCCACAGCGCCTTGGCAAAATCCGTCTTGATGAGGCCGGGGGCGATGCAGTTGACGCGGATGTTGTGGCGGCCGTGCTCGTGGGCGAGGTTGCGGGCGAGCTGCATGTCGGCGGCCTTGGAGATGCAGTAGGCGCCGATCACCTCCGAGCCGCGCAGGCCGCCGATGGAGGAGACGATGATGATGGAGCCCTCCTTCCGCGCGATCATCTCCGGCACCACCATGGAGATCAGCCAGTTGTTGGCGACGATGTTGTTGGTGAGGATCTTGCCGAAGGCATCGTCGGTGATCCCTGCCATCGGCCCGTAATAGGGGTTCGAGGCGGCGTTGCAGACCAGCACGTCGATGCGGCCGAGTTGGGCCCGCGTCTCGTCGACGAGGCGCTGGAGATCCTCCTTGGACGAGATGTTGGCGGGCACGACGATGGCGGTTCCCGCGCCGTGCTTCGCGTTGATGGCGCCCGCCACCTCCTCGCAGGGACCGGCCTTGCGGGACGAGATGACGACCTTGGCGCCGTGCTCGGCCATGCGCTCGGCAATGGCGCGGCCGATGCCGCGCGAGGACCCGGTGATGACGGCGACCTTGCCGCTCATGTCGAAGAGATTCATGGCGTTTCCTCCTTGGCGTTCCCTGCGGATGAAAAGGCCCCACCCTTATCCTCCCCCTGTTCGCTCCGCTTCAGGGAGAGGCGGACTACCGCGTTGCGACTGAAGAGCGCGCGTCGGGCCAGGCCCAACCCATCGGGGCCGCTGCGACGTCGAAGTCCCCCTCTCCTCGCGTCAGCGAGGGGAGGGTGCGGGTGGGGCATGGATCGAACGGGCCGCCGGTGGACCGGCGGCCCCTCACCTCAATGGTTGGCGTATTTGCCCATCTCCATCCGCGCGATGGAGCGGTTGTGCACCTCGTCCGGGCCGTCGGCCAGGCGCAGGGTGCGGATGTGGGCATAGGCCTTGGCGAGACCGAAGTCGGTGGTCACGCCGCCGCCGCCGTGGGCCTGGATGGCGTCGTCGATGACCTTCAGGGCGATGCGCGGCGCCGCCACCTTGATCATGGCGATCTCGAGCTTGGCGACCTTGTTGCCGACCTTGTCCATCATGTCCGCCGCCTTGAGGCAGAGGAGGCGCGTCATCTCGATGTCGATGCGGGCCTCGGCGATGCGCTGCTCCCACACGGACTGCTCGGAGACGCGCTTGCCGAAGGCGACGCGCGACTGGATGCGCTTGATCATCTTCTCCAGCGCCATCTCGGCGACGCCGATCGTGCGCATGCAGTGATGGATGCGGCCAGGCCCGAGACGGCCCTGGGCGATCTCGAAGCCGCGGCCCTCGCCGAGCAGCAGGTTGCCGGCGGGAACGCGCACGTTCTCCAGCAGCACCTCGGAATGGCCATGCGGCGCGTCGTCGAAGCCGAAGACCGGCAGGTGGCGCAGGATCTTCACGCCGGGCGTATCGAGCGGCACGAGGATCTGCGACTGCTGCATGTGCTTGGCCGCGCCGGTGTCGGTCTTGCCCATGACGATGGCGATCTTGCAGCGGGGGTCGCCGACGCCCGAGGACCACCACTTGCGGCCGTTGACGACGTAATGGTCGCCGTCGCGGCGGATGGAGGTCTCGATGTTGGTGGCGTCAGAGGAGGCCACCGCCGGCTCGGTCATCAGGAAGGCGGAGCGGATCTGGCCGGCCATCAGGGGACGCAGCCACTGTTCCTTCTGATCCTGCGTGCCGTAGCGATGGAGCACCTCCATGTTGCCGGTGTCGGGGGCCGAGCAGTTGAACACTTCCGAGCCGAAGCCGACGCGGCCCATCTGCTCGGAGCACATGGCGTATTCGAGGTTGGTCAGGCCGGCGCCGTGGAACTCGTCGTCGTCATGCTCGGCGGAGGGCGGGAGGAAGAGGTTCCAGAGCCCTTCGGCCTTCGCCTTGGCCTTGAGCTCCTCGAGCACCGGCACGACCTGCCAGCGATTGGAGCCGAAGCCCTCCATCTGGGCGTCGTAGGTGGGGATCGCCGGATAGACGTGGGCGTTCATGAAGGCGATCACGCGGTCGCGCCAGTAGCGCTGGCGTTCGGACATCGAGAAATCCATGGACTTCCTCCTTTGTGGATCGTTAGCGGTCAGGATCGGGGTTGGGCGAGGCTGCGCGAGACGAGCCCCATGAATTCGGCGCGGATGCGGGCAAGGTCGACGCCCTCGGGGTCGAGGACCCACTGGGCCATGATGCCGCGCAGGGCGGCCGAGAGGATGAGCGCCTGGGTGCGCGCGTCGATGTCGGGGCGGATCTCACCCGCCTCGATGGCGCTGGCGATGAGGCGGCCGAACTCGGTGGCCGAGTCGCGGTTGAAGGTCGCCACCGCCTCGGCGAGCGCCGGCTTGTGGGCCGCGCCCATCAGCACGGCGATGTAGGCGCGCATCTTCACCATGCCGACGGAGGTCCGTTCGAAGGAGGCGTCGATCGTCGCCATCAGGCGGGCAAGGCCCGCCGTGCCGCGCAGGCGCTCGCGGCGCTGCAGGTTGAATTCGTCGTGGATGGCCTCGGCCATGGCGGCGAGGAGTTCGTCCTTCGAGCGGAAGTAGTGGCCGGCGAGGCCGCGGCTGTAACCGGCGCGCTCGCCCGCCTCGGCGAGGGTGACGCCGTCGATGCCCTTCCCGGCCACCAGTTCGGCGGTGGCGGCGAGGACGCGGGATTCCGCCTCCGCCCGGCGCTCGGCCTGCGTGCGGCGACGCCGGATGGCGACGTCGGGCTCCGCCTCCGCCACCGGTCGCTTCTGCGCTCCCGCCGCACCCATACCGTGCTTCCGCCCCACATTTTATTTGCTTGCTTACAAACAAATAACATGTGGGACGGGCGGTCAAGGCGGAACGTGCCGCCTGGCCGGATGGGGGATGGCGGTGTCAGCCGAAGCGGCGCGGCCTCAGGCCCTGATGGAACCAGGCGATCATGGAATAGACGTCGTAGACGGGCAGCCCCACGGCCTCCGACAGGGCCGCGGCATAGGGCGGCATGTTGGTGCATTCCAGCACGATGGCGCCGACCTGGGGATGGCGGGCGACGAGGTCGCGGCCGGCGGCGACGATGTCGGCCTCGGCCAGGGCGACGTCGAGGTCCGGCCGCGCGCCCCGGACGATGACGGGATAGAATTCGCGACCGTTCTCCGTCCCGGCGAGCGGGGTGTCAGCTGGCGCACCGGCCGCTTCCAGATGGGCCTCCGTCAGCGCCGTCCGGCTGACCGTGACGACGCCGACACGCCGGCCCGGCGGCAGCGTCGCCTGCACGAAGGGCACCTGCATCAGCGAGGACGTGGCGACCGGCACATTCACCGCCTCGGCCAGTTCGCGCTGGAACAGCGAGAGGAAGCCGCAGGTGGTGGTGATGGCCTCGGCGCCGAGGTCGACGAGGTCGCGCGCCGCGGCGATGAAGTCGGGCAGAAGGCCGCGGGCCCCCTGCAGCACGACGCGCTCGGGATCGGCGCCGCGCACCACCCGGTACAATACCGGGAAGGGCCAGGTCGCGGCATTGCCCATGTCGCCGGGAATGCGGGGGAAGCGCGTGTCGAGCATCAGGATGCCGAGTGGCGCGCCGTGAATGGTGCGCCCGCCCGTCGCGATGCCCCTTGCGCTCACAGCGCGTCGAAGCGGATGGGGTGGGCGCCCTTCAGGAGGACGAGCCGGCCCAGCGGGTGGACGTTCTCCAGCCCCTCGACGATGGTCAGGAAGTGGTTGCCGGCGAGCTGGCCCGCCTTGGAGGCGAAGCATACCGGGCCGTAGGCCATGAGGATCTCGGTCTCCGAGACGCCGCCGGGATAGAGGATGATCTGGCCGGGCGCCGGATAGGAGGTGGCGTTCTCGTAGTCGACGCCGAAGTTCAGGTCGCCGAGAGGCATCCAGACGCCCTCGCCGCTCCAGCGCACGTGGATGATCTCCGAGATGAAGGGCAGTGCCTTCTCGAAAGCGGCGCAGGTCTTCGGCGCGGCCTCGGTCTCGAGCTTGGCGACGAAGGTGTAGGGGCCGGCGGTGATCTTGATCTTCTTCATGGGGAGGCTCCGAAAGGCGGGGCGATAAGTGCATGGCCGCCGCGGCATAGGCAAGCGGCAAAGCGGGCGGTTGTGCCGCGGGGCGGGATTGCCGCAGACTTCGCACCCAGCCGCGCGGCAGACGCGGCGCGGAAGCTTCAAGGGGGAAGGCATGGCGCGGATCCGCGTGGGGATCATCGGGCTCGGCAACGCGGTGGAGCCGCATGCGAAGAGCCTCATCGACCTGTCGAACAGGGTGGAGGTCGTGGTCGCGGCCTCACGCAGCGAGGAGCGGCTGAAGGCCTTCGCGCAGCGCTTCGCCTTTCCGATGACGACCGACGTCGAGGGGGTGCTCGCCAGCCGCGACATCGACGCGGTGTGGATCCTGACGCCGCCGAACTCGCATCTCGAGCTGGTCAAGCAGGCGGCGAAGGGGCGCAAGCACGTCCTGCTGGAAAAGCCGCTCGACATCACCCTCGACCGGGCCGAGGCCATCGTCGCGGGCATGAAGGGCTCGGGCCTCACCCTCGGCGTTACGCTGCAGCACCGGTTCCGGCCGGCATCGCTCAGGCTCAAGTCTCTGCTCGACGAGGGCGCGCTCGGCACGATCGGGGCGGCGAGCTGCACGGTCCCATGGTGGCGGCCGCAGGCCTATTACGACCAGCCGGGCCGCTGCACGATGGCCCGCGACGGCGGCGGCGTGCTCATCACCCAGGCGATCCACACGCTCGACCTGTTCCGCTCGCTTGTGGGCGACATGACCGTCAGCGCGGCGGTCGCCGCGACGACGCCCGTCCACCGCATGGAGACCGAGGATTTCGCCGCGGCGCTGGTGCGGCTCGAGGGTGGCGCGCCTGGCGTCATCCAGGCGACCACCGCCGCCTATCCGGGCGGCGAGGAGCGCATCGAGATCATGGGCACGCTCGGCACGGCCTGGCTCGCGGGGGGAACCCTGAAGGTCTCCTTCATCGACGGGCGCGAGGACGTGGTGGTGCGCCAGGAGGGCCCGACCGGCGGCGGCGCCAACGTGATGGACTTCCCCCACGACTGGCACCGGATGCTGATCACCGACTTCCTCGACGCGATCAAGGAGGGCCGGGACCCCGTCGTGTCGGGGGCCGAGGCGCTGAAGAGCCAGGAGCTGATCGCGGCGATTCTGGAGAAGGCCGGCTGGCGGGCGGCGGGGTGAGCGGGCGCGGCACGCCCTTGAGTGGGTCACGGCCCTTCGGATTTCGTGGATGCCCGGGCCAAGCCCGGGCATGACGGAGGTTCCCCCGCCAAGTCGGCAAGGACGCCGCCCTCATCGCGTCATGGCCGGGCTCGTCCCGGCCATCCACGACTTGAACACGACAATCGCCGGCTCAGGCGCGGCGTCCCCTCTCCCCACCGAGGAGAGGTGAAAGCGGCGCCCCTTCAGGAGCGGCGGTCGAGGCCGGAGCGTCAGCCCCTCCCCTCACTTCAGGTCCTTGAACCCCTTGCCCTCCGCCACGAGCTTTTCCAGCAGCGCCGAGGGCTTGAAGTCGGCGCCGTGGCGGCCCTCGAACTCCTTCATCACCTTGAGCACCTCGGCGAGGCCCACCGTGTCGCCGTAGAACATCGGGCCGCCGCGATAGACCGGCCAGCCGTAGCCGTTGATCCAGACGATATCGATGTCGGAGGCGCGGATTGCCTTACCCTCCTCGAGGATCTTCGCGCCCTCGTTGATCATCGGATAGATGCAGCGCTGCAGGATCTCCTCGTCGGAGATCTGCCGCCGGTTGATGCCCTTCTTCGCGGCGAGGTCGAGGATGATCTTCTCGGTCACGGGCGAGGCCTGGGCGACGCGGTTCTCGTCGTAGTCGTAGAAGCCGGCGCCGGTCTTCTGGCCGCGTCGATCCATCTCGCAGAGGATTTCGCGCGGCGTCTCGCCCTTCGAGGTCTCGCGCGACCAGCCGATGTCGAGGCCGGCGAGGTCGCTCATGGCGAAGGGGCCCATGGGCAGGCCGAAGGCGTAGAGCACGCGGTCGACGTCCCATGGCATGGCGCCTTCCAGGATCAGCTTGTTCGCCTCGCGCTGGCGCTGGGCCAGCATGCGGTTGCCGACGAAGCCGTGGCAGACGCCGACGAGCACGCCGACCTTGCCGATGGTCTTGGCGAGGCCCATGGCGGTGGCGATGACGCCCTTCGCCGTCTTCTCGCCGCGCACCACCTCCAGGAGGCGCATGACGTTGGCGGGGGAGAAGAAGTGCATGCCGATGACGTCCTCGGGCCGCTTGGTCATGGCGGCGATCTGGTCGACGTCGAGGTATGACGTGTTGGTGGCGAGGATGGCGCCCGGCTTGGCGATCGCGTCGAGCTTGCCGAAGACCTCCTTCTTGATCTCCATGTTCTCGAAGACCGCCTCGATGATGAGGTCGCAATCGGCCAGCGCCGAGAGGTCGAGGGTCGGCGTGAAGCGGCCCATGCGGGTCTCGACATCGGCCATGGACAGGCGGCCGCGCTTGGCGGTGTTCTCGTAGTTCTTGCGGATGACGGAGAGGCCGCGATCGAGGGCCTCCTGCTTCGTCTCGACGATGGTGACGGGGATGCCGACATTGACGAAGTTCATGGCGATGCCGCCACCCATGGTGCCGGCGCCGATGATGCCGACCTTGGTGATCTTGCGGGTGGGCGTGCCCTCCGGGACGTCGGGGATCTTGGCGGCCTGGCGCTCGGCGAAGAACACGTAGCGCTGGGCCAGCGACTGGGTGCCGACCATCAGGCGCATGATGGTGTCGCGCTCGAATTTCAGGCCCTCGTCGAAGGGCATGGAAACGGCGGCCTCGACGCACTGGATGCAGGCCTCGGGAGCCTCGAAGCCGCGGAAGCGGCGGGCGTTGGCCTTGCGGAAGGCGGCGAAGACGGCGGGGTCGGCGCCGAGCTTGTCGGCGCGGTCACGCACCTTCTTCAGCGGGGCCGCATCGGCAGTGAGTTTCCCGGCGAAGGCGATGGCGTCGGCCCTGAGCGAGCCCTCGCCCACCACGGCGTCGACGAGGCCGTGGCTCGCGGCCTCCTCCGCCTTCATCGGCTCGCCGAAGGCGATGACCTCGAGCGCCCGCTCGACGCCGACGAGGCGCGGCAGGCGCTGGGTGCCGCCGGCGCCGGGCACGAGACCGAGCTTCACCTCGGGCAGGCCGAGCTTCGCGGAGGGCACGGCGACGCGGTAGTGGCAGGAGAGCGCCAGCTCCAGCCCGCCGCCGAGCGCGGTGCCGTGGATGGCCGCGACCACCGGCTTCGGGCAGGCCTCCAGAATGGCGTTGACCTCGTTCAGCGGCACGCCCTTCGGCGGCTTGCCGAATTCGGTGATGTCGGCACCGGCGATGAAAGTGCGCCCCGCGCAGTGGATGACCACCGCCTTCACGGCCGGGTCGGCGCCCGCCTTCTGCACGGCCTCGGCAATGCCGGTGCGCACATTGGCCGAGAGCGCGTTGACGGGGAGCGAATTGACGGTGACGACGGCGACATGGCCCTCGGTGGCAAGGTCGACGACTTCGTTGATGGCGGTCACGGGCGAACTCCTGGCAAGGCGATGATTGGGGGGCGGTCAGCGCGGGCGCTGGCCGGCGAAAGGAAGCGTAGAGGACAGGCCGCCATCGACGGGGAAGGCCTGGCCGTTGACGTAGCTCGCCTCGTCGCTGGCGAGGAAACAGGCCATGGCGGCGATCTCCTCGGGCTGTCCCGGGCGGTTCATGGGGTTGAGCTGGCCGAGCTTGCCCTCGCTGCCACGCTTGCGGGCATGGTCGAAGATCGGGACGGTCATGCCGGTCTCGATGAGGCCGGGGCAGACCGCGTTGACGCGGACACCGGTGCCGTAGAAGGCGTTGGCCGCCGTCTGGACGAGGCTGACGACGCCGGCCTTGGACGCCGAATAGGGCGCGCCGCCGGCATTGGCCTTGAGGCCCGCCACCGAGGCGGTGCAGACGATGGCGCCGTGTCCCTGCGCGATCATCAGCGGGGCGACCTCCCGGATGGCGAGGAAGGGACCGATGAGGTTGACGCGCAGGATCTCCTGCCAGGTCTCGACGGTGAGGTCGAAGAAGGGCGTCAGCCCGCCGGAAATGCCGGCATTGGCATAGATGGCGTCGATGCCGCCGAACTCCGCCACGGCGCGGGCGACATAGGCCTTCACGTCGGCCTCGGATCCCGCGTCGGCGGCCATGGCGATGGCGCGCGCGCCGGTGGCGCGGATCTCCGCGGCCACGCCCTCCACCGCCTCCGCCGAGCGGTCAACGAGGAGCACCGAGGCTCCCTCCCTGGCGAAGAGGCGGGCGCTCGCCCGCCCGATGCCGCTCGCCGCACCCGTGACGATGGTGCGCTTGCCCTGCAGCCTGCCCATTGGGTCCTCCCGAGACCGTCTTCGCCCGTTAGCGGGCCTTGTCCTCAGCCTCCCAGGCCGACAGCACCGCGCGCATGGCGGTGACGAGGGCGAGCGGCTGGTCGATCAGCACGTGATGCTGGGCTTCCGGAATCTCGATGAAGAGCGAGCCCGCAGGCGCCTGCTGCCGGACGTAGGCCTTCACCTCGCCGGGGAAGAGCACGGACTGCGAACCCCAGGTGATGGCGAGGCGGCACTTCGCGGCGGCGAGGTCCTCCGAGGGGTCGCGGCGCGTCATGCGCGACCACATGAAGGGGTCGAAGCGCCACGTCCAGCCGCTCGACCCGTCGGCCTTCTTCACCTCGCGCAGCGAACGGCGGGCGATGGCGTCGACGATGTAGAGGTTGTCGGCGGTCTGTGCCGGCATCAGCCGGAAGCGCGCCAGCGCCTGTTCGAAGGTGTCGTAGACAAGGGTGTCGCGCGGCTCGCGCGAAGGCGGTCGGCCGAAGTCGCGCTTCGCCCGCATCTCCTTCGACAGGAAGGGCGAATCGATGGTCATCAGCCCGCCGATGCGCTCGCCGTGGGTGGCGGCGAAGGCCATGCCGGGAAAGCTGCCGAAGGAATGCGACACGACGACCGGCTTCACCGGCCCCTCGGCGAGGCCCGTCGCGTCAATGGTGGCGAGCATCTCGCCCATCAGGTCGTCCATCGTATAGGCGGGCCGCCAGTCCGACCCGCCCATGCCCGACCAGGACGGGGCGACGACGCGATGGGTTTCGGCGAAGAAGGGCGCGAGGTGGCTCCACCAGTCGGCATGGGCCGAGCCGCCGTGCAGCAGCATGAGGCCCGGTTTGCCGCGCTCGCCCCAGGCGAGCGTCTCGATGGTAACGCCAGCGCCCTGGTGGGTGAAGCGCTCCGGCTCCATCGCCACCGCCCGGTCGAACCAGGCGGGCGCCGGCGGCTTTGCCCCGGCGAAGGCGGCCAGTGGGGCGGGGATCGGCTCACTGGCCATGCGGAAGTCCCGATGAATGAAGGTCGCGGCCAGCATTCACCCCGCACCCGGCCCTCGCAATAGGCCGAACGGCAGGAGCGGGATGCGGCCGCGACCGAATGTTTGTCAGCCGGCCTTCTTGAGGTGACCGAACATGATGGCGCGGGCCTCCTCGTCCATCTGCGCCTTGAAGGTGAAGCGGTCCTTCAGGGCAACGGCACGGGCGGCGGCGGGACGCGCGGAGACGGCGTCGTGCAGCTTCTTGACGTTCGGATAGCGCGCCCAGGCATCGTCGCCGAGGACGAAGGGCACCATGCGGATCCAGCCCCACAGCGCCATGTCGACGATGGAATAGGCGCCGCCCACCATCCACTCGCGGCCGGCGAGATGGGCCTCGACCACCTTCAGGTGGCGGTCGGCCTCGTACTGGTAGCGCTCGTGGGCATAGGGAACCGGCTCGGGGGCGAAGTGCCGGAAATGCACCGCCTGGCCGAAATAGGGGCCGATGCCGGTGGCCACGAACATCAGCCAGGACAGGAGCTCGCCGCGGGCCTTGGCGTCGGAAGCGGCGGGCACGAACTGGCCGCTCTTCTCGGCGAGATAGAGCAGGATGGCGTTGGAATCGAAGACGACGGCGTCGCCGTCGACGATGGCCGGCACCTTGCCGTTGGGATTGATGGCGAGATAGTCCGGCGCGAACTGGGCGCCCGTGCGGGTGTCGACGGCGACGGGCTCATAGGGGAGCCCGCTCTCCTCGAGGAAGAGCGCGACCTTGGTCGGGTTGGGAGAGCCGTTGAAGTAGAAGCGGATCATCGGAAGACCTTTCGGGGGCGTGGTTGCGGCTCAGCCGGCGGACATGGTGAGGGGCGGCCCGATTTCGTCCGGGATCGGGCAGACATAGGGCGTCGCCTTGGTCCGCCGCGCAAGGTCGGCCTTGGCCGCGGCCATCAGATCGGGATTGGTAAGCACGGCCGCACCAGTGGCGGCCATGGCCTTCGCCACCTGCACCATGGCCTTGTGGGCAGCGGGCATCTTGCCCTGGGCTACCACCTGCCAGGTGTGGAAGGGCGTGCCGACGGCGACGGTGGGCGCATGGGCCTGGACAGTGGGGACCACCCAGCTGACGTCGCCGACGTCGGTGGAGCCGATGAGCGGGTTGCGCTTGGCGTCCAGAGGCACGGTGAAGTCGGCGAGCGGCCTGTCCTCCGGCTCGAGGCCGATGGTGCGGTAGACGCTGGCGATGTCCTGGGGCGTGAGGGTCGCCTGGATGCGCTGGGCGAAGGCCTTGTCGTCCTCGTCGAAATGCGGCGGGCCGAGGTCCTCCATGACGCCCTGGAGCGCCTGCTCCAGCGGCGTGTTGCCGACGATGTTGGAGACGGCGGAGATGATCTTCACCTCCATCTTCGTCTCGGTCATCAGGGCGGCGCCCTGGGCGATCTTCTTCACCCGCTCGACGAGTTCGAGCATGCCGGGAAGGTCGCGGGCGCGGATCGAGTAGCGCACGCGCGCATGCGCCTGCACGACGTTCGGCGCGATCCCGCCCGTGTCGAGGAGCGCGTAGTGCACGCGCGCGTCCGAGGGCATGTGCTCGCGCATGTAGTTGACGCCGACGTTCATCAGCTCGACCGCGTCGAGGGCGGAGCGGCCGAGATGGGGCGAGGCGGCGGCGTGCGAGGCCTTGCCCGTGAAGATGAAGTCGGCCCGGGTGTTGGCGAGGGAGAGCGGCGGGGCGACCTCCCACCAGCTCGAGGGATGCCAGGTGATGGCGACGTCCGCGTCGGAGAAGGCGCCGGCGCGCACCATGAAGGCCTTGGCCGCGCCACCCTCCTCGGCCGGGCAGCCATAGTAGCGCACACGGCCGGGGATGCCGTTCTCGGCCAGCCAGTTCTTCATGGCGGTGGCAGCCAGCAGCGCCGCCGACCCCAGGAGGTTGTGGCCGCAGCCGTGGCCGTGGCCGCCGGCCTCGACCGGGCGATGCTCGGCGACGCCCGCCTCCTGGCTGAGGCCGGGCAGCGCATCATACTCGCCGAGGAAGCAGATGACGGGGCCGCCCTCGCCCGCCTCGCCCATGACGGCGGTCGGGATGCCGGCGACGGCCTCGGTGACGCGGAAGCCCTCCGCCTTCAGCTGGGCGGTGTGCTCGGCGCAGGAGCGCGCCTCGGTGTAGCAGACCTCGGGCATGCCCCAGACCCGGTCGGAGAGTTCGATGAGGCGGCCTGATGCCGCGTCCACCTGCCGCCACAGGTCGCTTCGGTTGTCCATGATGCCCTCGAGGGTCGAATGAGAAGCGCGCATAACACTGCCGCACCGCGGCGAAGTCCAGCGCGCCTGTGCATGGCGGGTGCGTGGCGGGCGCGAACGGAGCGGGCGGTTGTTGCGTTTGATGTCAGGGCCGACGGAACTTGTTCGCGTCATGCCCGGCCTCGTGCCGGGCATCCACGAATTCCCTTCAGACGGCGATGGTCAAGTCGTGGATGCCCGGGACGAGCCCGGGCATGACGGAAAGGCGGCGGCAGGCCCCCGGACCCCCTTCCCTCGCGCTGCGGGCTCGCCGGGGGTGACGTGGAGAGCTTTCGGTCAGCCGTGCGGAGGCGGCGCGACGGTGAGGCTCAGTCCGCGAAACGCGGCGGCCGCTTCTCCATGTTGGCGGCGATGGCCTCCACCTGGTTGGGCGAACCGAGGATCGCCTGCTGCTCCACCGATTCCATCATCAGGCCCTCGGCCGGACCCACCACCGTCGCGGCGTTGAGCAGGCGCTTGGCGGCGCGGATGGCGGCGGGATTCTTCGCCGCGATGTCACGTGCCGCAGCCAGCGCCGCGCCCCGCGGGTCGGCCTCGATGCGGGTCACGAGGCCGAGGGCGAGCCCCTCCTCGCCGGTCACCAAACGGCCGGTATAGGTGAGGTCGCGCACCACGTCGTCGCGGCACAGGTGGCGCAGGAGCTGCGTGCCGGCGACGTCCGGCACCAGGCCCCACTTGATCTCCATGACCGAGAGCTTCGCATCCGCCGTCGCGAAGCGCAGGTCGGCTCCCAGCGCCACCTGCAGGCCGCCGCCATAGGCGACGCCGTGGACGGCGCAGATGACGGGAACGGGGAGCTCCCGCCAGCACCAGGCGGCATATTGCGGCCGGTTGGCGATGCCGTGGGTGCGGGAGACGAGGTCGGAGAGGCTGCCGTCGCCGCCCGCCTGCATGGCGGCGAAGGAGCCGAAGTCGAGGCCGGCGCAGAAGGCGCGACCCTCGCCGGAGAGCACCGCGGCCCGCACCCCCTTGGTGTCGCGGACCAGGGCCGCCACCTCGATCAGTGCGTCGAACATGGCACGGTCGAGCGCGTTCATCTTGTCGGGGCGGTCGAGACGGATATCGGCGACGCCACCCTCGATGGTGACGGCGATGCGGTCGCGGATGCGGCTGGTGGTCATGGCGGAGCTCCTCGGTCCCGCATTGTCCGTGCCGGGCCGAGGGTCGCAAAGCCCGCCGTTCGGGCAGGTCAGGCCGCGGGCAGCAGGGCGTCCCCCAGCATGTCCACGTCGCCGACGAAGGCGAGAAGATGCGGGATGCTGACAATGGGCTCGCCGCCCGGCATCGTCACGGCGGATGCCGCGGGGTTGAAGACCTTGAGGTCGTCGGGCTGCGCGGCGCTGGCCGTGAAGATCGAGACCATGGAGGCGCGGATCAGGGCGAGGAAGGTCTCGACCACGATGCGCGATCCCACCGGCCCCAGCCGCTCGCCGCCGGCGTTCTCCGCCTCCTTCAGGATGTAGAACCACAGCGGCGTCTTCTGGTGAAACTCGAAGCGGACGAGGACCTCCTGCGCCTCCGCCGGCAGGCCCTTCAGCATGTCGGCGGGAGACATCGGTGCCGCCGCGGGGTCCCCCGCCCGGACGATCGCCGCGGCGATGTCCTGTCCGGAGGGCAGGCCGAGACGCGACCCCCTGACGAGGTTGCGGGAGGCAAGGTTGCCCCCGTTGAACGGCAGCTGCCCGAGGACCGGCGCGAGATGGGTGTCGAGCCTGCGGGCGAGGTTCAGCGGCACCTGTCCCGCAGCGGTTCCGCGGGTGAACGGGGGAAACCCTGCAACCGTCTCCAGTTCGAACATCTGGCGCCAGTCGGCCAGCCAGTTCGATGGAAAGGTGGGGAGCCCGTCGCTCCGGCCGATCTGGCCCGACAGGTTGGTAAAGCGGAAGAACTGCTCGAACGACGTTCCCGGCTTGAAGAACATGTTCCAGGCATAGGTTTCCCGCACCAGGGAGTGGCCCAGACGGTAGGCAGCGCCCGAGAATTCGAGCGGCATGGGCGGGATCTGGGCGACGGAAATCCGGAAGACCAGCGGGTTGACCCTCACGGTGTCGGCGCCCGAGAGATCGCCGGTACCCATCACGGCCGCGAAGGTCTGGGGGTCGACAATCCGGCGGACGAAATCGTTCAGCACCAGCCACTGGTAGTGCAGCGTCGTCAGTGTCCTCGCCTTGTCGAAGAGGTCGCCGGCGGCGAGGCCCTGGTCTGCCGCTTCGAGGGCATCGACCACCTTGTTGTGGAACTTCAGCATGGCGAGATGGAACTGCTGGACGATCAGGTTCTCGTCGTTGCGGGGGTCGCCGATCAGCGCCCTGCCCCGGTCGGCGGGCAGGTTGCTGCGGGGCACGTCGCCGCGATCGAAGACCCGGTCGGACGGCGGCCCCGTGAAGGGCGAGTCACCCGGCGTCGCCGTGGTCGGCCCGAAGCGGAAGCGGATGCCGTCCTCCTGCATCAGGATGGGGTCGGCGCCCTTCGGCCTGCCGTAGAGACTGTCGAGGTCGAGGCTCGGAGACCGGGCCTGTTTCATGTTGTCGGGGACCTCGCCGACCTCCGGCGCGACGTCGGGGTCCGCCGCCGTGTCGTCCTTGGTCATGTCGTGGTCGATGAACTGGCCGAAATAGGTGTAGCCCGCCGGCAGAGCCGAGATGTTGCCGCCCGGGGGCGTGAAGGGCCTGGTCATCTCCGCGCCGAGGGCCTTGAGGGAGGTGTCGGTCGGGCGGAACGGCGGAAGGCCGTGGAAGATCCGACCGAAGCGGAAGCCCGGGTCGGATGACGAGCGTGCGGTATCGTCGACGACCTCGCGTTCGCCCACGACTTCGATCGTGCCCTTCTGTCCGTGATGCATGTGCGCGCTCCTCCTGCTGGCAATGCAACCAGGAGTAGTCGCTAACTGTTCTATCTAAAATCTAGGGTTGTTACTGATACACGGCTACAACCTGAGAGATATGGACGCGAGAGCGGCCGCCAGTGGGGCCGCGAGGTCGCCCCGTGGCGCGACGGCGACGCCTTCGAGGCCCAGCCAGCGCGCCATGAGCCTCAGCTCGGCGAGGAGCGGTTCGACGACCAGGGCGGCGTTGGCCCCCTCTTCGAGATGCGCGGCGAGGACCAGGAGGTGGCTGCGGGCGCGGTCGGCCTTGAGGTCGACGCGGGCGGCGAGCGTGTCGCCGAGCAGAAAGGGCAGGACGTAGTAGCCGTGGGAGCGCTTGTCGGCCGGCGTGTAGATCTCGAGGCGGATCCGGGCGCCGAAAAGCGCCTCGGTGCGCTCGCGCTGCCAGACCAGGGGATCGAAGGGCGCGAGCAGGGCGCGGGCCTCGACCCGGCGCGGAAAGCGCGCGTCTTTCGCAAGGTATGCGGTGTTGCGGAAGCCCGCCACCGTGACAGGGATCAAATCACCGCTCTCGACGAGCTCGGCCACCGCCTGCCGGGCGCCGGCGACACCGAGGCGGTAATAGTCGCGCAGGCAGCGCTCGGTGGCGATGCCGAGGGCGAGGGATGAGAGGCGGACGAGTTCGCGCAGCGCCTCCGGCTCGGGCGGGGTGGGCGTCTCGACCACGGGGCGCGGCAGGACGCGCTCCGTCAGGTCGTAGACCCGCTCGAAGGCGCCGCGGCGGGTGGCTGTGGTGACGATGCCGGCCCAGAACAGCCATTCGACCGCCCGCTTGCCCTCGGACCAGCCCCACCAGCCGCCCTCGCCCCGGTGGTCGTGGGAGAGCTCGCCGGCGGCCTTCGGACCGTCGGTCTCGATCTCGCGGCGCACGGCCTCGATCAGGTCGGCGCGCTCGCGGCCGAACTGGGCGAGGCCCGTATAGATGCCCTCGCCGCGGCGGGCCCGCTCCATCCGCCAGCGGAAGAGAGGCTGCAGCGCCACCGGCAGGTAGGATGCCTCGTGGCCCCAATATTCGAAGAGGGCGCGGCGGCGGCCGCCGTAGGCGAGCGCGTCGAGGTCGGCGGTGTCGTAGGGCCCGAGGCGGGAGAAGCCCGGCAGGGTGTGGGCGCGGGCGACGACATTGACGGAATCGATCTGGATGACACCGAGGCTCTCGGCCATGCGTTTCAGCCGGCGGCGCTCGCCGGCATGGCTCTCGCGGCGCGACAGGCCGTCGAGGTCGAAGCCTTGGGCGGCCACCGCGATGCGGCGGGCCTGCCGGAGGGAGAGCTTTTCAGGGCGAGGAGGCATGGATCACCGTGGGGCCGGCCCGGCATAGACCGGGGATAGGATGCGGGCCACCCGAAAGCTGGCAGCATGGCGGGCTTCCCGCAAAGCCCGATGATCCCTCGCCCGGCGCCTCGCGGGTCTGCCATGCTGACAGAATGGGGCGTGCCGCCTGTCCCCGACCGGCGGGCCGGGTTTACTCTCGCCGCCCGTCATCGAACGCCGCCGAGGAAACCGCCATGACCCAGAGCCCGCCGCGCACCCGCCGCCCCCTCGGCCGCACCGGCCTCGCCATCGCCCCGCTGGTGTTCGGCGGCAACGTCTTCGGCTGGACGGCGGATGAGAAGACGTCCTTCGCCCTGCTGGACCGCTTCGTCGACGCCGGCTTCGACGCCGTCGACACCGCCGACGTCTATTCCGCCTGGGCGCCCGGCCACGTCGGCGGCGAGAGCGAGACGATCATCGGCAAGTGGATGAAGGCGCACGGCACGCGGGACCGGATCACCCTCATCACCAAGGTCGGCTCGCCCATGGGCGAGGGCAAGAAGGGCCTTTCGGCGCGCTACATCCCAGAGGCGGTGGAAGCATCGCTCAGGCGTCTGCAGACCGACGTCATCGACCTCTACCTGTCGCACTGGCCGGACCCGGAGACGCCCTACGAGGAGACGCTGGATGCCTATGCGAAGCTGGTGAAGGCGGGGAAGGTCCGCGCCATCGGCTGCTCGAACCTCGACGCCGACCAGCTGAAGGCCTCCCTCGCGGCGGCGAAGGACCACGGCCTGGCGCGCTACGAGGTGCTGCAGCCCGAGTACAACCTGCACGACCGGGCGAAGTTCGAGGGCCCGCTGGCGGATCTGTGCACGGCGGAGGGGATCGGCGTCATCACCTACTTCTCGCTGGCCAAGGGCTTCCTGTCCGGCAAGTACCGGTCGGAGGCGGACCTCGGCAAGAGCCCGCGGGGCGAGCGCGGCGTGAAGCCCTACCTCACGGAGCGCGGGTTCCTCATCCTGAAGGCGCTCGACGAGGTGGCCGAGGCCCATGGCGCGAAACAGGCGGAAGTCGCCCTCGCCTGGCTCATGCACAAGCCCGCGGTCACTGCGCCGATCGCCAGCGCCACGACGGCCGAGCAGATGGAGAGCCTCATCGCCTCGGCGTCCCTCTCCCTCGGCGCCGAAGACATGGCGAAGCTCGACGCGGCAGGAGCGGAGTGACTTCGCGGCGGGCGTGATGGAGGTATTGGCAGCCGCATGTGAGTGACGGGAGGCCGACGCGCCGTCGCCACCTGTCCTGTCTCTTGTCTTCCCGCGTTTCCCAGTGCAGAAACGTCGTGCAACACTTCGTCGCACCCTCCCCGGGCGGCGAAGTGTCTCGATCGACTGGTGGTGCCCTCTCTCTTCCACGTCTCCATTGCCGGCAGATCGATGCGGTCCGCCGTAACATCCATTTCACGATTGTGATATGCCGCAGCGTCGCCTCCCCATCGGACTGGTCGTCCTGGTCGCCGCCCTGGCGGCGGGGCCGTCGCGGGCGGAGTGGCGGGTGCGCGAGCTGCAGGAGACGAGCGGGTCGGGGCCTTCGATCGAGATGTCCTACCGCAGCTCCGGCGAGCGGCTGACGCTGCTCTGCAGCGCCGGCGCTGCCTTCGTCTCCTTCTCGCCGGGCTACCGGCTGCCGGAGGTCCCCGACGGCCAGTTCGAGGGCTCCTACAGCGTCGACAACGGGCCGCCGAAGCCGATCCGCTGGCGCGTCACGCGCAATTCCGCCTTCGTCACGGCGCGGTTCGCGACGCTGTTCCTCGCCGACATCGCAGGGGCGGCACAGGTGTTCATCAAGTTCCCGGCGGTGGAACAGACCTATGACGTGACCCCGATCTCCCGCCACGCCCGGCGGCTGAAGTCGATCTGCCTGCTCGACGAGTAGACGGGGCGCCGCGGCGCCGAGGATTCGTTTACCAACGCCGGAGATCGGCCTGTTTCACTGTATCCTTTAGGGGAATTTTCAAGCGCGGCCTGTAGCGATGGGGGACGTTCCCCTACTGTCGTGAGGCCTCATGACCGCCCAGAGACTGATCCAGAGCCTCGCCGCCCTTTTCGGCCGCGCCGGCCGGGACACCTCGGGCGTCGTCGCCGTGCTCTTCGCCATCTGCGCCGTTCCGGTTTTCCTCGTCATTGGCGCCGGGATCGACTTCTCGCGGCTTTCGGCGGCGCGCACTGCGGCGCAGGCGGCAGCCGATGCGGCGGCGCTCGCCGCGGCCTCCTCGCGGCTGGAGACGGAGGCCAGCATGCGGCAGGTGGCCAACAGCAACGCCACCGCCAACCTGCGCGGGACGAACGCGGACGGCTCGCGTATCACCGAATTCGCCTACCGGGCCGACCAGCGCGAGGTGACGCTAAAGGTCAGCGGCACCATCGACACGACCTTCATGGCGCTGGCGGGCATCTCGCGCCTCGACTACCAGGCCGAGGCGAAGGCCATCCGCGGCCTCAACGGCACGACGGAGCTCGTGCTCGTGCTCGACAACACCTGGTCGATGTCCGGCGACAAGCTGGTGGCCCTGAAGCAGTCGGCGGAAGAGCTCGTCACGACGCTGAAGTCGGACCCCAACGCCGACGTGAAGATCGGCGTCGTGCCCTATGCCGACTACGTCAACGTCGGCACCGCCAACCGCAATGCCAGCTGGCTGAACGTGCCGGCGGACTACGACACGACGAGCCAGCGCACCTGCACCACCCGGACGACGCGCTCGGTCTGCACGAGGGGTGCGGCGAGGACCTGTACCCGCGTCGTCGACGGCCGCTCCGAGAGCTACGACTGCACGCCCTCGACCTGCCGGGACGAGACGGTGCCCCCTTACGAATCCTGCTCGGGCGGCGGCACGACCCGCTACCGCTGGTACGGCTGCGTCGGCTCGCGGACGACCGGAACGCTGCGCCTCAACGACACCCAGCCGACGGTCCGCTATCCCGGCTATCTCGCGACCAGCCAGAACTGCCTCAACCCCATCGTTCCGCTGACCTCCAACCAGTCGACGGTGACCACGGCGATCCGCGGCATGGTGGTGAACGTCGGCAACTACCGGCCCTCCACCTACATCCCCTCCGGCCTGATCTGGGGGCTCAACGTGCTGTCGCCCGGCGCTCCCTTCACCGAAGCCGCCGCCTACGACGCGGCCAACCGCCGCCCGCGCAAGGTCATGGTGCTGATGACGGACGGCGCCAACACGCTGCGCTTCAACGCCGCCGACGGGCGCCATCTCGCTCCCAACGGCAACGCCGCCAACCAGGCCGCCCAGATCGCCCAGACCTACACGGACATGAACGCGATCTGCACCTACGCCAAGCAGCAGAACATCGAGATCTTCACGGTGGCCTTCGACATCGGCAACGATGCGACCGCGTCGGCGGCGATGCGCAATTGCGCGACCTCCCCGGCCCATGCCTTCGACGCCCGCGACCGGCAGTCGCTTTCCGACGTGTTCAAGAACATCGCCCTGTCGCTGCAGAACGTCCGCATCACCCGCTGAGCCACCCCGCCTTTTCTCCACCCCCCGGGGAACCCGGCGCACTCTCGCGCGTTGGAGTGCTGCTGCGAGGCGGGGGAGCCCTATTGAGTCGATTGCAATTCCTCGACGGCGGCGGCGCGATGGGTGCCGCCATCCGCGATTTCGATTGGTCCACGACGCCCCTCGGCGCCATCGAGGGGTGGCCGGCCGCGCTGCGAATCGCGGTGGGCATGATGGTGAGCTCCCGTTTCCCGAAGTGCATCATCTGGGGCCCGGACCAGATCACCCTGCACAACGACGCCTTCGGCGAAATCCTCGGCGACAAGCCCGCTCCGCTCGGCCGTCCCCTCAAGGACGTGTGGAGCGAGGTCTGGCATGAGATCGAACCGCTGGTGGAGCTCGCCTATTCCGGCGAACCGGTCTTCATCGAGGATTTCGGACTGTCCATCGACCGCAGCGGGAGACGGGAGGACGCCTGGTTCACCTTCTGTTACAGCCCCATCCGCGACGAGCAGGGCCAGGTCTGCGGCATCATGGACACGGTGATCGAGACGACCGGGAAGGTGCTGGCGGTGCGGAACGGCCAGCTCATCAACGCGGAGCTGTCCCACCGCATCAAGAACACCCTGGCGATGATCTCGGCGGTGGCCAACCAGACCTTCCGCAACGCCGACACGCTCGACTCCGCCCGCGAGCGCTTCACCGATCGGATTGCGGCGCTCGGCGAGGCCCATTCGATCCTGATCCAGCAGGAATGGACGGCAGCGCCCATCCGCACGGTCATCGAGGGAGCGCTGGCGCCGCACCGGCCGGGGACGGGTCGCTTCGCCCTGTCGGGCCCGCCGGTGCTGCTCTCCTCGCGCCAGGCACTCTCCCTGGCCCTGGCCGTCAACGAACTCGCCACCAACGCGGTGAAGCACGGCGCGCTTCGCAACGAGGCCGGCACCGTCTCGCTGACCTGGGAAGCTCAGGACGAGGACTTCCGGCTCGTCTGGCGCGAGAACGGCGGCGGCACCTGCCCCGGGCCGCGGCACAAGGGCTTCGGCTCGCAGCTCATGGAGCGGATCCTGCCGGCGGATTTTTCCGGCCGGGCGGAGATGACCTTCGCGCCGGAGGGCCTGCGCTACGAACTGACCGGGCGGCTGGCGAAGCCCGAGGTGTGAGCGGCAGGGCCGCCGGTCAGGGCCGGTCGGCCAACGCTGCGGCGTTCGCGGCCCCGAGGTCCTGCGGGGCGATGATGCGATAGGCCAGCACCACGGGAGCACCCGACCGCAGCACCGTATCGGCCTGGACGAGGCCGTCGGGTTTCAGGCCGGGAGAAAGACGCCTCAGCCGCGCGAGAGCGACCGCATCGTCCGGCTGCCAGACCAGCAGCGCGCCTTCGCGCGCCAGACGTTCCCGCGTGACCCACGGCGACAGGCGGACGTCGCCGTCGAACAGGATCTGCGGCCGTGCGGGAGCGTAGAAGGCGACGTTGCCGGCGTGCCAGCGGTCGCCGGCGACGATGCGCAGGGGAAGCGGCGTGCGCTCGCGCCACAGCGCCTCGAGCTGGGAAGCGAGGGACTGGGCCGGATAGAGCGTCGGCACATGGGCGGCGCCCATGGCGAGCCGCACGTAGTGATGGCCGGCATTGAGCACGGGCAGGACCAGGACGATGGCGACGGCGACGGCGCTTGCGAGGCGCAGGCGGCCGATGACCAGACGCGGCCCGATCAGCGCCACGGCCGCAATGCCGGAAAAGGCGAAGAGCGCGGTGCCACGGCCCTGGCGGAACTCGCCACCGACCGCGAAATTCGTGACGAGGGCCACGAGGATCGGCGCGAAGGCCATGACGAGGAGCAGGGCCCTGTCCCGCTCGCCGGGGTCGCGCCCCTCGATGACCAGTTCTGGCCGGGGCCGGGATGCGCCCACGCCCACGCCGATCGCCAGGAGGGCAAGGAGCCCGGCA
Organism: Phreatobacter sp.; assembly: GCF_052440005.1. Lineage (GTDB taxonomy): Bacteria > Pseudomonadota > Alphaproteobacteria > Rhizobiales > Phreatobacteraceae > Phreatobacter. The sequence continues at coordinate 43,753 of NZ_JBQVQL010000014.1, forward strand.
TGGACGAGAACCTGGGCGCCGAAGAAGCAGAGGACGTACCACAGGCGCATGACGACGGTTTCGGCCGTGGCGTCGGTGGACAGGACGTGGACGAGCGAGGAGCCGCCGGTCTCGACGACCCATGCGACATGGGGCGCGACGAGCGCAAGGCCGAGCGCCATGGCGAACCAGAAGGCCGGGCGGCGCAGCTGCGCCCGTCCCTCGGGCAGGGCGAGGGTGAGGACGACCAGCACAGCCACCAGCAGCAGGCCGACATATTTGGCATATACGGAGAGCGCGACGACGACGGCGAGCGCGAACCAGAAGGCCGAACGGCCCTGGATCACGGCCCGCCACCAGAAGAGGCCCGTGAGAGCCCAGAGCGGCGCCGACAGCGTGTCGGGCGTGAAGGTCGCCATGGGCGGCCCGTAATAGTGGATGCCTGCGAGGGTGAGGAAGGCGGCGACCACGCCCTGGGCCGGGCCGAGGATGGTGACGGCGAGAGCCCAGACCGCCCAGAGCGTCACCAGCACGCACACCTGGGCATGAAGATAGGCGAGCCAGGGCGCGCCGGGCGCGACGTGCTCACTCAGTCCCAGCACCCAGGCCTGGAGCGGCGGATGCTTGAAATAGCCCCAGGCGATGCTGCGGCCCCAGAGGAAACCCTCCACGGTATCGCGCGGCAAGGTGAGGAAGCCGATCGCTGGCGCCAGCACGGCGACGAAGGCACCGAGCCCGGCGAGCGCCCAGAACAGGGTCACTCCGCGGCGCGCCAGCAGGGCTCCGATGGTCTCGCCGGAGATGGGCACCGGGCCGACGAGATCGGCGCGCCAGAGAACGGGGCTGTGCATGGAGGAAGTGGTTCGGGGGGTATGGAGGTAAGGTGGGACCCCCTCGCCTAAACCATCCTGTTACAAGGCGCAACACAATGCAGCCATATTCCGACAACCCGTCCGCGATCGCCGGGACGTTCCGACGGAACGGCTGTCAGGCCGGCCACACTTCCGGTTCCCGCCGGATTCCTTCGGTCAGAAGGACTGATCCGGCTCGTCCGGGTCGCCGCCGACGGGAGGGGGCAGCTTCGGTTCGCCCTCATCGGGCGTCGACCGGGGACCGTCCTCATGCACGGCGGGCGGGGTCTCGACGTCGGCAGGAAGGTTCGCCGCCGCCGGGATGACTTCTCCGCTCGCGGTCACCGCGAAATCCGCCGTCGTCGCTGCACGCGCCATCTTCGCCTCTCCTGTCCCGCTCACACCGGTCCAGATTTCATCGACCCGTCCGAGAGGGGCGCAGGGTCCGGCGCAGGTTCGTCGGGATCCCCCGAGGGAGCGGCATCGCGCCTGACCCGATCAAGTGGGATCTGCCGTTCATCGAAGCTGCCGGCCGGCACAGGCGCGTCGGAGGTCGGCGTGTCGTCCACCTGTTCGCGCTCGGCGCCCGGCTGACCGGGACGGCGCGCCGGATCCGGCGGCACGTCGCCGGGGACTTCGTCTTCGGGGTGTCCCATTCTCGCCTCCTCACATGGACAGGTCGCCCTCGGGGGGCGGGGGCAGCTTGTCCTTGGTCGCCGCCTTGCCGGCGTCCTTGTCCCTGGGCCCGCCGGGCGGAGCGATTTCCGCCCCTTCCGGGCGGGTCAGGCCGTCGCCGGCCATGGGGCGCTCCTCGGTTGCGGGGTTGACGCCGTCCATCGGGTTCGGACCGGGCTTGGCCATCTGAGCCTCCATCGCTTCGGGAGGAGAACGATGGAAGGCGATACCAGTTCCTCAGGGAGGACCTATGCCGCGACGGCCTGAGTTGCGGCTCAGGCTGGATCCGGATCGATCTGTCGGCGGAGAGGCAGAAATGGTGCCCGGGGACGGAGTCGAACCGCCGACACTGCGATTTTCAGTCGCATGCTCTACCAGCTGAGCTACCCGGGCGACCGCGGCATGTGACCGTCTCGCGACGATCAGCAGCAGTGCGGGGCGGCTTATAGAGGCTCGCGCGGGGGCTGTCCACCCTCTCCGTTCCGGGTGATCCACAGGCCGACGGCGGGCTGTCGGATGGCTGCCGGCGGAGGCCCCGTCCGGCGAGAAAAAGCCCCGATGGCGGGGCCATCGGGGCGAGGTGGAGGTCATGCGGGATGCACGGCAGGAGAAGGGTTCAGCGCAGGACGACGACCCGGGTGCCGACGCGGACGCGGTCGTAGAGGTCGACGACGTCGTCGTTGAGCATGCGGATGCAGCCGGAGGAGACGGCCTGGCCGATGGTGTGCGGCTCGTTGGAGCCGTGGATGCGGTAGAGCGAGGAGCCGAGATAGAGGGCGCGGGCGCCGAGCGGGTTGTCGGGGCCGCCGGCCATGAAGCGCGGCAGGTCGGGGCGGCGCTGCAGCATCTGCACGGGCGGGCGCCAGTCCGGCCATTCCTGCTTGCGGGTGATGGTGGGGCTGCCGGCCCATTCGAAGCCGGGGCGGCCGACGCCGATGCCGTAGCGGATGGCACGGCCGTCCGCGAGGACCAGGTAGAGGCGGCGCTCGGTGGTGTTGACCACGACCGTGCCGGGGGCATGGCCGCCGTTGTAGGCGACGATCTCGCGCGGGATGGCGGGAGCGCGGGCGGCGGCCTGGGCATGGGGCCGGGCGACCAGCGGCTCACGGGTGTCCGGGTCGAACATGATCGTCTGGACGAAGGGATTGGCGGAGGCGGCCGAGGCGGTGAGCGACAGGGCGGCGGCGAGGAAGAGGCGGCGGTTCATGGCGGGCTCCGGGCGGGTTCGGTGGATCAGCGGCCGGTCTGGTCGAGGGCGACCATGCGGACGGGGCGCAGGTGCTCGCCCTTCGGCGAGGTCTGGCAGGCGGCGGGAATGTGGGGCCAGGCGAAGCGGGCGCAGTCGGCGCGCTCGCCGGTGATGGCGGCGGTGCGGCCCGCCGTCTCGGACCGCCGCGGGGCGGCGTCGAGGCGGTTGCGGAAGCCGTCGAAGGCGCCGTGGGCGTGGTCGACGTCGGCGGCCGAGAAGGTCACCGCGAGGGAGGGCACGGAGCCGGCGGCACGGCCATCCGGCGCCATGGCCAGAGCCAGGACGAGGCCGAAGCCCGCCACGCCGCCGAGAGCCAGAAACTTCGATATCCGGTTCATGTGCGATCCCCCAGTTCGGCCCTCCGTGGGCCGGTCTCCCCTCTGTCGCCGTGGCCGCCGAAAAGGTTCATCGGAGCGGCGCGCCCGGCGTCATCGGGTTGAAGAGAACGTAAGGGGGAGCGTTTTCGTGGTGGTGTCTCGCGGCGGGGGCCCGCGTTTCAATGGCGCAGGGCCGTGTTTCAAGCCTTGCCGGCGCGTGTCGGCCCCTGACGGCGAACGTTGCTGGAAGGGCCGGCATGTTTCAGGACGGGGAAACAAGGGCCATACACGCACGATCCCGTCGCTGGCGCGAGGAGAAGCCGCGCATGTGTAAGGGCCCCACCCTCACCCTCCCCCCGCTGACGCGAGGAGAGGGGGACTACGGCCGCTCGCCTCGGTTTCCACCGCAGAGCCAGGCGCGGCCGGTTCGCTGTAGCGAGTTCGTCGAAGTCCCCTCCCCGCGCAGCGGGGAGGGTGCGGGTGGGGCATGTCCACCCGCTCCGGGGATCAGCCCTTCTCGCCGTCCGGCATGAACATGTAGCCGGCGCCGCGTACGGTGCGGATATAGGCGGGGGCGTCGGCGTCGGGCTCGATCTTGCGGCGGATGCGGGTGATGCGCACGTCGATGGCCCGGTCGTAGGCCTCGGGGTCGCGGGCGCCGGCGAGATCGAGCAGGCGGTCGCGGGAGAGAACGCGGCGCGGATTGTCGGCGAAGGCCTTGAGCAGGTTGAACTCGGAACCGGTCAGGGGATGCTCGGCGCCCGCCTCGTCGCGCAGCACGTGGGCGCCGAGGTCGAGGATCTTGGTGCCGAAGCGCACGAGCTCGCGGGCACCGCCGGCCCCGGCCGGACGCTGCGGCGCCACGGCGCGGCGCAGCAGGGCGCGGATGCGGGCGAGCAGCTCGCGCAGCTCGCAGGGCTTGGCGAGATAGTCGTCGGCGCCGAGATCGAGCCCGTTGACCCGGTCGTCGGGGCTCGCCGTCGCGGTGAGCATGATGACCGGCAGCGGCAGGCGCTGCTTCAGGTCGCGGACGATGGAGAGGCCGTCCTCGCCGGGCATGTTGAGATCGAGCACCACGAGGGCGGGCCGCTCCTCCTCCAGCGCCCGACGCAGCGCCGCCCCGCCGTCGCAGAGCGACACGCGGAAGCCGTGGAGCTTGAGGTAGTCACCGACCATGTCGCGGGCGGCCGCCTCGTCGTCGACGACGATGATGAGCTGGCCGGCGTTCACGAGGGGCCCCGCTGCACCAGCGGAGGCAGGGTGAAGGCGAAGGTCGCGCCCTTGCCGGGGCCGTTGCTGGCGGCGCTGATGCGGCCGCCGTGGAGCTCGACGATGCGCCGGCAGATGAAGAGGCCGAGGCCGGTGGAGCTCTCGCCGCCGGTGGGCTTGGCGGAGAGGCGCTGGAAGCGACCGAACAGGCGCTGCTCGTCCTCGGGCGTGAGGCCCGGCCCGCTGTCGGTGACGGCGATGCGGTGGCCGCCCTCGCTGGAGGTGAGCGAGACGGTGATGCGGCCGCCCGGCGGGGAATATTTCACCGCGTTGGAGACGAGGTTGTCGATCGCCTCGCGCAGGCGGTCGGGGTCGGCGCGGCCGGGCAGCGCATCCGGCCCGCGATAGACCAGCATCTGGCCCTTGCGGTCGGCGAGCGGGGCGTTGGCGTCGATGACGGCACCGACCACGGCCGCGGCGTCGATGTCGGCGAGGCGCAGCACGATGTCCTCGGCGTCCAGCATGGCGTCGTTGATCAGCTCGTCGACCATCGAGGTCATGCGGGCGACGGAGGAGCGGATCTGCTCGATCTGGCTGCGGGCGCGATCGATGTTCGGCGGGTCGAGGCAGAGGAGCTCGTTCATCATCTCGGAGCGGCCGAGGATGACGCCGAGCGGGTTCTTCAGGTCATGGGCCACGGTGCCGAGCACCTCCGCCTTGTGGTCGTTGGTGCGCTTCAGCCGCTGCCACTGGGCTGTGAGCCGCTCGTTGGCGAGGGTGAGCTGGCGGGTACGCTCGGCGACGCGCCGCTCGAGGGTGGCGTTGGCAGCCTGCAGCTGCTCGTAGAGGATGACGTTGTCGAAGGCAGTGGAGAGCCGGCCGCAGAAGACCGCGACGAGGGTCTGATCGGTGTCGGAGAGCGGCCGGTCGGAGGTCAGCGCCACGACGATCTCCCGGCCGGTCGGCGTCCGGATGTAGAGGGCCGTCTCGGTGGCGTCGAAGGCGTGGCGGCGACGCTCGAAAGCCGAATCGACGAGGCGGGCCATGGCGGCGTCGAGGGCGCCGTCTGCCGCGGCGGCGACGGGGGCATAGACGCCGGAGCCGGCGAGGACGGCGATGCGCTGCGGATCCTCGCGCAGGACCAGGATTCCCTCGCAGGAGACCTGGACGAGCCCGGCGATCTGGGTCAGCACGCCCGCCGCGAGCTTCTTCATGGACTTCAGGTCGAAGAGCTCGGACGCCGCTTCCACGATGAGCTCGAGGCCGCGGCGGGTCTCCACCAGACGCATGAGCTGCTGGTACGAGCGGATGGCGGCGGTGAGCGAGGTGAAGAGCTTGTCGCCGGTGAGCTCGGTCTTGGCCTTGTAGTCGTTGATGTCGTAGTCGACGATCACCTGGCGCTCGGGCGCCTGGCCGGGCTGTCCGGTGCGCAGGATGATGCGCACCGTGTCGTTCTTCAGCTCGTTGCGGATGTAGTCGACGAGGTCGAGGCCGGCACCGTCGCTCTCCATCACCACGTCGAGCAGCACCACCGCCATGTCGGGATGGCGCGCCAGCAGGGTGCGGCCCTCGGCGGCGGAAAAGGCGGAATAGAGGTCGAGCCGGTGGCCGGCGAGCTGGTAGTCCGAAAGGGCGTATTTGGTGCCGGAATGGATCGCCGCGTCGTCGTCGATGATGGCGACCTTCCAGCGGCCGGCCTCGGCCTCCGGAGCGGCCGGGCCGTCGTCGAGGATGGCGACGAGTTCGTCGTCCTCGGGATGGGGAGCGTCCTCGCGCGGGTCGGACATCATGCGGGTTCCTGCCGGTCGGCGGGCTCCTGCGGCGCGTTGAGCGGCAGGACGATGCGGAAGGTGGTGCCGACGCCCGGCGTCGACGACAGCGAGATACGCCCGCCGAGCCGCCGTGTCACGATGTTGAAGACGATATTCAATCCGAGGCCGGTCCCGCCCTCGCCGCGGCGGGTGGTGAAGAAGGGGTCGTAGGCCTGGCGCTGGACCTCGGCGTTCATGCCGACCCCGTCGTCGCGGAAGGTCATGACGACCTGGTCGCCCTCGGCCGCAGCGGCGATGGCGAAGGTGCCGGAGCGGCCGTCCGGGAAGGCATGGGTCAGGGCGTTGATGAAGAGGTTGGTGACGACCTGGCCGTAGGGCCCGGGATAGCTGTCGAGGACGATTCCGGGGGGCACCTCGACCTGCAGCTTCACCGGGGCGCGGCGCAGCGTCGGGCGGAGGCTGGCAACGATCTGGTCGGTGGCCTCGGCGAGGTTGAAGCGGCGGCGGTCGGCGTGGCTGCGGTCGACGGCCACCTGCTTGAAGGCCTGCACCATCTCGCCGGCGCGCTGCAGGTTGAGCGAGAGCTGGCTCGCCGCCTCGCGGCTGCCCTGGACGAAGTCTGCGAGGCGGGAGCGGCGCAGCTCGCCGCGCTCGACGTCGGCGGCGAACTCGTCGATGCGCCGCGACAGGGTGGAGGCGACGGTGAGCGAGATGCCGATGGGGTTGTTGACCTCGTGGGCGACGCCGGCGACGAGTCCGCCGAGGGCGGCGAGCTTCTCCGCCTCCACCAGGCTCTGCTGGGTGTCCCGCAGGTGGTGCAGCGCGGTTTCGGCGCGGTCCTTGGCGGCGACGAGGTCCTGCTCGGCGCGCTGCTTCTCGATGGCGTTCTGGCGGAACACCTCCACGGCACGGGCCATGCGGCCGATGTCGTCCGTGGCGGTGAGGCCCGAGGGCGGGCGTTCGAGGTCACCGGCGACGATGGCGTTCATGCTGCCGGCGAGATCGTCGAGCGGCACGCGGATGGACCGCGCGATGAGGGTCCAGATGACGGCGGCGATGATGAGGAAGATGCCGGCGATGCCAGCCGCCTGGACGAAGACGATCCGGAGCGTCTGGTCGAGGCGCTGCTGGGCGGCGTCCTCCTTGGCGCGCACCCGCTCGGCCACCTCCTGGATGACGGTGGCCATCACCGCCTGGTTGCCGTCGATCTCCACCTGGAGAAGGCGGTTCTGCATGCCGAGGACCTGGATCATGCGGCCGAACCCGGCCCTCAGCGCATTGGTGCGTTCGGCGAGCGTCGTCAGCGCGGCGCGCTGGAACTCGGTCTCGGCGAGGTCGACCATGACGGGGGCGGTCTGCTGGATCACCTCGATGGAGCGGGAGGCCTCGCGCTGCGCCTGCACCGACTGGGTCAGGTAGTAGTCGTTGATGGCGACGAGGAAGACGGAGAAGGCCTCGCGCGACTTGCCGAGCGAGGGGCCGACGAGGGCGGCGCGGTCGGCCATCGCGGTCTCGACCACCGCATAGAGCTGGGACAGTTCGCTCGCCGGCTTGCGGATCTCGTTCTCGTAGATGGACGAGATGGTCTCGCGCACGCTGCGCAGCTCGTCGAAGCCGAGCATGAAGCGCTCGGTGACGCTGGTGACGGAGCGCGCCGGGTTCTGCAGCGCGAGGTCGATCTCCTGCTCGATGGCGAGCTTGGCGAGGAGGGCCTTCCGGCGCTGCTCGATCTCGTTCAGCACCATCTCGTTGGGCAGGGCGAAATAGCGGTGGATGAGGGTCTGCAGCCGCCCCGCATCGTTCTCGATGGAGGCCAGCAGCCGGTCGATGCGGCGGGCCTCCTGCAGGTCGCCCCAGGCGGAACGGATGGCCCGTGCGCCCGATGCGATCAGAAGCATCAGGAGGGTGATGAAGGCGAGGTTCAGGATGACGACGGTGACGATGCGCCAGCGCACGGGAATGCGCCGGAACAGCTCGGAGACCCCGTCGAGCCTGCCGCGGATGGTGCGCAGCGCCGGCCGGACCATCACCCTGCGTGCCGTCGTCGCATCCATCAGCGGGCCTGGCGGATGCGCGCCACCAGCGCGGCGAGCGGCGGGTCGGCCGCGAAGCGCTCGACGATGGGCCGCACCGCTTCCTCGAAGCCGCTGCGGTCCTCGAGGGTGACGACCGTGACACCCGCGGCCTCGGCCTGGCGGCGCGAGGTCTGTTCCAGCTTCAGCCACTGCTCGCGCATGGCGCGGGCGGATTCGCGGGCGGCAGCGCGGAAGATGTCGCGGTCGGCAGCGGAAAGCTCGTCCCAGGCCTTCCGCGAGACCACCAGGACCTCCGGGCTCATCGTGTGCTCGGTGAGGGTGATGTGGCGCGCCGCCTGGTAATGGTCGGTGGTGACGTAGGACGGCCAGTTGTTCTCCGCGCCGTGGATGAGGCCGGTCACGAGGCTGACGTTGACCTGGCCATAGGGCAGCGCCACCGGCTCGGCGCCCAGCGCGCGCATCATCTCGACCATCATGTCCGACTGCTGGACGCGGATGCGCAGGCCCTTCAGGTCCTCGACGCGGCGGATGGGACGGACGGAATTGTAGATGGAGCGGGCGCCGGAATCGTAGAAGGCGAGGCCGACGAGGCCGTAGCGCTCGAAGCTCGCGAGGATGTCGTCGCCGACCGGACCGTCAAGGACGGCGTGGAGGTGGTCGACCGAGCGGAACAGGAACGGCAGGGCCAGGATGTTGGCCTCGGGAATGAAGCTCGCCAGCGGCGCGACATTGGTGCGGTTGATGTCGATGGCGCCGATGCGCGTCTGCTCGATCGTCTCCTTCTCCTCTCCGAGCTGGCGGGAGTGGAAGATGCGCAGGCGATGGCGTCCGCCGGTGCGCTCGGCGATGAGCGTGCCCATCAGTTCCAGCGCCTTGACGGTGGGATAGTCGGCGGGCTGGGTGTCGGCGACGCGGAACTCGCGCGCATCCAGGCCCGGCGCGAGGCCCACGAGCGCCAGAAGGGCTCCCAGCGCGAGCGCCGGCGCCCTGCCCGTCACCATGCCCAACAAGCCGCCCATCGACCGCCCCTGCCCTTCGGACACCGTCACCGGCGCCCCCCTGGAAAATCATGCCACGAACCGGCCGGCGTCGCCATGGCCGCGGTGGGCGCCCCCGGCCCCGTGCGGCCCTCTGAAGAGCCCCGCATTGTTTCACTTCCGTGTCGCCCCCGCCCGATGCCTTCGCCGCAACGGCGGACGCCGCGACATCGCACGGAAACCGCCCGCCCGGATGTTCGCCGCAATGAGGGGTGCGATCGGGGACGGTCAGCGCCCGCGCCGCCGTCGGCGGCTGCTGGAGGCATGCGCATGAATTTCATCCGGACTTTCGCTGCGGCGGCGGCCCTTGTCGCCGGGCTTCACGTCGCCGTCGCCCCGGCCCTCGCGCAGGAAGAGATCGGCATTCCGGAATGCGACCGGTTCATCACCAGCTACGAGGTCTGCGTGACCACCAAGGTGCCGGCGACCCACCGCGTCACCTTCTCGCAGCAGGTGGCGCAGTTGCGCACCACCTGGCGCTCGCTGGCCCAGGACCCGCAGACGCGGCTGCAACTGGAAGCGATCTGCCGCACCCAGGGCGAGCAGATGCGCCGGGGCCTCGAACCCTTCGGCTGCGCCTTCTAGCCGCGCCTCAGCGCGAGCAGGACGCGAGCATGCGGCGGCGTATCTCGTCGATGCCGTCGAGGCGGTAGGTGCCCTCGAAGCGCCAGCGGCGCGAGCCCTCGAGGCGGATGGCGAGGGTGCCGGTGGACGGCAGGCGCGTCAGGAACTCGCGCACGTCGCCGGGGAAGATCGCCCGGTGCAGGTTGCGCGATCCCTGCCAGATGTCGCCGGGGGCGAGGCGATCGTTGATGCGCACGTTGGCGAAGACGCTGGCCGCCCCCATGACCGGGCTGTCGCGGCCGACGGCGAGGGCGAGCCGGTCGTCGCGGCAGGAAATCTCCAGGGAGATGCTTTCCTCGCCCCAGGGCTCGACGGGGCGCTGGTCGGCGACGATGACCCGGCCGGAGGGCCCGGTGCTGGCCGTCAGCTGCCAGCGACCGACGGTCACCGTGCCGTCGTCTCCCGGCGCGGCAACGGACGACGCCAGGCGGTCGAAGCATACCAGCCGTTCCGCTTCCACCGCGATGGTGGCGCATCGCCTGAGCGCTTCAGGCAGCGCAGCCTCGACCGCCGCGCCCGAACGCGGAAGAGCAAGGCCGGCGAGAAGCGCCAGAGCGACCACAATGGGTTTCATGGACCAGAACGTAGTGTCGCGGGGGTGGGAGACAACCCGCCAGGTGGTCGCAGGCGCGCCGCCGCCTGCCCGGCCGGTTCCCGCAGGGCAGGACTGCTTCACGGCTCTGGGCCGCCGGTGCGGACGCCCCCATATGGCGGGAAGGCGCATGACAGGGAGATGCCAGCGATGACAGACACGTTCCGCGACAACGGCACCGCCGGCCGGTTCGAACTCGACGTCGGCGGCCGCCAGGCCTTCGCGATCTACCGCCGCGACGGCGACCGCCTCGTCATCGACCATGTGGAGGCGGAGCCCGCCCTGCGCGGCACCGGGGCTGCCGGACGGCTGATGGAGCAGGTGGTGGCGGCAGCGCGGGCGGAGAACCGCACCATCGTCCCGCGCTGCGGCTATGCAGCGAGCTGGCTCCGACGTCACCAGGGCTGACCGGCGGGACGGGCGCAGCCTCAGCCCGCCATCTTGCCGGGGTTCATCAGGCCACGCGGGTCGACGGCCTGCTTGAGGGAGGCCATCAGGGCCATGGCAGCGTCGCCGTGCTCGGCGGCGAGATATTTCATCTTGCCCTGCCCGACCCCGTGCTCGCCGGTGCAAGTGCCCTCCATGGCGAGGGCGCGCTCGACGATGCGGCCCATGAAGGCCTTGCAGGCGGCGACGCTGGCGGGATCGTTCTCGTCCATCAGCGGCAGGACGTGAAAATTGCCGTCGCCGACATGGCCGACGATGGGGGCGATGAGCCCGCTCGCCTCGATGTCCTTCTTGGTGGCGTCGATGCACTCGGCGAGGCGCGAGATCGGCACGCAGACATCGGACGACTGGCCCTTCCAGCCGGGCCTCAGCGCCAGGGCGGCCCAATAGGCGTCGTGGCGGGCCTGCCACAGCCGCGTGCGGTCCTCGGCCTTGGCCGCCCACTGGAAGTCGCCGGCGCCGTATTCGTCGGCAATGGCGCGGAAGCGCTCGACCTGTTCGGCGACACCGGCCTCCGTTCCATGGAACTCCAGCAGTAGCAGCGGCTTCTCGGGCAGCGAGAGCTTCGAATAGGCGTTGACCGCGCCGACCTGCACCTCGTCGAGCAGCTCGATGCGCGCCATGGGAATGCCGGTCTGGATGGCGACGATGGTGGCGTCGGCCGCGTCCTTCACGGTCGGGAAGGAGCAGGTGGCGGCCGAGATCGCCTCGGGAATGCCGTGCAGCTTCAGGGTGATCTTCGTGATGATGCCCAGTGTGCCCTCGGAGCCGACGAAGAGGCGGGTGAGGTCGTAGCCGGCGGAGGTCTTGCGGGCTCTGCGGGCGGTGTCGATGACCTCGCCGTTCGGCAGCACCACCTCGAGAGCGATGACGTTGTCCTTCATCGTGCCGTAGCGCACGGCATTGGTGCCGGAGGCGCGGGTCGCGGCCATGCCGCCGATGGAGGCGTCGGCGCCGGGGTCGATGGGGAAGAACAGCCCCATGTCGCGCAGATACTCGTTGAGCTGCTTGCGGGTGACGCCGGGCTCGACCACCACGTCGAGGTCCTCGGCGTGGACGGCGATGATGCGCTTCATCAGCGATGTGTCGAGGGATATGCCGCCGAAGGGCGCGTTGACGTGCCCCTCGAGGGAAGATCCCGTGCCGAAGGGGATGACCGGCATGTCGTGGGCCGCGGCGATCCTCATCACGGCGACGCAGTCCTCGGTGCTCTCGGCGAAGACGACGACGTCGGGCGGCTGGTTCTCGATCCAGGTGAGGGTGTGGGCGTGCTGCTGGCGCACCGCCTGGGAGGTGACGGCCCGGTTGCCGAACAGCGCCTGGAGCTCGGCCACGGCGGTGGCGACGACATCCGGGCTCGGGCGGGTGCGGGTAGCGGGCATGGGACGGTCCTCGGTCGCCCCAGCGGTGGAGCGGGAGCGGACCTTAGGGGCTCGCGCGGGGAAGGCAAAGGGGTTGCCCCCCGGGGGGTGCACGGCTCACACAAGGCGGCGAGCCCCCCTCCCCCGCCCGGGCGATTGCCGGGTGCGCCCGCCATCGGCTAATCGGGAGGCATGACCCAGTTCGACCTCTGCCCCGACACGGGCCTTGCGATCACCCCGCGGATGGCCATCCGGCCGGAGATGATCGACTACAACGGCCACGTGAACGTCGCCTTCTACGTCAAGCTGTTCGACGAGGGGCTCGACATGCTGTTCGAGCGCATCGGCCTGTCGGAATCCTACGTGCGCACGCGCAACATGAGCTTCTTCGCCATGGAGCTGCACGTGCGCTACCTGCGCGAGGTGCACCTCACGGACCCGGTGCAGGCGCGCATCCGCATCCTCGACGTCGACGCCAAGCGCATCCACTACTGGATGGAGCTGATCCACGCCGAGGAGCGCTGGCTGTCGGCGACGATGGAATCGATCTCGATCCACATCGACATGGCAACGCGCAAGCCGGCGCCCTTCCCCGACGACATCATGGCGCGGCTCGAGGCCTGGCATCGCGACAGCCAGTGCCGCGAGCGGCCGGACGGGGTCGGTCAGGTGATCGGGATCAGGCGCAAGCCGTCCTGAGGACGGCGGACGGCCTCAGCGCGCGAAGGGCAGCGTGTAGGAGCCGCCGAGAGTCGTCAGGATGCCTGCGCGGCGCAGTTCGTCGGCCGAGACGACGGTCTGGGCTTCACGCGCCATGCGCTCGGCGCGGCGGCGGCGATAGGCGTTCAGGTAGCGGGCGAGAGTGGCGAAGAACATGGTGCCCTCCGGGGGGCGTGCGGGGTGACGCCGACGGCCGGTCCTGCGGGGTGCAGGACCGGCCCAGTCGTGCGGAGCGGGATGCGAGCTGTCAGATGCTCGACATCATGCTGCGGGTGCGGCGAACCATTTGGTCGCGGGTCATGCCGTGGCGGGCGAGTTCGTCGTCCGACAGATGGGCCAGGTACCCGTTGACGTAGGTGGCGGCGCGCAGTTCCTGGGCCTCGACGACGGCGTCGTAGATGGAACCCCAGAAGCCGCGCTTGCCCTTGGCCTTCTCGGCCGGGGCGGCGGAAGCGATCTTGTCGAGCGCAATGGTAGCCATGGTGGTCTCTCCTCTGAAAGAGTGGACGACCTCGAGGCTTCCTCCCTTTCGACCACCTCATTTTGTTGCAGTGCAGCGATTTTACAAGATTGTGCAGCGCACAATCAGCCTTGCATTCCGTGCATGGCTTGTGAAAACGAACTGTTAACGATCTGGATTCGCAAGTTTATTTCACGAGCTCGAACCACTCGTCCTCGGTCATGACCACCACGCCGAGGTCGCGCGCCTTATCGAGCTTGGAGCCGGCGCCGGGGCCCGCGACGACGTAGTCGGTCTTCTTCGACACCGAGCCCGCGACCTTCGCCCCGAGCCGCTCGGCCATGGCCTTGGCCTCGTCGCGGGTCATCTTCTCCAGCGAGCCGGTGAAGACCACGGTCTTGCCGGCAACGGGGGTGTCGGCCTTGGGCTTCTCGGCCTGCTGCACCACGAGTTCGGCGACCAGGCGCTCGACCATGGCGCGGTTGCGCGGCTCGGCGAAATAGGCGGCCATGGCGTCGATGACGGCGTCGCCGATCTGGTCGAGCGAATCGAGCTCGTGCCGCGTCTCCCCGTCGCCCTCGGCCACCCTGACGGCGGCATCGTGGAAGGCCTGCCAGGTGCCGTAGGCCCGGGCGAGGACGCGGGCGGTGGTCTCGCCGACATGGCGGATGCCGAGCGCTGCGATGAGCCGGTCAAGCGGGACGGTGCGGCTCTGCTCGATGGCGTCGAAGAGATTCTTCACCGAGAGGGCGCCGAATCCCTCCTTGTCGCGCAGCTTCTTCAGGTTCTGCGCGTCGCGGCGGGCGAGGGTGAAGATGTCCGCGGGCTCGCGGATCGGCAGGTCGGGATCGGCGAAGAAGAAGGGGAGCCGCTCGGCGCCGAGGCCCTCGATGTCGAGGACGCGGCGGGAGACGACGTGGCGCAGCCGCTCCACGGCCTGCGCCGGACAGGCGAAGCCGCCGGTGCAGCGTTTGACGGCCTCACCCTCCTCACGGATCGCCGGGCTGCCGCAGGCCGGGCAGGTCGTCGGGAAGGCATAGGGCCTCGCCTCCGCCGGCCGCTTCTCGACCACCACATCCAGCACCTGCGGGATGACGTCGCCCGCGCGCTGGACGATGACGGTGTCGCCGACGCGAATGTCGTGCTCGCGGAATCGATCGCCGTCGGTGCCGATGCCCCTGATGTAGTCCTCGTTGTGAAGGGTGGCATTGGAGACGACGACGCCGCCGACCGTGACCGGGCGCAGCTTGGCGACGGGGGTGAGCGCGCCGGTGCGGCCGACCTGGATGTCGATGGCGTCGAGGATGGTCGTCGCCTTCTCGGCGGCGAACTTGTGGGCGATGGCCCAGCGCGGCGAGCGCGAGACGAAGCCGAGGCGCGCCTGGAGGGCGAGACTGTCGACCTTGTAGACGACGCCGTCGATGTCGTAGCCGAGGGTGGCGCGCTTCTCCTCGATCATCCGGTAATGGGCGAGGAGCCCCTCGGCGCTGTCGCGGACGACGGTGAGCGGATTGGTGGGGAAGCCGAGCGCGGCGAACCAGTCGACCATGCCGGACTGGGTGTCGCGCGGCCGCTCCGGGCTGATCTCGCCCCAGGAATAGGCGAAGAAGCGCAGCGGCCGCTCCTCGGTGATGCGCGGGTCGAGCTGGCGCAGCGAGCCGGCGGCGGCGTT
Source organism: Phreatobacter sp. (assembly GCF_052440005.1). Taxonomy (GTDB): domain Bacteria; phylum Pseudomonadota; class Alphaproteobacteria; order Rhizobiales; family Phreatobacteraceae; genus Phreatobacter. Next base: position 58,754 of record NZ_JBQVQL010000014.1, read on the forward strand.
GCGCGGGTTGGCGAAGGGCGGCAGGCCCCTCTCCTCCTGGCGCGCATTGATGCGGCGGAAATCGTCGTGGGAGAGGTAGACCTCGCCGCGCACCTCCAGCACCTCGGGCGCATCCTTCAGGACCTGGGGAATCTCGCCGATCGTGCGGATATTGGCGGTGACGTCCTCGCCGACCGCACCGTCACCGCGGGTGGCGGCGACCGCGAGGCGACCGCCGACATAGCGCAGCGAGCAGGACAGGCCGTCGATCTTCGGCTCGGCCGTCATGGCCACGGGCTCGTCGGGCCCGAGCCCGAGGAAACGGCGCACGCGGCCGACGAAATCCGTCACCTCCTCGTCGGCGAAGGCATTGGAGAGGGAGAGCATGGGGACGGCGTGGGTGACCTTGCCGAATTTCGAGGCCGGCGCCGCGCCGACCTTCTGGGTGAGGCTGTCGGCGGTCCTGAGGGTGGGAAAGGCGGTTTCCAGCGCCTCATAGCGGCGGCGCAGCGCGTCGTAATCGGCGTCGGTGAGGGTCGGCGCGTCGTCCTGGTAATACTGCCGGTCGGCCTCGGCGATGGCCTCGGCGAGGCGCTCGTGCTCGAGGCGGGCGTCATCGGCGGTCAGGCTGTCGACGGGGGCGTTGGGGGCGGGACGTTTCGACATGGGCGACCGATTCCGGGCAGTCAGGATCTCGCCCCGTCATGCCCGGCGACGTGCCCGGCATCCACGGTTTTCTGGCGGGGACGGCTGGACGAGACGATAGAGCCGTGGACGACCGGGACAAGGGCCGGAATGGCAGCAGTCAGTCGACGATGCCGATGCTCATGCCCTGGGTCGCCGCCTGGCGTATCACAGCCTCGGGCGAGGGAAACCACATGTCGACGATGCCGGTCACGCCGTGGCGGCGAAGGGCCGCGGGCGTCGCCGTCCATTCCTGGGCCAGCGAGCGCACGCCCGAGCGCGGATCGCGCCGCCAGGGTGGCTGCCAGGTGATGGAGCCGTCGACGCCGATCTCACGGAAGAAGCTGCGGGTCTGCGACAGGAGCTCGCGCTCCTCGCCGTCGCCGAAGAGGCCGCCGAAGGCGCCGGGTGCGATGCCGCCGTGGAAGATCAGGATGCTGTCGGGCGCCACCGCCTTGGTGCGGGCGGCCGGGAAGAGGAAGTTGGCGCAGGAGGAGATGCAGTGGTTCTTCACCACCAAAAGGAGGCTACGGGCGCGCAAGGCCCTGGCGAGACGGAGCGCGGCCGTCACCTCGCCGCCGTCCGAGGTGATCACCATGGCGGTGAGGCGCCGGTCGCCCATGAGCGTTTCGGCGCGCTCCGCCGTGGCCGCGTCGATGTCGCCCGTGAAGCAGAGAGCGTTCCGGGCGACCCGGATGTCAGTGACGGAGGCGCAGAAGTCGAGCGCCGCGGTCACGGCGGCGGGCTGGGCGCGGGCGGATGCGGGAGCGAGCAAAAGCAGGAGGGCGGCGAGGAGCGCGAAGGCGTGCCTCGCCGTTCCTTCGCCTGTTGAATGAGAGGCGGGCTGCAACAGGGCGCAAGGGGCCGCAGTCTGTACGGGAGGGCGGGGAGCGGAATGTGCCATGCCGCCGTGATCCCCCCGAAAGCGGGCGATCCGATGGCGCCGCCGCTCACCCGACGGTGAGGAGCTTCTCGGCGGCGGCGCGGGCCTCGTCGGTGATGGTCTCGCCGGCGAGCATGCGGGCGAGCTCCTCGCGCCTGAGATCGAAGCCGAGCGGCCTGACGCGGGTGGCGACGCGCTGGCCCGTCGTCTCCTTGGCGATGAGGTAGTGGCGCGTGGCCTTGGCGGCGACCTGCGGGGCGTGGGTGACGGAGAGTACCTGGACCTTGCCGCCGAGGCGGGCGAGGCGCTGGCCGATGGCGTCCGCCACCGCGCCGCCGACGCCCGTGTCGATCTCGTCGAAGACGAGGGTCGGCGCCGAGCCCTGGTCGGCCAGCACCACCTTGAGCGCCAGCATGAAGCGGGAGAGCTCGCCGCCGGAAGCGACCTTCATCATCGGTCCGGGCCGCGTGCCGGGATTGGTCTGGACCCAGAACTCCAGCCGGTCGACGCCATCCGCACCTGTCCCCTCGGCGGAGAACTCGGTCATGAAGCGGGCGCGGTCGAGCTTCAGCGGCCCGAGTTCGGCGTTCACCGCCTTGTCGAGCTTCGTCGCCGCCGCCTTGCGCTTCGCGGACAGGACGGAAGCGGCCTTGCCATAGGCGGCCTCCGCCGCGGCGGCCTCCTTCTCCAGCGCCACCAGCCGGTCCTCGCCGGCGTCGAGGGCGGCGACATCGGCGAGATAGCGGGCCGCGAGTTCGGCGAGGCCTTCCACCGGGACGGCGTATTTGCGCGAGGCGGCGCGGAGCGCGAAGAGCCGCTCCTCGATGCGCTCGAGTTCGCGCGGATCGAACTCGGCGGCGCGCTGGGCGGCCTCCACCGCGGCGCGGGCGTCCTCGATACGGTCGAGAGCCTCGCCGAAGGCTTTGACGATGGGCTCGACGAGGGCCGGGGCCTGGGGCGCGCGGCGTTCGAGCCGGCGCCAGGCGGCGGCGAGCGAGGGAACCGCCGAGGCGGGGCCCGCCAGCACGTCCATGGCCTCGGACAGATCGGAGGCGATCTTCTCGGAGGCCATCATCTCCTGGCGGCGGGCGGCGAGGTCGGCCTCTTCGCCGGCCTCGGGTTTCAGCTTGCCCAGTTCCTCCACGGCGTGGCGGAGGAAGTCGCCGTCGGCACGCGCCTTGAGGAGACGGGCCTGCGCTTCCTCCATCGCCTTGCGGGCCTCGCGCCAGCCCTTCCAGGCGGCGCGGACGGCCTCGACGTCGCGGCCGAGGCCGCCGAAGGCATCGACGACGGTGCGGTGGCTCTCCGGCTCGATCAGCGCGCGGTCGGCGTGCTGGCCGTGGATCTCGACCAGCGCACCGCCGATGGCACGCAGCACCTGCACGCTCACCGCCTGGTCGTTGACGAAGGCGCGGGTGCGGCCGTCGGCAAGCTGGACCCTCCGGAGAATCATGTCGCCCTCGGTGTCGATGTCGGCCTCCGCGGCGATGCGCCGGGCAGGATGGGCGAGCGGCACGTCGAAGACCGCCGTCACCTGCCCCTGGTCCTGACCGTGGCGGACGAGGGCGGCATCGCCGCGGGCCCCGAGGGCGAGAGAGGTGGCGTCGAGGAGGATGGACTTGCCGGCGCCGGTCTCGCCGGTGAGCACGGAGAGGCCCTCGGCGAAGGTCAGATCGAGCCGGTCGATCAGGACGATGTCGCGGATCGAAAGCTGGACGAGCATGGGCGGTTCGCGAGTTCCCGGCAGCGACGTGACGCGGGCTCCGGGAGATTCGGCCGGATCCGCGCCCTCAAGGGCTTAACGCGAACGGAGACGGAACGGAAGGGTCAGCCGGTGATGCGGCGGAAGGCGCGGCTGATCCACGAGCCGGTGTCCTCGCGCGGGCTGAGGCCCTGGCCCTGGATCAGCGCGTAGCTGTCCTTGTACCACTGGCTGTCCGGGAAGTTGTGGCCGAGGACGGCGGCGGCCGTCTGCGCCTCGTTGACGATGCCGAGCGCCATGTAGCACTCGACGAGGCGGGCGAGCGCCTCCTCGACGTGGCGGGTCGTCTGGAACTGCGAGATGACCGTGCGGTAGCGGTTGATGGCGCCGGCGAACTGGCGGCGGTCGAGATAGTATTTGGCGACCGTCATCTCGCGGCCGGCGAGCTGGTCGCGGGCGACCTCCACCTTGCGGCGGGCGGCGATGGCATATTCCGACTGCGGCCACTTGCGGGTGACCTCCTCGAGAACGACGAGCGCGCGCTCGGTACGGGTCTGGTCGCGCTGCACGTCGGGGATCTGGTCGTACTGAGCCGCGCCCATCAGGTACTGAGCATAGGCGGCGTCGTTCGAGCCGGGATGCAGCTGGAGATAGCGGCGGGCCTGGTTGATCGTCTCCTCGTAGTCCTGCGCCTCGTAATAGGAGTACGCGGCCATGACGAGGGCCCGCTTGGCCCATTCCGTATAGGGATGGGTGCGGTCGATTTCCATGAACTTCAGCGCGGCGCGACGCCAGTCGCGGCGGTTCTGCAGGGCGATGCCCTCGTTGTAGAGCTTCTCGGCCGGCTCGTCGGGCAGGCTCGCCGAATCGACGCCGCCGCCGAACAGATTGAAGGACGGCCCGTTGGCGCAGGCGCCCAGCGGCAGGGACACGGCCAGGACCGTCGCCATCAGCACAGCGCGCCGCGAAGCGCTGCTGGCGGGACGCGCCGAAAGGGCCTGATCCGAGGGCTGCCCATCCACGGGATGCTTCTGCACGGTCACGACCTTCCCACTCGACGTTACGACGCGGGCCGCGAGGCCCGGCACGGCTCATAACCGAATTTGCACGGTGGGGCTATCGCCCCGGCGCCACGTTCTGAAGCGGAGTTGAGGCCCAATTGGGGCAAGGGCTCAGTTGGCGTCCGGCCCGTAGGCGGCGACCGAGACGCCGATGTCGGCGTGGCCGCGCTCGCGGCGGGGAGCCTGGTCGACGATGGCGTAGGCGCTGGGATCGGCGAAGAGCGCCTCCAGCAGCTTCACGTTCATGCGATGGCCGCCGCGATAGGAGCGGAAGCGGCCGATCAGCGGCGCGCCGGCGAGCGAGAGGTCGCCCACCGCATCGAGCAGCTTGTGTCGCACGAACTCGTCGCGGAAGCGCAGGCCCTCGGGGTTGAGGATGCGGTCGTCGCCGACGACGACGGTGTTCTCCAGCGAGGCGCCGAGGGCCTTGTTGACGGCCCAGAGACGACTGACGTCCTGCATGAAGCCGAAGGTGCGGGCGCGGGCCACCTCGCGGCGGAAGGCGCCGGAATCGAGGTCCATGCGGAAGAGCTGGCGGCCGATCATGGCGTTGTCGAAGTCGATCTCGACCTCGAGGCGCAGGCCTCGGTCATGCGGGTGGAGCTCGACGACGCCGCGCTCGGTCTCCAGCACGACGGATTTCAGGACCTTCACGACGCGGCGGCTGGCCTCGAGCGTCTCGATGCCGACCTGGTCGATCGCGGCGACGAAAGGAGCTGCCGAACCGTCGAGGATCGGCATTTCGGGGCCGTCCACCTCAACGAGGCAGTTGTCGATGCCGAGGCCGGCAAGTGCGGCCATCAGGTGTTCGACGGTGGCGACACCGCCGCGCTCGGGCTTGCCGATGACGGTGGACAGGTCGGCCGAGGACACGTTGCGGAAGACGGCGGGAATTTCGGCATGGTCCTGGTCGGAGCGCAGGAAGGAGATGCCGCTACCGGCCTCGGCGGGGTGCAGCGTCACCGACACCGCAGCGCCCGAGTGGACGCCGATCCCATCGAGCTGGACCGCGTCACGTAGCGTCGTCTGCCTGGCAGTCTTCATCATCGACCGTCTCTGCCACCCGGAAGGAGGAGGCTCGTGGACCTCATCGGAGCGGGATGGCTCCCTTCATGACCTGACGTGGCGGTGCCGGATTGCGGGGGTGCCGATCCGGGATTTTGTTGCAGTGAAGCGAATCGCCCCACCGGTCATCCAACCTCGTCGCGCCGGGACCATAACCACCCCCTCCCGGGGGGCCAAGTCACGGTTTATGTCGGACTGTTACCAGATTTCCGACGCATTCTCTCTACAGCGTTAACACCTTAAAAAGCGGGCGTTAACAAAAACTTACCCGGGTGGTTCACACCCGGGTAAATTGAACCGCTGCAAGATTTGGTAACAATTCGCTCGAAGCCCCGACGGGCCTCAGTTGGCCTGCCGGCGGAGGAAGGCCGGGATGTCCAGATGCTCGTCGTCGGAGCGCTGTTGCTGCGCTGCGGGACGACCGTGGATGTCCAGGCCCGAGGGCTCGCGCCGCATCTGCGGGGCGGGTGCGGCGGGCATGCGGGGCGCCTG
>NZ_JBQVQL010000015.1:0-63933 GCF_052440005.1 Phreatobacter sp.
CCCCGGAGCCCGCCGCGGCGGACACCGCCGGCGACCTCCCCCGGCTCGAGGCGCCCTTCGCCGAGGCGCCGCCGCGGCGCTTCGAGGGCCGCGCCTATTCCGACACGCGCTACATCGTCGGGCGCAGGGCCCACTATCCGACCGTCCGGCGGCTCGCCGCCGCCATGCGGGTGCCGATCGACCTCGCCGATGCGGTGGTGATGGTGGAGAGCGCCTACGATCCCCACGCGGTCGGCCTCGTCGACGACATCGGCCTGATGCAGGTGCGCCCGTCCATGGCGCGCCAACTCGGCTTCGACGGCACGATCCAGGATCTGTTCGAGCCGGAGACCAACATCCGTCTCGGCGTGACCTATCTCGCCGGCGCCTGGGAGCGCTCCGGCGGCAACCTGTGCCAGGCGCTGATGAAATACCGCGCCGGCTGGGACGAGACGGAGATGAGCGCCCTGTCGCTGGAATACTGCCGGCGGGCGGTGGTCCATCTCAACGCCATCGGCTCGCCGCTGGCGCGCGGGGTGACGGTGCCGGCGGGGGCGGAGACGCCGCCGCCTGGCCAGCGCTCCACCAGCCGCTTCAACTGGCAGGACCACGAGAAGCGGATCGAGCAGATCGAGCAGCGCTTCGGCGGGCAGAACTTCGGCATCATAGCTCGTGAGCCCCAGCGGCCGTAGACGCGGCGGCAGGGGCGGCTCTAGGCTCCGTCCAAATTTCAGGAGGAGCCCAGCATGCCCGTGACCACGGATGTCGAACAGGTCGTCTCGGATATCATCCGCTGGGCCTCGATCGAGAGCCCGACCTATGATGCGGCGGCCGTCAACCGGATGATGGACGAGGGCGCGCGCGACCTCGGCGTCATGGGGTTCGACATTGACCGACTGCCCGGCACCCAGGGCTTCGGCGACATCGTCATCGGCCGGCTCGCCGGCGCGGAGCCCGGTCCCGGTCTGCTCATCCTCGCCCATGTCGACACGGTCCATGCGGTGGGCACGCTCGCCGGTCCGCTGCCGATCCGCCGCGAGGGAGACCGGCTCTACGGGCCGGGCGTCACCGACATGAAGGGTGGCACGGTGCTGGCCCTGCACGTGCTCGGCAAGCTGATCCGCCAGAAGGGCGGCCAGCTTCGCCGCAGCGTCACGGTCGTGTTGATCCCCGACGAGGAGGTGGGATCGCCCTCCTCCCGCCTCACCATCGAGGCCGAGGCCGCCAAGGCCGCCCACGTCCTGGTGCCGGAACCCGGCCGCGACCATTTCGTCACCTCGGGCCGCCATGCTGTGGTCCGCTACATGATCCACGTGCACGGCCGCCCCTCCCACGCGGGTGCCGCCATCAGCCGCGGCGTGTCGTCAATCCGGGCCATGGCGCGCATCATCGAGACCATCGAGGACTGGTCGGATTACGAGCGTGGCCAGACCTTCGCGGTCGGGCGGGTCAATTCCGGCACCTGGGTCAATGTCGTGCCGGTCCTGTGCTCGGCGGAGGTGCTCTGCGTCGCCGCGACGCCGGAGGACCTCGCCGACATCGACGTCAGGCTGCGGACGCTGCGCCCGCCCTTTCCCAACACCCGCATCACCATCGAGCCGGGGCCGGTGCGCCCGCTCTTCGTCGCCGGCGAGGGCACGATGGCGCTCTATGCCAAGGCCAAGGCGATCGCCGACAGCCATGGCTATCCGATCGACCACATGCAGTCGGGCGGCGGGTCGGACGGCAACTTCACCGGCGCCATGGGCGTGCCGACGCTCGACGGCCTCGGCGTCTGGGGCGGCGGCATCCACACCAAGGAAGAATATTGCGACATCCGCTCGATCCTGCCGCGCGGCACGATCCTCGGCGGACTGATCGAGGACATCGCCGGCTGAACCGGCGCCACCGGAGAGGACCCAAGGCCATGTCGATGTTGCCCGCGCTCGAGGATGCGGACCTGTCGGCGGAGGCGGCGGCGGTGTTCGCCGACATCCGGGCGACGCGAAAGACCGATTTCGTCAACAATTTCTGGCGCGTGCTCGCCCATGATCCGGTTGCGCTGAAGCGGACCTGGGAGAGCGTGCGCCAGGTGATGGCGCCGGGCGCGCTCGATCCGCTCACCAAGGAGCTGATCTACGTCGCCGTCTCCATGGCCAATTCCTGCGAGTATTGCATCCGGTCGCACACGGCCGCCGCGCGGGCCAAGGGCATGAGCGACGCGCAGTTCATGGAGATGGTTTCCATCGTCGCCATGGCGTCCGAGACCAACCGCATGGCGCTCGCCCTGCAGGTGCCCGTGGACGAAGCCTTCAAACAGGTGTGATGGCCAGGGGCCATCACACTGTCAGGACCGGCCCTTTCCGAGGTCGCCATCCCGCCCCATTTCGTGTTTCACTATGGTTCGACGCCATCGCGCCGAAACACGGCGGGCGTTTGTGACGGGGCCGACGGGGACGAGACATGATCAACAGCCGCTCTGCCGAAATTCATGGCGCCCTCGCCCGGCCCGCACCCCTTTCCCCTCCCGGAATTCCCACCAGGATCTCGATGATGACCTCCCGGATCGGCAGCCGCCTCGCGGCCGCCAGCCTCGCCCTCGCCCTCGGCACGGGCCTCGCGCTCACTCCCGGCGTCATGCCGCGCGCCGAAGCCCGCCAGGCCATCGACCTGTCGGACCTCGCCGAGCGCGTCATGGACGCGGTGGTCAACATCTCGACCTCCTCCCGCGTCGACGCAGCGCCCGGCCAGCGCCCCGGCCCGCAGGGCCGCCGTCCGGGCCAGCCCGGCGCCCCCGGTGCTCCGGGAGGCCCGGGAAATCCCGGCCCCGGTGCCCCCTTCGACGAGCTCTTCGAGGAATTCTTCCGCCGTCGCGGCGAAAACCCGCCCGGAGGACCCAACGGCCAGCCGGCGCCGCAGCGGCGCCAGTCCTCGCTCGGCTCCGGCTTCGTCATCGACGCCAGCGGCATCGTGGTGACCAACAACCACGTCATCGACAATGCCGACGAGATCACCGTCATCTTCAACGACGGCACGCGCCTGAAGGCGGAACTGATCGGACGTGACCGCGAGATCGACGTGGCGGTACTGCGCGTGCAGCCAACCCGGCCGCTGAAGTCGGTGAACCTCGCCGATTCCGACCGGATCCGTATCGGCGAGGCGGTGATGGCCATCGGCAATCCGCTCGGCCTCGGCGGCACGGTCACCGCCGGCATCGTCTCGGCGAAGAACCGCGACATCCAGTCCGGCCCCTTCGACAACTACATCCAGACGGACGCGGCCATCAACCGCGGCAATTCCGGCGGTCCGCTGTTCAACATGGCCGGCGACGTCATCGGCATCAACACGGCGATCTTCTCGCAGACCGGCGGCAATATCGGCATCGCCTTCGCCATTCCCGCCAATACCGCCCGGCCGATCATCGCGCAGCTGCGCGAGTTCGGCGAGACGCGGCGCGGCTGGCTCGGCGTGCGCATCCAGGAGGTCACCGACGAGATTGCCGAGAGCCTCAACCTCGGCGGCCGACGCGGCGCGCTGATCGCCGGCGTCGAGCCGAACGGGCCCGCCGGCCCGGCCGGCATGAAGACCGGCGACGTGATCGTCAGCTTCGACGGCCGCGAGGTGCGCAACTCGCGCGAACTGCCGCGGATCGTCTCCGAGACCGCCGTCGGCAAGGCTGTGCCGGTCGTCGTCATGCGCGGCGGCAAGGAGGAGACGCTGACCGTCACCCTCGGCCGCCGCGAGGGGAACATCCAGCAGGCCTCCACGGGACAGCAGCCGCAGGGCCAGCCGCCGCGGCCCGCCAACCCGACCGTCTCGGCGCTGGGCCTCCAGCTCTCCGGCCTCACCCAGGAAATGCGCCAGCGCTTCCGCGTGCGCGACGACGTGCGCGGCGTGGTGGTCACGCAGGTCGACCCGAATTCGCGGGCGGCGGAACGGGCAATCCAGCCGGGCAACGTCATCCTCGAGGTGCAGAACGAGCCGGTGAACTCACCCGCCGACGTGACGCGGCGAATCCAGGCGCTGCGGGCCGAGGGGCGCAGCTCCGCGCTGTTCCTGGTGGCCAATGCGGAAGGTGATCGCCGCTTCGTGGCGCTGACGCTGCGCTGAGCGGGTTCGGACCGGCGGGCGCTGCCCGCCGGCGTCAGGCCGCGAAATCGGAGCGGCGATAGCCCTGCATGTAGAGCAGCGCGGAGAGATCCCCGTGGTCGATCCGCGCGGCCGCCGCCTCGGCGACCTTGGGCTTGGCCCTGAAGGCGATGCCGATTCCCGCCTCGCCCAGCATCGCGAGATCGTTCGCTCCGTCGCCGACCGCCATGGTCTCATGCTCCGCCAGGCCGAAGCGGGCGCGCAGCTCGACCAGCGTGTCGCGCTTCGCCTCACGGCCGAGGATCGGCTCGCGCACGGTGCCTGAGAAGCGCCCGTCCTCGACCTCGAGGATGTTGGCGCGGTTCTCGTGGAAGCCGATCATGGCGCCGATGGGCGCGGTGAAGAGCGTGAAGCCGCCGGAGACGAGGGCCGTGTAGCCGCCGCGGGCGCGCATGGTGCGCACCAGTTCCGGCCCGCCTCCGGTCAGGGTGATGCGGCGGGCGATGACGTCGTCGACCACCGAGGCCGAGAGGCCCTTGAGGAGCGCCACGCGCTCGCGCAACGCAGGTTCGAAGGCGATCTCGCCGCGCATGGCCCGTTCGGTGATGGCCGAGACATGATCCTTGAGGCCGACGAGATCGGCGAGCTCGTCGATGCATTCCTGGCCGATCATGGTGGAATCCATGTCGGCAAGGAACAGGCGCTTCACGCGCCCCGCGGCGGGCTGCACGACGACGTCGACGGCAAGCCCGCCGAGGGTAATGCGCACGGCCTCGGCGAGGGCGCGGTTGTCGGCTCCAGCCCCAGGTGCGAAAGGAATGTCGGCGGCGATGCCCTCGGCGAGAATCGCGGGTGCGTCCGCGCCGGGCAGGTGCGCGCCGGCGGCGGCCAGGACATCGGCGGTCAGGACCGGGTTTTGCGGATGGGCGATGAGGGTCGCGACGTGGGTCAAGGTGAGGTTTCCCGCGAGGGCCACAGGCCGAGGGCCGTCCTCATCGCAGGTCCGACGGCCAGCGGCAAGTCGGCGCTGGCGCTCGACCTGGCCCGCCGCTTCGGCGGCGTCGTCATCAACGCCGATTCCATGCAGGTCTACCGCGACCTGCGCATCATCACCGCTCGCCCGACCGAGGACGAGACTGCCCTCGCTCCGCACCGGCTCTATGGCACGGTAGACGCGGCCGAGACCTTCTCCGTCGGTCGATGGGTGGAGGCGGCGGCGGCCGAGATCGGCGCGGCGCGTGTCGCCGGCGCGCTGCCCGTCGTCGTCGGCGGCACGGGCCTCTATTTCCGCGCGCTGACGGCAGGCCTTTCCGCCATCCCCCCCGTCTCTCCCGAGACGCGCGAGCGTGTGCGTCGCGAGGCAGCGGGCCGCGCGCCGGCCGACCTCCATGCCGCCCTGGCGGCGAAGGACCCGGAGACGGCGGCGCGGCTGCGGCCGAGCGACCCCCAGCGCATCATCCGCGCCATCGAGGTGTTCGAGGCGACAGGGCGGCCGCTGGTCCAGTGGCAACGGGACGGACGGGAGGCGGCGGTCCTCTCAGGCTTCGATCTCGCGACGGTGTTCCTCGCCGTCGACCGCGAGCCGCTCCGGCAGAGGATCGACCGGCGCTTCGAGGCCATGATGGCCGCGGGCGCCCTCTACGAAGTGACCGCGCTCGCCGCGCGGCGGCTGGACCCTACCCTGCCGGCCATGCGGGCCCATGGCGTGCCGGGGCTCATGGCCCATCTCGCCGGGGAGGTGTCGCTCGCCGATGCGGTTGCGAGAGGACAGCGCGACACGCGCGCCTATGCCAAGCGCCAGGAGACGTGGTTTCGCAACCAGATGCCAGAGGCGCGCTGGCTGACGCCGGTCAGCGCTGCGGAAGAGCTGACGCGGTGGCTCGACGCGGACGGCGCGGCGCCGTTCCCTGCCGGGTCGTCGGCATGAAGGGCGGCGCCTCGCCGGAAGGCTGCAGCGTCGCCTCTCCGCCGGGGTCGAGCACGTGAATTTCGCCGTAGCCCTCGTCGAGGGCGACGCGGTTGCGGCCCGCGGCCTTGGCCCGGTAAAGCGCGGCATCGGCGCGGCTGAGCAGCCGGTCCATGGTCTCGCGCCCGTCCCAGGCGGCGACGCCGAAGGAACCGCTGAAGCTGATCGGGCCGTCGACATGCTCAACATCGGCCCCCGCGAGCAGTGCCCGCATGCGGCTGGCGACGCCGACCGCCTCCCCGACGCCGACATGAGGCAGGACCAGGACGAATTCCTCGCCGCCGAAACGGCCGACGAGGTCGACGTCCTCGCGCAGGCCATGGGTCAGGAGGCCGACGGTCCGGCGCAGAACGGCATCGCCGCCGGCGTGGCCGAAGCGGTCGTTGATGTGCTTGAAATGGTCGAGGTCCATGGTGATGACCGAAACCGGATGGGCATAGCGGGCAGAGCGTGCCAGCGCGTCGCGTAGGCCCTCTGTCGTCGCCCGCCGGTTCAGCGCCCCGGTCAGGCTGTCGCGCGTGGCGAGTTGGCTCAGTTCCTCCTCCAGCGCCTGGCGGCGCCGGATTTCCGCCTTCAGTGCCGCGTTGGCCTGGGCATATTCCGCCTGGGTCTGCCGCATGGCGTCCTCGGCGTTCTTGCGCTCGGTGACGTCGGCCTTGGTCACCATGAAACCATCGCCGAAGGGCACGCAGGCGATTTCGATCCAGCGGTCGGCGTCGGCGCAGGCATAGCGGGTGACGAGTTGCAGCGGCTGGCGGGTCAGCGCGACGTCGACGAAGCGGGTCCACAGGCCGCTCTCGGCAAGACCCGGGCAGAGGGTGAGGACCGGCGCCTGCAGCATGGCCTCGACCGTCTGGCCGTTCCAGTCGGCGGCCCGCTGGTTGACGGCGACGAACTCGCCGTCGACGGGAATGCCCGCGTCGTCGCGCACCAGCCGCACCGCCACGATGGCGTCGAGCGAGGCGTCCAGCACGGCGGAGAGAAGGTCGTCGCGGAACTGCCGCGGCTTGGCGATGATGACGATGACCGGCTCACCAGAGGGATCGCGGCAGGGCAGGACCAGCCTCTCCCACAGATGCACCTGGCCGGCGATGGCGCTGCGGTGCAGGGTGAGCAGAGGCTCGTCGGTGGCGAGCACGCGGTTGTTGCAGTCCCGGAAGAAGGCACCGACCGTCTCGAGGATACGGGTGCTCAGCTTGCCCGTCATATCCGTGCCGACACGCTCCACCAGCGCGCGGCCGTAGTGGGAATAGATCATGTCGCCGTCGGCGGTGGGCCGGAAGACGATCATGTCGTCGGCGATGGGGCCGAGGGTCGCCGGGTCGAATTCGGCGAACGGCACGGCCCGGGCCTGCTCGCGCAGCGCCAGCCAGTTGCCGTAGAGGCGGCGGATCGAATGGGCGTGGGCGCGCCACTCGATCCCTTTATCGAACATCTCTCGATACATGCGATCCCGTCCTGCGGGCAGTCTGTCAGCGGCCGTTTAAGGCGAGGTAAAGCTGCCGCTGCGGCACGGAAGGCCTTACGCTGGGGGAGCTGCGCCAGTTTCACGGAAGCTCGGCACGTCGAGGTGGCGGCCCTCGCGGTCGGCGAGGGCGACGAAGTCGCGGGCGAGGATCTCGGAAAACGTGCCGGGGTCGCGGATCACCATCTGTCGGCCGCGGTCGGTGATGAAGAGCACGAAGCCGGCGCCGACCTGGAGACGCAGGAAGTCGACGAGGAGCGCCGAGGCCTTCCACAGGAAGGGCCGCGCGGGGTCGACGAAGACGAAGATCACCTTCTCCACGGGGTCGCGGTGAAAATAGGCGCCGCAATCGAGGGGATGGGGAATGCGGTTGCGCTCGGGGGCGTTGGCGAGACGGGCCGTCAGATAGGCGCAGGCATAGGCCGAGCAGGCCGCCGGTCGCTCCGGCCGGCCGTGGATGGAGCATCCGCCGTCGGCGATGTGCACACAGGGCCGGTAGGCGGGTTTCGCGAGCGCCTCGATCTGCGGCAGCACGCAGCAATAGGTGCAGGTGCGGCAATGGGAGACGCGGTCGCCGGCCTCCTTGCGCCGCTTGGCCTGCCCCATCTCAGCCCCTCTGGCCTTCCTTCACGGCGGCGAGGAGCGCCTTCTGAATCGGCTCGTTGCCGGCGCAGATGGTGCCGTTCAGCATCATGTTGTCGTGGCCGTCGCAGTCGGTGACGAAGCCGCCGGCCTCGCGGATCAGCACGATGCCGGCCGCCATGTCCCAGGGATGGACGCCGCGCTCCCAGAAACCGTCGAACCGGCCGGCAGCGACATAGGCGAGGTCGAGGGCACAGGCGCCCATGCGGCGGATGCCGGCGAAGCGCGACTGGACGACCTTCAGCTCGTTGCGGAACTGGACATGGTCGCCGCGGGCGATGTGGGGGATGCCGCCGCCGACGACGCTGTCCTCGGGCTTGGTGCGGGCGGAGACGCGCAGGCGGCGGTCGTTGAGGAAGGCGCCCGTGCCGCGCTCGGCGACGTAGAGCTCGTCGTTGGCGGGGTTGTAGATGACGCCAGCCACCGGCACGCCGTTGCGCTCGAGGCCGATGGAGACGGCGAACTGGGGAATGCCGTGGAGGAAGTTGGTGGTGCCGTCGAGGGGGTCGACGATCCAGGTGTGGGTGGAGTCGGTGCCCTCGATCTTGCCGCCCTCCTCACCGATGAAGCCGTAGCCGGGGCGGGCCTTCATGAGCTCGGTCATGACGATCTGCTCGGCCTTGCGGTCGGCGGCGGAGACGAAGTCGGCCGGCCCCTTCATCGAGACCTGCAGATGCTCGACCTCGCCGAAGTCGCGCTTGAGGCTGCGGCCGGCCTTCAGGGCGGCGCCGACCATGACGTTGAGAAGGGCGGAACGGAGCATATCGAACTTTCGGCTGGCTTTCGGGGGGTCATGCCCGCGCGGCGCGTCATGGTCAAGCGGCGAGCAGCGGCAACCGTCAGCGCAACCACTCGCGGGCGCCCCGTTCGGCGGCGTCCCGCTGCACCGGATCCATGCTCTTGACGAATTCCTGCAACCAGCCGTCGGGGGCGCCGAGCATGTGGGCGGTCATGTGCCACTGCGCCGCCTTCTGCGGGTCGGGGGCGGTGCCGCGGCCGGCGGCGAGCAGGCGGGCGTAGCGGTTCATCGCCAGGGGATTGCCCCGGAGGGCGGCCTTGCGGAACAGGGCTGCGGCGCGGGCCTCGTCCTTGGGCAGGCCCTGGCCGTTGAAGACCATGACGGCGAAGTCGATCTGCGCCTCGAGCAGGTCCTGCGCCGCGGCGCGGCCCATATAGGCGGCGGCGCGCGGCAGGTCGGCCGGCACCCCGTTGCCGTCCTTGAGCAGCACCGCGAAGGCATACTGGGCATCGGCGCTGCCGAGGTCGGCCGCCTTCTGGAACCATTGTGCCGCCGCGGCGGGGTCTCGCTGGCCGCCCTCGCCGCCGAGGGCGAGCAAACCGAGATTGTAGGCGGCGGCGATATGGCCGAGGCCCGCGGCCCGCTCGAAGAAGGGCTTTGCCAGGGCAGGGTCCCGCGCCTGGCCGGCACGACCGTCGACATGCATCATGCCCAGCGCGAAAATGGCGTTGCGGTCCCCGCGTTCGGCGGCGAGCCGATACCACCCGAGCGCCCGCTCCTCGTTCTGCGGAATGCCGATGCCGGCGCTGTGCAGCTCGGCCAGCAGCGTCATGGAGACGGGATCGGCGAGGCTCTCGACCCGCTCGGTCGCCTCGCGGAAGGCGGTCAGGTAGTGACCGCGCTGATAGGCCGCATAGGCCGAATCCGCCGTCGGCGGGCCGGGCTGAATGATCGTGGCGGCAGGTGGCGTCGTGGCGGCAGGCGGCGTCGGGGCTGGCGCGGCGGGGCGCGCCGGCCGCGTCTGCCCAAAGGCCGGCGCGGCAGCGAAGGCCACCACAAGACAGGCCGCGAGCGCCCGGCGGCTCATGCCGCGGCTCCGGCACGGATCAGGGCGAGCGCGGTCCCGACCGCTGCGGCCGGGCCCTCCGGGTGGTCCCAGACCGGCTCGCCGAGGGCGACGAAATCGGCGCGGGCGCGCGCCAGGGCCTCGACCCCGGCGATATCAGGGGCGAAGCCGACGACGGGAACCTGGAAGACCTCCGCCCACCAGGCGACCCGCTCGACCACGGCGTGGAAGGGCGGAAGGACGCCGTCCCTTTCCGCATAGCGCGAGGATTGCGCCTCGCCGAACATGACGTAGTCGGCCCCCGCCTCGCCGGCTGCCATGGCGTCGTCCTTGGATTTCAGGCCGCCGACGCCGACCATCCGCTGCGGGGCAAGCCGCGAGACCGCTTCGGCGAGGGTCTCGGCGGCAAAGCGCAGGTGGATGCCGTCGGCCCCGCCGCGGGCCACCGCCTCGACGGAGGCCTCGGCCATGAGGGCAGCGCCACCCTTCTGCGCCACCGGCGCGAGGACCTTGATGCGGTTGACGAGCGTGCGCTCGTCGCAGGGGGCGAAACGGGCAATGACGGCCGCCACCGGTCCTGCGGCCAGGGCGCCGGCGAGGATCGGCACAAAGCCCTCCGGGTCCTCCAGGAGGGGCGTCACCAGGACGAGTTGGGTCTCGACGGGATCGGGATTTCTGCTGTCGCGCATCGTGCGGCACCCTAGCGGGGAAAGCGGCGAAAAAACGGAAGTCAGGTTGCAAACCGACGCAGGATCGACATCGTTTGGAAATATCGAGGCGCGAGCCTTGCTTCCATGCGACCATCGCGCCGGGAAATCAACCGAGGCGGCGGAGCATCCGCCTGCCTAATCCTCTGCCGTCCAACGACAGGATCATCATGATGCGCTCCACTACCCCGCTGCGGATTTCCGCCGTCCTCCTGTTCGCGATGGGAACGAGCGCCCTGGCCGGCCCTGCCGACGACCTGTCGCGGGCCGCCGTGGGCGCGCTCCCGGCGCTGCAGATGGGAGGCGCGGCCGTCGGCGAGGCGCGCGACGAGGGCGGCAACGCGGTCCTCGTCAACGTCACCTTCTCCTCGACAGGCTCGACGCCCATTGGCGTCAGGATCGGCCGGGCGACGATCACCGGCGCGCCGGCCGCTGACGGGACCCTCGCCAATGCCCGGGTCCTCCTCGAGGACGTGGAAGGCACGGGCGCCGACGGCCACGGCTACAAGCTGGCGCGGGCGGAGATGCAGGGGGCCCAGGGGTCGCTCGCCGCCATCTTCGGCAGCTTCGCCACCCAGGCGCCGCTGTTGCAGCCCGCCAACGAGGGCACCGCCACCGGTTTCTCGGCGCAGTCGGTCGCCGCCCGTGACCTCGTCGTTACCCAGCCGCGGCAGAACCGGCAGCAGACGGTGCGTTACGCCGAGATCGCCCTCAACGGATACCAGCGCGGCCGGGTCGCCGAGCTGACCGTGCGGTCGACGCAGGCCGCTCCCAGCGATGGCCAGCCCGGGCCCGCCGCCTCCGCCGCCAGCATCCGCCTGACCGGCCTCGACACGGTGGCGGCGGTCAGGACTTCCGGCGCCGCAGGCGTGTGGATGGAGAGCGGGGTCGTCGAAGGCATCAGCATCGCCTCCCCGCGCCCCGGCGCACCGCCCTTCGCCATCGCCCGCATTGCCATGGGCAAGGTGTCGCTGCGGCCCGGCGCGCAGTCGATCACGGCGCTGACGGAGAGCATGCAGGCGCTCGGCCCGGCCCAGGACGAGGCCTCGCGCCGCCGCCAGGCGGGCCTTGCGGCCGAGTTCATCGAACGCTTCGACATGGAGCGGTTCGAGCTCGCCGGCGTCAGCGGCCAGTCCGAAGAGGGCCGGCCCTTCCGCATGGAGCGCTTCGTCTTCTCCGGCCTCTCCCAGGGCCGGCTGGCGTCGGTCTCCGTCTCCGGGGTCTCGGCCTCCTCCCGTGACGGACACGACACGACCATCGGCCAGGTCACGGTGGAGGGAATCGACGCCTCGGGCCTCCTCGCCTTCGGCAAGGAATTCGCCGCCGGCCGCGTTCCCCCCGGCCAGACCATGCCGCCGCAGGCCTTCCCGCACGCGACGCGGATCCTGTTCGAGAACATCGACGTCAAGCAGACCGGCAGCAACCAGCAGCTCGCCAAGGTCGGCCGCTTCGAGGTGGAGAGCGGCCCGCGGGTCGGCCTCATGCCCTCGCGCCTGCGCGGCCGTCTGACCGGCTTCGAGGCGCCGATCACCAACGCCCGGCAGCGCGCCCAGCTCGCTCCGCTCGGCCTGACCGAGCGCCTCAATCTCGGTGCCGAACTGGAGATCGAGTATGTCGAGACCGCCAGGGAGCTGCGCATGCGCACCTTCAACGTCGAGGTGGACGACGTCGGCTCGCTCAACCTCGTGATGACGGTCGGCGGGCTCGACCGGGCGCAGATCGAGGCGCTGCCCGGCAGCGCAGCGGTGCTCGGCCTCTCGGCCAAGGCCGGCGGCATCACGCTGACCTATACCGAGGACGGGGGCGTGGCGAACTTCATCAGCCATCTCGCCGGCCAGACGGGCATGAGCGAGGACGACTTCAAGGAGCAGATCAAGACGCAGGCGGGCGCCCTGGTCGGCCAGTTCATCCAGGACCGGGCCGTGGCCGCGCAGATCACCGAGGCCTTCGGCGAGTTCCTCGACGATCCGACCTCCCTCGCCGTGACGCTGACGCCGAAGGGCGACATCCCGCTCGCCGCCCTCGCGGTGGCGCTGCGCGGCTCGCCTTTCGCGGCCATGCCGATGTTCAACATCGCGGTGAAGGCGAACGAGTAGCGAGCGGCCCGCGACCGCTGGTCTGCGCGCACACTGCACATCGTCATTCCCGGGCCCGTCCCGGGCATGACGAACCATCCTGATGGTTTCGTCGGCGCGCCGGGGCCTCGCCCCAAACGAAAACGGGGAGGCTCGCGTCTCCCCGTTCCGCATTCCGTCCGTGCTAGCGATCAGGCGATCTTCGGGTCGAGCTCGCCCTTGGCGTAGCGCTTCGCCATGTCGGCGAGGGTCACGACGCGCTTGATCTTGGATGCCTGGCCGGCGGTGTTGAACTCCTGCAGGCGCTGCTTGCAGAGAGCGGTCATCGCCTCCATGGCGGGCTTGAGATACTTGCGCGGGTCGAACTCGCCCGGGCTCTCCGACAGCACCTTGCGGATCTGGCCGGTCATGGCCATGCGATTGTCGGTGTCGATGTTGATCTTGCGGACGCCGTGCTTGATGCCGCGCTGGATCTCCTCGACCGGGACGCCCCAGGTCGGCTTCATCTGCCCGCCGAACGTGTTGATGATGTCCTGCAGCTCCTGCGGCACGGAAGACGACCCGTGCATGACGAGGTGGGTGTTCGGCAGTTTCTGGTGGATTTCCTCGATGATGTTCATCGCGAGGACCTTGCCGTCCGGCTTGCGCGTGAACTTGTAGGCGCCGTGCGAGGTGCCCATGGCGATGGCGAGGGCGTCGACCTTGGTCTCCTTGACGAACTTCACGGCCTCGTCGGGGTTGGTGAGGAGCTGGTCGTGGGAGAGCTTGCCCTCGGCGCCGTGGCCGTCCTCGGCCTCGCCCATGCCGCTCTCGAGGGAACCCAGCACGCCGAGCTCGCCCTCCACCGAGATGCCGCCGAGATGGGCCATCTCGGTGACCTTCCGCGTCACGCCGACATTGTAGTCCCAGTCACCGGGGGTCTTGCCGTCAGCCTTCAGCGAGCCGTCCATCATGACGGAGGTGAAGCCGGCCTGGATGGCGGTCATGCAGGTCGCCGGCTCGTTGCCGTGGTCGAGATGCACGCAGACCGGGATGTGCGGATAGATCTCGGTGACCGCGTCCATCATGTGCTTGAGCATGATGTCGTTGGCGTAGGAACGCGCGCCGCGCGAGGCCTGGATGATGACCGGCGCATCGACGGCATCGGCGGCCGTCATGATCGCCAGCGCCTGCTCCATGTTGTTGATGTTGAAGGCGGGCACGCCGTAGTCGTTTTCGGCGGCGTGGTCGAGCAGCTGACGGAGGGTGATGCGGGCCATGGGCGGTTTCCATCCTGACGTTCGTGAACGAAGGGTTGGGACCCTCTAGCGCAAGGACGCGACCAAAAAAAGCCGTCTCCCCCGACTTTCAGGGGCCCGCGGCGATGGGCCGGGGCGTGGGAACAGGCGCGCTGCGCGGCGCGTTGGAACTGACCGCCGGCGCCGGGGTCCGCTCGTCCATCAATGCCCGCGCCCTCTCCAGCACCAGCCGCTGCACCGCCGGATGGGTGGCGAGCAGGGCATGGTTCGCCATGAAGGCGCCGGACTGCCACGCATCGACGTTCTCGGCGCCCTCGACCTTCGGAAAACCGGGGCTGAAATAGTTGATGCAGCGGGGCACGGGACAGGGCGGCGAGCCGAAGGCGGCGTCGATGGTGATGACGACCGGGGCGGGCTTGCCCGCCTCCACCATCGCGCGGGCATGGCGCAACGCCGAGGTCCCGCCCATCGAATGGCCCACGAGGAGGACGGGCTCCTCGATGGCGGTGCGGGTCATCAGGTGGGTGTCGACGGCGGCGCGGTAACCGAGCCGCTCCAGCAGCGGCGCCAGGGCCGAGACGCCGACATAGGCCTGGTGCACGTAGATGAACAGGCCGTCGAGGAGCAGAACCGTCGGCCGGGCATCGCCGGCGCGAGCGGGGGCCGCCGCCAGCAGCACACTCAGGATCAACAGCCAGGCGCGGCCATCCGGCTTCTTCATCGACCTCGTCCTCCGCAAGCCCCCTGCCCGCTTCGCGACGATACGTCCCGTCAGGTCCTCAGCACGTCGACGCCCGGCAGCGGCTTGCCCTCGAGCCATTCGAGGAAGGCGCCGCCGGCGGTCGACACGTAGGTGAAGCGATCCGCCGCGCCAGCCTGGTTGAGCGCGGCGACCGTGTCGCCGCCGCCCGCCACCGAGACGAGATGGCCGGCGCGGGTCAGCTCGGCGGCCGCCTCGGCCACGGAGACCGTGCCGTTGTCGAAGGGCTCCAGCTCGAAGGCGCCGAAGGGACCGTTCCAGACCAGGGTCTTCGCCCGACCGAGGATGGAGACGACGTGCTCGACCGATTTCGGGCCGATGTCGAGGATCATCTCGTCGGCGGCGACCTCGTCGATGCCGCAGACGCGGTGGGCGGCATTGGCCTTGAAGTCCTTCGCGCAGACGACGTCGACGGGAAGGACGATGCGGCAGCCGTTCTTCGCCGCCTCCGCCACGATGGCGCGGGCGGTGTCGAGCAGGTCGTGCTCGCAGAGCGACTTGCCGACCGGCTTGCCCTCGGCGGCGAGGAAGGTGTTCGCCATGCCGCCGCCGATGACGAGGAAATTCACCTTCTTCGACAGGTTGCCGAGGAGGTCGAGCTTGGTGGAGACCTTGGCGCCGCCGACGACGGCTGCGACCGGGCGCTCCGGCTTCTCCAGCGCCCGGGTCAGGGCATCGAGCTCGGCCTGCATGGTCCGGCCGGCATAGGCGGGCAGGACATGGCCGAGACCCTCGGTGGAGGCATGGGCGCGGTGGGCGGCGGAGAAGGCGTCGGCGACGAAGATGTCGCCGTTGGCGGCGAGCGCCTTGACGAAATCGGGCTCGTTCTTCTCCTCGCCCTTGTGGAAGCGGGTGTTCTCGAGCACCAGGATCTCGCCCGGCTTGATGGCGGCGACGGCCTTCTCGGCCACCTCACCGATGCAGTCGGCGGCGAAGGCCACTGGACGCTTCAGCACGTCGGCGAGAGCCGGCACGACCACCTTCAGCGACTGGGAGGGATCGACACCCTTCGGCCTGCCGAAATGGGCGAGGATGATGACCTTGCCGCCACGGTCGGCGATGTCGGTCAGCGTCGGCACGATGCGCTCGAGACGGGTCAGGTCCGAGACCTTGCCGTCTTCCATGGGAACGTTGAGGTCGACGCGGACGAGGACGCGCTTTCCTGCGAGATCGGCATCGTCGAGGGTGCGGAAGGTCATGTCGGTCGGCCTGCAGGATGAGATGTGGACGAAACGCGCCTCACTGTCGTCATGCCCGGCTTATGGCGGGCATCCAGGACTGACCTGACGCGCCGTGGCCAGGTCCGTGGATGGCCGGGCCAGGCCCGGCCATGACGCGGTTGGAAAAGTCCGGCGCAAGGCGGCGAGCCGCCGGGCACGGGACACGAAGAGGGCCGCACAGGGCGGCCCTCGCCGTCAGATCAGCTTCGCGAGGGCGACGGCGGTGTCGCTCATGCGGTTCGAGAAGCCCCACTCGTTGTCGTACCAGGACAGCACGCGCACGAACTTCTCGTCCATGACCTTGGTCTGGTCGAGGGCGAAGATGGACGAGTGCGGGTCGTGGTTCATGTCGATGGAGACGTTCGGCTGATCGGTGTAGCCGAGGATGCCCTTCAGCGGACCGCGCCTGGCAGCCTTCAGGATGGCCTCGTTGACCTTCTCGACCGTCGTCTTGCGCTTGGCGATGAACTTGAAGTCCACCACCGACACGTTCGGGGTCGGCACGCGGATCGAGGTGCCGTCGAGGCGGCCCTTGAGCTCGGGAATGACGAGGCCGATGGCCTTGGCGGCGCCGGTGGAGGTCGGGATCATCGACAGCGCCGCGGCGCGGGCGCGGTAGAGGTCCTTGTGCATCGTGTCGAGCGTCGGCTGGTCGCCGGTATAGGCGTGGATCGTCGTCATGAAGCCCTTGTCGATGCCGCAGGCCTTGTGGAGCACCGCGACGACCGGGGCGAGACAGTTGGTGGTGCAGGAGGCGTTGGAGACGACGACGTGCTCCTTGGTCAGCTGCTCGTGGTTCACGCCGTAGACGACGGTCATGTCGGCGCCGTCGCAGGGGGCGGAAACGAGCACGCGCTTGGCGCCGGCCTTGAGGTGGGCGGCGGCCTTGTCGCGGGTCGTGAAGATGCCGGTGCACTCCATCGCCACGTCGACGTTGAGGGCCTTGTGCGGCAGCTCGGCCGGATCCTTGATGGCCGTGACCTTGATGCGCTTGCCGGCGACGATGATCGTGTCCCCGTCGACCGAAACCTCTGCCGGGAAGCGGCCGTGGACCGAATCGAAGCGCAGCAGATGGGCGTTGGTCTCCACCGGCCCGAGGTCGTTGATGCCGACCACCTCGATGTCCTTGCGCTTGCCCTCGACGATGGCACGCAGGACGTTGCGGCCGATGCGGCCGAAACCGTTGATGAACACGCGGGTGGTCATGGAATTCCTCTCCTTCATGCGGCCCGCGTCATCCCGAGCGGCCCGTTCAGCGGGGCGGGCGCCGCGATTTGGCGCCCAATCACGTCAATCCCAAGGCGAAATCAGCCGATACGCGCCAGAATGGCCTCGGCGGTGGCCTCCGGCGTAATGCCGAAATGCTTGTACAGTTCCTTGTAGGGCGCCGAGGCGCCGAAGCCGGTCATGCCGACGAAGATGCCGTCATGGCCGATGACGGCATCCCAGCCCATGCGAACGCCCGCCTCGATCGCGACTTTCACCGGAGCGTCGCCGATCACCGTCTCGCGGATCTCGGCGGACTGCTCGAGGAAGAGGTCGAGCGAGGGGACGGAGACGACGCGGGCGATGATGCCCTTCTCGGCGAGGAGCTTGCGGGCGCCGACGGCGACCTCGACCTCGGAGCCGGTAGCGAACAGCGTCACCTGGGCCTTGCCGCCCTCGGCCTTGAAGAGCTCATAGGCGCCGGCGGCCGAACGGTTCGCCTTCACCTCGGTGCGCAGCTGCGCCAGGTTCTGGCGGGTGAGCGCCAGGGTCGTCGGCCCGTCGATGCGGTTCAGCGCCAGTTCCCAGCACTCGGCGACCTCGACCGCGTCGCAGGGACGGAAGACGCGCATGTTGGGCATGGCGCGGAGCGCCGCGACGTGCTCGACCGGCTGGTGGGTCGGGCCATCCTCGCCGAGGCCGATGGAATCGTGGGTCATCACGTAAACGACGCCGGTGCCCATCAGCGCCGAGAGGCGCATGGCCGGGCGGCAATAGTCGGTGAAGACCAGGAAGGTGGCTCCGTTCGGCGCGAAACCGCCGTGCAGCGCGATGCCGTTCATCGCGGCGGCCATGCCGTGCTCGCGGATGCCGTAGTGGATGTACCGGCCCTTGGGGTTCTTGGCCGAGAAGGCCACAGCCGACTTGGCCTTGGTGTTGTTCGAGCCGGTGAGGTCGGCGGAGCCGGCGAGGAATTCCGGCATGGCCGGCACGATGGCCTCGATGGCGAGCTCGGAGGACTTGCGGGTGGCGATGTGCTGGGGGGTGGCCAGCAGCGCCTTCTTGTGGGCGGCGAGCGCCTTGGCAAGCTTGGCCGGCCGCTCGTGGGTGAGGCGGCGGTTGAACTCGGCCTGCTTCTTCGGCGGCAGGGTGCCGAACAGTGATTCCCAGGTCTTGCGCGCCGCCGCGCCACGGGCGCCGATCTTGCGCCAGGCCTCCAGCACGTCCGGGGCGACGGCGAAGGGCTCGGGGGAGATGCCGAGCTTCTCCTTGGCGGCCTTCAGCTCGTCGGCGCCGAGCGGCTCGCCGTGGGCCTTGGAGGTGCCGGCCTTCTTCGGCGCGCCGTAACCGATGACGGTCTTGCAGGCGATGAGCGAGGGCTTGCCGGACTTCTGCGCGCGCTCGATGGCGGCGCCGATGGCCTCGGGATCATGGCCGTCGACGCGCTCGGCGCGCCAGCCGGCGGCCTGGAAGCGCTTCACCTGGTCGACGGAGTCGGCGATGGAGAGCGGGCCGTCGATGGAGATGTCGTTGTCGTCGAAGAGCACGATGAGCTTGTTCAGCTTCCAGTGCCCCGCCATGGCGATGGCTTCCTGGCTGATGCCCTCCATCAGGTCGCCGTCGGAGGCGATGACGTAGGTGTAGTGGTCGACCGCCTTCCTGCCGAACTCGGCGGCGAGCATCTTCTCGGCCAGCGCCATGCCGACGGCGGTGGCGATGCCCTGGCCGAGCGGACCCGTGGTGGTCTCGACGCCCTTGGTGATGAAGTTCTCGGGATGGCCCGGCGTCTTCGAGCCGAGCTGGCGGAAGTTCTTGATCTCGTCGAGCGTCATCTCGGGCGCGCCGGTGAGATAGAGGAGCGCATAGACGAGCATGGAGCCGTGGCCGGCGGAGAGCACGAACCGGTCGCGGTCAGGCCAGGTGGGATGGGCCGCGTCGAACTTCATGAAGCGCGAGAACAGCACCGTCGCGATGTCGGCGGTGCCCATCGGCATGCCCGGATGGCCGGACTTGGCCTTCTCCACCGCATCCATGGCGAGGGTGCGGATGGCGTTGGCCAGTTTGTCGTGCTGGGCGCGCGGCAGGACGTCGGTGGGCATCGAAGCGACTCCTTGCGTCGCCGCCTCGGCGGAAAACGGCGCGCATGCGATGGAAACTCGCCCGGAGTCGTGCACCGGGCCGTCGGGCCGGTGTCCTACCAGCGACGGCCCCCGAGTCAATGGCCCGATCGGCAGGATCGGCCTGCCGAATGGCTCGCGGGGGCCCGGAACGCCTTTCATCCGAGCAGCGACGGTGGCGTTGACGCTGTTCGACCGGCTCGCGTAGGTTCCCAGCCGGCCCGCCGGCGCCTGATGGCGCGAGGGGCAGGCCCTCTCAGACGAAGCAGGACCGAGCTTGGGACCCACGACAGGCCCATCACGCCTCGAAACGGCGGCCTCCCGGTTGAAAACGGCGCTCGCCGCGCTGGAGACGGCGGTCGCCCGCAAGCTGGAGAACGACCGCCAGCAGGTCGTCGTCCACAAGCAGGTGGAGGCGTTGCAGGCGGACCGCTCCCGTCTCGCCGAGGATCTCGACCGGTCGGCCGACCGCGTCGCCGGCCTCGAATCCGTCAACCGCGAGGTGGCGCGCCGGCTCGACCTGACCATGGACGCCATCCGCGGCGTTCTGTCCCGCTACGAGAGCTAAGATCCGCCATGGCGCATGTCTCGGTGACGATCAACGGCCGGTCCTTCCGCATGGCCTGCGACGACGGGCAGGAGGACCACCTGCTGCGGCTCGCGGCGGAGGTGAACGGCAAGGTCGACCAGCTGAAGGGCGCCTTCGGCGAGATCGGCGACACCCGCCTCACCGTGATGGCGGCCATTATGGTGGCCGACGAACTCGCCGACACCCGCCGCCGCCTGAAGGCCGCCGAGACCGAACTCGCCGCCCTTCGCGAGGCGCGCGCCGTCATCGTCGAGCGCGCCGACCAGCGCGAGGCTCTGCTGGCCCATACGCTGGACGATGCCGCGGCATCGATCGAGCGCCTCACCTCGCAGCTCACTGGTCTCTCCAAGCCGGCAACCTGATACCGGACAGGCGTTTCGGGCCTCCCGACGCGCGCCCGGAGAGCCTTTGCGCACGCGCCGGCATGTTGCGTGGACCTTGCCGGGTGTCTAAACCGATCGCTGTCTCCGTCTTCATCCGGCCCAGGACATGACTCGCCCACCGCACTCAGACCAGCCGGTGCCCGACCATCCGGATCCCGAGATGGGACTGGATCTGGTCGCCGCCCCTCCTGAACAGCGCCGCGTGAGATGGGGCGACGTCATCGCCATCCCCGAACCGGGCACGGGAGCCGAGCCGCGGATCGAGGCGCGTGTTCTGATGTATCCCGACAAGTCGCGGTTCTTCGTCTCCTACCCCTCGGGCAAGGAGGAGATCCTGTCGGCTGCGCAGTTCGTCGCCCTGGTGCTGGAACTGAAGCGCTCCCACCGCTTCACCTTCGACCGCAAGCGGAGCTGAGGCGCCGCGGCGCTTGTCGCGCGGTGCCATTTCCTGTATTGCCCCCACATTCGGCAGATCGGCTCCAGGTCGGACCTGCCGGCATCGTGTGGCGGATGACCTCCGCCCGGGCCGGACGCCAAGCGTCCCCGCCCGCCTCGCGTCCTCGCCGTGGCCCCCGACGGGCCGCCGCCTCAGGACGGGGTCCGCTGCCGGCTCCGGCGCGATCGGCCTGATAACACATCCAAGCCGCCTTCCGCCTGGGTTGCGCCCGCGAGCCGTCTTCGGCCGCGTCCGGACGCGATTTCAAGCCCCTCGTCCGGTCCATGTGGAACCGGCGGCCATCTTTAACCCCGGCGCATCAACGGGCTGACCAAGGACGAACAACGTATGGCAAGCGCCAACAGCATGAACCCCTCCCGCGACGATTTCGCCGCGCTCCTGACCGAGAGCTTCGGTACGACCGAGATGAACGAAGGTTCCGTGGTGAAGGGAACCGTCGTCGGGATCGAGAAGGATCTCGCCATCATCGACGTGGGCCTGAAGACCGAGGGCCGCGTCGCCCTGAAGGAATTCACCGGCCCCGGCCGCGAAGGCGACATCAAGATCGGCGACGTCGTCGAGGTCTATCTCGAGCGCATCGAGAACGCCCTGGGTGAAGCCGTCATCTCGCGCGACAAGGCGCGCCGCGAGGAAAGCTGGGTCAAGCTCGAGAAGGCGTTCAACGCCAACGAGAAGGTCACCGGCACGATCTTCAACACCGTCAAGGGTGGCTACACCGTCGATCTTGACGGCGCCGTGGCCTTCCTGCCGCGCAGCCAGGTCGACATCCGCCCGATCCGCGACGTCGGCCCGCTGATGAACTCGCCGCAGCCGTTCCAGATTCTGAAGATGGACCGTCGCCGCGGCAACATCGTCGTGTCCCGCCGCACGGTTCTCGAAGAGACCCGCGCCGAGCAGCGTCACGAGCTCGTGCAGAACCTCGAAGAGGGTCAGGTCATCGACGGCGTGGTGAAGAACATCACCGACTACGGCGCCTTCGTGGACCTCGGCGGCATCGACGGCCTGCTGCACGTCACCGACATCGCCTGGCGCCGCGTCAACCATCCGTCCGAGGTGCTGACGATCGGCCAGACCGTGAAGGTCAAGATCGTCAAGATCAACCACGAGACGCACCGCATCTCGCTGGGCATGAAGCAGCTCCTGGACGATCCGTGGCAGGGCATCGAGGCCAAGTACCCGATCAACGCCAAGTTCAAGGGCCGCGTCACCAACATCACCGACTACGGCGCCTTCGTGGAGCTGGAGCCGGGCATCGAGGGCCTCATCCACGTCTCCGAGATGAGCTGGACCAAGAAGAACGTCCATCCGGGCAAGATCGTCTCCACCTCCCAGGAGGTCGAGGTTTCGGTGCTCGAGGTCGACAGCTCCAAGCGGCGCATCTCGCTGGGTCTCAAGCAGACCCTGCAGAACCCGTGGGAGGCCTTCATCGAGAAGTACCCGATCGGCGCCGTCGTCGAGGGCGAGGTCAAGAACAAGACCGAGTTCGGTCTGTTCCTGGGTCTCGAGGGCGACGTGGACGGCATGGTCCACCTCTCCGACCTCGACTGGAACCGTCCGGGCGAGCAGGTCATCGAGGAGTTCAAGAAGGGCGACATCATCCGCGCCCAGGTCCTCGACGTCGACGTGGAGAAGGAGCGCATCTCGCTCGGCCTGAAGCAGGTCGGCGGCGATCCCTTCGCCGACGCCGGCGAGATCCGCAAGGGTCAGATCGTCACCTGCGAGGTCGTCGAGGTGAAGGAAGGCGGCATCGACGTGAAGCTCGTCGGCACCGACCTGACGGCCTTCGTGAAGCGCAACGAGCTGGCGCGCGACCGTGCCGACCAGCGCCCGGAGCGTTTCGCCCCCGGCGAGAAGCTCGACGCCCGCGTCACCATGTTCGACCGCAAGGCCCGCAAGGTCCAGGTGTCGATCAAGGCGCTGGAAGTGGCCGAGGAGAAGGAAGCCATGGCCCAGTTCGGCTCGGCCGACTCGGGCGCTTCGCTCGGCGACATCCTGGGCGCCGCCCTCAAGGCGCGCACCGGCGACAAGAAGTAAGCCTGACGGCCGGCGGGACACCCGCCGGTCTTCACGGCCCCGACATGAGAACGGCCGCCCGATCCGGGCGGCCGTTTTCGTTTGCGCAAGGGGATGAGGAACGAGGCTTCAGAGGCTCGCCATCAGCCGCGTGACGCGGTGGGAATAGGAGGTGCGGGAGCAGGCAGAGGCGAGGCCCCGGTTGTGCAGGGCGGCAGCCCCTGCCACCGAGCCGCAGCGCTTGTAGGCGACCGCGAGGTGCCGCATGCCCCATTCGAGGCCGGCGCCGCAGGAGTTCAGCGCCGAGGCCGGTCCGCTGTAGCCGAGGCCCCGGGCGGTGGCCGGCTTGATCTGCAGCGGGCCGAGCTCCCCTGCCCGTCCGCGGGCCTGGCAGCGCATGTTGCTCTCGATCCGCGCCACGGCGAGAGCGAGGCCCGCCGGCACGCCGTGACGGGCGGCGACCTCGGTGATGCGGCGGCGGATGGAGGTCATCTCCGAGGCCACGGCGGGGGCCGCGTCCGCAGCGGGAGCTGCGGCACTGCCGGCCACCGGCTGCGAAACCTGCCCGCTGGCATAGAGCGTGGCCCAGCTCGCATTCGCGCGGTCGACGTCATTGGCGAGGGCGGGAGCTGAAAGCAACAGCGACATCACGCCAGCAACGGCTGCATAGCGAACGGGGATGCGAAACGCTTTCGCGCTTGTTTCAATCATGGTTTTTTGTTGTCCTAAGTAAGATCAGCCGTCCTGATGCAACAGGCAACGACTATCGGAACCTCATCCCGCACCGAATGCGTCAACATGTGACGGCGAAGCGTGCATATCCGTGGGATGAGCGTTGGCAGGGCGCTTATAAACACCAGATTGCTGCGGCGCAATAAACTTGTATTTCAGAGTCTGTCAGCTCGCTGGAACGGGTTGCGGCTGCGGCCCGCCGCCGCTAATCGGTGGGGCTGGACAGGAGATGCCCATGGCGACGTTGAAGGTTGCGATCGTTCCGGTCACGCCGTTCGAGCAGAACTGTTCGATCGTCTGGGACGCCGACACGATGAAGGCGGCCATCGTCGACCCCGGCGGGGACCTGCCGCGCATCCAGGGCGCGATCGCCGACCTCAAGGTGACGCCGGAGAAGATCCTCCTGACTCACGGCCACATCGATCATGCCGGCGGGGCCGCCGAACTCGCCGAGCTGCTGTCGATCCCGATCGAGGGCTCGCACGAGGACGACGCGCCGCTCCTGGCGAACCTCACCGCCCAGGCGCAGCGCTTCGGCCTGCCCGGCGTGCGACCGGTGACGCCGACCCGCTGGTTGAAGGAGGGCGACACCGTGACGGTCGGCGGCCTGACCTTCGACGTGTTGCACGTGCCTGGCCATGCGCCGGGCCATGTCGTCTTCGTCCACGCGCCGTCGGAGTTCGCACTGGTCGGCGACACGGTCTTCCAGGGCTCGGTGGGGCGCACGGACCTGCCGGGCGGCGACCACGACCTGCTCATCCGCGGCATCAAGGAGAAGATCCTGCCGCTCGGCGACGACTTCACCGTGCTGCCTGGCCACGGCCCGGCGACGACGCTGGAGCGCGAGCGGAAAACCAATCCGTTCCTGCAGTAGGACAATCTGCCGCTGGACATTGGGCCGCCTGCCACTACATCGGGGAACGGGTGGCGTCGCGAGACGGCCGTTAAGGGTTTCTCCCGATGTCCGGCGACATATTCCGGATACACGGCCTCTGCTAGGTGGCTGATGATGGGCGCGGAGACTTCGCGCCGGAACGCGTGGCGAGAGCGCTCTTGATCAAGAACATCGTTGAATTCCTGCGCGACCGGATCGGCTTCAAGAAGATCCTGCTCGTGGTCGCGGTGGCGATGCTGGCGACCGCCGGCTACGTTCTCTTCACGAAGCTCCGGGTGATCGACTGGTCCAAGGTCTGGGAGGCGATCGGCCAGATCGGACCCGGGACCCTCCTGCTCGCCGGCTTCTTCGCCGCCGCCGCCTATGCGACGCTGACCGTCTACGATTATTTCGCCACACGCACGATCGGCCGCGAGGACATCCCCTATCCCGCCTGCGCCATCGGGTCCTTCACCAGCTATTCCATCGCCCACAACCTCGGCGCCACCGTCTTCACCGCTGCCGTGGTGCGTTATCTCGTCTATTCCCGCTACAAGATCACCGGCCCGCAGGTGGTGAAGATCTGCTTCATCGCCGGCCTAACGTTCTGGCTCGGCAACGCCACCGTGCTCGGTCTCGGCTTCGTTCTGGAGCCCTGGGTGGTGACGCCGGTGGTGGAGCCCTTCGGCATCGGCGGCGGCACGGTGCGCATCGTCGGCGTGGTGGTTTTGGCGGCCCTGGTGGGCTGGCTGATCTTCGTGTCGGTGCCGCGCCAGTTCGGCTCGGGTGCCTGGGTGGTCAAGCTGCCGAGCGCCAAGCTGACCGGCCTGCAGATGGTCATCGGCATCGTCGACCTCTCCTGCACGGCGATGATCCTCTACGTGCTGCTGATGGCCATGCCCAACGCGCCGCCGGCGCCCTTCGTCGCGGTGGCGGTGATCTTCTGCTCCGCCATGCTGCTGGGGTTCGCCACCCACGCGCCGGGCGCGGCGGGCGCCTTCGAGGCGACGCTGCTGGTGGCCCTGCCGCCGCTCGGCTTCACCGCCGAGGCGGTGGTCGCCGCCTTCATCCTGTTCCGCCTCTACTACTTCATCGTCCCCTTCATTCTGGCGCTGCTGATCATCGCGATCCGCGAGCTGGCGAGCGGCCACAACTCCCTCGACCACCTGAAGGAGAGCATGGCCGTCATCCGCCAGGCGGAAGCCAGCCAGGAGGCCGCCAAGGCGGCCAAGGCGCGCCCGGCCGAATAGCCGTTTACGCCGCCGGCGACGGCCGCTAGAAGCCGGGGCGACCCAACTCGGGAGCCTCGCCATGGTCCGCATCCTCGTCTTCTCGGGCTCCATCCGGTCGGGGTCCTTCAACACCCGCCTCGCCGCGGCCGCCGCCTCCGAGCTTGGCCGGCTGGACGCGGACGTGTCACTGATCTCCCTCGCCGACTATCCGCTGCCGCTCTATGACGGGGACCTCGAGGCCTCGGACGGCATTCCCGAAGCGGCCCTGAAGCTGAAGCGGCAGTTCTGCGCCCATCAGGGCATCTTCATCGCCGGGCCGGAATACAATGCCGGGGTCACGCCGCTCCTGAAGAACGCCATCGACTGGGTGAGCCGGGTGAAGGAGGCGGGCGAGAAGCCGCTCGCCGCCTATCACGGCCGCGTCTTCGCCCTCGGTTCGGCTTCGCCCGGGGGCTATGGCGGCTTCCGCTCGCAGATGGCGACGCGGCAGGTGCTGGAGATCGGCTGCGGCGCCCTCGTCATTCCCGAAAGCTGCGCCGTCGCGAGCGCCCACCAGGCCTTCAACGAGGACGGCACCCTGAAGGACGAGCGGACCCGCGGCATGCTGAAGGCGTGCTGTGACTCGCTCGTCGCCAAAGCCCGGAGCCTCGTGTGATGTCGTATTCCCCGTCCGCCGATCCCCGCGACAAGCTCTTCGTCGCGCTCGACCTGCCGAGCCTCGGGGAGGCCGAGCGGCTCGTCTCGCTGCTCGGCGACACGGTGACGCACTACAAGATCGGCTATCGCCTCGGCTATTCCGACGGCATCGGCTTCGGGCGCGAACTCGCCGCCTCCGGCAAGACGATCTTCTTCGACCTCAAGCTGCACGACATCGACAACACCGTGCGCGAGGGTGTCGAGGCCATCGCGCGCACGGGCGCGCATTACCTCACCGTCCACGCCTACCCGCAGACCATGCGCGCGGCGGTGCAGGGGCGAGGCGGCTCCGGCCTGAAGATCCTGGCGGTGACCATCCTCACCTCGTGGAACGACGTCGATTGCGCCGAGGCGGGCTATGCCGGCACGGTCGCGACCCTCGTCCCGCAGAAGGCGCAGCAGGCGGCCGCCATCGGCATCGACGGCATCGTCTGCTCGGCCCAGGAGACCACCAACCTCAGGGCCATCGGCATCCCCGCGAAGGTGGAGCTCGTGACGCCGGGAATCCGTCCCGCCGGTGCCGACGGCGGCGACCAGAAGCGAGTCGTCACGCCCGAGGATGCGATCCGCGGCGGGGCCGACCGGCTGGTGGTCGGACGCCCCATCACGGCGGCCGCCGATCCGGCCGCCGCCGCACGCGAAATCGTGAATGCCATCGATGGGGCACTGCGGTCATTGCGTGTTAACGTTTAGCGTCACATATAGCGTGGCAGTGCGCGTTCAACCGAGCCTCCCGTGCCCGTTCGCGGGAGCCCAGATGAAAGGCGATGTCGATGAACCGGCCTGACGAAACCCGTCGTCTCGGACCTCTTGCGGCTCTCCTCACGGCGCTCTTCGGCGTCGGCGGCGGCATTGTTCTCGCCCTCTACAGCTTCGTGCAGCTCCGCACCGCCTGGCTCGACGGCGTCTTCGCCTTCGGCGGACGCAGCCGGCCCGCCCTCGATTTCGACTATGACAGCGAGCCGCTGAGCTACATCGTCGCCATGGCCGCGCTCTATCCGACCATCATCGTCGTCGGCGTCGGCGTCGCGCTGGTAAGCGGCTTCATGCTGTATCGCCAGCGCCCGGGCAGCCGCGCGCGCCAGCGCACCCGCACCCGCTGAGTCCGGCGCGGCCGCTCCGCCGCGCCACCGGGCCCGTCGCAGACATCCTTCCTGCCATCTCTCGCTTGCGCTCCAGCATGGGCGGGGCTACCTGAACCCCGCCCCCAGGGCTGACCGGTTGCAACAGGGAGCCTCGCGACATGCCGCTCGAGACCGACGCCGTGCTGGACCGCCGCCTTCTCCGCCGCAAGGTGACGTTCTGGCGCGTGCTCAGCGTCTTCGCCGTGGTCGTCGCCCTCGCCGTGGCGGGGCTCGCCGGTGCGCAGCGCTTCGGCTGGACTGTCCCGCTGGAGCACGTCGCCCGTGTCGAGGTGAAGGGCGTCATCACCCAGAACGCCAATCTCGTGCGCACCATCGAGGCGCTGGGCCGCAACCGCAACGTCCGGGCGGTGATCGTCACCATCGATTCCCCCGGCGGCACGGTGGCCGGCTCCGAGGCGCTCTACACCGCCATCCGCAAGGTCGCCGCGGCCAAGCCCACGGTGGCCGTGGTGGAGGGAACCGCCGCATCCGGCGGCTACATCGCCGCCATCGGCACGGACCACATCGTCACGCGCGAGACCTCCATCGCCGGCTCGATCGGCGTCGTCGCGCAGTTTCCCAACGTGGTGAGGCTACTCGATACGCTGGGCGTGAGGGTCGAGGCGATCCGCTCCTCGCCGCTGAAGGCCATGCCGAGCGGCGTCGAACCGACCAGCCCGGAGGCCCTCGCCGCCCTGAGGGAGATCATCACCGACAGCTACGACTGGTTCCAGCGCATCGTGAAGGAGCGCCGCGGCCTCACCGACGAGCAGCTCCGCACGGTCGCCGACGGCCGCGTGTTCGTCGGGCGCCGGGCCCGCGACCTCAGGCTCATCGACGAGATCGGCGGTGAGCAGGAGGCGCGCGCCTGGCTCGCGACGAAGGGCGTCCCGGCGACCATGCGCGTGCAGCTGCATCGGCCGGCGAGCGAAACGAACCTTTCCTGGCTGCGCAGCCTGTCGGGCAACCTCGCGGAGGCGGCCGGCCTCGCCGACTGGGCCGGGCGCATCCGCAGCTCGGCGCTGGCGACCCAGATCGAGCGCTCCTCGCTTGACGGCCTGCTGGCTCTCTGGCAGCCTCCAACCCCATGACAGATTTCGCAAAATTCAATCGGGAGCGCTCCTCGGGGGTGCGGGCACCATGATCAAGTCCGAACTTGTGCAGAAGATTGCAGAGCAGAACCCCCAGCTCTACCAGCGCGACGTCGAGAACATCGTCAACGCTATCCTCGACGAGATCGTCGGGGCGCTTTCCCGCGGCGATCGGGTGGAGCTGCGCGGCTTCGGCGCCTTCTCGGTGAAGGCGCGCAGCGCCCGCGTCGGCCGCAATCCGCGCACTGGCGAGCATGTCGAGGTCGAGGACAAGGTCGTGCCGTTCTTCAAGACCGGCAAGGAGATGCGTGAGCGTCTGAACAAGGGCGCCTGACCATGCTGCGCCGCATCGTCAACTGGCTTTTCCTCGCCCCCGTGGTCGTGATCGCGGTGATCCTCGCCGTCGCCAACCGTGCGCCGGTCACGCTGTCCCTCGACCCCTTCGCGCGTGGAACCTCGTCCTTCGCCTTCTCCGTGCCGCTCTTCGCCGTCGTGATCCTGTCGATGATCATCGGCGTGGCCATCGGCGGCTTCGCCGTCTGGTGGAAGCAGGGTCGCTACCGCAAGCGCTGCCGCGCCGCCGAGAGCGAGCTCGCCGCCGCGCGGAACGATGCCGACAGGCTCAGGGCAGACCTTGCCCGCCGCGAACCATCGCAGAGCGGGGCCGTCGCCTTCCTGAACCGTCCGGCCGCCTGACATCCCTCCATGCGCATCATATCCGCCGCCGAAATCGCCGCCGCCCTGTCCTATCCGGCGCTCGTCAACGCTTTGGCCGATGCCTTCCGGTCGGACATCACGGTGCCACTGCGCCATCACCATCCGATCCCGCAGCTGCCGGGCGTGCCCGAGGCCATGCTGCTGCTGATGCCGGCCTGGACGCCGCCGGGTGACGGCGCCTTCGTCGGCACCAAGCTCGTCTCCGTCTATCCCGGCAACGGCGCCCGCAGTCTGCCGTCCATCTACGGCAGCTACGTGCTCTGCAACGGCGAGACCGGGGCGCCTCTCGCCATCCTCGACGGCACCATGCTGACGGTCTGGCGAACCGCCTGTGCCAGCGCGCTGGCCTCTCGCTACCTGTCCCGGCCCGACGCCTCGCACATGGTCATGGTGGGGGCCGGTGCCCTCGCTCCCCACCTGATCCGCGCCCATGCCGCGATCCGGCCGATCCGCCACGTCACGCTGTGGAACCGCTCGCGCGAAAAGGCCAATGCCCTCGCCGAGGGTCTCGGCCGTACCGTGCCGGGCGTCAGCATCGCGGTCGCCGGCGATCTGCAGGCGGCGGTCGAGGAGGCCGACATCGTCACCTGCGCCACCATCTCCTCCGACCCTATCGTCTCCGGCGACTGGCTGAAGCCCGGCGCCCATCTCGACCTCGTCGGCGGCTACACGCCCGCCATGCGCGAGGCGGACGATGCGGCGGTTCGCCGCGCGAGCCTCTTCGTCGACACCCGCACGGGCGGCCTGAAGGAAGCCGGCGACATCGTCGATCCGATCAAGCGCGGCGTCATCGCCGAGAGCGACGTGAAGGCCGACCTCTTCGACCTCGCCCGCGGCGTCCACCCCGGCCGCGGCTCGGCGGAGGAGATCACGCTGTTCAAGTCGGTCGGCACGGCGCTGGAAGATCTCGCCGCCGCCATGCTGGTGTGGCGGTCGCTGCCCGTCTAAGACAGGGCCATGTCCCTTCTGGTCAAGATCTGCGGCATCACGACGCCGGACGCCATCGACGCCGCCGTCTCGGCCGGCGCCGACATGATCGGCCTCGTCTTCTTTCCCAAGAGCCCGCGCCACCTGTCGATCACGGCGGCACGCTCCCTCGCCGACCGCGCCGCGGGCCGCGCGCGCGTCGTGGCGCTGACCGTGGATGCCACGGACGAGGATCTCGAGACGATCGTCGCGGGCCTCTCGCCGGACGTGCTGCAGCTGCACGGCGAGGAAACGCCTGAGCGGGTGGCTGCCGTGCGCGCGGGCTTTTCCCTTTCCGTCATGAAGGCGGTGGGCGTCTCCGAGGCGTCCGACCTCGCCGGCCTCGCCGCCTATGCCGCGGTCAGCGACCTGCTGCTCGTCGACGCCAAGCCGCCGAAGACGGCGGACGCCCTGCCCGGCGGTAACGGGCTGACATTCGACTGGCGGCTGGTGGCCGGCCTTGACCCCGGCCGCCCTGTCATGCTTTCCGGTGGCCTTCATCCCGGCAATGTGGCCGAGGCCGTCCGGCTGACCCGATTGTCCGGCGTCGACGTATCTTCGGGCGTGGAAAGCGCGCCGGGCCGCAAGGACCCGGACAGGATCAGGGCCTTCGTGGCCGCCGCCCGCTCTGCGCAGGGCGAAGGAGAACGGGAATGAACGCTCCGCTGAAGCCCAATTCGTTCCGGTCAGGACCGGACGAGAACGGCCGTTTCGGCATCTATGGCGGCCGCTTCGTCGCCGAGACGCTGATGCCCAACATCCTCGAGCTGGAAGCCGCCTATCGCGAGGCGCGCAACGATCCCGCCTACGTGGCGGAGATGGAGGGCCACCGGACCCACTTCATCGGCCGTCCCTCGCCGCTCTATTTCGCCGAGCGGCTGACGGAGCATTTCGGCGGCTGCAAGATCTACCTGAAGCGCGAGGAGCTGAACCACACCGGCTCCCACAAGGTGAACAACGTCCTCGGCCAGATCCTGCTCGCGCGCCGCATGGGCAAGAATCGCATCATCGCCGAGACCGGCGCCGGGCAGCACGGCGTCGCCACAGCGACGCTCTGCGCCCGCTTCGGCCTCGAATGCATCGTCTACATGGGCGCGGTGGACGTCGCCCGTCAGGCGCCGAACGTCTTCCGCATGAAGATGCTGGGGGCCACCGTCGTTCCCGTGCAGTCCGGCGCCAAGACGCTGAAGGACGCCATGAACGAGGCGCTGCGCGACTGGGTGACCAACGTCGAGACGACCTTCTACTGCATCGGCACCGTCGCAGGTCCCCATCCCTATCCGGCCATGGTCCGCGACTTCCAGTCGGTGATCGGCGAGGAGACCCGCGAGCAGATGCTGGCGCAGGAGGGGCGCCTGCCCGACAGCCTCATCGCCTGCGTCGGCGGCGGCTCCAACGCCATCGGCCTGTTCCACCCCTTCCTCGACGACCCCTCCGTCGAGATCTACGGCGTGGAGGCGGCCGGCCACGGCCTCGACAAGCTGCACGCCGCCTCGATCTCCGGCGGCAAGCCGGGCGTCCTGCACGGCAACCGCACCTATCTGCTCATGGACGATGACGGGCAGATCCAGGAGGGCCACTCGATCTCCGCCGGCCTCGACTATCCCGGCATCGGTCCCGAGCATTCCTGGCTGAACGACATCGGCCGCGTCACCTATCTCTCCGCCACCGACGACGAGGCGCTGGAGGCCTTCCAGCTGATGTCGAAGGTGGAGGGCATCATTCCGGCGCTGGAATGCGCCCATGCCATGGCGAAGGTCGCGGAACTCGCCCCGACCAAGCCGAAGGACCACATCATGATCATGAACCTCTCCGGCCGCGGCGACAAGGACGTGCCCCAGGTCGCCGAAATCCTGGGGACCAAGCTGTGACCACCCGCCTCGACACCCGCTTCGCCGACCTCGCGCGCGAAGGCCGCGCCGGCCTCGTCACCTATGTCATGGCGGGCGACCCCGACCGCGAGACGGCGCGGGCCATCCTGAAGGCCCTGCCGGGCGCGGGCGCCGACGTCATCGAGTTCGGCATGCCCTTCACCGACCCGATGGCCGACGGTCCCTCCATCCAGGCGGCCGGGCTTCGCTCGCTCGCCGGCGGGCAGACGCTGAAGAAGACCCTCGAGGACATCGCTTGGTTCCGCCAGGGCGATGCCGCGACGCCGATCGTCCTGATGGGCTATTTCAACCCGATCTACATCTACGGCGTCGAGCGCTTCCTCGCCGATGCCAAGGCCGCCGGGGTCGACGGGCTGATCGTCGTCGACCTGCCGCCGGAGGAGGATGCCGAGCTCTGCATTCCCGCGCTCAAGGCGGGCCTCAACTTCATCCGCCTCGCGACGCCGACCACCGACGACAAGCGTCTGCCGACGGTGCTCGGCAACACCTCGGGCTTCGTCTACTACGTCTCGATCACCGGGATCACCGGCGCCGCGACGCCCGACTTCGGCCGGACCGCGGAAGCGGTCGCTCGGATCAAGCGGCACACGGACCTGCCGGTCGCCGTCGGCTTCGGCGTGAAGAACGCCGACCATGCGAGCGCCGTGGCCCGCGGCGCCGACGCCGTCGTCGTCGGTTCGGCGCTGGTGGAGGCGCTGAAGGGCTCGCTCGACGCCGAGGGCAAGGCGACCGCCGGCACGGTCGCCGCAGTCACCGGCCTCGTCGGCTCGATCGCCTCCGGCGTGCGACACGCCCGCAAGGCTGCCGAATAAGCGCCGCCTTTCACGCCCATAGCCTCGATCCAGAAACCTCATTTTTCGTCAGGACGACAGTCATGAACTGGATCACCGACGTTCTGCCCCCGAAGATCCGCTCCTTCCTGAAGCGGGACACGCCGGAGAACCTGTGGATCAAGTGCCCGGAGACCGGGCAGATGGTCTTCCACAAGGACCTGGAGAGCAATCTCTTCGTGATCCCGGGCTCGGGCGTGCACATGCGCATGGGCTCGACCGCGCGCCTGCGGTCGATCTTCGACAACGGTACCTGGTTCGACGTGCAACTGCCCGACGCGCCGCTCGACCCGCTGAAGTTCCGTGACGAGAAGCGCTACGTCGACCGGCTGAAGGACGCCCGCACCAAGACCGGCATGGCCGACGCGATCAAGGTCGGCTACGGCAAGCTCGAAGGCCTCGCCGTCACCGTCGCCGTGCAGGACATGGACTTCATGGCGGGCTCGCTCGGTACGGCCGCGGGCGAGGCCATCGTCAAGGGCATGATGACGGCGGTCGAGAAGAAGACGCCCTTCATCATCTTCACCGCCTCGGGCGGCGCGCGCATGCAGGAGGGCATCCTGTCGCTCATGCAGATGCCGCGCACGACGGTGGCGGTGCAGGCGCTGCGCGACGCGAAGCTGCCCTACATCGTGGTGCTGACCAACCCGACCACCGGCGGCGTCACCGCGAGCTATGCGATGCTCGGCGACGTGCACATCGCCGAGCCGGGCGCGCTCATCGGCTTCGCCGGGCCGCGGGTGATCGAGCAGACCATCCGCGAGAAGCTCCCCGAGGGTTTCCAGCGCGCCGAGTACCTGAAGGACCACGGCATGGTGGACCTCGTCGTCCACCGCCACGACCTCCGGGCGACGCTGGCGCGCCTCTGCCGGGTGCTCACCAAGACGCCCGTCCAGGCCACGGTGGCGCCCGCCACCGACCCGGCGCCGGCAGCCGTCGCCTCCTGACGCGCGCCGCCCGTATCGACGGGCGGCGATCCACCGCCCCGACCGTCCGCACATTTCCGCACGGCACCGCCGGCGGACCACCGCCCCAAGTTGTCTTGCCATGACGGTTGCCGAAACTCCCATCGCCGCCATTCTCGACCGGCTGGC
This sequence comes from Phreatobacter sp., assembly GCF_052440005.1. Taxonomy (GTDB): domain Bacteria; phylum Pseudomonadota; class Alphaproteobacteria; order Rhizobiales; family Phreatobacteraceae; genus Phreatobacter. Next base: position 33,939 of record NZ_JBQVQL010000015.1, read on the forward strand.
GAAGCTTCACCCGAAGCTGATCGACCTGTCGCTCGACCGCATGACCGGTGCGCTGGAGCGGCTCGGCAATCCGCACCTCGCCCTGCCGCCGGTGATCCATGTCGCCGGCACCAACGGCAAGGGATCCACCTCCGCCTTCGCCCGCGCCTTCCTCGAGGCCTCGGGCCGGACGGTCCACGTCTACACCTCGCCGCATCTGGTGAAGTTCAACGAGCGCTACCGGCTGGGCGCCGCGGGCGGCGGCAGGCTCGTGGACGACGCGACGCTCGCCGACGTTCTCCTGGAGGTCGAGCGCGTCAACGAGGGCCAGCCGATCACGCAGTTCGAGATCACCACCATCGCCGGCCTGATGCTCTTCGCCCGCCACCCGGCCGACGCGGTGATTCTCGAGGTCGGCATGGGCGGTCGTTTCGACGCGACCAACGTGGTGCCGCGCCCGGCGGTCAGCGTCATTACGCCGGTGTCGATGGACCATGCCGACTTCCTCGGCGACACCGTCGCCAAGATCGCCGGGGAAAAGGCCGGCATCCTGAAGCGCGGCCGGCCGGCCGTCGTGGCGCGACAGACGCCGGAGGCGCTGGCGGTGATCGAGGCGGCGGCGGAGGCTTCGCGCTCGCGCCTGTTCGTGTCGGGGCTGGACTGGTTCGCCCGCTCCGAGAACGGCCGCTTCGTCTTCCAGGACGAGGACGGGCTGGTCGACGCGCCGCCGCCGCGGCTGGCAGGCGTCCACCAGTTCGAGAATGCCGGCACGGCGCTGATGGCCGTGAAGACCGCAGGCTTCGCCATGACGCCCGCAGCGGTGGAGCGCGGCCTGCAGACGGTGTCATGGCCAGGGCGGCTGCAGCGCCTCACGGGAGACATCCTCGCCACCCTGCCGACCGGGGCCGAGGTCTGGCTCGACGGCGGCCACAATCCCGGCGGCGGTGAGGTGCTCGCCGAGGCCGTCAGCACGATGCAGGCGCGCCAGCCGAAGCCGCTGGTGATGATCGCGGGCATGATCTCGACCAAGGACCCGCGCGGATTCCTCGACCATTTCAGGCCCCTCGCACCGCGGGTGTTGACGGTTCCCTTCGCCTATCCGGCCGCGCTCTCGGCCCCCGCGCTCGCCGATGCGGCGCGGGCATCGGGGCTGGAGGCGACGGCCTGCGACAGTCTCGAGGCGGCGCTTGCCGCCGTCCGTGGCGAGCCGGGGCGCCTGCCGCCGCGGGTCCTCATCACCGGCAGCCTCTATCTTGCAGGCGAGGTTCTCGCCCGGGACGGATGGAAGCCCTCCTGAGCCGCGCGGAACTCCGGGCCCCGTCCCCTCGTTGGTCCGCAGGACCCGAGGAGACACACCATGGACGATCCCGACCAGACCGCCCCCGCCCCGCGCGACGACGGCCAGGTGCCGCCGCGACCGCCGACGCGGCGTGAGCGCGACGAGATGAAGACCGGCAACCATCGCGCCGATCCTCCCGCGAACGAGAAGTCCCTGCCCGTCGAGGACCTGAACGCCTCGAACGACAAGTAGGAGCGGTCAGAACCTGCGGCGGAAGCTGAAGAGATCCGCATCGGGATCGCCGTTCCCGGCGATCTGGCCCCGCAGAATCTGGGCGGCCATCATCGAGAAGGTGATGCCGTTCCCGCCGTATCCGAGCACGGCGTAGCAGCCGGGAAGCCGCGGCACCGGGCCGATGGAGGGCGTTCCGGTCTCGGAGGCGCCGAAGGACCCGCACCACGCGTATTCCGCCTCGGTGTCGATGCCGGGAAGCAGGGTGGCGAGCTTCGCCTGGATCGTCTTGATCTTCATCGGCAGCAGCGCATCGCGCGTCTCCTCGTCGGCGAGGTCCTCGTCCTCGCCCCCGCAGATGATCCGCCCGTCCTGGTCGGACCGCATGTATAGATACGGCTCGGAGGCCTCCCAGACGAAGGGAAGATCCGTCGCGAAGGCCCGCGGCTGCGGGCGCGTGGCGAGGCAGAAGGTCGAGACGACGCGGTGTCCCAACCGTGGAACGCTCTTCGGCAGTTCGTAGCCGGTGGCGAAGACGAGGGAGGCCCCGCGCACCACCGGCCCTTCCTCGGTCGCCACCGAAACGCCGCTTGCAGTCGCCTCGACCTGCGCCGCAGTCACCGGGGCGTAGAGCCGGGCGCCGCGGCCCAGGGCTGCCCGGAGGAACCCTGCAGCGAGGCGGCGCGGGTCGGCGGCGAGATTGCCGTGGCCAAGAATCGCCGGCCGCCCCGCGATGCGATAGCGCTCCCGCACGGCCGGCCCGGTCAGCAGCGAAACTTCGAAGCCCGCCCGGCGCCGCGCTTCGGCCTCGAGGGCGAGCGCCTCCCGATCGAGCAGGTCACCGGCGAGATAGAGCGTGTCGCGATCCGCGATGTCGGCGTCGATCCCGAGATAGGCGGCACGCTCCCGCAGCGCCCCGAGGGCGAGCTTGGAACGCCGCCAGATGCGTTCGGCGCGGTCGAGTCCGATCGTCGCCGCGAGTTTCGTCAGCGGCGTGTCGATCTCGTATTGCAGCAGCGCGGTAGAGGCCGGCGTGGAGCCGAGCAGGGGCCCGCGCCGGTCGAGGATGACCACGTCGAGGCCGGCATCGGTCAGCGCGTCGGCGACCATCGCCCCGGAAATGCCGGCGCCGAGCACGATGACGTCGGCCTTCTGGTCCCGCTTCATTTCGAGGGTCGGAATGGCGGCGAGCGGTCGCGACATCCACGGGGATCGGCCCGTGCGCAGATCCCTGGCGACGGTGGCGGCCATGTAAAACCTCAGGTTCGGGGGAGACGATTTGCGGCGACGAGAGTTCGCCCGTCAGCGAACAGAAATGCGCGAGCGCCGCTTTCGTTCCCTCCCCGGTTACCGCGGGGCGGAGGGTTCAGCGGAGATGGCCGGCGATCGCGGTGAAGAGCCGCCACAGGACGCGGCGGGGCGTCATCCACCAGGGGTCGGCCGGCGCCGCCGTCGGCGCGACCTGCCCGGGCGAGGCCGGCGCGCCATCGGGAATCAGGAGGCCGACCAGAATGTCGCCGTCGGTGACGTAGCGGTCGCCGCCGCCGTTGCGCCCGGCGAGGGTCGCGCCCGAGCCGGGGACGAAGTAGCGGGCGGTGAGCCGTCCGGCATCGGCGAGGCCGTCCATCACGAAGGCGCGTTCGGCATCGACGTCCGGCGCGATGTGGTGCGTGATCTGCCCGGTGAGGTGGCTGAAGCCCACGCCGCGGTCGAAGCTCGCGGCGCCGAGGTGGAGCGGGCGGCCGTCGACCACGTCGTCCAGGGCCTTCCAGAAACGAACGTGATGGCGGCGGTCCGCCGATCCGCCTACCGGCTTCTCGAAGGCGAGATCCTGCATGCGGCCTTCGAAGTAGAGCGGGGACACCGGCGCATCGGGATAGGGCCGGTCCAGGGCGACGGAGAGGCCGATCGCGAGCGCAGAGCGGATCGTCACGGGATCGGCCGGCCGCCAGCCCGCGGCGTGCATGGCGGCAACCAGAGTCCGCGTGTCGCCCACGAGGCCGACATTGACGGGATCGCCGGGAATGCCACTGGCGGTGGTGGTCACCATCGGCCGGCGGGCGAGGCCCGGGTGGTGCTCGTGCCGCCACCAGAGTTCTGGCGCCAGCATATAGGCTGTCACGAGGTAAAGCGCGGCGGCGAGTGCCAGCAGGGCGGGAAGCCGGCGCAGCCGGCGCGCGGGACGGCGGGATGTCATGGCGGCACCCTAGCGACGGGACGGCGGGCTCGCCAGAAGCGCTGAATCCTGCTGTTCTCCGCCCATGAACCGAGGGGAACCCCAAAGCCGTCCGACGCGGCGTGGCAGGTCGCGTGGCACCGCGGCTGTGCTGCTGTCTGTCGCCCTCGCCGGTCCCGGGCCGGCGGCCGCCCAGTCGCCGGGATTTCCACCGGCTGACCGCGACAGGCTCCAGCGGCTGTGCCGCGTGGCTGGCGCCGCGGCGCCCTCCTCCGTGGCGCTCGCCATCGCCGGTACGGCGGTCCGCGAGCACGAGAGCTTCGGCGGCCATGTGATCGGGCCCGGCGGCGCGCTCGTTCGCTTCGGCGCGGTCGAGGCGGATGCGATGCGCGACGAGCCGGCCGGGCGCGGCGTGCCCTGGCGGCAGGTGATGCGCTACTGGGAGACGCTGGGGGCCCTTGGCGAGGGGCCGCTGCAGGTCCGCCGCATCCCGCGCCTTCAGGAGGATGCGGGGGCCTCCGGAGCGGGCGACCTGGTGCCGCTCGCCGACCTGCTCACCCGCCTGCGCGGTGCGACGCTGTCTGAGGCCGAGCGCGAGGCGCTTGGCCAGGCGGCCTTTCGCGCCGCGGCTTCCGACATTCCCTGGTCGGCCGCCTTCGTGTCCCACGTGGTGTTGACCGCCGGCGTCTCACGGCTGCGCTTCCAGGCGGCCATGGCCCATCTCGACTATGTCGCCGAGGCGGCCCGGCGCAGCCGCGACGAGGCCCAGGGGCTGACGGCGGGCGCTTTCTACCGGGCCTGCGATCCGCGGACGACGCCGTTGCGGCCCGGCGATCTCCTGTGCATTCACCGCCACACAGGTCCCGGCGATTTCGCGGCGCTGGTGCCGGCCCTGGCAGCGGGCGAACGCCCGGTGTGGAACCTCCACTGCGACGTGGTGGTGGCGGTGGACGGGCGGCGGCGGCTCGCCACGGTGATCGGCGGCAACGTGCTGCAATCGGTGGCGCGGCGGGACCTCCGCATCGACACCCGGGGGACGCTGGCGCGGCCGCGGCGCGCCTCCGCCTGCCCCGCCGAGGGGCGGATCGGCCCGCTCTGCAACCCGGAGGGCGCGCCGTGGTTCGTCGTTTTGCAGGCAAGCGACCCGGCCGACCCCTGACGCCAGCCTGCGCAAAATGCAGGCCTGCCCAGAAGATGAGCGCGACTGGCCGCCGCGATTTCTGCTATTGTGCGCTGCAACAGAGGAGCCGCGCCATGTCGGAGCACGTGCTGCGCCACCGGATCCACGAAGACGCCATCGCCCTCGTGCTGGGCACGCTCTTCGTCGCTTTGGGCATCGCCTTTTACGCCAAGGCGTCGCTGCTCACGGGGAGCACGGTCGGCATCGCCCTGCTCCTCAGCTACGCGACGCCGCTGAACTTCTCCGCCCTGTTCCTGCTGGTGAATCTGCCCTTCTTCGTGCTGTCGCTGCTACGGCTCGGCTGGGCCTTCACGGTGAAGACCCTCGCTGCGGTGGCGCTGGTGTCGATCTTCTCGCGGCTCATGCCGCTCTGGCTCGAGATCGGCCACCTCAATCCGGTCTATGCCGCCATCGTCGGCGGCGGCCTGTTCGGCATCGGCCTGCTGATCCTTTTCCGGCACGGCATGAGCCTCGGCGGCGTCAGCATCCTCGCCTTCTATCTCCAGGAGAAGCACGGCATGCGAGCCGGCTATTTCCAGCTCGGCATCGACATGCTGGTCATGGTGGCGGCGACGGCCGTTCTCAGCCTCGACCTCGTCGCGCTGTCGGTGGCGGGGGTCACGGTGCTCTGCGCCATCGTCGGCATGAACCACCGTCCGGGCCGCTACGCCGGCATCAGCTGAGCGGCCTTCAGTAGGTTTCGCGCCGGCGGATCAGCGCCACGGCGGCGAAAGCGCCGACGGCACCGACGACCGACAGTGCCACCATCGGCACAGGGCTCATGGTCGTGCCGACCAGCGTGCCGGCGATCTGCGCGGCGATGGCGCCGAGCCCCATCTGCGCGAATCCGACGATGCCGGAGGCCGAGCCCGCCGCCTCGGGCCGGACGCTGACCGCGCCGGCGATGGAGCCGGGCAGTTGCAGGCCGTTGGCGAAGGCGATGGCCGCCTGCGGCAGGAAGAGCCAGGCGGGATGGTCCATCCAGCCCGCGAGAGCGATGGCGAACTGCACGAGCGCCATCAGCACCATCATGGCACTGCCGAAGCGGATCAGCCTGTCGGAGCCGAAACGCGCCGCGTAGCGGCCACAGATGGCGTTACCCGCCATGTAGCCGCAGGCATTCACCATGAACCACAGGCCATAGACCGTCGAGGACTGGCCCATGATCGTGACGGTGACGTGGGGGGCACCGCCGACGAAGGAGAAGAAGGTGATCGAGGACAGGGCGCCGATCAGCAGATAACCGACGAAAAACCGGTTGCGGCACAGGCCACCGGCATCCCTGAGGAGCTGCCCGAAACTCGGCGAGGAGACGACGGCCCGCGTTTCCGGGAGACGGACGACGGCGAGCGCCAGGGTGACGAGGGCGATGCAGGCCGTCGCGGCAAAGACCCAGCGCCAGCCGATCGTCTCGGTCATCAGCCCGCCGATGGAGGGCGAGACCATGGGCGCCACGACCATGGCCATGGTGACCCAGCCTATCATGGAGGCAGCGCGGTCCTTGTCGAAGACGTCGCGGATGATGGCGCGTCCGATGACCTGACCGGCGGAGGCGCCGAAGCTCTGCAACACCCGGGCGACGATGAGCATGGTGGCGCTGGCGGCAAGCGCGGCGAAGAGGCTCATGGCAGCCGTCACGGCGAGCGCGCCGATGATGACGGGCCGGCGGCCGTAGCGGTCGGAGAGCGGGCCGAGGAAGAGCTGCGCCACCGCCATGCCGGCGAGGTAGAGGGTGATGGTGAGCTGGATCGTGCCGGGATCGGTGTCGAAATAGCGCGCCAGGCCCGGGACCGCCGGCAGCGGCAGGTTCAACGCCATGGGTCCGATCGCGGCGAAGACGACGAGCAGCGGCACGAGGGCGCGCGGCGCGAGGCGGGGATCTGACATGAAGGGGTCTCGACCGTGGCCCCCGATGTCGCCCGGTTGGCCAGCCAGCGTCAACCCGCCGGAATGGTGGGGCGCCGGTCGCTCCCGGGATGGCTGAATTCGCCGCCCCCCCCTTGAAGCGTCAGCGGCTGACGCCGGGGCGCGCAACGATGTAGAAGCGCAGTGGTACCGGCCTCCGCCGGACAGGGAGCAGAGGCGTGAACCCCGACAGCCTGGACACCGACCGCCTCCGCCTCACGCCGGTGGGCGAGGCCGACTTCGCCGATCTCTGCCGCCTCACCGGCGATCCCGAGGTCGGCGGCAAGCTGAAGCACGGCGTGCTGACCGAGGCCGAGACCCGCGCCCAGTTCGCCACCTACCGCTCGACCTGGGAGACCCACGGCTACGGCGTCTTCGTCATGCGGCGGCGCGAGGACGGCGCCTTCGTCGGCATCGTCGGGCTATGGGACCACGACGAGGGCGTCGGCGTGGCGATGCGCTACGCGGTGATGCCCGAGCACCGCAGCCGCGGCTATACCAAGGAAGGCGCGATGGCCGTCCTGCGATTTGCGGAAACACAGAACATCCATCCTGTCATGGCGGTGACGCGCGAAAACAATCTTGTCTCCCGGCAGATTCTGGTCGATCTCGGCTTCGCGCTGCGCGAGATCCGCGACACGGGCCACGCACGCCTCGCCGTCTTCGAGCAGGCACCCGGGAGACCCGCATGACCGTCCACGCCCTGGCGACGCCGCGCCTGCTCATGCCGGGCTTCGTCCTGGCCGCGGGCGTCGGGGTCGCGGCCGTCCTCGCCGAGCCCCTGCTGCGGCAGGCGACCGGCGGCCGGCTGGCGCTGCCCGTCATGGTCATCGCCCTCATCATCGGCATCGCGCTCCATCCCCTCGCGGCGCGGCCGACCTTCGAGCCAGGGCTCTCCTTCGCAGTGAAGAAGCTGCTGCGCTGGGCCATCGGGCTGCTCGGGCTGCGCATTGCCTTCGGCGACATCGTGGGCCTCGGCCTCGGCACATTGGCGCTGGTGGTCGGGTCCATGGCCGCCACCATCGCCAGCGCCGTCTGGCTGGCCCGGCGGCTCGGGGTCGCGGATGGCTACGGCGCGCTCGCAGGTGCGGCGACGGCGGTCTGCGGCGCCTCGGCAACGCTCGCCACCACCACCGTCGTGCCGAACTATCCCGCGAAGGCCGCCGACACCGCCTTCACCGTGGTCGCCGCCAACGCCCTCTCCACGCTCGTCATGCTCGCCTATCCGCCGCTCGCCGTGCTCCTCGGCTTCGATGCGACGCAGACCGGCATCCTCCTCGGCGCCACCATCCACGACATGGCCCAGGTGGTCGGCGCCGGCTATGCGGTCTCCGAACCCGTCGGCAACACCGCCGTGGTGGTGAAGCTGTTCCGCGTCTTCCTGCTGCTGCCGGTGGTACTCGCCATCGGCTGGTGGTTCGCGCGGCGTGGCGATGCGGCGGGCGCGGCGCGCGTCCCCGTCCCGGTCTTCGCGCTCGTCTTCCTCGCCCTGGTGGTGGTCAATTCCGTGCTGCCTGCGGTGCCGGCCCTTGCCGCGCCCTATGCGGCGGTGAAGCCCTGGCTCGTGCAGATCTCCAATGCCGGCCTTCTGATCGCCATCGCGGCGCTCGGCCTCGGCACGTCGCTCACCGCCATCCTGACCATCGGCTGGCGGCACGTGGCCGTCTTCCTCGGCGCCACGCTGGTGATCCTCGGGCTGGTGGTGGCGGGTCTCTTCGTGATCTGAGCGGCGGCCGGACAGCGCGGCAGTCCCGCCGCCGCGCCCCTTGCCCGCCGCTGCCGCGGCGTTTAGGCCAGTAGCCAGCAACGACACCCGCTCAGCCCCTGCAGAGGACCATCCATGAGCGTCGCCAACGGCCGCAGCCTTCTCGCCATTCCCGGCCCGACCAACATCCCCGACCGCGTGCTGCAGGCCATGATGCGCCCGGCCGAGGAGATCTATTCGGGTCCGATGGTGGCGCTCACCGACAGCCTTCTCGCCGATCTCAAGCGGATCTTCGCCACCACGGCGCGCACCTACATCTATGCCGCGAACGGCCATGGTGGCTGGGAGGCGGCGATCTCCAACGTGCTGTCGCGCGGCGACAAGGTGCTGGTCCTCGCCAGCGGTCGCTTCGCCATCGGCTGGGGCCAGATGGCCGCCTTCATGGGCGCCGACGTCGAGGTGCTGGAAGGGTCCTGGCGCGCCGCCATCGATCCGGCGGTGGTCGAGGCTCGCCTGCGGCTCGACCGCGACCATGCCATCAAGGCCATCCTCATGGTGCAGGTCGACACTGCCTCCGGCGTCGCCAACGACGTCCAGGCCGTCCGCCGGGCCATCGACGCTGCCGGCCATCCCGCCCTGTTCATGGTGGACGGCGTCGCCTCGCTCGCCTGCATGAACTTCGAGATGGACGCCTGGGGCGTCGACGTCGCCATGTCGGCCTCTCAGAAGGGCCTGATGACGCCGCCCGGCCTCGCCTTCGTCGCCGCCAACGACAAGGCGCACAAAGCCCATGCCACCGCCGACATGAAGACGCTCTACTGGGACTGGACGGCCCGCCAGGGCGCCGAGCACTACATGAAATATTGCGGCACCCCGCCGGAGCACCTGCTCTTCGCGCTGCGCGCCGCCCTCGACATGATCATGGAGGAAGGCCTGCCGGCCGTCTGGCGCCGCCACGCCCTGCTCGCCGCGGCAACCCATGCCGCGATCGGCAAGTGGGCGGAGGGCCAGGTGCTCGGCTGCAACATCATCGATCCCGCCCACCGGTCGCCCTCCGTGACGCCGGTCGTGGTCAACGGCGCCGACGCCGGGGCGATCTCCACCTATGCCCAGCAGGTCTGCGGCGTGACGCTGGGTTCGGCCATCGGCGATCTCTCGGGCCGTGCCTTCCGCATCGCCCATATGGGCCACGTCAACGCGCCCATGGTGCTCGGCACGCTGTCGGCTATCGAGATGGCGCTGCAGGCCCTCGACATCCCCCACGGCGAGGGCGGCGTCGCCGCGGCGGTCACCAGCCTCGCCAGGGGCGCCAGCCTGCCGGGCCGCGCGGAGGACAAGGGCGTGGCGGAGACGACCCTCGCCCTCGCCACCGCGCCGGCCTGAGCCGGCGCGGGGCGACAGGGCTCAGGCGACCTTCACCACGAGCTTGCCGAAGTTCTTGCCCTTCAGGAGGCCGATGAAGGCCTCCGGCGCCTTGTCGAGCCCCTCGACGACGTCCTCGCGATACTTGACCTTGCCCTCGGCGATCCAGCGACTCATGTCGGTGAAGAAGGCCTTGGACTGATCGGCGAAGTCGCGGACGATGAAACCGCGGAAGTTCAGGCGCTTGGTCAGCACGTCGCGCATCAGCAGCGGAAGGCGGTCCGGCCCGTCCGGGAGCGAGGTCGCGTTGTACTGGGCGATGAGCCCACAGACGGGAATGCGGGCGAAGAAGTTCAGCAGCGGGAAGACCGCGTCGAAGACGTGGCCGCCGACATTCTCGAAATAGACGTCGATGCCGTCCGGGCAGGCGGCCTTCAGGTCGGCCGCGAAGGTCGGCGAGCGATGGTCGAGAGCGACGTCGAAGCCGAACTCCTCGGTGAGGGCACGGACCTTGTCGGCGCCGCCGGCGATGCCCACCGCGCGGGCGCCCTTGATCTTGGCGATCTGGCCGACGGCCGAGCCGACCGGACCGGTGGCCGCGGCGACGACCACGGTCTCGCCGGTCTTCGGCTGGCCGATGGTGAGAAGGCCGGTATAGGCGGTCATGCCGGGCATGCCGAGGACGCCCACGGCGGTGGAGATGGGGGCGGCCGTCGGGTCGACCTTGCGCAGGTCCTTGGCATCTGCGAGGGCATGGGTCTGCCAGCCGGAATGGGACAGCACGATGTCGCCGGGGCGGAACCTGTCGCTGTTGGAGGCGACGACCTCGGCGACGGTGCCGCCCTCCATCACGCCGCCGACCGGCACGGGCGCGGCGTAGGATTTGCCGTCGTTCATGCGGCCGCGCATGTAGGGGTCGAGCGAGAGATAGCGGATTTTCAGAAGAACCTGGTCCGGACCGGGGGCCGCAAGGGGCTTCTCGGCAACGGAGAAATTGGCGGCGGTCGGCTCGCCGTGCGGCCGGCTGGCGAGCAGGATCTGGCGGCTGATGGTCGACATGGCAAGGCCTCCTGGAGGATGCGCCGGGCGGCCGGCGCGGGGTGCATATCTCTAGTGGTCGGGGCCAAGGGTCGCAATCTCGCCCTGAGCCGGTCCTCTTCCGCATCGGGAGATCGCCGCATGGCGGCGGCTGATCCCCGCACTAGACTTGCAGAATGCGTGTTGCCACCCGGACAGACGACCAAGCCCCGTCGGCTCCCGGTTCCGCCATCAGCCCCCTGTCCTTTTTTCCGCTGGCCCGGGGCTTCTGGCGCGGAGGGACTGCGGTCCTGGCATGGAGCCTGTGCGCCGGCCTGCTCGGTCTCGTGATCGTCAATGTCGCCGTTCAGGTCATGATCACCCGCTGGCATGCCTCGTTCTTCAACGCCCTCGAGCGGCGCGACGCCGAGCGTCTGGTCGAGGGGATCGGCCAATTGGCGATGCTGGCTGCAACCGCAGCGCTGGTGGCCGCGCTGACCGTCTGGCTGCGGATGCGCCTTCAGGTGGCCTGGCGCGGCTGGCTGTCGGACCGGCTGATCCGCATGTGGCTGCGTCGCCGGCGCTTCGCGCGACTCGCGATCGTTGCCCCGGAGGTGGACGCGCCCGAATTCCGGATCGCCCAGGACGTGCAGGTGGCCGTTGAGCCCCTCGTCGAATTCGCCGTCGGCCTCGTCAATTCCATCCTGTCTGCGGCCGCCTTCATCGTCATCCTGTGGAGCGTCGGCGGAGCGATCACCCTGCCCGTGGCGGGCGGAGTCTCGGTGCCGGGCTTCATGGTCTGGGTCGCCATCCTCTATGCCACACTGTCCTCCGGTCTCATCGCCGTGCTGGGCCGGCCGCTGATCCACGCGATCGAGCGCAAGAATGCTGCGGAAGCCGCCCTGAGGAGCGCCATGGTAGGGGTCAGGGAAGACGCTATCGCCATCGCCCGCGCCGACGAACAAGGCTTGCGACAGTCGGTGCTGGTCGGCCTCATGCAGGCGGTCGTGAAGGCCTGGTACGGGATCGCGGCCCTGCTGGCCAAACTGACCGTCCTGATCAACGCCAATGTCACCCTGATGCCGGTCGTCCCCCTCATGGCCTGCGCCCCCCTCTACCTGAATTCCAGCATGTCGCTGGGTTCGATGATGCAGATCGCCGCCGCCTTCGTGCAGACCCAGTTCGCGTTCAACTGGTTCTTCGACAATTTCATCCGTATCGCGGATTGGGAGGCCTCGGCCCGCCGCGTGATCGGGCTGAGGGCGGCCTTTGCCGAAAGCGACCGGCGCGGCGGCAATATGTCGCCCGACGCACCTTGACCTGTGAGGACAACCGAAACCTTGGGATACTTTTTCCCAATTCATGATTTTTGATGCGTATTTTTCGCAAGTCTTGGTACTATTGCCGATCCGATAGACCTATTTTTCATCAATGGGCTTGACGGATGCGGAAAGCTGCCCCATCCTTGGATCACCATCGTCGTGACTGCGCTGCGCCGCCTTTGTGAGTAACCAGGCGTCGACAACCGGAGATCCGGTGCGACAATTTCGTCTGGGCCGCCCGGCGCGCGGTTCGTGACTTTGAACTGGAGGACGCGAAACGCGTTTCCGGTAGGCTTGAAAGACTTTTTTTCTTGAACAATCGAACTTTTGCGGACCTCGGCCTCGCCGAGCCCCTCCTGCGTTCCCTGCATGAAGCCGGCTACGCCACCCCGACGCCCATCCAGGCCAAGGCCATCCCGCACCTGCTGGACGATCACGACCTGATCGGCATCGCCCAGACCGGTACCGGCAAGACGGCGGCCTTCGCGCTGCCGATCCTGCAGCACCTCTCGGAAGACCTCGTGCGGCCGCCTGCCAAGGGCGTGCGCGCCCTCGTCCTCGCCCCGACCCGCGAGCTCGCCCTGCAGATCTCGGAGAGCGTCGCCCGCCTGTCGAAGAACCTCAAGCTGCGCCACACCGTCATCTTCGGCGGCGTCGGCCAGAAGCCGCAGGCCGATGCCCTGGCCCGCGGGATCGACATTCTCGTCGCCACCCCCGGCCGCCTCATCGACCTTATGAACCAGGGCCTGGTGCGCCTCGACACGGTGACCCATCTCGTCCTCGACGAGGCGGACCGCATGCTCGACATGGGCTTCATCCGCGACGTCAAGAAGATCATCGCCAAGCTGCCCGACCAGCGGCAGTCGATGCTGTTCTCCGCGACGATGCCGACCGAGGTCGCCAAGCTCGCCCGCGACATGCTGTGGGAGCCGATGCGCGTCGAGGTGACGCCCGAGACCGTGACGGTCGAGGCCATCGAGCAGCACGTCTATCACGTCGGCACCGCCGACAAGCGCAGCCTCCTCGAGAAGCTGCTGGGCGACCCGGCGCTTGCCCGCGTCGTCGTCTTCACCCGCACCAAGCACGGCGCCAACCGGCTCGCCGGCCAGCTCGTGAAGTCGGGCTTCTCCGCCGACGCCATTCACGGCAACAAGAGCCAGAACGCCCGCCAGCGGGCCCTCGCCGCCTTCAAGGCCGGCGAGTGCCGCATCCTGGTGGCGACCGACCTCTTCGCCCGCGGCATCGACGTGGCCGAGGTGACGCACGTCATCAACTTCGACCTGCCGAACGAGCCGGAGAGCTATGTCCACCGCATCGGCCGCACCGGTCGTGCGGGCCGGACGGGCATCGCCCTCGCCTTCTGCGATCCGAGCGAGCGCGGCCATCTCGCCGCCATCGAAAAACTGACCCGCGTGCGCCTCGCCGTCGCCGGGTCACCCATCCAGGCCTCGGCACGTGGCGATACCCGCCCGCCGCCGGCGCCTGCCAGGCGTCCGCAGCCCCGGCGACGGGCTGCCTGACAAATCCCTCCACCGCCAAACATCGAGGAGCATTCCATGGCGACCGGGACCGTTAAGTGGTTCAACCCCCAGAAGGGCTACGGCTTCATCCAGCCGTCCGACGGCGGAAAGGACGTTTTCGTCCACATCTCCGCCGTGCAGCGTGCTGGTCTGAACGACCTGCGCGAGGGCGAGCAGGTGTCGTATGAGCTGGCCACCGACCGCCGCACCGGCAAGCAGTCGGCCGACCAGCTGAAGCTCGCCTGATTTCGCCACCCGGCGACACGGCCGGGTTCCGGCCGTCTGGACGTCAATCGTGGTGCCGTTCGCGGCGCCGCGCAGCCTTTTCCCAATGCACCCGCATTCCTAGTGCACCGTAGCGGTCGCGCTCGCCAGTCCGGCGCCGACCTGGTCCAGGACGACGATCTCGGGATCCTCGCCCTCCGGAGCAGGCGACACCGACAGGACGAGGACGCCGGGCCGCCGCGACGAAACGAATTTGGCCACGGCCTGCGCCTGCGGATAGGTGTCGAGGTAGTGGATGTCCTCGGCCACCATGCGCGAGCCCCGCTGCACGAAGGGCACGACGGCGTAGCGCGTCGCCGCTCCCTCGCGGCTCTGTCCCTCATCAGCGGCGTCGATGCGCGGGGCCATTTCCCTGTCCCTGTCTGTGATTCGCCATGATCGCACAGCCGGCTCCGTTGGGGATCGGGCTTTGCCCCCACGTGTTTCCGCTTAAGGGAAAGACCGCGGGTGCCCGGCCGGTCCGTGGGTACCGTGCCGACCGGGTCGCGTGAGATACGCGCAGGAGCCCGGGATGTTCCCGGACCAGGTCATCACATGACGTGGCGCTGCTTCCACTCGCGCATCGCCGCCGCGTCCCGCGGGGTGATGTCGGGATAGTCGGCAACCGCGCTGGCGGGATCGAAGTACTTCCAAGAGCGGGCACATTTGACCCCGCCGGCCTTGGCCGGCACCACCGCGACGCCCTTGATGTCGTCGGCCCGGAAGGCCTCGGCCGGCCCTTCCCCGGCGGCAATCCGGACGGCGGAGGTGATGGCGACCTCGGCAAGGTCGACGCCCTCGAGCGCCGCCAGCAGGTCGGGCTCGGCGATGTGGACGACGGGTGCCGCCTCGAGCGAGGAGCCGAGCCGCTTGGCGGCGCGTTCCACCTCCAGCGCGCCGGTGACGACGCGGCGCACCTTGCGGACCTTCTCCCACTTCTCCTCGAGGGCAGCGTCCAGCCAGGCCTCGGGCGCCTCGTAGAAGCCGGCGAGATGGACCGAGCCATCGCGGCCGTAGCGGTCCCACCAGGCTTCTTCCGCCGTGAAGGAGAGGACCGGCGCCAGCCAGGTCGTCACCGCCCTGAAGATCTCCTCGATGACCGCCAGCGTCGCCTTGCGATCGGGGGAGGAGATCGGGTCGCAGTAGAGGCGGTCCTTGCGGATGTCGAAGTAGAAGGCCGAGAGGTCGACGTTCATGAACTGGGTCAGGAGCGCGAAAACCTTCTTGTAGTCGTAGGCGCGGTAGGCCTCGTGGACCTGCGGCGACAGGTCCGCCAGCCGGTGCAGCATCAGCCGCTCGAGCTCCGGCAGCGCGTCCAATCCCGGCAGGGCGGTGCCGTCGTGATGGGCGAGCGCGCCGAGCATCCAGCGGATGGTATTGCGCAGCTTGCGGTAGGCATCGGAGGTCGTCTGCAGGATCTCCTTGCCGATCCGGAGGTCGTCCGAATAGTCGGAGGCGGCGACCCACAGGCGCAGGATGTCGGCGCCGGACTGCTTGATGACGTCCTGGGGCGCGACCGTGTTGCCGAGCGACTTCGACATCTTGCGGCCCTCGCCGTCGAGCACGAAGCCGTGGGTCAGCACGACGTCGTAGGGCGCCCGGCCGCGCGTCCCGCAGCTCTCCAGCAGCGAGGAGTGGAACCAGCCGCGGTGCTGGTCGGAGCCTTCGAGGTACATGACGGTGTCGGCGCCGCCATCCACCTTGCGCTTCAGGCCCTCGAAATTGGGGAAGTCCTGCGGGCTCTCGAGGGTGAAGGCGTGGGTGGAGCCGGAATCGAACCAGACGTCGAGGACGTCGTCGACCTTGTCGTAGTCCGCGGCGGGATATTGCGGGCCGAGGAATCGCTCCTTGGCCCCCGCCTTGAACCAGGCGTCGGCGCCCTCCTGGCGGAAGGCCTCGGCGATGCGCAGGTTGACCTCCTCGTCCTTGAGGATCTCGCCGCTCTCGCGGTGGACGAAGACGGCGATGGGCACGCCCCAGGCGCGCTGGCGCGAGACGACCCAGTCCGGCCGGTTCTCGATCATGCCGCGGATGCGGTTCTCGCCCGATTCCGGCACCCACTGCGTCTCGCCGATGGCCTTCAGCGCCCGCTGGCGCAGGGTCGTGCCATCCGCATAGGGCTTGTCCATGGCGATGAACCACTGGGGCGTGTTGCGGAAGATGACCGGCTTCTTGGAGCGCCAGGAATGGGGATACTGGTGCTTCAGGCGGCCGCGCGCGACGAGGTTGCCGGCAGCCGACAGGGCCTCGATGACGGCCGGGTTGGCGTCGCCCTTGTCGCCCTTGTCGGTGATGACCTGCCGACCCTCGAAGCCCGGTGCCTCGGTGGTGAAGCGGCCGTCGCCGTCGACGGTATAGGGGATGCGCGTCTCGATGCCGCGCTCGGCGAGGACGCGGCCGTTGGCCATCCAGATGTCGAAGTCCTCGCGGCCGTGGCCGGGCGCGGTGTGGACGAAGCCGGTGCCGGCATCGTCGGTGACGTGGTCGCCGTCGAGCATCGGCACGTCGAAGCCGTAGCCGAGATTGGCGAGGGGATGGGCGCAGGTGATGCTGCCGAGCTCGGCCGCCGAGACGTCGGCGACGAGTTCGTAGCCCTCGACCTTGGCCTGCTTGAAGACGCTTTCGGCCAGGGACCTGGCGAGGAGATAGGTGTTGCCGACGCGCGCCCAGTTGTCGGCAGGCGCCGCCATGACACGGTAGAGGCCGTAGGCGATGCGGCTGGAATAGGAGATCGCCCGGTTGCCGGGGATGGTCCAGGGGGTGGTCGTCCAGATGACGACGGAGGAGTTCCGGAGGAGGGCCAGCCTGTCACGGCCGGCCTGGTCGGCGGCCGGGAGCGAGGCGGTGCGCACCGGAAACGCCGCCCAGATCATGTCGCTCTGGTAGTCGTGATACTCGACCTCGGCCTCGGCGAGCGCGGTCTTCTCCACCACCGACCACATGACCGGCTTGGAGCCGCGGTAGAGCTGGCCGGACTCGGCGAATTTCAGGATCTCCTCGGCGATCTGCGCCTCGGCGTGGAAGGTCATGGTCTGGTAGGGATTGGCCCAGTCGCCGACGACGCCGAGACGCTTGAACTCCTCGCGCTGGACGGTCAGCCAATGGGTGGCGAAGGCCCGGCATTCCTGGCGGAACTCGACGACCGGAACCTCGTCCTTGTTCTTGCCCCTGGAACGGTACTCCTCCTCGATCTTCCACTCGATCGGCAGGCCGTGGCAGTCCCAGCCGGGCACGTAGTCGCTGTCGAAGCCGAGCATCTGCTGCGACTTCGTCACCATGTCCTTGAGGATCTTGTTGAGCGCGTGCCCGATGTGCAGGTGGCCGTTCGCATAGGGAGGGCCGTCGTGGAGCACGAAGCGGTCGCGGCCGCGGGCGGCGCGGCGCAGGCGGCCATAGAGGTCCATCTCCTCCCAGGCCTTGAGGATCTGCGGCTCCTTCTCGGGAAGGCCGGCGCGCATCGGGAACGGCGTCTCGGGCAACAGCAGGGTCTTGGAGTAATCGAAGCTCTCGGACGCTGCATCAGCGGAGGTCTTGGACGTGTCGGACATGGGGTGATCGGCCGGGAATGGCGGCGGCAGGCCGCAGGTATCGGATCGGGTGAGAGCTGGAACCCCGGACCTCCGAACGCGCGCGAGAGGGCCGCGCGGCCTTCAGGAGGCCGGGCCGGTAATTCGCGAAGCGGAGCGGGCGGCGATGCGCATGGCCGTCTCTTAAGGGGAAGGCGGGCCGAAAGGCAAGGGCGGAGCGGGTTCAGCGGCCGGCGAGGATGCCTGCAAAGCCCTCCAGCTGCTCCTTGACAGGCGCGAGGCGCACGGCGGGCAGCACGGCGCGGGTGGCATCGACGATCGCCTGCCGCTCGGCCGGCTCCAGCCCGGCGGCGAAGCGCGGGGCGGAGTCGCTCAGGGCGCGGGCGAGCATGACCGCATGGGCCGATGCGAGGTTCGCATCGCCCAGCATCGTCAGCGTGCCCTGGACGACCTGGGTGGCGCCGAGGCGCAGCTGATGCCAGCCGCCCCGGCGCGCCTCGTTCAACTGGCCGGGCGGCAGGGCCTTCATGTAGGCGGAGGCTGCCTCCACCGTCGAGCCGGAGCACCGCACCGAGAAGGCGAAGCCGGGCATGATCTCCTCGGCATAGGTCTTCAGGTTTGCTTCGAAGTCCGGCGTGCCGGTGCCGCGCGGATTGAACTGGAAGTACGACCTCCAGACAGCGCCCCCCGCCTCGCAATAGCGCATCAGGATCGGGAGATCGGCGGAGCCTGCCCGGCGGGAAGGATCGAGCGGCCTCACGTCCCAGATCGTCGCGAGCGCCTGGCGCACCGCGGGGTCGGTGATGCGCGGCATCTGGCCTGCGGACCTCGCCGCCTGCGCCAGCGCCTCGAAACGCCCGACTGCGTCGCGTGCGGCGGCATCGTCGATCGCCAGCGCGCCCTGTTGGGCGGAGGCGCCGACCGCCGACAGCAACGGAGCCAGCATGAGGACCGCCGCAGCGGCGATAGCCTGAAACGGTCGTGCCATAGCGAGAGCGCTCCTGTCGCCGTGGCCAAGCCACAGCCCGTCATGATCTCCCTAGCAAGTCTGGACCTTCGGTGAAACGATCCGCCCTGCCCTCCCTCGTCGCGGCTGCCATTCTCGCGACGAGTGCCTCTGCCGCGCCGGCGCGGGAGGCGATCCGCGCCTTCCCGCCAGCCATGATCGGCACCTGGGGATATGAGGCGCGGTCATGCACCGAGGAGAGCGACGACGGACGCGTGGAGGTGGCTGCGCGATCGGTCACGTTCTTCGCGTCCTACTGCAGCATCGGCCGGTTCCGCTCACATCGCGACGGCACGGTCACCGGCCACGGTCGCTGCCGCGGCGAGGGTGAGACGACCACCGAGCGGGGCAGCGTGCGTCTCAGGCTCGAGAGCCCGACCAGCCTCGTCATCGCCCTCGATGGCGGCGACGACACGCGCTACCAGCGCTGCGAGCGGCCGATTCCGGTGCGCTGACGCGCCGGACGGTGAAAGACCCCCTCACCTCGCCCAGGCCGCGCGGCAAGGACCTGAAACGGACCCGCGCAAGAAGGACAAGGTCCCGCCGGTTCCGGTGCTCGCCATGTTCCGTCTCGCCCTTCTCGGCCTCGCCCTGATCTCCTCGCCTGCCGGCGCGACGCCCGCCGTCCCCGCCTCCGCCATGCCGGACGAGACCCTCGGCACCTGGGGCCGCGACGCCGAAGCCTGCACCAGCCCGGAGAGCCGCGGCCGGATCCGGGTGGAGCGGAGAGCGGTCCAGCTCTTCCACGCGACCTGTACCTTCGATCGCATCCGCATCGTCGCCGACGGCATTTTCGAGGGGCGCGGGACCTGCGTCGAGGTGAAGGGCGGCAGGCGCTATGCCGGAGGCGTCTCGCTCATGGGCCTCGGCGACGAGATGATGGTGCGCTTCCGCGGAAGCCAGATGTCGCGCACATACCATCGCTGCGGGGCGTCCCTGCCCGTGCGCTAGGTCGCCGCAGCGGGAACCCCTGCCCGCCCGGCCTCGTTCGTCCTGGGATCCCCCTTTCCCAGGAGTTGCCCATGACCAATATCGCCCGCGCGAAAGTGCTCATCCTCGCCACCGACGGCTTCGAGCAGTCCGAGCTCGAAGTGCCGCTGAAGGAGCTGCGGGACCGCGGCGCCACCGTCCACGTCGCCGCCCCCGCCAAGACGCTGAAGCAGGGCGAGATCATGGGCTGGGACGGCGCCGACTGGGGCCGCCCGGTGAAGGTCGACACGACTCTCGATTCGGTCGACGCCGCCTCCTACGACGCCCTCGTCCTGCCCGGCGGCGTCATCAACCCGGACAAGCTCCGGGTCGAGGAGAAGGCCATCGCGATCATCAAGAGCTTCGTCGCCGACGGCCGGATCGTGGCGGCGATCTGCCACGGACCCTGGCTGCTCGCCGAGGCCGGCGCGGCGGACGGGCGCCAGATGACGTCCTACGCCTCGATCCGCACCGACATTGAGAATGCCGGCGCCTCCTGGGTCGACAAGGAGGTCGTGACCGACGAGGGCATCATCACCTCGCGCTCGCCAGAGGATCTTCCGGCCTTCGTCGCCAAGATCGTCGAGGAGATCGGCGAGGGGCGGCACCAGCGCGCGGCCTGAGGCCCCTCGCACCGCCACAAACGACGAAGCCCGGCCATTGGCCGGGCTTCTGACGTTTCGGGGGCGTCGGCGATCTTACTCCGCCGCTTCGGCATAGGGCGCCGGCTTCGTCCAGCGCAGGATCGGCGTGCGGGCCGCCCGCGTCTCGTCGAGGCGTCGGCGGGGCGCGTGGTAGGGCGCGCCCTTGAAGCGGTCGACGTCGCCGCGCTTCGCCGCCATGGCGAGGTCGCGTAGCGCCGCGATAAAGAGGTCGAGGGAAGCCTTGGACTCGCTCTCCGTCGGCTCGATCAGCATGGCGCCGTGGACGACCAGCGGGAAATACATGGTCATCGGGTGGTAGCCCTCGTCGATCATCGCCTTGGCGAAGTCGAGCGTCGAGACGCCGGTGTTCTTCAGCCAGTCGTCGTCGAACAGCGCCTCGTGCATGCAGGGCTGGTTGCCGAAGGGCAGGCTCATGAGGTCGGCGAGCGAGGCGCGGATGTAGTTGGCGTTGAGCACCGCGTCCTCGGAGGCGAGGCGCATGCCGTCGGCGCCGTGGCTCAGCATGTAGGCCATGGCGCGCACGAACATGCCCATCTGTCCGTGGAAGGCGGACATGCGGCCGAAGGGCTTCTCGCCCTTCTCGAGCCTGCCGCCCTCCTCGACCAGTGCATAGCCCTTGCCGACGCGGATGAAGGGATAGGGCACGAAGGCGGCGAGGCGCTCGGAGAGCACCACCGGGCCTGAGCCCGGGCCGCCGCCGCCGTGCGGCGTCGAGAAGGTCTTGTGCAGGTTGATGTGCATGGCGTCGACGCCGAGGTCACCGGGGCGCGCCTTGCCGACGATGGCGTTGAAGTTGGCGCCGTCACAGTAGAAATAGGCTCCGGCGTCGTGGATCGCCTTGGCGATCTCGACGATCTCCTTCTCGAAGATGCCGCAGGTGTTGGGATTGGTCAGCATGATCGCCGCCACCTCCGGCCCGAGTGCCGCCTTGACGTCGGAGACATGCACCGTGCCGTCGGCATTGGCGGGCACCGAGCGCACCTCGAAGCCAATGAGGGCAGCGGTGGCCGGGTTGGTACCGTGGGCCGATTCCGGCACCAGCACGATCTTGCGGTGGCCCTCGCCCTTGGCTTCCAGCGCCGCCTTGATGGCCATCATGCCGCAGAGCTCGCCATGGGCGCCCGCCTTGGGGCTCATGGCGACGGCGGGCATGCCGGTCAGTTCCTTCAGGTAGTGGGCGAGCGTGTCGATGAGCTGCAGCGCGCCCTGGACGGTGGAAGCCGGCTGGAGCGGATGGACGTCACCGAAGCCCGGCAGCCGCGCCATCTTCTCGTTGAGGCGGGCATTGTGCTTCATCGTGCAGGAGCCGAGCGGGAACAGGCCGGTATCGATGCCGTAGTTCTTCTGGCTGAGGCGGACGTAGTGGCGCATCACCTCGGGCTCGGTGAGGCCCGGAAGGCCGATGGCCTCATCGCGGGCGAGCTTGCCGAGGCGCGACTTCACCTTCTTCGGCTCCGGAATGTCGACGCCGGTGACCTCGGGACGGCCGATCTCGAAGATCAGCGCCTCCTCGATCTGCAGCGCCTTGTTGCCGGTGAAGGTCGGGTGGGCGGAAGCCGCGCCGGAGGCGCCGGCGGAGGTGGGACGACCCTGGGTGTTCATGGACATCGATCCGCTCCTCAGATGCTGGCGCCGAGCGCTGCCACGAAGGCGGCGCGGTCGTCGTCGGTGTTCACTTCGGTGTTGGCGACGAGGATGACGTCGGCCACCCCCTTGGTCTTCGGCCAGAGGCGCGAGCCGGGCACGCCGGCGAGAACGCCCTTCTTCGCCATCTTCTCGACGACCTTGGCCGCGTCACCCGGCACGCGGATGGCGAACTCGTTGAAGAAGCTCTTGTTGAGCACCTCGACCTCGTCGAGATCGGCGAGCCGGTCCGCGAGGTCGCAGGCGTTGGCGTGGTTGACCGCTGCGAGGCGGCGCAGGCCGGTCTCACCGAGCAGCGCCATGTGGATGGTGAAGGCGAGGCACATCAGCCCGGAATTGGTGCAGATGTTGGACGTCGCCTTCTCGCGGCGAATGTGCTGCTCGCGGGTGGAGAGGGTCAGCACGAAGCCGCGCTTGCCCTCGGCGTCCACCGTCTCGCCGCAGAGGCGGCCGGGCATCTGCCGGACGTATTTCTGCTTGGTGGCGAAGAGACCGACATAGGGGCCGCCGAAATTGAGGCCGACGCCGATGGACTGGCCCTCGGCGACGACGATGTCGGCACCCATGGCGCCGGGCGGCGTCACCGCGCCGAGCGAGACCACCTCGGTGACGACGGCGATGAGCAGCGCGCCGGCATCCTGCGCCTTCTTGGCGATGGCGGTGAGGTCGTGCAGGTTGCCGAAGACGTCGGGCGTCTGGATGACGATGCAGGAGGTCTCGGCATCGATGGCGGCGGCCACCGCCTTGAGGTCGGCTCCGGCGTCGTCGGGGTTCGGCGTCAGCGAGATCAGCTCGTCGGAGGCCATGCGCGACAGCGTCTCGATGGTGTCGCGGTAGTGCGGGTGCAGGTTGCCGGCGAGGATCGCCTTGCGGCGCTTGGTGACGCGGTGGGCCATCAGCACGGCTTCGGCGGCGCCCGTCGATCCGTCATACATGGAGGCATTGGCGACCTCCATGCCGGTGAGCATGCCCACCTGTGTCTGGAACTCGAACAGGTACTGGAGCGTGCCCTGGGCGATTTCCGGCTGGTAGGGCGTGTAGCTCGTCAGGAACTCGGAGCGCTGGATCAGGTGGTCGACCGAAGCCGGGACATGGTGCTTGTAGGCGCCGGCGCCGACGAAGAACGGCACCTCGGACGCCGAGATGTTCTCCGCCGCCATGGCGCCGAGGATGCGCTCGACCTCCAGCTCGCCGCGCGCCTTCGGCAGGTTCACCGGGCCTTTGAGCAGCTTGTCTTTCGGCACGTTGGCGAAGAGGTCGTCGACGGCGGCGACGCCGATCTTCGCCAGCATGTCGGTGCGGTCCTGGGGCGTCAGCGGCAGATAGCGCATGGAGGGCTCCACTGACCCTCTCCCGCAACGGGAGAAGGTGCCCGCAAAAGGCGGGCGGTTGAGGGGTCGACAGGGCGCGTGGCCCGTGGGGATGCGGTGGTGAGGCGGGTCGCCTCACCCGGGCCTGCGGCACGCTCCGCTCCATACGAGGAGAGGAGCTGCCCGGCTCACAGCGTGTCGAGGAAAGCCTTGTAGGCGGCCTCGTCCATGAGCTCGTCGAGCTCGGCGGGGTTGGTGATCTTGACCTTGAAGAACCAGCCCTTGCCGGCCGGGTCGTCGTTGACGGTGGCGGGCGCGCCCTCGAGGTCCGGGTTCGCCGCGGTCACCTCGCCGGAGACCGGCGAATAGATATCCGAGGCGGCCTTGACGCTCTCGACGACGGCAGCGCTGTCGCCCTTCTTCACCGCCTTGCCGGCCGAGGGAAGCTCGACGAAGACCACGTCGCCGAGCTGCTCCTGGGCGTAGTGAGAGATGCCCACCGTGCCGGTATCGCCCTCGATGCGGATGTATTCGTGGTCTTTGGTGTATTTGACGGTGGCCATGGCGGGTCCCCTGAAGGCGTGTCGTTGAAGGCTCAGCCGCGGAAGTAGCGGTGCGGCGCGAAGGGCATGGTGACGATCTTGGCGGGCAGGTCCTTGCCGCGGACCTCCAGGAGCACCGGTGTCCCGGGCTCGGCGAAGCGGCGGTTGACGTAGCCCATGGCGAGCGGGCCGTTGATGGTGGGGCCGAAGCCGCCGGAGGTGACGGTGCCGATGGGCTGGCCGTCGGCGGACTTCACCACGGTGCCCTCGCGCGCGGGCGCGCGCCCGTCGGGCAGGATGCCGACGCGCAGGCGCGGCGCGCCGTCGGCGAGATCCTTCTGGATGCGCGCAGCGCCGAGGAAGCCGCCCTCGGTCCGCCGGCGCTTCTGGATCGACCAGGTGAGGCCGGCTTCCACCGGCGAGGTGGTGGTGTCGATGTCGTGGCCGTAGAGGCAGAGACCGGCCTCGAGCCGGAGCGAATCGCGGGCGCCGAGGCCGATCGGCTTCACCCGCTCGTCCGCCAGAAGCTTCTTCGTGAGGGCGACGGCATCGGCGCTCTTCACCGAGATCTCGACCCCGTCCTCGCCGGTGTAGCCGGTGCGGGAGACATGGGCCCAGATGCCGCCCACGGGCAGGTCGGCCGAGGTCATGAACTTGAGGGTTGCGAGTTCCGGCGCGAGGGTTGCCACGGCCGCCACCGCCTCGGGGCCCTGCACCGCGATCAGCGCGAGGTCGTCGGCGATCTTCAGCGTGACGTCCGCCGGCAGATGCGCCTTCAGATGGGCGTAGTCGGCGTCCTTGCAGGCGGCGTTGACCACCAGGTAAATCCAGTGCTCGTGGCCGGGATGACCGAGGCGGGTGACCATCAGGTCGTCGAGAATGCCACCCTCGGCATTGGTGAACTGCGAATAGCGCTGCTGACCGGGCTTCAGGCCGAGCACGTCGGCCGGAACGAGCTTCTCGAGGGCGGCGGCGGCCGTTTCGTAGCGTCCGTCGGCGGGAATGAGGAAGCACTGCCCCATGTGGCTGACGTCGAAGAGGCCGGCATGGGTGCGCGTCCAGTTGTGCTCGGCCAGCACGCCGGTCGGATATTGCACCGGCATGTCGTAGCCGGCGAAGGGCACCATCTTGGCGCCAAGCTCGCCATGCAGGGCATGGAGCGGCGTGGTCAGCAACGGTCCGGTCTGGGGCTCGCCCATCAATCCTGCACTCCGGCGCGCGGAAACGTCCGGGTTGAGCCGAACTCTCCGAAATGCGGGCTTGTCGCCCGCTCGCGCCCCTCTGTCGCAGGACCTGAGAGATTCACCTTAGGCTCGGTTAGAGCCGGCTTCCGCGAGCGGAAACCTTCGGCTTACTCCGTCGGTGGGCCGGGATTGGACCTCCGGCCACTTTCCAGAATGTCATTCCACCGGCGGTCCTTTTTGCCTGAGAGGTTCCGGGGCCGTTGCTCCTTCGGCGCCGGGGGATCCCATCAACATGAAGACCACCCGGACTCTCCCGCCGGGTTCTTATGACACGCCTTCGCAATGGCCGCTGCTCGTGGCGAAGTCAAGGCGATCCTGTGGGCAGAGGTGCCCGAAGGTCAGGCAGCAGCCGGCGCGGCGTCGGCGACTGGATCCGGTCCGTGCCGGTTGGCACCGACGGTTCCGCGCTTGAAGCCCAGAACGACGAGGGCCCAGATGAAGGCGAGCGCGAAGAGCATGCCGAAGATGATGGTCAGGGAATTGTCGGCATAGCCCCAGCCGCCGAGCGAGCGCGCCGAATCGACCACCGACAGGCCGGTGATCGCCCAGGCCGTCCAGGCGGGGTAGTCGAGATCGTTGGTGCGTCGGATCGCTAGGGAATAGGAGGGAAGCATCAGGACGAGAGTCACGAGGAAGATCCCGATCGTGCCCCAGCGCGACGCCCCTTGGCCCGGCGTCAGCACGCCCTCGGCGACGCCGATCGAGAACATCGCGACCAATGCGGCGAGCAGGAGCAAGGCTGCACCGATCCAGTAAGTCCGCCGGCCGATCCTGCCGTCGAAGGTGAGAAAATAGAACTTCATCGGACCCCCCGTCCCCGATCACCACACGGATGATCGTCGGACGGACGGGCCCAGTCAATCGAAAAGCTCACTGAGCATTTAAGCCCCTGAGGGCCGTCGCCTTGCCCGCGCGGACCGGCTCTCAGCGCTGGGCGGTGCGGGCGCGGCCGCGGCGCGGACGCTCGGGCTGGGCCGCCTGGTTGTCGAAGCCGACGAAGACGATGTAGGTCGCGAGGTCGCCAGGCTCGGGGAGCGGGAAGGAGACCTGGTCCTCGACCTGCGTGAAGGCGACGTTGGGCGAGCCGGCGGGAATGTCGATCGGCACCTGGTAGAGCCGCGTCCAGACCGGCGTCGACAGGCCCTTGGTCACGGCGATGCGGATCGGCATCGTCACGCGGCCCCCGTCGCCCTTGGGGCCGACGAGCACGCGGCCCTCGATGCCGACGCGGATGGTCATGGTCTGGCCGTCGATGCGGCATTCGCGGGCGAGATCGGTGATCGTGCCCTGGTAACGCAGCTCTGTCGGTCCTTCGCCGCCCTGGCGCCAGACCGCCGAGCCGTCGCGGATCTCGACCCGCGGACAGAGGTTGGCGTGGAGCGTCTGCTGGCCCTCGGGAACGGGCTGGCCGAACAGGGCGTTGTGCACGGGCGAGCCGACACCGGGAGCGGGCTGGGCCGCGACCTGCGTCGTCTGCTGCTGCTGGCCACCGAACAGGTTGCCGCCGGTGCTACCGCATGCGCCGAGCGCCAGGCCCGCCGCCAGAACAGCCGTCACTTTCCAGATCCGCACGCCGCTACCTCGATTTGCCGTCGCGATCGGCGCTTATAGCAACAGGCTTCGGGCGGAACAAAGGCCATCATGCTGTCGTCCACCGGCAGCAGACCCGGCGCTTTCATCGCGCCGGCTGATGGACAAGGCGCGTGTTTTTCATGAGAAGGAGCGGACGCGACCGCTATGCTCGCCGATCCCGGCCAAGCCCGCCCGACTCCAGGACCGTCCGCATGACCTCTGCCCTCCTCGCCTCGCTGCGCCCGGAAGCCTCCGGCGCCCCCGCCAGCGGCATCGTCGAACTGTCGAAATATGCTCGCTCCGCCGGTGACGTCATCCAGCTCTGGGTCGGCGAGGGCGACATGCCGACCCCCTCCTTCATCTTCGAGGCGGCGACGCGCTCGCTCGCCGCCGGCGAGACGACCTACACGTGGCAGCGCGGCATCCCCGAGCTTCGCCAGGCCATCGCCACCTATGCCTCCGACCTCTATGGCCGGGAGCTGTCGGCGGAGCGGTTCTTCGTCTGCGGCTCGGGCATGCAGGCGATCCAGATCGCCATGACGATGGTGGCTGGCAACGGCGATGAGGTCATCATCCCCTCCCCCACCTGGCCGAACGCACCGGCCGCCGCGGGTCTGCGCGGTGCGGTTCCGGTCTTCGTCGAACTCGACCACGGCAACCGCGGCTGGCAGATCGACCTCGAGAAGCTGGAAGCGGCGATCACCCCGAAGACGAAGGCGATGTTCATCAACACGCCCTCCAACCCCACCGGCTGGACCGCGACGAAGGAAGAGCTCGCCGCCATCCTCGCCATCGCCCGCCGTCATGGCCTGTGGATCGTCGCCGACGAGATCTATACCCGCTTCGTCTGGACCGAGGGCGCGCCGCGCCGGGCCCCCTCCTTCCACGACGTGCGCGAAGAGGGCGATCGCATCGTCTGGGTCAACACCTTCTCGAAGAACTGGGCGATGACCGGCTGGCGTACGGGCTGGATCGAGGCCGACCCGGCGCTCGGCGACGTCGTCGAAAACCTCATCCAGTACTCGACTTCGGGTTCGCCGGTGTTCATCCAGCGGGCCTGCGTCGTCGCCCTTGAGCGCGGCGAGAGCTTCCTCGCCCATCAGGTGGCGAAGGCCCGCAAGGCGCGGGACATCGTCTCCGAGGCGATCGAGGCCACCGGGCGGTGCCGGTTCTCCAGACCGGACGGCGCCTTCTACCTGTTCTTCGGGATCGACGGCGTCACCGATTCGAACGCGGCGGCGATGAAGCTCGTCGACATCGCCAAGGTGGGTCTTGCCCCCGGCAGCGCCTTCGGACCCGGTGGCGAGGGCCATCTCAGGCTTTGCTACCTGCGCTCGCCCGAGGCGATCGCGCTGGCGGCGGAACGGCTGAAGACGGCGATACCCCAGCTTTAGGGGCCACCCTACGTTTGGTGATGCAAAGGCCGTTGCGCTCCGCATTTCTCCGTAGCATGATTTACGGATGAGGCGGGATGTCGCAGGTGGTTTTCTGCCGCGCACATTTGCCGGCGGAGGATCCCATCGAACGGGCCGTCCCACTGATGCCGCATGCAGACGACGCGCTCCTGTCGAGGGTCCTCGACATGGCGGGCGAGGCGATCGTCGTGCTCGACGGACAGGGGCGGATCACCGCCTTCGGCGCCGCCGGCGAACCCCTGCTCGGCTGGACGGCCGGCGACGTTCTCGGACGCCCCTTTGCCATGCTGCTCGCGGACGAGGCCGCAGGCACGCTCCACAACGCCTTTGGAAGCCGGGACACCGTGGCGCGCCACCGGCACGGCGCGGACATTCCCGTTCGCCTGGACCTCGCCGCCGTCGGAACGGGCGAGGCCGGCCCCAAGGTCGCCGTATTGCGGGCGAGAAACACCGACAAGGCTGGCGAGGCGCGGTCGGGGGCGAGCGACGCCATGGGACCGGTCATCGCCCATGAGCTCAGCCAGCCGCTGACGGCGACGGCCCTCTATCTCAGGGCTGCCGAGAGCCTGGTCGGTGCGGCGGGGCCTGCGGCCACCTTCATCGCCAAGGCGCGGCGCGAGGCCGAGCGGGCCGGCGGCATCATCCGGGGGCTGCGCCGCTTCGCCGCCAACCGCCCGCCGGAGACCCGGCCCGTGCCCTTCGATACCACCATCGACGAGGCGGTGGACCTCGCGATGGTCGGCCGCGACCCGCAACCGGTCATCCTGCGCGAGAGAGGCGAGCACCCGCTCAGGGTCGTCGCCGATCCCGTGCAGCTGCAACAGATCGTCGTCAACATCGTGCGCAACGGGATCGAGGCGGCCGAGGGCCGGCCGAACCCGCGGCTATGGATCACCACGCGGCAAGAGGGCGGCACCGTGGTCCTTGCGGTGCGCGACAGCGGACCCGGCATGTCAGCCGAGGTCAGCGCTGGCCTGTTCGCGCCCTTCCGCACATCGAAGCCGGCAGGCCTCGGCCTCGGCCTCGCCCTGTCCCGTGGCCTCGCCGAACGCCACGGCGGGTCCATCACCATCGATCCCGGCGGCGCCGGGCAGGGAGCGACCGTCTCGCTCGTCCTGCCCCTGGCCCCTCCGGGCGAGCCAAGAGCCGTGCAGCGGAGCCCGTGACCCATGTCCCATGCCGATGAGATCTTCGTGGTCGACGACGACCCGGCGGTGCGCGACGCGCTGAGCGCCATCTTCACCCTGCAGGGATTTGACGTGACCGGTTTCGCAGACGGGACCTCCGTCGTGTCAGCGATGCGGGGCCATGTGCCAGCCTGCCTCATCCTCGACGTAGACATCCCCGGGCCCTCGGGGCTCGACGTGCTGAAGCGGCTCAAGGCCGACGCCTTCGCTGCGCCGATCTTCGCCATGTCCGGCCATGCGAACATCCCGATGGCGGTCGATGCCATCCGCAGCGGGGCCGTCGACTTCTTCGAAAAGCCCTTCGACGCCGAGCGGCTCGTCGGCCGCGTGCGCGAAGTCCTCGCCGAGGGTCACCGGCCGAACCGCACGCCGGGGCAACTCGCCTCGCATTTCCCGGGCATGGAACTGCTGACGCCGCGGGAGCGGCAGGTGCTGGAACAGATCGCCGGCGGCGCCTCCAACAAGGAGGCGGGCCGAAACCTCGGCATCAGCCCGCGCACCATCGAGGTGCACCGGGCGCGCATCATGGAGAAGATCGGCGCCCGCAACGCCGCCAATCTCGTGCGGATCGTGCTGACCGAGCAGTGAGCGGCCGGTCGGTCAGCCGCGGCTGACCGCCGCCTGTTCGAAGGTCGCCATGCCCTGGTGCACGGCGAGGGCGTTGCGGACGATGCCGCAGGCCAGCGCCGCGCCGGAGCCCTCGCCGAGCCGCATCCCGAGATCCAGAAGCGGCCGCTTGCCGATCTTCTCCAGCACGCGGCCGTGGGCCGGCTCGGCGGAGCGGTGGGCGGCGAGGCAATGGTCGAGGCTCGCCGGGTCGAGCGCGTGGAGCACGGCCGCCGCGGCGGTCACCACATAGCCGTCGAGAAGCACGGGGATGCGCTGCAGGCGCGCCGCCAGGATGGCCCCGGCGACGGCGGCGATCTCGCGGCCGCCGACCCGGCGCAGCACTTCGAGCGGGTCGAGGCCCGGCC
>NZ_JBQVQL010000016.1:0-62171 GCF_052440005.1 Phreatobacter sp.
CGCCGGGGCTCCCGCCTGTCCGACCCGACGCCGGCCGCGGCGGACGCACCCGCCGTCGCGCGCCTGCGGGCCGCCGGCGCCGTCATCCTCGGCAAGACCGCCACCACCGAACAGGGCTGGACGGCGGTCAGCGAAAACCCGCTCACGGGTGCGACCGACAATCCCTGGATGGCCGGCCGCACCGCGGGCGGCTCCTCCTCGGGCGCGGCGGCACTCGCCGCCGCCGGCTGCGGGCCCCTCCATCTCGGCACCGACGGAGCGGGATCGGTACGGCTCCCCGCCCATTTCTGCGGCGTCGTCGGCCTCAAGCCGACCTTCGGCACCGTCCCCTACCTGCCCGTGCCCAACAACGGCGCGCTCTCGCACATCGGCCCCATCGCCCGCGACGCAGCCGATGCGGAACTGATGCTGGAGGTCATGGCGGGCCCCCACCCCGCCGACTACACCACCCTGCCCGGCGGCTTCCGGCGCGATCCCGCCGGTCCGGACCTCACCGGCCTGCGCATCGCCTACAGCCCCGATCTCGGCCATGCACGCGTCGACCCCGAGGTGGCGCAGGCGGTCGAGGCCGCGGCCCTCGCCATCGAGGCCCTCGGTGCCACCGTCGAGCGCGTCACGCCCCCCTGGGGGCCGCTCGGCCCCGAGCTGATCCGCGCGCTCTGGGGACCGCCCCTCATGCCCTACGCCCCCGCCGACGCGGCGGCCGAGGCGGCGATGGACCCGGGCTTCGTCGCCTGCCTGCGGGAGAACCGGACGACGTCCTGGGCCGACGTGCAGGCCGCCCAGTCGCGCCGCCACGCCTATGCGGGAGCGGTCGGGCGCTGGTTCGCCGGGCGCTGGGACCTGCTGCTGACGCCAGCCGTCTCGGTCGCCGCCTTCCCACACGGCCGCCAGGTGCCGGATCACTGGCCGGCCCACCCCTGGGACTGGCTGGCCTGGGCGGAATTCTCCTACCCCTTCAACCTCGCCCACTGCCCCGCCGTCTCGGTGCCCTGCGGCCTGACGGCGGAGGGCCTGCCCGTCGGGCTGCAGATCGCAGGTCCCCGCCTGTCCGATCACATGGTCATGCGCGTTGCCCGTGCCTTCCTGGCGGCGCGGCCCTTCCGGGCCTGGGCCGGCTGAGCGGGCGGCCTATTCCGCCGCCGACGGCATGTCCTGGCTGACGTCCACCGGGCCGGCCGGGTCGCCCGGCGCCGTCTCGCAGCCGAGGTCGGGGGAGGCGACGATACGCCGGCCGCGGAAGTCCGTGCGCATGACGAAGAGCCCGCGCTCCTCGAAATAGGCGATGAGCCGCCGCGCCCGGCTCGGCGAATGGCTGCCGTAGACGCGGGCGATGGTGGCATCGGACGGGCATGGCGCCCCGGTCAGCGCGGCGCGGGCAATCACGAGGAACACGCCCTGCAGGTCGTCCGGCAAGCCGGCGGAAAGCGTCACCGCCTGGCTCCACCCCTCCTCGCCCTCGCGCGTCATGTCGACGCCGGCCCGCGCCACGGCAAAGCGGCGGCGGAAATCGGCGAGCGTCAGCGGCTCGCCGGGCACGCGGCGGATGCGGCAGCGCACGAGGAAGTCCTGGTAGAGCACGGCGACGGTGCGGAAGGCGGCGTCGGGGTCGGAGAGGATCTCGCGAAGCACCTCCTCGATCAGCGCCTTGTGCTCGGCCTCGGCGATGACCGGGAGCATGGGCTCGGCCGGTTCCTCCGCCTTCGGCCGCGCCTGGGCGAGCTGCGTCAGGATGTCGGCGGTCGAGACCGGAGGAGGCGGCGGCGGCCGGCGCACCGGCAGCGCCCTGATCTCGTCGGCGGCGGGCGTGAAGATGAGGTCGCGGGCGTCTTCCGGAGCCGGCGCCTCGGGGAGCGGCGTCAGCTTCGGGCTGGTCGAGCGCGCGGAGGTTTCCACCGCGCCGATGGTCACCGGCAGCGGCCGGCGCGAGAGGGCCGGCCCCAGCGCGACGAAATGGCCGCGCGCGAGGTCGCGGAACATCTCCGACTGGCGGCGGTCCATGCCGAGGAGATCGGCGGCGCGCGCCATGTCGATGTCGAGGAAGGTGCGCCCCATCAGGAAGTTCGATGCCTCCGCCGCCACGTTCTTGGCGAGCTTGGCGAGGCGCTGGGTGGCGATGACGCCGGCGAGCCCGCGCTTGCGGCCGCGGCACATGAGGTTGGTCATGGCGCCGAGGGAGAGCTTGCGCGCTTCGTCCGACACCTCGCCGGCCACGGCTGGGGCGAAGAGCTGCGCCTCGTCCACCACCACGAGAACCGGGTACCAGTGGTCGCGCTCGGCGTCGAAGAGCCCGCCGAGGAAGGCCGCCGCGCAGCGCATCTGCTGCTCGACGTCCAGCCCCTCGAGATTGAGCACGACGGAGACGCGGTGCTGGCGGATGCGCGCGGCGATGCGGGTGAGCTCGGCCTCGGTGCGCTCGGCGTCCACCACCACATGGCCGTAGCGGTCGGCCAGCGTGACGAAGTCGCCCTCCGGGTCGATGACGCATTGCTGCACCCAGGGGGCGCTCTGCTCCAGGAGCCGCCGCAAGAGGTGCGACTTGCCCGAGCCCGAATTGCCCTGCACCAGCAGGCGGGTCGCCAGCAACTCCTCGAGATCGAGCGTGGCCGCCTTCCCGCCGGACTGCGACCCCATGTCGATATCGACTTTCATCCCGACTCAGGAACCCTCATCCACTGCGCCGGCCTTCCTAGCACCCCGCCGCGGCGCGCGCCTCCTCCCCTTCGGCGAAACCCACAGGAACGGCCGGCCCTCTGGCCGGCACCGCCGCGATGGTCTATGCCCCGCCGCTTCCCCCAGCGAGGCCCCGTCCTTGACAAGCTACAGCCCGCCCCTCTCCATCGGGATAGACTTCGGCACCACCAACACGGTGGTGGCGCTGGCAGGCGGCGACGGCCCGGCCGAGGCCGTCACCTTCCGCCACGGCGAGGCGACGCTGAAGGGCTTCGTCACCGCCCTGTGCTACTGGCAGGAGCGCAGCGGGGGAAAGCTGACGAACCGGGTCGAGGGCGGGCCCTTCGCCATGGACCAGCTCATGGCCGGCGGCGGGGCGCAGCGCTTCATCCAGTCGTTCAAGAGCTTCGCCGCCAGCGCGAGCTTCAAGGACACCCGCATCTTCGGCCAGACCACGCGGTTCGAGGACCTGCTCGTCGCCTTCATCCAGACCCTCCAGCGCCATGCGGGCCGTGACCTCGGCTTTGCCGGCGCCCGGGTGCAGATCGGCCGCCCCGTCCGCTTCGCCGGCGGCAATCCGGACGAGGCGCTCGCCATGCAGCGCTACCGCGCCGCCTTCGGCCGGCTCGGCCTCGACGCCGCCCGCTACGTCTACGAGCCCGTGGGCGCCGCCTTCTTCTATGCACGCGCCCTCGACCGGGACGCCACCGTGCTCGTCGCCGATTTCGGCGGCGGCACCTCGGACTTCTCGGTGATGCGCTTCGAGCGGCGCGACGGGCGGCTCACCGCCCGGCCGCTGTCCCATGCCGGCATCGGCATCGCCGGCGACAGCTTCGACGCCCGCATCGTCGACCACATGGTCTCGCCGGCGCTCGGCAAGGGCTCGGACTACCGCTCGCTCGACAAGCTGCTGACCGTGCCGAACCGCTATTACGCCAACCTCGCCCGCTGGCATCAGCTCGCGATGATGAAGTCCAATGGCGACCTCGCCGGCCTGCGCGACCTCGAGAAGGTGGCGGTGGATCCTGAGAAGCTGCGCCGCTTCATCGACATCGTCGACTACGACCTCGGCCTCGCACTCTACCGCGCCGTCTCGGATGCCAAGGTGACGCTGTCGGCCGCCGACGCCGCGGACTTCCGCTTCGCGGCGGAGGACGTCGCCATCACCGGCCGCATCAGCCGGGCCGATTTCGAATCGTGGATCGCGGCGGACGTCGCCCGCATAGGCGCCACGGTGGACGAGGCCCTCGCCCGGGCCGGCGTCGCGGAAGGCGCCATCGACCGGGTCTTCCTGACCGGCGGCACCTCCTTCGTGCCGGCCATCCGCCGCCTCTTCACCGACCGCTTCGACGAGGCCCGGCTCACCAACGCCGACCAGTTCGAATCGATCGCCTACGGCCTCGCCCTGATCGGCCGCGAGCCCGACGCCGAGCGCTGGGCCGCCTGACGACCCCGCGCGGCGAATGGGCGCCCCGCGTCCCGGGCCCTTAGCGCAGCCGCCCAGGCTGCGGCATGATCGCACCGCCGACATCGTCAGGAGGGGCGCAGCTTGACCATTCTCATCACCGGAGGGACCGGCTTCGTCGGGGCCGCGACCGTCGACCATCTCGTCTCGTCCGGCGAGGAGGTCGTCGTGCTCGCCGCCCACCCGGCGGAGCCCGGCTGGCTTCCCGCCGGCATCGAGGTCACCATCGGCGACGTGCGCGACGGCGACGGCCTGCGGGCGCTGATGAGCGCCCACCGCTTCTCCGCCGTCATCCATGCGGCCGCCATCACCGCCGGCCCGGACATGGAACGCGCCCATCCCGAACGCATCGTCTCGGTCAATGTCGGCGGCACCGCCGCGGTTCTGCGCGCGGCGGCGGAGGCCGGCTGCCCCCGCGTCGTCATCGCCTCCTCGGCCAGCGTCTATCCGCTCGCCAAGGGCGACGACGCCCGCTTCCGCGCCGACGTCGATCCGCCCGCCCCGGCCGCCCTCTACGGGCTCACAAAAAAGATGGCCGAGGACGTGGCGATCCGCCTCGGCGCCGTCTACGGCATCGCCACGCCCACCCTGCGCATCGCCGGGGTCTATGGCCCCTACGAGCGCGACACCGGCGTGCGCGAGATCCTCTCGGCCCAGGCCCAGGTCATGGCGGAGGCTCAGGCCGGAAGGCCGACCCGCCTCTCCCGCCCGGGGTTTGCCGGCTGGCTCTATTCCCGCGACGCCGCAGCGGGTCTTGCCGCCCTCGCCGCCGCCAAACTGGACCAGCCCGCGCCGATCTTCGATCTCGGCGGTCCCGAGGTCTTCTCGGTGGAAGCCTTTTGCGCGGCGATCGCCCCGGCCTTCCCCGGCTGGAGCCATGGCATCGATCCTGCCGCGCCGACCGTGCGCTACCAGATCCCCGCCGACCGGCCGGGCAGCGACTTCGCGCGTCTGAAGGCTGCAACCGGTTTTACCCCGCGCTTCGGCCTGAAGGAGGCCGCCGCCGACTATCTCGCCTGGACCCGCCGCCCCTGACCCGGCAGCCGGGACGGGTATCCCGATGGGGCTGCCATGCGCCCGGCGGGTTTGACCGCCGCCGAGGCGCTCCCCTAGCCTTCCCTTCCGCATCAGGGAGAGCGCCATGGACGACGTCGGGCACCGCTGGCTCAACCAGCACCGCGCGGGACAGAGGTTGCCGCGCGCCGTTGGCGGTGAAGGCATCCACGTCTTCGACGAACATGGCCGGCGCTTCCTCGACGGCTCGTCCGGACCGGCCCTCTTCTGCCTCGGCCACGGCCACCGCGAGGTGATCGAGGCGATCAAGGCGCAGTACGATACGCTGTCCTTCGGCTATTCCGCCGATTTCACCTCCGACCCCATCGACGCCCTCGCCGACACCATCGTCGATCAGGCCGGAGGCGGCATGAGCCGCGTCTCCTTCGTCTCCGGCGGCTCGGAGGCGACCGAGACCGCCATCAAGATCGCCCTGCAGTACCACCTCGCCCGCGGCCATGCCGGCCGGACCCACTTCTTCGCCCGCCGCCAGTCCTGGCACGGTTACACGATGGGAGCCCTGTCGCTCTCCGGCCATCCGGCCCGCCGCCGCCCCTATGTCGGCGCGCTCATGCCGGTGACCCACCTGTCTCCGGCCAACGACTACCGCCCGGCCGACGGCGTCGCGCCGGAGGGTCTGGTCGACCACCTCGCCGCCGAGTTCGAACGGGAGATTCACCGCGTCGGTGCCGAGCGCATCGCCGCCTTCTTCTTCGAGCCGGTGGTGGGGGCCGCCGGCGGCGCGGTTCCGGCGCCGGACGGCTATGCCCGGCGCATGCGCGAGATCTGCAGCCGCTACGGCATCCTCATGGTGGCCGACGAGGTCATGTGCGGCGTCGGCCGCTGCGGCACCTGGCGCACCCTCGCCCATGACGGCGTCTCGCCCGACATCATGGTCACCGCCAAGGGCCTGGCCGGCGGCTATGCGCCGCTCGGCGCCGCGCTGATGACGGAAGACGTCTATCGCACCATCGCCGACACGTTCGGCACCATTGCCTCCGTCCATACCTATTCCGGCCATACCGCCGCCTGCGCCGCCGGGCTCGCCGTGCAGAAGGTCATCATCCGCGACGGCCTCGTGGAGAAGTGCCGCACCGACGGCGCCTATCTCATGGGCGCCCTCGAACAGGCCTTCGGCCAGAACCCCCATGTCGGCGACATCCGCGGCCGCGGCTTTTTCGTCGCCGTCGAGTTCGTCAAGGACCGCGAGACGAAGACGCCCTTCGCCGCGAGCCTCGGGCTCTACAAGCGCGTCAAGGACGAGGCCTTCGCCCGTGGCCTGCTCTGCTACCCCTCTCCCGGCACGGCGGACGGCCATTCCGGCGACCACGTCATCCTGGCGCCGCCCTACATCATCACCCGCCCGGAGATCGACCGCATGGTCGGGCTCCTGAGCGAGGCGGTGGACGCCGCCCTCGCCAGCGCAGCCGGCGAGGCCGCCTGATGCGCCTTCAGGGAAAGGTTGCGGTCATCACCGGTGGCGGGTCGGGCATCGGCAGAGCAACCGCGCTCGCCTTCGCGCGCGAGGGCGCACGCCTCGCCCTCGTCGACCGCGACGCGGCAGGAGCGACCGAAACGGCCGCCATGGTGGCCGCCGCGGGCGGCGAGGCCATGACCTGCATCTCCGACGTCGGCGAGCCGGGCACCGCGGACCGGGACGCGGCTGCCGTCGCGGCGCGGTTCGGCCGCATCGACATCCTCTTCGCCGCGGCCGGCTTCTCCGTCGGTGGCACGATCATGACCACGAGCCCCGAGGACTGGGATCGCGTCTTCCGCGCCAATGTCGGCGGCACCTGGCTCTGGGCGCGGGCGGTGGTGCCTTTCATGCGGGCACAGGGCGGCGGGGCCATCGTCACCACCGCCTCCCAGCTCGCCATCGCCGGAGGCGCGGGCAATGCCGCCTATATTGCCGCCAAGGGCGCCATCCTCAGCCTCACCCGCACCATGGCGCTGGATTTCGCCGCCGATCGCATCCGCGTCAACGCGGTGGCGCCCGGCGCCATCGACACCCCGATGCTCCGGCGCAGCTTCGGCCGTGCTGCCGATCCCGCGGCGGCGGAGGCGAAATCGGTGGCCCGCCACCCCATGGGCCGGCTCGGCCGCCCGGAGGAAATCGCCGAGGCCGTCCTCTATCTGGCCAGCGACGCCGCCGCCTTTACCACCGGCACCACACTCGCCGTTGACGGCGGCTGGCTCGCCGGCTGACACTGCCTAACCCTTGGGCAACGCGACTGCGTTGCTGCATCAGGGGGCAAATGCCGAAGAGCATTTCCCACGCCGGCGGTTCCGGCGAACGGACATTCTCCTCGCGCCGGCATCGCATGACCAGCTCTCGCTGCTGGTACGGAGATTGCAACCATCTGGGCGAGCCGCCGGGCAGGATGCCAGGCCCGCAAGCGTCAACGGAGACCGCGTCATGAAGCTGAACCGTCGTCACCTCCTCGCGGGAACGGCCGCCATCGCCACAGCGCCCTATCTGGGCGGCCGGGCCGAGGCGCAGACCCGCGCGGAAACCCTGCGCTACGTCACCGGCGCGGCGGTGAACACCCTCGACCCCACCATGCCCGGCTCGACGCGCGAGGCCTTCGGCGTCAGCGTCAACGTCTATGACCGGCTTGTCTCCTTCGGCCGCAAGCAGCGCGATGGCAACTGGGTCTTCGACATCGACAACATCCGCGGCGAGATCGCCGAGAAGGTCGACGTCAGCCCGGACGGCATGACCTTCACCTTCCACATCCGCAAGAACGCCAAGTTCCACGACGGCACGCCGGTGACCGCGGCCGACGTCAAGTGGTCCTATGACCGCGCCGTCTCCGCCCGCTCCCTCGCCGCCGCCCAGATCGGCACCGGCTCCTGGACCAAGCCCGAGCAGTTCACGATCGTCGATACCCACACCGTCGTCGGCAAGATCGACAAGCCCGACCGCCTCGCTCTGCCCAACCTCTGCACGCTCTACGCGATCGTCTTCAATTCGACGCTGGTGAAGAAGCACGTGACGCCGCAGGATCCCTGGGGCCAGGCCTGGACCAAGGACAACACGGCCGGCTCCGGCGCCTATACGGTGGAGAGCTTCAAGCCCGGCGAGCAGGTCATCCTGCGCCGCAACGACGCCTGGACCGGCGGCGTCGACGGCAAGCCCGCCCCCTTCCGCCGCATCATCTGCCAGACCATTCCGGAGGCCGCGACCCGCGCCAGCCTCATCGAGAAGGGCGACGCCGACCTCTCCATCGACCTGCAGCCGAGCGACATCGACACGCTGGTCGCGCGCGGCCGCGTCAAGGCGATCTCGACGCCCCAGTTCAACGCCTTCTCGATGATCGCCTTCAACACCAAGATGCCGCCCTTCGACAACAAGAAGGTGCGCCAGGCCATCGCCGCTGCCCTGCCCTACGACTCGCTGTTCAAGGCGGGCCTGTTCGAGCGCGGCGCCAAGCTCTACGGCGGCACCTGGTCGGGCACGCCGACGGACGCCTCCTTCCCCCAGCCGATGCCCTACAAGCAGGACGTCGCCAAGGCCAAGGCGCTGCTGGCGGAAGCCGGCTTCCCCAACGGCTTCGAGACCTTCTTCGCCTTCAACCTCGGCTCCGCCGCCTTCGCCGAGCCCATCGCGGCGCTGGTCAAGGAGGCCCTCGCCGCCATCAACATCCGCGTCGAGATCCAGAAGCTGCCCGACGCGCAGATCTCCACCATGGTCACCGAGCGCAAGCTGCCCTTCTTCATCGAGACCTCGATCGCCTGGCTGCCCTCGACCGACTACTTCTTCCGCACCTTCCTCTATGGCCCCCAGCGCTGGAACTATTCCGGCTGGAACGACGAGCGCATCGCCGACCTCGCCGGCAAGGCGCGCTTCGAGACCGACAAGGCCAAGTACGACGCGACCTGCAAGGAGATGATCGCCATCATGGCCGACGAGACGCCGATCGTCATGCTCTGGCAGCCGAACCAGGACGCCGTCATGCCGAAGAACATCGACGGCTACACCTACGGCTACCACCGCCAGGTCGACTTCCGCGACGTGAAGCGGACCTGACGGGCCCGCCGGTCATGAGCCTTGCAGCCGGTATCGCCAGGCGCGCGGGACGGAGGGCCCTGTCCTCCGTTCCCGCGCTCTTCGGGGTGATCGTCTTCACCTTCCTGCTGATGCGGGTGCTGCCGGGCGATCCGGCCGTGTTCTTCGCCTCCGGCCCCAATGCGGGCCAGGCGGAAATCCAGATGATCCGGGAGCAGATGGGCCTCGACAAGCCCATCCCGCAGCAATTGCTGCTCTATCTGAAGGACATCGCCACCGGCAATCTCGGCCGCTCGATGAACACCGGCCAGCCGGTGGTGACCGACCTCATCAACCGCCTGCCGGCCTCGCTCGAACTCACCTTTACGGCGCTGCTCTTCGCCCTGTCGCTGGCCCTGCCGCTCGGCATCCTCGCGGCGCTGAAACCGAATTCGTTGATCGACCACGGGGTGCGCTTCCTGTGCTCGCTCGGCGTCTGCGTGCCGACCTTCGTCTCCGGCCTTCTGCTGATCTACGCCTTCTACTACATCCTCGGCATCGCCCCCGACCCGACGGGGCGGCTGGACGTCTTCGCCTCGCAGCCCCCCGTCGTCACCGGCTTCATCCTCATCGACGCGGCCCTCGCCGGCGAATGGGAGTCCTGGCGCGCTGCGGCGAGCCAGTTGGTCCTTCCCGCCTCCACCATGGCGCTGTTCGTCCTCGCCCCCCTCGCCCGCATGACCCGCGCTGCCATGCTGGCGGTGATGACGAGCGACTTTGTCCGCACGGGCGAGGCCCTCGGCCTGTCGCGGCGGCGCGTCGTCCTCGTCTATGCGCTGCGCAACGCGCTCTTGCCTGTCATCACCATCATGGGCATCGTCTTCTCCACCATGCTCGGCGCCAACGTGCTGGTGGAGAAGGTCTTCTCCTGGCCGGGCGTCGCATCCTATGCGCTCGACGCCCTGCTCACCTCCGACTACGCGCCGGTGCAGGGCTTCGTGCTGCTCATGGCCTTCATCTTCGTCCTGGTGAACCTCACCATCGACGTGCTCTACGGCCTCGCAGATCCCCGGGTCTCCATCGAATGAGCGCCACGCTCCGCCACACCGGCTATATCCTGCGCGGCAATCCGGTGACCCTCGTCGCCGGTATCGGTGCGGCGCTGCTCGTCCTCATCGCCATCGTCGGGCCTTCCATCGCGCCCTACGGCCCCACGGTCTCCAACGTCCCGCAATCGCTCCAGCCACCGAGTGCCGCCCACTGGTTCGGCACCGACCAGCTCGGCCGCGACGTCTTCTCGCGCGTCCTCGTGGCGACGCGGCTCGACCTCGCCATCGCCGCCTCGGCGGTGAGCCTCTCCTTCGTCCTCGGCGCCATGATCGGCGCCTTCTGCGGCTATGCGGGCGGGCGGCTCGACCGATGGGTCGGCCGTTTCGTCGACGTGCTGATGGCCTTCCCGCTCTTCGTCCTCGCCATGGCGCTGGTGGCGGCGCTCGGCAACCGGGTCGAGAACATCATCTACGCCACGGCCATCATCAACCTGCCCTTCTACATCCGCTTCGCCCGGGCCGAGGTGAACGTCCGG
Source organism: Phreatobacter sp. (assembly GCF_052440005.1). Classification (GTDB taxonomy): domain Bacteria; phylum Pseudomonadota; class Alphaproteobacteria; order Rhizobiales; family Phreatobacteraceae; genus Phreatobacter. The sequence continues at coordinate 10,765 of NZ_JBQVQL010000016.1, forward strand.
CGCAATTCCGGCTGGGTGGAAGCGGCCAGGGCCTCCGGCAACAGCCACGTGCGCGTGGTCCTCTTGTTCCTCCTGCCCAACGTCCTCCCCGCCATGGCGGTGCAGATCTCGCTGAACCTCGGCTGGGCCATCCTCAACGCCGCCGGCCTCTCCTTTCTCGGCCTCGGCGTCCAGGCGCCGACGCCGGAATGGGGCATCATGGTCGCCGAGGGCGCCCGCTTCATCACCACCGGCAAGTGGTGGCTGGTCGTGTTTCCCGGCGCCGCCCTGATGAGCGCCGTGCTCTGCTTCAACCTTCTCGGCGACGGGCTGCGCGACATCCTCGACCCGCGGATGCGCACATGACGGCGCCGCTCCTCACCATCGACGACCTGAAGGTCACCTTCTCCACCCGCAACGGCCTCGTGGAGGCGCTGAAGGGCGTCTCGCTCACCCTCGACGCCGGCGAGACTCTCGGCATCGTCGGCGAGAGCGGCTCGGGCAAGTCGGTCACCGCCTTCTCGGTCATGCAGCTCCTCGACCGTGCCGGCCGCATCACCAACGGCCGCATCACCTTCCGCGGCCAGGACATCACCCGCGCCTCAAGGTCCATGCTGCAGCCGCTGCGCGGCGCGGCCATGTCGATGATCTTCCAGAACCCGCGGGCGGCACTGAACCCCATCCGCACGGTCGGCCTGCAGATCGCCGACGTGCTGCGCGCCCACGAATCCCTGTCGGCGGCCGAGGCGCGGCAGAAGGCGCTGAAACTGCTGGAATCCGTCCTGATCCGCGACCCCGAGGAGCGGCTCGACGCCTATCCGCACGAGCTCTCGGGCGGCATGTGCCAGCGCGTCATGATCGCCATGGCCATCGCCTGCGAGCCCGCCCTGCTCATCGCCGACGAGCCGACCACCGGCCTCGACGTGACGACGCAGAAGACGGTGATGGACCTCCTCGCCGAGATCACCGCCCGGCGCGGCATGGCGATGATTCTCATCACCCACGACCTCGGCCTCGCCGCGCAGTACTGCCAGCGGGTCGCGGTGATGGAACAGGGTCTGGTGGTCGAGCAGGCGGTGCCCGCGAGCCTCTTCGGCGCGCCGCGCCATTCCTATACGAAGCGCCTCGTCGCGGCGTCACCGACCCGCCATTCCACCGTCGACAGCCTCGTGGTGGATGCCGGCGAGCCGGTCCTGGTCGCGCCACGCGTGTCGCTCCGCCGGCCAGCCGAGCCGCTGCTCTCCGTCTCGAACCTGGTGAAAACCTTCGACAACGGTTTCCGCGGTGTCGACGACGTCTCCTTCGATCTCGCGCCGGGCGAAAGCCTCGGCCTCGTCGGGGAATCGGGCTCGGGCAAGAGCACCATCTCCCGCCTCGTCTGTCGCCTCCTGGACCATTCCGCCGGCACCATCGGCTTCGACGGCGAAGACATTGGCAGGATCTCCTCGCGCGAATTCTACCGCTCGCGGTTCCGCAAGGACATCCAGATCGTCTTCCAGGACCACGGCGACAGCCTCAACCCGCGGTTCTCCGCCTTCGACTGCATCGCCGATCCGCTGAAGCTGCTGGCCGGGGTACAGGACGGCCGCGAGCTGCGCCGGCAAGTCGAGGACTGCGCCCGCCGCGTGGGCCTGCCGCCCGAATTCCTCGACCGCTTCCCCCACCAGCTCTCCGGCGGCCAGAAGGCCCGCGTCGGCATCGCCCGCGCCATCGCGGCGAAGCCGCGCCTGCTCGTGCTCGACGAGCCGACGGCCGCCCTCGACGTCTCGGTCCAGGCGGTGATTCTGCACCTTCTCGACCGGCTCCGCCGCGAAACCGGCCTCGCCTATCTCTTCGTCAGCCACGACCTCAACGTCGTCCGCATGATGTGCGAGCGCACCATCGTGCTGCAGAAGGGCCGCATCGTCGAACAGGGGCCGAGCGGCGCGCTGTTCACCGACCCGGCCTCCGACTATGCCCGCGAGCTGATCGCCGCCATTCCACATTTCGACCCGGAAGCCGCCACCGCCCGGCACAGGGAAACGGCGACGGCGGGGTGAGCCTCGTCCCTTCGGTGCCCGTGTCGCACGACCCTCACGCAGACCGATGCGTCATGCCCGGGCTTGGCCCGGGGATCCACGAATTCTCGTGATGCGGTGTTCAAGTCGTGGATGCCCGGCACGAGGCCGGGCATGACGCGATGAGGTCGATGATCCTCGAAACGGGCTACTCCGCTGCGATGCCGAGCCCCGGTACCGTCTGCCGCACCTCCGCCTGCGCCACGTCATAGGCGAGGAAGGCCTGCCAGTTCGCCTCGACGTCCGCCGCGAAGAGGCCCTTGGTGACGCCGTCGACGAGCCGCGGCACAGCCGTGGTCATGGCGTTGATCGAGGAGCCCGAGGGGCCGAAGCTCATGGTCGAGGCAATCGAGAAGAGGTGGACGTTGGCGATCCAGGGCGTGCGGCCGGGCTCCTTCTCCATGAACTGGTATTCCGGCGAGAGGTAGGGAAAGGCCGCGAGGCGGTCGTTGGCCTCATCCTCAGGCGGCGCGTAGCGGTCGCCCCAGGTGGCGATGTTGCCCGCAAAGGCGGCGAGCTCGGGCTTCGCCGCGTAATCCATGGCGATGCCGGTGCCGCAGATGAGGAAGTCGGCGGCGAAGTCGCCGTGCGCCGTCGTCACCACCGCCCGGCCCTCCTCGGCGCGTGCGGCCGTCCAGGCGCCGCCGGTATGGAGAACGAAGTTGGGATGGCCGGCGCAGCGGTCGTAGGTCGCCTGCGGAAAGCCCTCGCGCAGGCCCATGACGCGGCTCATGAAGCGCCAGCGCCAGGCATCGTCGAGGTCGACGAGGTGCTTCATGAAGCCGCGGAACGTGATCCAGCGATAGGGCTGGATCACCTGCGGCTCGAGCCGGCGGCAGAAGAGATGCACCGAGGCCGCGCCCGCCTCCAGCGCCTCCGCGGCATTGTCGAGGGCCGAGGCGCCGGCCCCCAGCACGGCCACGACCTTGCCCTTGAGCGAGCCGAAGTCGATGGGATCGGCGGTGTGGGCGCGCAGCGCCGCCGGCAGGGCCGCGACGAAGTCCGGCATCCACCAGCGCCCGGTCGAATCCTGCCCCGTCGCCAGCACCACCTTGCGGGCGAAGACGGTCCGCTCGCCATCGGGGCCGCTGAGCCGCGCCGCGACCAGCTCGCCGGCCTGATCGAGCGACAGAAGCTCGGTCTCGTTCTCGACCGGAACCTCCGTCACCCGCCGCATGAAGAGGAGGTAGTCATTCCAGTCCTCGCGCGTGATGAGGTCCAGCGCCTGCCAATGGTCGGCGCCATAGCGGGCCTCGTGCCAGGACTGGTAGGTGAGGCTCGGAATGTCGAGATCGGGGCCGGTGAAGTCTTTCGGGCTGCGCAGCGTCTTCATCCGCGCATAGGTGACCCAGGGCCCCTCCTGGCCATAGGCCGCCTTGTCGATGACGAGGACATTGTCCACCCGCGAGCGCTTCAGCCCGAAGGCGGCGGCGACGCCTGATTGCCCTGCCCCGACCACCAGCACGTCCAGCGCCTGCGACCCGTCCGGGGCCGTGCGCGGCGTGAGCCAGGGCGCGCGGGGATGGGCGATCCGCGCCAGGTCGTCGCGGATGCGGGCTTCGAGGGCGGTCAGGGACGGCAGGGTCATGTCGAGATCTCAGGCGGAATGCGAGGAAGCACCGCACGGGCAGGCAAGATGCAGGCCGCATGGTGATCGCCGCGGCGGGTGCCGGCAAGGGCGGCGGTCACGACGCGGCCTTCGCCCAGCCGGCGTCCTGCAGGGAACGCCAGTCGAGCTTGTTGGAAGCGGTGCGCGGCAGGCTCTGCACGAAGTCCACCTGCCGCGGCACCTTGTAGGCAGCCATCACCTCCCGCGCCCAGGCGATCAGCGCTTCGGCCGAAAGCTCCGTGCCCGGCCGCTGCACCACGTAGGCCTTCACCGTCTCGCCGCGATAGGCGTCGGGGGCCGAGACGATGCAGCACTCCTGCACGGCGGGATGGCGGTAGAGCACCGCCTCCACCTCGGAGGGCCAGACCTTGAAGCCGGAGACGGAGATCATCCGCTTGAGCCGGTCGACCATGTGGAAATAGCCCTCCTCGTCGATGCGGGCGAGGTCGCCGGTGCGCAGGAAGCGCTTGCCGTCGAGCGTCACGAAGGCCTCCGCCGTCGCCTCGGGGCGATTCCAGTAGCCGCGCATCACCTGCGGCCCGGCGACGACGACCTCGCCGGTCTCGCCCCGCGGCAGTTCCGTGAGGCTTTCGGGGTCGATGATGCGCGCGTCGGTCTCCTGCACCGGCACCCCGAGGCATTGCGGCTTCGGCCGGTCCACCGGGTTGAGATGGCTCGGCGACATGGTCTCGGTCAGGCCATAGCCCTCGACATAGGCGAGGTTCCACCGCCGCTTCAGCTCGGCCGCCACCGCCGCCGGCATGGCCGCGCCGCCGCCGGTGATGATTTTCAGCTTCGCGAAGGCGGCCTCGTCGAAGCCTTCGGCGGCGAGCGCGTCGACCACCATGGTGGGTGCAGCGCTCCACAGGGTCACGCTGTAGCGCCGGAACAGCGGCGCCACGAGGTCGCGGTCCCATCGCGCCATCACCACCACGGTGGCGCCGCAGGCGGCGCAGCCGTTGAGCGAGAGCTGCATGCCGGCGACGTGGAACATCGGCATGAAGCCGGTGAGCACCGTCTCGTCGTCGTAGGCATACCAGCGCGCCTGGACGAAAGCGGTGAAGAGCACGCTGTGGTGCGTGTGCATGCAGGCCTTCGGCTTGCCCGTCGTGCCGGACGTGTAGGGCATGACGCAGAGGTCGTCGGGCCGGCTGGTGTCGGGGCGCGGCGGCCGCGCCTCTGCCAGTGCCTCGCCCCAGGCGGCGAAGCCCCGCGGCAGGCTCTCGGGCAGCACGCTCTCGCCGATCACCGACGGCAGGCGGAACGGCATATCGGCCGGGATCTCGTCGCCATAGGCGGCGACGATCACATGGGCGAGGGGCAAGGGAACCAGGGCTGTGAACCTGCCAATCAGTTCGGCGCCGATCAGCGCGATCTTGGCGCCACTATCCCCGGCCAGATAGGCGATCTCCTCCGGCATGGACATGGGGTTGACCGGCACCACCACGCCCCCCGCCCGCGCGATGGCCTGGTAGGCAATGATGGCATGGGGCGAGTTCTGCATGTCGAGCAGCACCCGGTCGCCGGGCGCGAGGCCGCAGGCGTGTTGGAGATGGGCCGCCAGCCGCTCCGCCCGCGCGAGGAGCTCGGCAAAGCTGATCTCCGCCCCGTAGAAGGCGATCGCCAGCGCCTCGCCCCGCCGCGCCGCCGTCGCCCTCAGCGCCGCGCCGAGGCTGTCGGGGAGCGGGCCGATGGTGCGCTCGACCCCGGCCGGCCAGATGCTCATGCGGCAGGCGCCCCGTAGCCGCCGCCGCCGCAGCCCTCCAGCGTCACGAGGTCGCCGGCCTTGAGCAGCAGGTTCGCCTTGCCCGAAAGGCGCTCCGCCTTGCCGTCCCGCTCCAGCGTGATCGTGTAGGGCTTGCCCTCCTCGCCGCCCTTGAGGCCGTAGGTCGGCATCACCGAGCGCTCGACGCAGGTGGTCAGCCACAGGCTCGGCGCCAGCACCCGATAGGCCCTGATGACGCCGTCGCCGCCCCTGTGCACGCCGCGCCCACCGGAATCGCGGCGGATCGCCTGTTTCTCGACGCGGATGGCGTAGTTTGCCTCGATCATCTCCGCCGGCGTGTTGGAGGTGTTGGCGAGATGCACCCGCGTCGCCGGGCAGCCGTCGCGGTCGTGGCGGGCGCCCTCGCCGCCGCCGTGCACCTCGTAGAGCATGCGCCAGGAACTGTCGGCGAGTGGTTCGGCGAAGGCGAGGAGGCCGGATGTCGCCGGCCCGCCGGCCGAAAGCCGCTCGGGAATGACGCTCTCCATGGCGCGGAAGATGGCATCCACCACCCGCATGGAGGTCTCGTGGTTGCCGGCGGCGACCGCGGCGTTCCAGCCGGGCTCGAGGATGGATCCGGGCCGGGTGATGATCGTGATGGGGCGCAGCGCGCCGGCATTCTGCTGCATGTCGCGTCCGCTCATGATGCGCGCGGCATAGACCACCGCCGAGCGGGCGATGAAGGGCGTCGTGTTGCAGAAGTTGGCGACACGGTCGGCCGAGCCCGAGAGGTCGAACGTCGCCTCGTCGCCGCGGATCTCGATCCTGACGTGAATGCGCGCCGGCTCGCCGTTCGGTCCGCCGTCGTCGAGGAAATCCTCGCCCTCGTAGGTGCCGTCGGGAAGTTCGGCGAGCGCCGCCCGCATCTCCGCCTCGGACAGGTCGTGCAGGCGGGTCATGGTGGCGACGAAGGTCTCGGTGCCGTACTGGGCGCACATCTCGCGGATGCGTCGCTCAGCCGCCGTGGTGGCGGCGAGCTGCGCCATCAGGTCCCCCTCACAGGAGACGGGATCGCGGACATTGGCGAGGATCAGGTCCAGCACCGAGCGGTTGACCCCGCCGGCATTGGCGATCGGCAGCGGCGGAATGCGGATCGCCTCCTGGAACGTGTCGAAGGCATTGGCGAGGTAGCTGCCCGGCCAGGTGCCGCCGACGTCGGGCCAGTGGGCGAGGCTGAGCGCGAAGGCGATCAGCCGGCCCTCGACGAAGACGGGACGGGCGATCTTCACGTCGTTGAGGTGGTTACCCCCGAGCGCGCCGACATTGTAGATGATCGCGTCGCCCTCCTTCATGCCGGCGGCGGGGCAGACCTTCAGAAGCTCCTTCACCGTATAGGCCATGGCGCCGAGATGGATGGGGATGTCGCGCCCCTGCCCCACCAGCCCGCCCTCGGCGTCGGTGATGGCGGAGGAGAGGTCGCCCGCCTCGCGCAGCAGGGGCGAGCGGGCCGAGCGGGTCATGACGAGGCTCATCTCCTCGGCCGCCGCCGACAGGCCGTGGCGGATCACCTCGACGACGAAGGGGTCCAGCGGGGTCATGAGGCGCTCCGGGTGAGGAAGAGGTTGCCGAGGTCGTCGGGCCGCGCCTGCCATCCCGGCGGCACGATGACGGTCGACCAGGCATCCTCGATGATGGCGGGCCCTGTGGTGATGCCGGAGATGGTCTCGCGCGGCAGGATGCGCGTCTCCACCGGCCCCTCCGGCCCGAAGATGCAGGGCCGGCTGCGGCCGGCGACCTGCGGCCGGCCGACGTCCGGCCGCGAGAACGGCGTCACCGACGGCTTGGTCGCCTTCACGCGCAACGCCTCGATCACGCAGTCCTCGCCCGTCGCATAGCCGAAAAGCTCGCGGTGGCGGGCGTGGAAGTCCGTCTCCAGCCGCGCGGGATCGAGCGGCATGGCGAAGCCGATGGGGATGGAGTCGCTCTGCGCCGCGTAGCGCATCAGCGCCACGTGCTCGACGGTGATCTCGTCCCCGGGGATCCCGTTGGCGATGAGCGGATCGCGCGCCTCCGCTACGAGTTCGGCGACGCGGCTCCCGAAAACCTCCGACGACAGCCCGTTCAGCGCCATCCGCACGGTGCGCTGCTGCAGGAAGGAGAAGTCGGCGGTGAGGCAGCCGAGCGCCGAGAAGGCGCTGGAGGCGGCCGGCACGATGATCTCGCGCAGGCCGTAGAGGTCGGCGAGGCCGGTGGCATGCATCGGCCCGCCGCCGCCGAAGGCGAGCAGCGTGCAGTCGCGGCCGTCCACGCCGCGCTCGACGGTGACGCGCCGCAGCGCCCGCGCCATGGTGGCGTTGGCAACCTTGACGATGCCCAGCGCCGTCTCCTCGAGCCCGAGGCCGAGCCTGTCCGCGATGGGCTGGACGGCCTCCCGCGCCTTGCCGACGTCGATGCGGATGGTGTCGCCGAGCACCGCCTCGGGATCGAGATAGCCGAGGATGGCATTGGCGTCGGTGATGGTGGCGCGCGTGCCGCCGCGGCCATAGCAGGCGGGACCCGGCACCGCCCCGGCGCTCTTCGGCCCGACGGTGAGGCCGCCCGGCCCGAGATCGACGATGGAGCCGCCTCCTGCGCCGATGGAGTGGACAGCGAGCATCGGCTGGCGCAGCGGCCGCCCGCCCATCATCCGCGTGTCGGTCATTTCCGCCGCGCCGTCGACGATGAGGCAGACGTCGGTGGTTGTGCCGCCCATGTCGAAGGTGAGCACCCGCGGCCGCGCCAGATCCCGGGCGATGCGCGCCGAGGCCGAGACGCCGGCGGCAGGCCCCGACATGGCCATGACGAGTGGCCGCCGCTTCACCGCCGGCACCGGCACCATCGCCCCCGCCGAGTGGAACACCTGCAGCCCCGGCCCGATCGGCAGCCTCTCCTCGAGTTCGGTCAGGTACTCCACCGCGATGGGCATGGCCGCCGCGTTGAAGGCCGTCGAGGACGCCCGCTCATACTCGCGCGCCTCCGGATTGATCTCGTGCGAGACGCAGACATGCGGCACGACCCCTTCCAGCCGCTCGGCAAGGCGCTTCTCATGGGTCGGATTGGCATAGGAGTGCAGCAGGCAGATCGCGACGCTCTGCACCGCGTTCGCCTTCAGCCAGGCCACCAGCCGCTCGATTTCGCTCTCCATCAGCGGCGTCAGGACCGCGCCCGTATGGTCGAGCCGCTCGACGATGCCGAAGCAGAGCGACGGCGGCACCAGCGGCGGCGCCTTCGGCGGGATGTCGAGACGGTAGAGCTCCTGGCGGCGGTAGCGGGCGATCTCCAGCACGTCCTCGAAGCCCTGGGTGGCCACCAGCGCCACCTTCGGCAGGCGCTCCTCGACGAGGGCGTTGGTGACGCGGGTGGTCCCGTGGACGAAGCGGCGCACGTCGCCTGCCCCGAGGCCGACGGCGGCCAGCGCCTCCATCATCGCCTGGACCGGCGCATCTGGACGGGAGGGAACCTTGGCGATCCGCGTTTCGTGGCTGCCGCTGCGCACCGCGATGATGTCGGTGAAGGTGCCGCCGATGTCGGTGCCGATATCCCAGTCTCTCGTCTGCACGTCGCATGCTCCATGACCGGTCCAGCCGGTCCTGCCCGCCATTGAACGGCAAGCGGGGTCGGCGGCGGAAGGTCCGCTTTCGGGCCGGAGGCCTGACCTCGCTGCACGGCTGCGACGCAGGCAAGTCCCGAACCAGTGGCGGTGAATGCCTGCCATGCCGGCGGCGGGCATGGGGGACGGCCCCGTGCCGCACTGGCCTAACCCGATTTGAACCGATAAAGGCTGGGTCAACGGACCGCGCGCCGGGCCGATCAAGCAATCCAACGCCGAGCACCGGAAACGACCATGCCCGCCTATCGTTCACGCACCACGACCCACGGCCGCAACATGGCCGGCGCCCGCGGCCTGTGGCGCGCCACCGGCATGAAGGACAGCGATTTCGGCAAGCCGATCATCGCCATCGCCAATTCCTTCACGCAGTTCGTGCCGGGCCACGTGCACCTGAAGGATCTTGGCCAGCTTGTCGCCCGCGAGATCGAGAAGGCCGGCGGCGTCGCCAAGGAGTTCAACACCATCGCCGTGGACGACGGCATCGCCATGGGCCACGACGGCATGCTCTATTCGCTGCCCTCGCGCGAGATCATCGCCGACAGCGTCGAGTACATGGTCAACGCCCATTGCGCCGACGCGGTCGTCTGCATCTCCAACTGCGACAAGATCACGCCCGGCATGCTGATGGCCGCGATGCGCCTCAACATTCCCGCCATCTTCGTCTCGGGCGGCCCGATGGAGGCCGGCAAGTTCATCGCCGAGGGCGTGCTGAAGAAGGTCGACCTTATCGACGCCATGGTGGCCGCCGCCGACGATCGCGTCTCCGACGAGGACGTGAAGGTCATCGAGCGCTCCGCCTGCCCGACCTGCGGCTCCTGCTCGGGCATGTTCACCGCCAATTCGATGAACTGCCTGACCGAGGCCCTCGGCCTCGCCCTCCCCGGCAACGGCTCGGTGCTCGCCACCCATGCTGACCGCGAACGCCTCTTCGTCGAGGCAGGCCACCTCATCGTCGACCTCGCCCGCCGCCACTACGAGCAGGACGACATGAGCGTGCTGCCGCGCTCCATCGCCTCGTTCAAGGCCTTCGAGAACGCCATGACGCTCGACATCGCCATGGGTGGCTCGACCAACACGGTGCTGCATCTGCTCGCCGCCTCGCACGAGGGCGAGATCGGCTTCACCATGGAGGACATCGACCGCCTGTCGCGGCGCGTGCCTGTGCTCTGCAAGGTCGCGCCGTCGGTGGCGAACGTCCACATGGAGGACGTCCACCGTGCCGGCGGCATCATGGCGATCCTCGGCGAACTCGCCCGCGCCGGCCTCATCGACACCAGCCTGCCCACCGTCCATTCCGAGAGCATGGCCGCCGCACTCGCCCGCTGGGACGTCACGGTGAGCGACAGCGAGAGCGTCCACACCTTCTATTCGGCGGCGCCGGGCGGGGTGCCGACCCAGGTCGCCTTCAGCCAGAACCGCCGCTTCGAAGAGCTCGACCTCGACCGCGAGAAGGGCGTCATCCGCTCCGCCGACCACGCCTATTCCAAGGACGGCGGCCTCGCCGTGCTCTTCGGGAACATTGCCCTCGACGGCTGCATCGTGAAGACCGCCGGCGTCGACGCCTCGATCCTGACCTTCTCGGGCCCCGCCCGCATCTTCGAGAGCCAGGACGCGGCGGTGGACGCCATCCTCACCAACAAGATCAAGGCCGGAGACGTCGTCGTCATCCGCTACGAGGGCCCGCGCGGCGGCCCCGGCATGCAGGAAATGCTCTATCCGACGAGCTACCTGAAGTCGAAGGGCCTCGGAAAGGCCTGCGCCCTCATCACCGACGGCCGCTTCTCCGGCGGCACCTCGGGCCTCTCCATCGGCCACGCCTCGCCGGAAGCCGCCGAGGGCGGCGCCATCGGCCTCGTCGAGGAGGGGGACATGATCGATATCGACATCCCCAACCGGACGATCGCCATGCGCGTGTCCGACGAGGAACTCACCCGCCGCCGCGCCGCCATGGAGGCGAGAGGCAAGGCCGCCTGGAAGCCCGAGGCCCCGCGCAAGCGCAAGGTGACGACGGCGCTCAGGGCCTATGCTGCCCTCGCCACCAGCGCCGCCAAGGGCGCGGTGCGTCAGGTCGACTGAACGGCCCCCGGGAGCCCCTCGCCCGGCGCATGCGGGCTCCCGCCGCGGCAGCATTGACCACCGCCACGGATTGCCTCCCAATCGGGCAATAATCATGCGGCTCATGCCGCCCCGAGGAGCATCCGTGACCAGCACGCCCGTCGACACGGCCCCCCCTGCCGTCGACCGCACCTCGTTCGGCATCCTGGCGGCGCTCAGCACCTGCCACCTGCTCAACGACGTGATGCAGTCGCTGGTCGCCGCCCTCTATCCGGTGCTCAAGGAGAACTACGCGCTGGATTTCGGCCAGATCGGCCTCCTCGCCTTCGTCTTCTCCGGCACCGCCTCGCTGTTCCAGCCGCTGGTCGGCCTCTACACCGACCGCCATCCCCAGCCCTACTCGCTCGCCGTCGGCATGGGCTTCTCGCTGACGGGCCTGATCCTGCTCGCCTATGCCGGCAGTTACGGGCTGCTCTTGGTCGCAGCCGGCCTTGTCGGCTTCGGCTCTGCGGTGTTCCACCCGGAATCCTCGCGCATGGCGCGGATGGCCTCCGGCGGCCGGCATGGCCTCGCCCAGTCGCTGTTCCAGGTCGGCGGCAACACCGGCACGGCCCTCGGCCCCATCGCGGCGGCCTTCGTCATTCTGCCCCGGGGACAGCACTCCGTGGCCTGGTTCGCGGTGCTGGCGCTCGCCGCCATGGTGATCCTGACGAAGGTCGGCGGCTGGTATGCGGCGCGGCGCGCCGCGCAGGCCTCCCGCCCCGCGCCCGCCCGGCCGACGCCTCTGCCGCGCCGGCGGGTCATTGCCGCCATCGGCGTGCTCAGCCTGCTGATCTTCTCGAAATACGTCTACATGACCAGCCTTTCGAGCTACTACACCTTCTACGCCATGCACCGCTTCGGCGTGTCGGTGCGCGACGCGCAGCTCATGCTCTTCGTCTTCCTCGGCGCGCTGGCGGTCGGGACGCTGCTCGGCGGGCCCATCGGCGACCGCTTCGGCCGCAAGGTGGTGATCTGGGGCTCGATCCTCGGGACGCTGCCCTTCACCCTCGCCCTGCCCTATGCGGGGCTGACCGGCACCATCGTGCTGACGGCGATCATCGGCGTCGTCATGGCCTCGGCCTTCTCGGCGATCCTCGTCTATGCCCAGGAACTGGTGCCGGGAAAGGTCGGCATGATCTCCGGCCTGTTCTTCGGCTTCGCCTTCGGCATGGGCGGCATCGGCGCGGCGGTGCTCGGCCAGATCGCCGATGCCAAGGGCATCGACTACGTCTACTGGCTCTGCTCGTTCCTGCCGCTTATCGGCCTGCTGACGATCTTCCTGCCGAACGTGGAAAAGCCGCGGGCGCGGCCCGTCTGATCAGGCGGAAACCGGCGCCTGCGAATCCAGCCAGGCCCGTGCCCAGCCCAGCGCCTGGGCGATCTCGTCCTTGCTCATTTCGGCCGCGACCTCCTGCCGTCGGTGGGCGGCGTCGCGATCGCCCTTCAGCGCGGCGATGTTGAACCACATGTGCGCGGCGACGAGGTCGCGCGGCACGACACGGCCAGCCGCGTACAGCGTGCCCAGCTCGCGCGCCGGCCTGTCGGCGAGGTCCACGGGCACGATGGACGGTGCCTCGTCCTCTGCGAGGATCATCACGGTCATCGCATGATCTCCGGTTGAGACGGGCCGCCATTCGGCCGCCCGATACCCTTCAGTCACGCGCAGTCTGCTTCCCATAGGTCAACGATGAATTAACGCTACGGGAGGGTGAACGTCGGCCCGTCGCTTCAGCGCGCCTTCTGGCCGAACAGGACGGCCTGCGCCGCCGGATCGGTCGGCGGGGTGGCGGCACGGTCCTCCTTGTTCACCATCAGCCCCTTCTGCACCGCGGGCCGGGCCAGCATGCGGTCGATCCAGGCCTTCACGTTCGGAAACTGCGCCATGTCCTGGCCCTGCCGCTCCCACAGCTTCGCCCAGCCGATGCAGGCCATGTCGACGATGGAATAGGTGTCGCAGATGAATTCGCGGCCCTCGAGCCGCCTGTTCAGCACGCCGTAGAGGCGGTTCGCCTCGTTGGTGTAGCGGCTGATGGCGTACTCGATCTTCTCCGGCGCATAGATGCGGAAATGGTGCGTCTGGCCGAGCATCGGGCCGAAGCCCGCCATCTGCCACATCAGCCACTCCTCGACGGCCACGCGGCCGGGCTCGTCCTGCGGGTAGAACTTCCCCGTCTTGCGGCCGAGATACATGAGGATAGCGCCAGACTCGAAGACCGAGATCGGCGCGCCGTCCGGCCCGTCGGGATCGACGATGGCGGGCATGCGGTTGTTCGGCGCGATCTTCAGGAAGTCGGGCTTGAACTGGTCTCCCTTTCCGATGTTCACGGGGTGGACCGTGTAAGGCAGGCCGCACTCCTCCAGCATGATCGTGATCTTCCAGCCGTTGGGCGTCGGCCAGTAGTGGAGTTCGATCGGGCGTTGCGACATGGACGTCTCCGCAGGGCTCTCGGGGGCCGGTCGGGACCGGCGGGCCTTCGGCGGGACCCTATCATTTCGCCGCCGGACGTGAAGCCCCGCCGACGATATCCGTGCGATGCCCCAGTTGCGCGGTTGCACGAACAGGGCAGGATGCAACCGACGCCGCGTTCATCCCGGGTTGGGCCGGAGGGTGGAATGGTGCGCCGGATCTCAAAGGAGGATCACCCATGCGACTTCACTGGCTCGCGGCCCTCGCCGCCCTCGTCCTCACCGTCGACATCGCCGCTGCGCAGACCGCCCCGGCCGGCCGAAGCCGCTCCTCGGCGACCGAGACCACCACCACGCCGCCGGCCTCGACCACCACGCGCCGGCCGCGCTCGGCCGCCCAGCTGCGCAACGACCAGATCATGCGCGACTGCGGTGCCGAATGGCGGCGCGACAAGACCCGCCTGCAGGCCGCCGGAAAGTCCTGGCGCACCTTCCTCCCCGAATGCCGGGCCCGCCGCGTCCGCAGCTGACGCGGCCCGGCGGCTCAGTCGAGGACCATCTTGAAACCCTCGTGGCTCTTCGAGAAGCCGAGCCGCTCATAGAACCGGTGGGCATCGGTCCGGCTCTTGTTGGACGAGAGTTCGATCAGACCGATGCCCAGCTGCCGCGCCGTTTCCAGGGCGTGGCGCATCATCACGGCACCGATGCCGCTGCCTCGCAGTGTCGGGTCGACGTGGACGCTCTCGATCTTGCCGCGGGTGCGGCCGCGCTCGGCGATCCCCGGCAGCACTGTCAGCTGATAGGTGCCGACCACCCGGCCGTCCTCCTCGGCGACGAACAGGTGATTCGCCTCCGAGGCGGCGACCCGCGCGAAGGCCTCGGCATAGACCGGCAGCCGGCCCTCGGCCTCGGCCTCCACCGCCGTCATCGGGCGTGAGGCATTGCCCATGGCGATGAGGGCGGCGATCCGCGGCACGTCCCCCGCCCTCGCCTCCCGGACGGTGACCGCGCTCATGCCTGCGGCAGGCCGGTGGTGGGCAGGAAGCCGGGCAGCGCCTCCATGCGGGCCATCCAGGCCCCGATGGCGGGATAGGCCTTGAGGTTGAAGCCCGCCTGCGGCGCATAGGCGACGACGCCGTAGACGTCGATGTCGGCGATGCTGGGCGCCTGTCCGGCGAGCCAGTCGGACGCGGCCAGCGCCTCCTCCAGCACCTTCAGCGCCGCATTGCCCTCGGCCCAGTACATTTCCATGATCGGCTGGTTGAAGGCGCGGATGCCGAAGCGCTGGGCGCGCGAGCGATAGATCGGTCCGGCCAGCCGGTCGAAGTCCCAGAACATCCATTCGCGGGCCCGCGCCGCGCCGGCGGCACCCTCGCCCTGGAACTTGCCGAGTTCCGCCGCGAGATATTCGAGGATGGCGGCGGACTGGCAGAGCGACAGGCCGGTCTTCGCGTCATCCAGGGCCGGCACCTGGCCGAAGCGGTTCTTGGCGAGGAAGGCCGGGCTCTTGTGCTCGCCGGCACGCAGGTTCAGCGAGTGATAGGCGAAATCCTCGCCGCAAAGGCTGAGCATCAGGCCGACCTTGTAGGTCGGCCCCGACAGCCAGAAACCGTGGAGCGTGAAGCGCTTCGTCATGATTGTCCTCCCAGGGTGGGGCATGGAAGCGCCGCGACAGGCCCCTGCGCAAGAGGGGCCGCGCGCGCTGCTGCCATTCACTCCCCGGGGTCGGAGAAGCACCAGCCGATGAAGCGGCCGAGCATGTCGGTGAGCATGAGGAGGCCCGCCGCGATCAGGAGGATTTCCCAGCCTGCCCCGCCCGTCGCCACGATGATCGGATCGGCCCCGGCGGGCGAGTGGACCGTATCTGTCAGCAGCATCGCCACCAGAGCCAGCGCCACCGCTCCCGCCACCGCATAGTCGCTGCGGCCGGCGACGACGGCGAGGAACCCCGCCGCCAGGCCGATGGCATGACCGCCGTAGAGACTGCGGGGGCGCGCCATCCGGCTGTCGGGCATGCCGAAGACGATCACGGCCGAGCCGCCGATGGAGGCCAGCAGCAGCGGCAGGGAGAAGGTCCGGAACGCGATGGTCGCCGCCAGTACCACGCCGGCGGTGGCGATGGCGGCGGCGGCGAGCCTTGCGGGTGTCGGCGGAGTGTGGCGCAGGATCATGAGGCTGCCTTGCTGCGGGGGCTGGATGCAGGACAGACCCAAGCAAGTTGCGTGCAGCCGCGGCGTCAGGAGCGGCCCGTGCGCTCCAGCGCCTCGATATGGGCCCAGATCGTCTTGAACACTTCCGTGCGCACCAGCCGCTCGATCCCGTCGGCACGGACCTGGTCGGGATGGAACTCGCGGGCGATGAATTTCTTCAGCGCACGGTATTTTTCAGCGTTGTCGGCCGGCTCCCCGTCGTCGCCTGCCGTGCGGGCCTCGGCCTTCGCCTTCCAGGCGTCGCGCTCGATCACCAGAGCCCGGCAGAGCGCCTGGAGCTTGGCGAGGTCTGTCTCCGCGCCGGCCTCGTCCGGGAGCGGTACGGAGGCCCGCGCCACCCGCTCGCCGAAGCCCGGCCCATTGCGAATGCCGGCACTCCGCCGGGGGCTTGGCGGCGGCTCGCCGCTGGCCAGGGCCTCGGCGAAGGCGAGAAACTCCTTGCGGGAGCGGAAGCGTCGGCTCTCGCCGGTCTCCTCGTGGGCGGCGGTGATGACGCCCTCCCCGACCGTGACCTGATAGCCCGCCGCCGCGACGATCTCCTCGGCGCCACGATAGCGGGGATCGCGGTCGATGTTCGACGTCCAGAGAGTCGCCATCAGCCGGCACCCCGGCGGCGTTCCATCACAAGGGCCTCGACCCCGGAACCCGGGGCTCCGCAGGCACCGGACCGGTCGACGATGCGGAAGCCGGCCGCCTCGTAGAACCGTATCGCTGTCCGGTTGGCCGGCTCGACCTCGAGGCTGACCCGACCGGGATCGCCCGCGAGCCGCAAGGCCTCCGCCATCAGCGCCCGGCCTATTCCCTGCCCCTGGAAAACCGGCAGCACATAGAGCCGACCGAGCCGGACCCCATCGCTCGCCGGCACGACGGATGCGGTGGCCACGACCGCTCCGTCGGTCTGCGCGAGGAGAAAAACCTCGCCCGGTCTGTCGACCTGTGCGGCAAGGTTTCCGAGGCTGTGCCAAGACCCGGTGATTTCGGCGACGCGTTCGGCGCCGAGAACCGCGTCATAGGTGGCGTGCCAGGTCTCGACGAGGACCCGACGAACAGCGTCGAGATCTTGCGGCGTGACGCGCCGGATGGTCAGCGCCACCATGCCCACCCTCAGATCCCGAGCTTCGCCTTCAGAAGCGCATTGACGGCTTCCGGATTGGCCTTGCCACCGGAGGCCTTCATCACCTGGCCGACGAACCAGCCGAGCATGGTGGGCTTGGCGAGGGCCTGCTGCACCTTGTCGGGATTGGCGGCGATCACCTCGTCGATGACCTTCTCGATGGCGCCGGTGTCGGTGACCTGCTTCATCCCGCGCGCCTCGACGATGGCGGCGGGATCGCCGCCCTCGGTGAAGACGATCTCGAACAGGTCCTTGGCGATCTTGCCGGAGATGGTACCGGCCTGGATCAGGTCGATGATTCCGCCGATCTGGGCCGGCGACACCGGCGAGGCCGTGACGTCCTTGCCCTCCTTGTTGAGGCGGCCGAACAGCTCGTTGATGACCCAGTTGGCGGCGCTCTTGCCGTCGCGGCCCTTGGCGACGGCCTCGAAATAGTCGGCGCTCTCCTTCTCCAGCACGAGGATGGAAGCGTCGTAGGGCGTTAGGCCGTACTCGGCGATGAGGCGGGCCTTCTTCGGGTCGGGGAGTTCCGGCAGGACGGCGGCGAGGTCGTCCACATAGGCCTGGCTGAACTCGAGCGGCAGCAGGTCCGGATCGGGGAAGTAGCGGTAGTCGTGCGCCTCTTCCTTCGAGCGCATGGAGCGCGTCTCGCCCTTGGTGGCGTCGTAGAGGCGCGTCTCCTGGTCGATGGTGCCGCCGTCCTCGAGGATGCCGATCTGCCGGCGCGCCTCGTAGTCCACGGCCTGGCCGATGAAGCGGATCGAGTTGACGTTCTTGATCTCGCAGCGCGTGCCGAAAGGCTCGCCGGGCCGGCGCACGGAGACGTTGACGTCGGCGCGCAGGTTCCCCTTTTCCATGTCGCCGTCGCAGGTACCGAGATAGCGCAGGATGGTGCGCAGCTTCGTCACATAGGCCTTCGCCTCGTCGGCGGACCGCATGTCCGGCTTGGAGACGATCTCCATCAGCGCGGTGCCCGAGCGGTTGAGGTCGATGTAGGACAGTGCGGGGTGCTGGTCGTGGATCGACTTGCCGGCGTCCTGTTCCAGATGCAGGCGCTCGATGCCGACCTTGAAGCTCTCGGTCGGCGACAGGTCGACGATGACCTCGCCCTCGCCGACGATTGGGCTCTTGTACTGGCTGATCTGGTAGCCCTGCGGCAGGTCCGGATAGAAATAGTTCTTCCTGTCGAAGACCGAGCGGTGGTTGATCTTCGCCTTGAGGCCGAGGCCGGTGCGGATGGCCTGCCGCACGCATTCCTCGTTGATCACCGGCAGCATGCCCGGCATCGCCGCGTCGACGAGGCTGACCTGGCTGTTCTCCGGAGCGCCGAAGCCGACCGCGGCACCCGAGAACAGCTTGGCGTTGGAGGCCACCTGCGCATGAATCTCGAGGCCGATCACCACCTCCCAGTCGCCGGTGGCACCGGGGATCAGGTTCTTCGGATTGGCATGAGCGGTCATGGGTGGGCCCGGCGGTGAAGGAGATGCGCTTGGGTAGCCCAATGGGGCGGCCATCGGCAATAGGCAGTGGGCAATCGCCCAGGACGACGGCTCACTGCCGGCTGCCGATGGGGTTCACAGCGGCGTGGCGCCCCGTCCGACATAGAGGATCGGCCCGGTCGGCCGTCCCGTCGGCGAACCGCCCGCCGGCTCCAGCGTGATCTCGTAGAGCTGCTGGTCAGCCGGTCGCGGCATGCCGGATGTCGCATAGTCGCGCGCCTGCGCCCGCTCCATCAGGCCGACCGAACGCGGCCCCACCTGCCGGTCCCACAGCGTCCAGACCTGCAGCACCCGGCCCTCGGGCACCGGAATGGCGCGCAGCGGCACGACGCGGATGCGGCCGTCGGCGAAGGCCTCGACGATGGCGCCGGCCTCGCCGGTGTTCGGCGCGTTCAGCACCGCGACTACCGTCGGCCTGGACCCACCGCCACCGAAGGGCTGCGTCACCAGCAGCACGGCCATGAGGAGCGCCGCTGCGGCGCCCGCGAGGCTCGCCAGCCGCAGGGCGGAGACGTCCTGCCAGATCCGCGCGAACCAGCCCGGTTCCGCCGCCGGTTCCGGGCGCGCCGCGCCCACCGCCGCCTCGATGGCGGGCCAGAGACCTTCCGAGGGGGTGAGCTGCGTCGCCGTCTCGTCGAGGGCGAGAAGCCGCGTGCGCCATTCCGCGACGGCGCGGCGCGCCTCGCCATCGGTGGCGATCCGCCGCTCGAAGGCCTCCTGCTCCTCCGGCGACATGAGCCCGGCGACATATTCACCGGCGTTGGCGATGAGATCGTCGGTCATCCCATGCACTCCCTGAGCGCCAGCAGAGAGCGGCGGATCCACGCTTTGACCGTGCCGAGCGGTAGGCCGAGCCGGCCGGCGATCTCGCCGTGGGAGAAGCCGTCCACATAGGCCATGAGCAGGCTGGTGCGGCGGCGCGCCTCCAGTCCCTCGAGGCAGCGGCGCAGGGCGTTTCCGTCGGGCAGGCGCTCGGCGGCGGCATAGGCCTCGACGGCCGAACCGGCGTCCTCCGGCACCTCGTCGACGAGGTCCTCGCGACGGCCACTGCGCAGGGTGTTGATCGCCTGGTTGCGGACGATGGCGTAGATCCAGGCCCTGGCCGGGCCGAGGCCAGGATCGTAGCGGTGGGCGTTGCGCCAGATCTTGACGAAGACCTCCTGCACGACCTCCTCGGCGAGCTCCCGGCGCTTCACGATGCGCGCCGCGACCCCGATCATCGATGCGCATTCGCTGTCATAGATCATCCTGAGGGCAGCCTTGTCGCCGCCCGCGCAGCGCGCGAGGGCGTCCTTGAGATCGTCGCTGACCGCAACCATGGAGCCTCCCGAACCATGCAGTCAGTGGTTCTACACCAAAGCGGGCCCTTTGGATGCGACAGGCTGTCGCTGTCGCCTGCTTTTCGCCCGACGGCTGCATCCGCGGCCGGAATCGCGCCGTAGAGCGCAGCGGGTGGACCCCCCTCCACCCCAGGGGCCCTGGCAGCACCGCCCGTCGCGCCGGCCCCCGGCGGCGCCCGCGCCAATGCGGGCGTCGCTCGCCCTCAGGGCTGGCGGAAGCGCCGCATGATCGGGTCGATGATGTTGGAGTAGTCGTCGGTCCAGGTGCGGAAGTCGTCGGGCGCGGCAAGTGGCTGCCATCCCGCCGCGTCTGCCACCGGGCCGAGCGCATGCGCGTCGCGCGCCACCATGGCGACGAGCGCGGCGGCGGTGAACGTCTCGCCGATGCTCCCGTCCGCCGCACCCTGGCGCACCCGGCCGGCGAGGCCCTGGGGGGCGGCCGCGGCCGCCACGACCGGGCGCAGGTCCATGTTGCGGTTGGAGATGTGGAGGAGCAGCGATCCGCCCGGCGCCAACCGGTCGAGATAGGCGGCGAAGGCCTCCCGCGTCAGCAGGTGCACGGGGATCGCGTCCGAGGAGAAGGCGTCGACGATGATGAGGTCGAAGCGGCCCGTCTGGTCGGCGAGCGTCAGCCGGCCGTCGCCGACGACGACCGGGGCGTCGGGCGCGCAGCGGGTCAGCGAGGCGAAGAGCCTGGTGTCGCGGGCGATGCGCACCACCACGGGATCGATCTCGAGGAAGGTCCAGGCATCGCCGGGCGCGCTGTAGCAGGCGAGAGAGCCGACGCCCAGACCGATGGCGGCGACGCGCAGCGGCCGGCCCTCGTTCGCCCTGCGCGCCGCGTCGATGGCCTCGCCGAAGGGGCCGCCGCGGTGATAGTAGCTCGCCGGCTCCGGGCGCCCGGCGACGGCCGAGCCGTCGGGATGGCGGATACGCTCGGCGCCGTGGACGGTCACCCCGTGCACCAGCAGGCGTCCCTGTCCGCTCGGCGTCTCCTGCACCTCGTGGACGGCGAAGAAGGAGCGCTCGCGCGCGAGCGTGCCCGCCGGCATGACGGGCGCCTGGCTCACCGCGAGAAAGGCCGCCGCCCCTGCCATGAGCAGCGCAGGCCTGCTGCGGCCGAGCAGCACCGCCGCACCGATGGCGCAGACAACGAGCAGGTAGGCGATGACGGGCAGCGCCTTTGCGGTGAGCCCGGTCCACGCCTGCACCGCCACCAGCACCACGAACAGGCCCGCGACGGCGAGCGTGCGCGGCCAGCCGAGCCGCGCCAGCGCCGCCGTCGATCCCGGCCGGCACAGCACGGCGGCGCAGACGAGGAGCGGATACTCGAGGATCGAATTGAACATCACCGGCGCCATGAGGCTCGCGAAGATGCCGCCGATGACGCCGCCGACCGACAGCATCACGTAGAACTCGGTGAGATGCGCGGCAGCGGGGCGGCGGCGATAGAGCTCGCCGTGGCAGACCATCGTCGCGACGAAGAAGAAGCCGACATGCAGCGCCGCCGCCAGCGGCCAGGGCACCCGGGCGCCCAGCACCATGGCGAAGATGACGCCGACCAGCATCAGCGGCTGGATCGCCACCATGACGCGGTGGAGCCGCGCGCCGCCGTCGCGGAAGGCGAGGACGAAGGTGAGAAGAAAGAGCGCCAGCGGCAGCACCCAGAGGAGCGGCACGGCCGCGACGTCCGTCGACAGATGCGCCGTCAGCGCCACGAGGAGGCCGGAGGGCACCGCGGCGAGGCCGATCCAGGCGAGGCGGTCGGCATGGGCGACCGGCGCCGCCACGCGGGCGGTCTGCACCGGCGCAGGTTCGGCGCGCACCGTCCGGGCGAGCACCAGTGCGCCGAGGGTGATGAGGCCGCCGAGCACGGCGAAGCCGCCGGCCCACACGGCGGACTGTGCCTTCAGCGGCAGCAGCGGCTCGATGACGAACGGATAGGAGAGCAGCGCCAGGAACGAGCCGAGGTTCGACGCCCCGTAGAGGAAATAGGGGTCGGCCGCGTCGCGGTGGCCGGTGCGGGCGAACCAGGCCTGCAGCAGCGGCCCGTTGCCGGCGATGGCGAAGAAGGGCAGGCCCACCGAGGCGGCGAAGAGGCCGATGAGCCAGAACGCCTCGCCATCCGCCGGCGGGCGGCCCCAGCCCGGCGCGAGGCCAATGGGGAGCGCCAGCGCGAAGACCGCGGCCATCATGGCGAGATGGACGATGACGGCGCGCCGGGGATCGAGGAAGCGGTTCAGCAGGTGGGCATAGCCGTAGCCGAGCAGCAGAACGCCCTGGAAGAAGACCATTGCCACCGACCAGACCGCCGGCGTGCCGCCGAGCACCGGCAGCACCATCTTGGTGAACAGCGGCTGCACCGAGAACAGCAGGAAGGCCGAAACGAAAATGGCGAGCGCGAAGAGCGGGAGCGCGGCGACCCGGGCGGGGTTCGCCCGGCCGGCGGCCATGTCGTATGACGTCTCGATGGAAGACATGGGGCCCCGCGGCGGCAACGAAACCCGCGGAGAATGGCCGATCGCCTCTTAAAAGAACGTATGGTCACTGTGGAGGACCAACGCGGCTAGCCGCCCGCGCCGATCCGCCGCGCGTAACGCCGGCAGGCAATGCCCCCGGCGACGGCGGCAAGCCCTGCCGCCGCGAGATAGGCGATCTTGAAGGCGGGGTCCCCGCTCCGCCAGGCGAGGAGCACGTAGACGACCATCGCCAGAGCCAGCGCCCAGAGGAGCCACCCGAACACCGTCAGGGCGGCGATCGCGACGGCCCGGGCGGTGATCACCGGCTCATCCCCACCAGCGGTCCGAGACCGGGAAGCGCCCCTTGGCCTTCTCGATGACGCTGGCCACCGAGAACAGCGTCTCCTCGTCGAAGGCGCGGCCGATGAGCTGCAGGCCAAGCGGCAGGCCCTGGTTGTCGAGCCCGGCGGGCACGGCGATGCCCGGCAGGCCCGCCATGTTGACCGTCACCGTGAAGATGTCCTGCAGGTACATCTCGACCGGGTCGGCCGCGCCCTTCTCGCCGATGCCGAAGGCGGCCGAAGGCGTCGCCGGCGTCAGGATGGCGTCGACACCGGAGGCGTAGGCCTGCTCGAAGTCCTGCTTGATCAGCGTCCGCAGCTTCTGGGCCCGCACGTAATAGGCGTCGTAGTAACCGGCCGAGAGCACGTAGGTGCCGATCATGATACGGCGGCGGACCTCCTTGCCGAAGCCCTTGGCGCGGGTCTTCTCGTAGAGGTCGACGATGTCCTTGCCGGGCTCCCGCAGGCCGTAGCGCACGCCGTCATAGCGCGCGAGGTTGGAGGAGGCCTCCGCCGGCGCCACGATGTAATAGGCGGGCAGCGCGTATTTCGTGTGCGGCAGCGATATCTCGACGATGTTCGCGCCGGCTTCCTTCAGTATCTGGGCGCCCTCGTCCCAGAGCTTCTGGATTTCCGCCGGCATGCCGTCGATCCGGTATTCCCTGGGAATGCCGATGGTCATGTCCTTGATCGACTTGCCCACCGCCGCGGCGTAGTCGGGCACCTCGCGGTCAACGCAGGTGGTGTCCTTGGCGTCGGCGCCGGCGAAGGAGCGCAGCAGCATGGCCGCGTCCTTCACGTCGCGGGCGATCGGGCCCGCCTGGTCGAGCGAGGAGGCGAAGGCGACGATGCCCCAGCGCGAGACGCGGCCATAGGTCGGCTTGATGCCGACCGTGCCGGTGAGCGCCGCCGGCTGGCGGATCGACCCGCCCGTGTCGGTGGCGGTGGCGCCCGCGCAGAGCATGGCGGCGACGGCCGCAGAGGACCCGCCTGAGGAGCCGCCGGGAACAAGCGGGGTGCCGTCGACCCCGTCGGGGCCGGCGCCGGCGTTGGAGCCCTGCCGCCGCCACGGATTGACCGGTGTCGGGAAGCAGCTCGTCTCGTTCGACGAGCCCATGGCGAACTCGTCGTTGTTGAGCTTGCCGAGCATCACCGCGCCGTCGCGCCAGAGGTTGCTGGTGACGGTCGATTCGTAGGGCGGAACGAAATTGCCGAGGATGTTCGAGCAGGCGGTGGTGCGCACGCCCTTGGTGCAGAACAGGTCCTTCACGCCGAGCGGAATGCCCTCGAGCGGGCCGGCCTCGCCCTTCGCGATGCGGGCGTCCGAGGCGGCCGCCATCTCGAGCGCCTTCTCCGGCGTCTCCAGCACATAGGCGTTGAGCTTGCGGCCCTTCTCCATGGCCGCGAGATAGGCCTGCGCCAGGTCGGTGGCCGAGAACGTCTTCTGCGTCAGGCCCTCGCAGGCCTCGGCGATGGTCAGCTGGGTCAGGTCGGCCACGACTTACTCCACGACCTTGGGAACGGCGAAGAAATGACCCTCGCGCTCCGGCGCGTTGGCGACGATCAGGTCGGCGATGCCGCCGTCGCTCACCACGTCCTGGCGCTTCTTCATGGCCATGGGCGTCACCGAGGTCATGGGCTCGACGTCGGTGACGTCGACCTCGTTGAGCTGCTCGACGAAGGCGAGGATGGCGTTGAGTTCATCCTGGAGGTGCGGCACCTCATCGTCTGTC
This sequence comes from Phreatobacter sp., assembly GCF_052440005.1. Taxonomy (GTDB): domain Bacteria; phylum Pseudomonadota; class Alphaproteobacteria; order Rhizobiales; family Phreatobacteraceae; genus Phreatobacter. The sequence goes on from NZ_JBQVQL010000016.1 coordinate 34,963, forward strand.
ACGGCGATGCGCGCGAGATGCGCGATGCGCCGTACGGTCGCCTGATCGACGGACATGCGGAATTCACCCGTTGGAACGAAAAATGCGGATCGCGCCTCTTAGCATCAGGCCGTTTCGCGCCGCAATGGTAACACGGGAAAGCGCCGCGAGGCGCGTTGGCGGGGGAGGCAGCGGGCCATGACGGATGACGAGACGATTCTGGGCGTGATCGAGACCTTGGCCGGTCGCCACGGTGCGACCAGCCGCATCGCCATGTTCGGCGGCACCGCCGTTCTGCTCGGCGGCAACATGGTGGCGGCCCTCTCGCCGCGCGGCCTGCTGCTCCGCGTCGGCGGCGACCGGCACGATGCCGCCCTCGCCCGGCCGGGAACCCGGCCGATGGAGATGCGCGGCAAACCCATGAGGGGCTATCTCTACGTCGATCCCGCGGGGCTCGACGCCGCGAGCCTCGACGGCTGGGCGCAAATGGCCGTGGACTATGTGGCGAGCCTGCCCGCCAAGGCGGCGCGCCGGGAGCGCGGCCCTCGCCGGATGGACGAGAGCTAGAGGCTCGCCCGTCAGCCGCCGGTTTTGGGCGGCTCGCGATCCGGGCGCATCAGGCGCGGCAGGTCGCTCAGGCGAAACCTGAGGATGGAGCGGGCGGGGATGCTGCCCTCGCGGCGGGCGAAGCGCGCGGCGGCCTCCACCACGACCGCCTGATGTTCGGCGACGAACTTTTCACGCAGCGCACGGGCTGCCTCGGCGCCGCCCTGGCGGATGACCCGCGGCGGCGCGGTGATGAAGGGCTGGACCTCCGTCTCCGGAGCGCATGCCTTCTCCCGTGCCGCATAGAGGGCGGCATTGGCCTTGAGCTCGGCCTGATCCGCGACGACGGACTTCGAGAAAAGGTCTCGCTGCTCGCTCATGGGGGTCTCCGGTGGAAGGGGAGCCGCCAAATTACCCGCCGGGGGCGGGCCGGACGAGCCGAACCATTCGTTAACCTTGACGTGGTGGTGGCCCGGCACTTCCACCGATCTTCGCCCTTGGGCTTGTCCACAAGCGCGGGATAGAACACTTGACAGGACCCGCGCCCCCTTCGTTCCCGGACCCGTTCCCATGTGCACCGACCACTCCCCGCAGGCCCCTGCGTCACCCTCGCGGAGCGACATCGAGGAAGGCGACCGGCTGCTGCCGCGCTTCGGCGGCGACGGTCTGATCACGGCGGTGACCAGCGATGCGCAGACCGGAGACCTCCTCATGGTGGCGCACATGAACGCCGAGGCATTGCGCCTGACGGTCGAGACCGGCGAGGCCCACTACTGGTCGCGTTCGCGCCAGGTGATCTGGCACAAGGGCGACACCTCCGGGCAGATCCAGACCGTCGTCGAGATGCGCGTCGACTGCGACCAGGACGCGGTCTGGCTAAAGGTAAAGGTCGGTGGTGACGGCGGTTCCTGCCACACCGGCCGCAGAACCTGTTTCTACCGCGCCGTTCCCACGGGCGGCCCCCTGGATGACGTGCGGCTCGTGCCCCGCGACGCCGAACGCCTCCGCCCGGCCTTCGGCTGACCCATGCTGTCTTTGCGCCGCCGCCGCCGGCCGGAAACCGAGCCCACCGATTTCGCCGAGAGCGCCGCCACGCCGCCGCCGCGCCCCGTCATCGGGCTGGCCCTCGGCGGTGGCGCCGCCCGCGGGCTCGCCCATATCGGCATCATCCGCGCCCTGGTGCGCGCCGGCTATGAGCCGGACGTGATCGCCGGCACCTCCATCGGCGCGGCGGTCGGCGGCCTCTATGCGGCCGGCAAGCTCGACGCCTTCACCGACTGGGCGCTGGCGCTGAAGCGGCGGGACGTCATCGCGCTGGTCGACATCGCCATTTCCGGCGGCGGCCTGATGGGCGGGTCGCGGCTCGCCCAGCTCCTGCAGCGGGAGATCGGCGAAGCGCGCATCGAGACGCTGCCGATCAGCTTCGCGGCGGTAGCGACGGAAATCGGCACCGGCCACGAGATCTGGCTGACCCGTGGCCGGCTGATGACGGCGCTGCGCGCCTCCTACGCCCTCCCCGGCATCCTGCCGCCGGTCCGCGTCGGCGGCCGCTGGCTGATGGACGGCGCCCTGTCCAATCCCGTCCCGGTGTCGGTCACCCGCGCCCTCGGCGCCAGGCTCGTCATCGCCGTGAGCCTCAACGCCGACGCCCTCGGCCGCTCCACCGTCATCCAGGACCACGGCACCAGCCCGGAGGACGAGGCGCTGCCGCTGGTCGAGCGGCGTCCGCGCGTCAGGGCGGTGGTCGATCTCGGCAAAGGCATCGGACGCGGCCTCGGCCGCGGCATCGGCCGGGCGCTGGCGCGGCCGCTGCGCGCCGCCATGTCCCTCGACCTCGAACCCGGACGCATCGACCCGCGCCTCGCGGTGGCCCGCGCCCCGGGTATCCCCACGGTCATGGCCAAGGCCTTCAACGCCACCCAGGAGCGCATCGCCCGCCAGCGCCTCGCCGGCGACCCGCCCAACATCCTCATCGGGCCGAGGCTGTCGAAGATCGGCCTGTTCGAGTTCCACCGCGCCGCCGAGGCCATCGCGCTGGGCGAGGAGGCCGCCGAGCGGCTGCTGCCCGACCTCGCCGAGGCGATGAAGGCGGTGAGCTGAACGCTCAGGCGTTCATCACATAGTCCTTGAGCGCATTGGCCTCGCTCTCGATCTCGGCGAGCCGGCGCTTCACCACGTCGCCGATGGAGATGATGCCGACCAGGCGGCCGCCCTCCACCACGGGAAGGTGGCGGAACTTGCCGTCGGTCATGCTCTCCATGAGCTGGCCGATGGAATCCGCTTCCGAACAGGTCACGACCTTCCGCGTCATGGTCTCGGCCACCGAACGCTCGAGCGCGCCCGCGCCGTGCTCGGAGAGGGAGCGGACGATGTCGCGCTCGGACAGGATGCCGGCGACGGAATGGCCCGCCCCCGTCACCACGACGGCGCCGATCCTCTTCTCCGCCAGCATGTGCGTGGCGGCCGCCAGGGTCGCGTCGGGGAGGATGGTGGCGACCGCCCTGCCCTTGGCGTCCAGAATGCTCTTCACGTTCATGATCTGCCTCCGGTCGCGGAGGGACGCCCGTCGCGGGCCGCCCCGCCTTGTCATGCCCCGGTCGCCCGGACCCGAAGTATTCGCCCCGGGCGGGGGGAAGACAAGACCGCAGGAGTGCAGTGCAACAGGCCTCAGGCGGCGGGCACCGGGTCGAAGAAGCGGAAGAGGAACAGTCCTCCGGCGAAGCCCGCGAGATGAGCCTGCCAGGCGATCTGCCCTTCGAAACCCGGCATCGGCAGGTTGATGGCGCCGAACGCCACGTTGACCGCGATCCACACCGCGATCATTCCCATCACGGGACCATTGCGCACCATGGCGGCAAGGCCGAGGGCCGGCACCTGGTAGGCGCCATCCCCTCCCGCCCGCATCGCCCCGAGCGGGCCTCCGGCCTGGAAGATGAAGCGCAGCGCCGCCGCCGTGAAGCCGGAGACCGCAGCCGAGGCGCCGATCACCGGCACGAAGGCGGTCCCGACCGCGGCGAGGTGGCCGAGCGCGCCGGCCGCCGCCGTCACCGCGAAGAACAGGAGGCTGCGCAACGTGCCGAAGCGGCGCGCCACCGCCGAGCCGAAGACGGTGAGCCAGAGCACGTTGACGACGAGATGCGTCCAGTCGGCATGGAGGAAGGCATAACTCACGAAGGTCCAGGCATCGCCTGCCGCCCCACCGGGAAACCAGGTGCCCGCCAGAGAGGTCTCGAAGCGCGCGGGAATGAAGGCGAAGGCGAGCAGCACCTCGCGGTCGGCATCGTCCCCCAGCAGGAACACCCTGACGGCGTGGATGACGATCATGGCCAGGCAGAGCGCGGTGACGACGCCGGGAATGTTGAGGATCGGTTCGCGTTCGGACAAGGAGGACTGCCGGCATCGCCTGAGGGAAGGTCTCACTAGAGCCAAGCCCGCCCCCCTGTCGAGAGCGGCACCCCGTCGTGATCGCCTGCGCATGGGCAAAAAAAGGGGGAGATCTTGCGATCTCCCCCGGCGGGAACGTGGGGAATGGCGAACCATTCCCGATTGGTCACGTCTCCATCTCCTCGTGTCCCCAGGAGAATGCCTGAAAGTGGCGCGGTCGGCCGGGAGTCACGCCGGCGTCCCGAATTCGTGGAACGTCCCGAGCGAAACACGAGCGCCGGTCCGCCGGCAATCGAAACCCTTGCTTAACCCTAACGCGGAAACGCTTTGTTAACCCTGCGCCACTCGCCGCCCCATGGCACGGCCGCTGCTCCCTTCCTCAGGACACATCGCATTCCGTCCCGGATCGGCACAGACGAGACCCGCACCATGAACAATGCCGCCAGCAGCACCCTCTTCGCCTACTGGGACCAGCTGCGCGCCGGCCGGCCCGCGCCCGACCGCACCGAGGTCGATCCGCGCGCCATCGCCCCCATCCTCGGCGACACCTTCATTCTCGAGGCGGGCCGCGACGGCACCCTCGCCTATCGCCTGGCGGGTTCCCGGGCCTGCGCGCTCTTCGCGCGGGAGCTGAAGGGTTCGGTCTTCCTCGACGCCTTCACCACCGAGGCGCGCGGCACGCTGCTGCACACCCTCGGCGATGCGCTGGCCGCCCCCGCCGGCCTGATGGCGAGCCTGACCGCCACCAGCATCGCCGGACGCGCCGTCAGCCTCGAGGCGGTCATGATGCCGCTGGTCCACCGCGGCCGGCTCGGTGGCCGCCTCATCGGCGCCATCAGTGCTGGCGAGCCCCCCTACTGGGTCGGCCGGGACGAAATCGCCAGCATCGACGTGGACGCCGTCCGTCTGCTCTGGCCGCGCTGGCAGGGTGCAGCCGCGCTCGCCGCCGACGCCCCGGTCCAGCCCGCGCCGACGGCCTTTTCCGCCCGGCCTGCGCTGCGTCTCATTCACGGCGGGAATGTGGCCTGACGGCGGGTTCTGCAACACTGCGTTAACGCTCACCCGTTAATCTTTGGCGGATCGTCCTCCAACCCCGCCAATCATGTCAGCGCTCGCGAAAGTCCTGTCCGCACCTTCGTCGGAAGAGAACCGTCGCTTCCAGCGCGTGCGGGTGGACGTCCTCGGCCGCTTCATGCTGTCGGACCGGCGCGAATTTCCCTGCCAGGTCGTGGACATGTCGCCCGGCGGCGCCGCCATCGTAGCGCCCGTGGTCGGCAAGCTCGGCGAGCGGGTCATCGCCTATCTCGACCACATCGGCCGCATCGAGGGCATGATCGTCCGCGTCACCGAGACCGGCTTCTCGATGACCATCGAGGCCTCGCTGCGCAAGCGCGACAAGCTCGCGGACCAGCTCACCTGGCTCGCCAACCGCCAGATCCTCGGCCTGCCAGAGGATCGCCGGCACGAGCGCGTCATCCCGCGCAACCCCTTCACCACCATCACCACGCCGCTGGGCGAGAAGGTGCCGGTGCGCGTCCTCGACATCTCGCTCTCCGGCGCCGCCATCGGCGGAGCGGAGGACCTGAAGCCCGGCGACATCGTCCAGATCTCCCGCACCATGGCGCGCGTCGTGCGCGTGCTCGAGCGTGGCGTCGCCATCGAGTTCTCCGGCCAGCAGCCGATCGACACCATCCTCGCCCTCGGCCAGGAACTCGGCGCCGACCTCAAGGCGAACGCCGAACCGGTGATGATCGCCCGCTGACCTCCGGATCGCGCCCACGGGCGCCTCTTTCCGGTGCGTCACGCCCCCCGCCCCGACCTGCCCCAGAGACACCGGCTGCTGACGTGCTGAAACGCCCGTTAACGGCATGCGGTCGGACCACCCCCATCCGTTCACACTTCCCGCCATCGCCTGGGCGCGCCGTCAACGCCCTGGCAAGTCCCGGTGCGCCCGCGACCCGGTTTTATCGTTCCGTTGCAGGCACTTGGCCTGTCGTGTTGAATCACCCGCTGAACCCTCAGGGTAAATCCACCCGCCGTTAAACTGAACGAACCCTCTCGCAAAAGCGTCGCCTTTCACCGATCGGTTTCAGCGCACCGCAAAATCGGCCTGCCAGTGTCCAGCCAACGACGGAGGGACACGTCATGATCGGTCGAAGGACCTGGTGGCCAGGGGTGAAGATGAAGGGTGCGGCACTGGCCGCGCTGGTGCTCGGCCTCGTAGCAGTGATGCCGGCGGCGAGCGCGGAGCCGGGCGACCGCCACGCCTTCCTGACGGAACAGGGCGCGACCACCGCCCCCATCGGCTGGCGGCAGTTCTGCAGGGACTTCCCCGCCGATTGCCGGCCCGGACTCCTGGCTACGGACCTCATCCGGGCCGACCGCCATGCCTGGGCGACGCTGATCCGCATCAACGCCCATGTGAACACGGCCATCGAGCCGGTCACCGACATGGACCAGTACGGGACGGACGAGCGCTGGACCTATCCGACCTCGGGACGAGGCGACTGCGAGGACTACGTGCTCCTCAAGAAGAAGCTCCTCGTCGAGGCAGGCTTTCCGGCCAGTGCCCTGCTGATCACCGTGGTCCGTGACCGCCAAGGCGACGGCCACGCAATCCTCACGGTCCGCACCGACCGGGGCGACTACGTCCTCGACAACGAGACGAGCGACATCCGCCTGTGGAACCAGACCGGCTACCGCTTCATCAAGCGGCAGGCCACCCAAGACCCCAATCAGTGGGTGACGATCGGTCCGGGCCGCGCGCCGGCCGCCGTCGCCACCCGCTAGCACGAAGTTTCGCGTCCTCGGTCACGTCCCACCCCTCCCCGTCCCCAGACCGGGTTCGCGAACAGACGGCCGGTACCTCAGAACGAGGGCCGGCCGTCACCTTTTTCAAGGGATTCAGTGTCAGGCCGGGACGCCCTTGGCCGCCCAGGCCACCGCCTGCTCGATCCGGTCGTTGCCCCAGAACAGTTCGCCGTCGGCGGTGACCATGCTCGGCGCACCGAACAGGCCCTTCGCCTTCGCCTCCTCGGTGGTGGCGCGCAAGGCCTGCTTCACCGCATCCGAGCCCGCCGCGATCAGAGCCGTCGCCGGCTCGACTCCCGCCGCCTTGAGTGCCCGTCCCAGCACCTCCGCATCGGCGATGGACAGGCCTTCGCCGAATTCCAGCCGATAGAGCTCCCGCGAGAAGGCCGCCCGCTTGCCGTCGTCCGGCAGGGACGTCGCGATGCGTGCGGCGGTCAGGCTGTTCTGCGGAAAGGGATCCGGCTTCTGGAAGGACAGGCCCATGGCCTCGCAGGTCCGCTCGAGATCCCGCCACATGTTCCGCCCCTTGGCCGGGATCAGGTTGAACGGCGAGGTCGTCCAGCCGGCTTCGGCGAAGATCGGACCGAGCAGGAACGGCCGCCAGCGCACCGTGACGCCGGCCTTGGCCGCCACATCCTCCACCCGCATCGCGGCGGGATAGGAATAGGTCGAGGCGAATTCGTAGAAGAAGTCGATCGCGGCCATGGATCAGGTGACCGGGACCAGGCCCGCCTTGAAGCGCCGGGCGTTGTTCACATAGCTCGCAGCGGACAGCTTCAGCCGGGCGATGGCGGCCTCGTCGAGGGTGCGGACGGCGCGCGCCGGCGAGCCGACGATCAGCGAATTGTCCGGGAACTCCTTGCCCTCGGTGACCAGCGAATTGGCGCCCACCAGGCAATTGTTCCCGATCTTCGCGTTGTTCAGGATGGTCGACCCCATCCCGATCAGCGTGTTGTCGCCGATGGTGCAGCCATGGAGGATCACCTTGTGGCCGATGGTGCAGCCGGTCCCGATCGTCATCGGCGCGCCGGGATCGGTGTGAAGCATGCACATTTCCTGGATGTTGGTGCCGTCCCCGATGGCGATGAGCTCGTTGTCACCGCGGATCACCGCGCCGAACCAGATGCCGACATCGGCGCCGATCTTCACCTTGCCGATGACATGGGCGTCGGGCGCCACGAAGAAGCGGTCGCCCTCGGGCAGGACCGGCTGAATTCCGTCGATGGCGTAGATGGGCATGGCGTTCTCCGCGTCTGGGCGCGAATCTATCGCACCCCCCGCCGGCCTTGAGAAGTCGGCGGAACGGGCAGGCCGCTCACGGCGCCCGGCGGAAGTCCATCACCCAGTTGGTCTCGAAGGTGGCGCCGCCGTCGGCGGAGAAGGCCTGCTCCCAGCGCGCCGACTGATCGGTGATGCCGGACCAGAGGAAGCGCACCCGGACCGGCCGATCCTGCCATGTATCGTCCCCGAGGAAGGTGCCGACGCCGTCCGCGAACCGGCCATGGACCGGCTCGCCGATGGCGGCGTCCCTCGAGTCGAGCCACCAGATCGACCATTGACGACGGGCCGCGTCGAAGGCCCGGATGCTCAGCGCCCGGTAACTGCCGCCGGGCAGGTGGAGCACGTTGTCGTCGACGTTCCCCGCACCGCCGAGGACGGGCAGCGCGGCGCAGGTGCCACCGAACTCCTCCCAGGTCGTGTCCGCCGACAGGCGCCGACGCAGCCGCCGGTGATGCACCGTCCAGGTGCCCATCAGGAAGTCGAAGTCGCGGCGGCCGTCGCCCGGCTCCGCTGCGCCGTCCATGCTGATGTCGTGCCCGGTCATGACAAACTCCCGCTCCCGTGAGGAGAGTGAGGCTGCACCCCGCCGATGTCAGGACATGTCAGGTAGTTCGCGGCCTCACAGGCCGAGTGTCAGCAGCATCATGGTCAGCACGCGGCCCGACATGAGGCTCCAGAACAGCGCGATGAGCGTGGCGAGGAAGACGAACTCGAAGCGCCGGTTCTCGATGCGGCGACCGCGGATCGTGTTGCGGACGATGATGGCCGGGGCGGCGAAGGCGAGGAAGGGAACGGCGAGGACCGCCGTGGCGCCGCCGCCCTGCAGCAGGCGGAAGGAGGCGGGCTTGGCCGCCAGCGCGCGGTAGATCGCCACCAGAAGGCCCGACATGGCGAAGCCGAGCGCGAGCGAGTGGAAGAGCTGGAGGCTGAGCAGGGACATGACGCGGAACCCGACCGGACGCGAGGGCCACCTGCCCCCGTGCCAATCGGTACCGCGTCGTTAGGGTTCTGTTAAGAGGTCGACCGGACTTCCTTAAGGAAGGGTTAACCGCACCCCCTGGCCGCTCAGCCCTCTTCGAGGTCGATGTCGAGGATCGAGATGGTGACGGTGTAGGAGGTCTCGCCCTCGTCCACGTCCTTGTAGAGCGTGCCGATCTGCTCGTCGCCGATCATCACCTCGACCATCTCCTTGCGCCGCATGTTCGGCTGCAGCTTGATCGCCTGGTTGCCGAACTTGCGGCGCAGGTAGTCCTGAATCTTGGTGATCTCGGTGCGGTCCACGGCCGATCTCCTGTGTGTCGCTGGATGCGCCGTGTGCCATGGCCGGGGGGATGAAGTCAAAGCGGACGCCCGCCCGGCCCGCCCCTGTGGACGGGCCGGCGCCCCCGTTCAGCCGCCGGCGGCGCGGCGGGCGGGGATGACGATCTCCGGGGTCTCGCAAAGGTTCTGCCGGGCCAGCGTCACGGTATCGGTGTCCTCGGGGTCGAAGCCGGCGCGCACGTCGAAGAGGCAGGTCCCGCCGCGCGGCACCCGGCCGGTATAGACGTCGCCGGGCTCCATCATCCAGACGCCGAGCAGGTCGCCCTGCGGGCGCCGCGCCCCGGCCGGAGAGACCCGGAGGACGGCGACGCGGGTATCGGTGCGGTTGACCACCCGGAAGAGCGCCACGCCCTCCCGCGTCGGCAGAGCCGGGCGCTCGGCGGCGGCGTCGACCGCCGTCACCTCGATCTTCTCCTGCGCGCAGAAGTCGTGGTCGAGGCGGACGAACTCCTGGCCGAGGGCGAAGGTGATGCGCACGTCGTAGCGGCAGTCTGCGCCATTGACACGCCAGCGCATCCAGGCACGCGGGTTCAGCGTCTCGCGGCCGAGGCGGTTCGGACCCCAGGTGCTCGAACCCGAGGGCGTGAACTGGATCACCAGCGCTTTCACATCGGTCTTGTTCTCGAAGGCGAGCGACACCTGCCGGCTGCGCGCAGGGGCGGCCTGCCCCATCGGCCGGTTCATCAGCTGGTCGATCTCCTGGCCGACGGTCGGGCCGCCGGGCGTCGTACGGCGATGGGCGTCGGGGACCTGCGACAGCGCCCGGTCGATCTCCTGGCCGATGGAGGGCGGCACTCCGGGGATGGACTGGGCGGAGGCGAAGCCGGCCGGCAGGAGGGCGGCGAGCGCGAGCGCGGCGGAGGTCAGGCGGCGGGTCTGGCAGGTCATGGCGGGGTCCCCTCGGGTGAGTGCCCCTCCTCTAGGGCGCCCGCGCTGCCCCGCGGTGGCGGCTGGAGGCACCTCGCGTTTCCAATGCTTCACCCATGTTGCAGGCCCTGCCCGCGGAGGCTTGCGGGCGGACCTTGAATCGGAATCGCAGGATGAAGACCGGCCTGAATCGGAATCTCGGCCTCAACGGGCCGGCCGAAGTCACTGATGAGACTCGCGAAAGACGGGATGGGGATCAGCCGAGGAAGGAGAGGATGGCGTCGGCGAAGATGTCGTTCTTGTCGCCCGCCACCATGTGCCCGGCGCCGCTGACGTCGACGAATTGCGCATGCGGGACGAGGGTGAGGAAGGCGTCGGCGCTCTCCTGCGAGACGATGTCGGATGCGTTGCCGCGCACCAGCAGGGTCGGAACGGCGAGGCGCCGGGCGGCGTCCTCCAGCGTCGCGACGATCGTCGCCCGGTCGGTGTTGACGGTGCGCCCGCCATCGAGGAAGGCCGGGTCCCAGTGCCAGTACCAGCGTCCGTCCTCGCGCAGCCGGAGGTTCTTCTTCAGGCCCTCGACGGAGGGCGGCCGCGTCCGGTGCGGCAGATAGGCGGCGACCGATTCCGCCGCCTCTTCGATGGAGGCGAACCCGTCCCGCGCGCGGGCCCGCATGAAGCTCTGGACGTGCTTCACCCCGGTCTCCTCCATGCGCGGAACGATATCGACCAGCACCAGCGCGGAGAAGCAGGGCTCAAGGCCGAGCGCATGCAGCGAGGCGATGCCGCCGAGCGAGGCGCCGATGGCCGCCGGTTTGGCCCCGAACCGCTCGGCGATGGCGTGGCCGAGGGCGACCGCGTCGCGGCCATAGTCGGCGAAGGCATAGGCCCCGCTCGCCACCCACTCGCTGTCGCCATGGCCGCGCTGGTCCACCGCGATGGCCGTATAGCCGCGCTCGGCGAGACGCCGCGCCGTGGCCCGCCAGGCGTGGCGGGTCTGCCCGCCGCCGTGCAGCAGCAGCGCCACCTTCTCGCCATGGCCGTAGACGTCGGCCTCCAGCCGGTTGCCATCGTGGCCGGTGAAGCGCGCGTGGCGGGGATGAAGGGACATGGCGATGCGGTTCCGATCGGGCGGGCCGCGGCGCTTAGGCGGCGTGCCGGGCAAGGAAGTCGAGCGCCCCGGCCTTGAAGACCTTGTCGCCCACAGCCGGCATATGATCGCGATCGGGGATCGAAAGCGCCTCCCCCTTAGGGATGATCGCCGCCAGCGGCTCGGGCTCCCCGGCGATGGCGTCCTTGGTGCCCACCGCGATCAGCACCGGACAGGCGATGGAGGCCGCCTCGTCCCGGGTCATCAGGTTGCGCGAGCCGCGGATGCAGGCGGCGAGCGCCCGCCGGTCGGATTTCGTCTGCATGGCGAAGGCGCGGAACATGCGCCCCTGCGGATCGGTGACCTCCTCCAGCGTCGGCGCCTCCAGCGCCTCGGCGATGGTCTCCGGCAGGCCGACGCCGTCCACGAGCTTGGTGCCGAGCCCGCCCATGATGGCCGCCTTCACCCGGTCCGGATGGCGCTGGGCGAGGAAGGCGGTGATGCGCGAGCCCATGGAATAGCCGAGCACGGTGGCCTTCGCGATGCCGAGATGGTCGAGCAGCGCCCGGGCGTCCTCGGCCATCAGCGTCGTGTGATAGGCGGCGGGATCGTAGAGCTTCTCCGAATCGCCGTGGCCGCGGTTGTCGAGCGCGATGACCCGGCGGCCGGCCTTGGTCAGGGTGTCGACCCAGCCGGGATAGGACCAGTTGATGTGCGCCGTGGAGGCGAAGCCGTGGATGCAGAGCACGGGATCACCCTCGCCGGTGTCGAAATAGGCGATCTCGACGCCGTCGGAGGAGAAGGAGTGCTTGGGAAGGCGGGAGGACGAGGCGATCATGGCCGCCCTTGTAGCCGGAGGCGGCGCGGCGCGGAACCCTCGGGGGCGGCGGTCCGCGATGCGACGCGGCGTGGCCGTTGCGGAAGGCGGGAGAACACGGCTAGGAAGCTTGCGCCTCATGTCCGGCGCCCCGACCGCCGGCCGTCACCCCCAGGAGCCGCGCGCGCCCCGATGACCGCCCTGATCCGCCGCCTGCTGCCGCTGCTCCTCGCCCTCACGCCCCTCCCGGCCCTCGCCCAGCAGCCTGCCGGCCCGCCGGCCCTCGCCTGGAAGACCGGCGCCGAGGCGCGGGCCATCGAGCGGCGGATCGACGCGCTCCTCGCCCGCATGACGATGGCCGAGAAGATCGGGCAGCTGAACCTGTTCGGGCGCGGCGACGGCTTCCGCCCCGAATGGGTCGCCGAGGGGCGCACCGGGGCGGTGATGAACTTCACCGCGCCGGCGGAGATCGCCGCCGTGCGGGCCCGTGTCGCCGAATCGCGCCTGAAGATCCCGCTCATCCTCGGCCTCGACGCCATCAACGGCTTCGCCACCTATTTCCCCCAGCCCATCGGCCAGGCCTCGACCTTCAATCCGCGCCTCGTCGAGCTTGCCTCCTACTGGTCGGCCCGCGAGGCCCGCGCCGTCGGCATCAACTGGACCTTCGCGCCGATGATCGACATGACGCGCGACGCCCGCTGGGGGCGGAACATGGAGGGCGCCGGCGAGGACGTGCACCTCGCCTCCGTCGTCGCTGCGGCCCGGGTCGTCGGCTACCAGCGCGGCGGCCTCGCCACCACCGCCAAGCACTTCGTCGGTTATGGCGCGCCGGAGGGCGGGCGCGACTACAACAGCGTCTGGATCCCGGTCTCCCAGCTCTGGGACTACCAGCTGCCGCCCTTCCGCGCCGCCATCGGTGCCGGCACCTTCTCTGTCATGACCTCGCTCAGCGCCATGAACGGCATCGCCGCGACGGGAGACCGGGATCTCGTCACCGGGATCCTCAAGCAGCGCTTCGGTTTCCGCGGCTTCGTGGTCTCCGATTTCGATTCGGTGCGCGAGCTGATCAACCACGGCATGGCCGCCGACCGGGCGGAGGCGGCGCGCAAAGCCTTCCTCGCCGGCGTCGACATGGACATGATGTCGGGCGCCTACGACGCCCACCTCGCCGACGAGATCCGGGCGGGGCGCGTTCCCGCCGCGGCGCTGGACGATGCGGTCCGCCGCGTCCTGCGCGTCAAGTTCCACATGGGCCTGTTCGACGAGCCGCCCTTCGACCCGGCGACGGCGGCCCGCGACCTCGCGACCCCCGCCTCACGCGAGGCATCGCTGGCGGTCGCGCGCGAATCCATCGTCATGCTCCGCAACCACGAGCAGGCCCTGCCGCTGCGCTCCTCGGTGCGCTCCATCGCCGTCGTCGGCGGCGCCGCCACCCACCAGGAGGACTGGCAGTATTCCGACAATGCCGGCCTGCCGCGGGTCCGCCCGCCGAAACTGCCCGACGAGCTCTCCCGCCTTCTCGGCCCCGACGTTTCCGTCTCCTTCGCGCCGGGCCTCGCCACCCACTGCAACCTCGCGGCCGGCGACACGGCCGGCGCGGTGCGCACGGCGGAGGCCGCCGACGTGGTCGTCGTCATGCTCGGCGAGGATTGCGAGCAGATCGGCGAGGGCACATCGCGCGCCCATCTCGACCTGCCGCCGGTGCAGCAGGCGCTGCTGGACGCCCTCATCACCACCGGCAAGCCGGTCGTCGTCATCCTCCACACCACCAGGCCTTTCGTGCTGACGCGGTTCGAAGGCCGCGTCGCCGCCATCCTGCAGGCTTTTCATCTCGGCACCGAGGGCCGCACGGCTCTTGCCGAAGTCATCACCGGCCGCACCAACCCCTCGGGCAAGCTGCCCATGACCTTCCCGCGCGCCACCGGCCAGGTGCCGATCTACTACGACCGCCTGCCCACGGGCCGCCCGCGCCTGACCGATGCCCGCTATGAGACCGGCTACACCGACGAGAAGCTGGAGCCGCTCTATCCCTTCGGCTTCGGCCTGTCCTTTTCCCGCTTCGGCTTCGACGCCCTGGCGCTGGACGCCCCGCGCTTCGCCCGCACCGGCACAGTCTCGGGAAGCGTGCGCGTCGCCAACACGTCGGGCCCGGCGGGCAAGGAGGTGGTGCAGGTCTATGTCCATCAGCGCGTCGGCTCGCGCTCGCGGCCGCTGCGCCAGCTCCGCTTCTTCGAGAAGGTGGAAGTGGCCGCCGGCGGAGAGGTGCGCGTCCGCTTCGCCTTTCCCGTGCGCTCGCTCGGCTTCCACGACGACCAGGGCCGCTTCAGGGTCGAGCCCGGCGAGTACGACGTCTATGTCGGGAACGACTCCAACGCGACGCTGACGGCCCGGTTCACGGTGAACTAGAACCGTCCCGCGGGCGGCACGTCACGGAAACGCGGCGGGCGGACAAGGCGGCATTCCCGCCGAGGACGCTCCGCCCATGTCTTTCCGCACCCTTCTCACCGCCGGTCTCTGCATCGCCGCGGCCGGCACCGCCCTCGCCGAGGAGCGGGGCCATGTCCGCACCTTCCGCGACTGGGTCGTGGGCTGCGACAACGCCCGCACCTGCCGCGCCTTCGGCCTGACCCCGCGCGACTCTGCCACCCAGCTGGCGATCCGCATCGACCGGACCGGCGCGCCCGATGCAGCGCCCACTGTCACGATCATTCTCGTCCAGGACGCCGATCCCGCACCTGGCACGCGGCTGAAGATCGTCGCGGACGGCGGCGGCACGGTCGAGGTCGCGATCGGCAGCGGCGCCACGGTCGAGGACGGAGAGGTGACGCTCACCGATCGCGCCGCGACGGCCCGGCTTCTGGGCGACATCCGCCGCGGCCGCAGCCTCGCTGTCACCCTCGATCCGGTCCCGGCACGCGGCGAGACCGTCGATCCCGTCTCCCTCGACGGCGCCATGGCCGCGCTGCTGTGGATGGACGACCGTCAGAAGCGGGTCGGCACCCGCACAGCCCTCGCCCGTCCGGGCGATGCGTCTTCCGCCGCCGTTCCGCGGCCGCCGCAGGCGCCGGCCAAGCGCGACGGCGTCCCCATGACCGGACCTGCCGTGCCCTCGCCCCTGCCGCAGGCCTGGACCGAGGCGGTGATGACGGCCTTCCGCACCATTCCCGGCGACGGCTGCAACCAGGAGGACGACAATGCCGAGGACATCGAGGCCCAGCGCCTGTCGGCGCGGCTGGTCCTCGTCAGCGTCCGGTGCTGGCGCGGCGCATACAACTTCAGCCGCGCCTATTACATCCTCGAGGAGGGTGAGAGGCCGCGCGTCCGGCCGGCTTCGTTTCCCCGCGTCCGCGAGGCCCTGCCGGCGGCCGAGGACCCGCCGAGCAACCGCAACCCCGACCACATCCTCTGGAACGGCGAGCTCGATCCTGCGGGCGGCACCGTCTTCCACCTCGCCAAGGGCCGTGGCATGTCCGATTGCGGCGAGATCGGCGAGTGGCGCTGGGACGGCGAGAGCTTCCAGCCGTTGCGGCTGGAGGTCATGCCCACCTGCCGCGGCCTCCTGCCGCCGAACTGGCTCACGCTGTTCCGGACGCGCTGACGGCGCGGCTCACTTCACCACGTTGGAGCCGGCATAGGGCGGCGGTGGAATGTCCATGTGCGCCTTGCGCAGCGCCGCCGACCAGCGCTCCCGCAGGTCGTGGAAATAGGGCTCGCCCGGCTCGATCCGGTAATGGGTCTGCAGCACGGCATCGCCCCGCGGCATCACCGCGATATCGATGGGCATGCCCACCCCGAGATTGGAGCGCATGGTCGAATCCATCGAGACGAGGCCGATCTTCAGCGCATCGTTCAGGTTGGTGTCGAACTTGATGGCGCGGTCGAGGATGGGCTTGCCGTATTTGTGCTCGCCGATCTGGAGGTAGGGCGTGTCCACCGTGCACTCGATGTAGTTGCCGGCGGCATAGACCATGAACAGCCGGAGCGAGCGGCCCTTGATCTGCCCGCCGAACAGGAACGAGGCCTCGAACTTGATGCCGTCTTCCTCCAGGCCCGGCCCGTCGATGCGCCTGACCTCGCGGATGGCGCGGCCGACCCGCTGGGCAGCCTGGAACATGGACGGCGCGTTGAGGATCGATTCCAGCTCGCCCGTCTCCTCGTTGGGCAGGCCCTCGTGCAGGAAGCCGAGAACGGACTGGGTGATCGACAGGTTTCCGGCGGAGGCGAGCGCCATCACCCGTTCGCCCGGCTTCTGGAACACGTGCAGCTTGCGGAAGGTCGAGATGTTGTCGAGGCCCGCATTGGTGCGGGTGTCGGCGATCATCACGAGCCCGTCGCGCACGAGGATGCCGCAACAATAGGTCATCAGCGATTCTCCAGGGGCCTAACGGTGTAGCGGTGGCTACCGTCATGAGCAACGCGCGCGGCGCTGCGCCCGGTTTCGTCCACAGGCCCGCGCCGGATCAGTAGTGGGGCGGGGGCGGTTCGGGCCCTTGCGGCCCGGCGCCCTGCGCCTCGCGCAGCTGGTCCTCGAGGCGGGCGACCAGCCGGCCGAGCCGTTCCAGCTCCTTCCACTGGGCGGTGATCGTCGCGTTGAGGTCCTCGATCGCCTGATCCTGGTAGGCGACCTTGATCTCCAGGGCGTCGAAGCGGGACCCGAGATCGTTGTCGCTCATGGCACCACCCCCGCTGCGGTTTCCGGCACCTCGGCGAGGCCGTGGCCGAGTGCCAGCCGCCCGTCGAAGACGAAACAGCCGCCGCGCCAGAGGCTCTCGGCGGGGGGCACCTGTTCCAGATAGGCGAGGATGCCGCCCCTGAGGTGATGCACCTCGGGAAAGCCCCGGTCTAGGAGATAGGCGCTCGCCTTCTCGCAGCGGATGCCGCCGGTGCAGAACATGGCGATGCGCCGGTCGCGCGCCGGGTCGAGCTCCCGGTCCACGAAGGCGCGGAAATCGCCGAAGCTCGCCGTTCCGGGGTCGCGGGCGCCCGCGAACGTCCCGATCGCCACCTCGAAGGCGTTGCGCGTGTCGATGACGACGGTGCCGGGATCGCTGATCAGCGCGTTCCAGTCGGCGGGCGCCACATAGGCGCCGACCCGGCGCGAGGGGTCGGTGACGGCGCCGTCGAAGCTGACGATCTCCCGCTTCGCCTTCACCTTGAGCCGGGCGAAGGGCATGGCGGAGGCGCTGGAAAGCTTCAGTTCCATGCCGGCGAGGCGCTCGCCGAAAATCCATCCGCCAGCGAGCCGCGCGAGGAGAGTATCGACGGCCGCCGTCTCCCCCGCGACCGTGCCGTTGATCCCCTCGGGAGCGAGCAGCAGCGTGCCGCGGATGCCGAGATCCGCGCAGAGCTCCGCCAGCGGCGCGACGAGATCGGCGCAGTCGGGCAGCGGCGCGAAGCGGTAGAGGGCGGCGACCCTGACGGTCATGGGGTCCTTCCCGGGATCATCGGGCTGCAATAGCCGCCCGGGGCCCGACCGGCAACGCCGACGGAGCGATTTCGCGCCCCGAGGCTTTCGCAGCCGCGAAAGCCCCCTTCCCTAACGACGTGATTTGCCGCTAGCTTGTTGGCGAAGCGTCAGGATCGCTCCGCCAGAGAGAGGCCACGCTTCGTCTTCCAGAGGGGAATTGAGCCGTCAATGGCAGGCGCTGCACCGATCTTCGATGAAATGAACCTCGCGGACGGTGCGGTCCGCCCCGCCTACGAAACCCTGGCTCGCTGGCTGAAAACCATTCCGACGGACCTCCTCGCCACGCGCTCGCGCGAGGCAGAGGCGCTGTTCCGCCGCATCGGCATCACCTTCGCGGTCTATGGCGACGCCGCCTCGACCGAACGGCTGATTCCCTTCGACGTCATTCCCCGCGTGCTGACCAACGACGAGTGGGTGCGGCTCTCCAAGGGCCTGACCCAGCGCACCCGCGCCATCAACGCCTTCCTCGGCGACGTCTATTCGAAGCGCGAGATCCTGCGCGCCGGCCTCGTGCCGGAGGACCTCGTCTATCGCAATCCGGCCTTCCGCCCGGAGATGAACCAGCAGCCGGTGCCCCACGGCATTTATGTGATGATCGCCGGCATCGACATCGTCCGGGTCGACGCCGACACCTTCTACGTGCTCGAGGACAATGCCCGCACGCCCTCCGGTGTCTCCTACATGCTGGAGAACAGGGAGGTGATGATCCGCCTCTTCCCCGAGCTCTTCTCCCAGCACCGCGTCGCGCCGGTGGAGAACTACACCGACGATCTGCTGGCCACGATGAAGTCGGTGGCGCCCCGCTCGGCCTCTTCCGACCCGACCTGCGTGCTTCTGACGCCGGGCCTGTTCAACTCGGCCTATTACGAGCACACCTTCCTCGCCGACAAGCTCGGCGTCGAGCTGGTCGAGGGCCGCGACCTCTTCGTCAAGGCCGACGTCGTCTACATGCGCACCACCGAGGGGCCGAAGCGGGTCGACGTCATCTACCGCCGCCTCGACGACGATTTCCTCGACCCCCTGGTCTTCCGGCCGGATTCGGCCCTCGGCGTCCCCGGCATCATGTCCGCCTACCACGCCGGCAACGTGACGCTGGCGAACGCCGTCGGCACCGGCGTCGCCGACGACAAGGCGGTCTACAGCTACATGCCTGAGATCGTGAAGTTCTACCTCGGCGAGGAGCCGATCCTGAAGAACGTGCCGACCTGGCGCTGCCGCGAGGCAGACGAGCTCAAATACGTGCTCGACAACCTGCCCGAGCTCGTCGTCAAGGAGGTCCACGGCTCCGGCGGCTACGGCATGCTGATCGGCCCCAAGGCGACGGCGGCGGAAATCGAGCTGTTCCGCCACAAGCTGGCCAAGGACCCGTCGAACTTCATCGCCCAGCCGACGCTGGCCCTTTCCACCTGCCCCACCCTGGTCGAGGAGGGCGTCGCCCCCCGCCACGTCGACCTCCGCCCCTTCGTCCTGACGGGTCGCGACAAGGTGCGCATCGTGCCCGGCGGCCTCACCCGCGTCGCGCTGAAGGAGGGCTCGCTGGTGGTCAATTCCAGCCAGGGCGGCGGCACCAAGGACACCTGGGTCCTGGATTCGTGAGATAGGCGGAACCCATGCTCTCCCGTACCGCCGACAACCTGTTCTGGCTCGCCCGCTACGTCGAGCGCGCCGAATATCTCGCCCGCATCATCGAGGCCTCAACGCGCCTCGCCAACCTGCCCTCCGCCTATGCCGGCACCTCGAACGAATGGGAATCGGCGGTCGCCACCGCCGGCTGCGCCCATCTCTTCTACCAGGCGCACGACAAGGCGACGCGCGAAACGGTCATCGACTTCCTCGCCTTCTCGCCCGACAACCCCTCCTCCATCCGCTCCTGCTTCGAGATCGCCCGCACCAACGCCCGTTCGGTGCGCACGGCCCTGACGGTGGAGATGTGGGACGCCATCAACGCCGCCTGGCTGGAACTGTCGAAATACCGGGCGAGCGGCCTCAACCAGGACGAGCACCTCGCCAACTTCCTGTCCTTCGTGAAGGAGACGGGGCTGAGGTTCGACGGCTCGGCCTACCGCACCATGCTGCGCTCCGACGGCTACTGGTTCTCGCGCCTCGGCGTGATGATCGAGCGGGCCGACAACACTGCCCGCATCCTCGACGTGAAGTACCACGTGCTGCTGCCCGGCGCCGAGCAGGTCGGCGGCTCGCTCGACTATTTCCAGTGGTCGGCGATCCTGCGCGCCGTGTCGGCGCTGACCGCCTATCACTGGGTCTACAAAGAGAGCCTCAAGCCCTGGCTGGTGGCGGACCTGCTCATCCTCAACGACCAGATGCCGCGATCCCTCGCCGCCTGCTACGAGAGCATCGTGCGCAACCTCGACAGCCTGTCGCTCGCCTATGGCCGCCAGGGGCCGGCCCAGCGCGCCGCCCGCGCCACCCGCACCCGCCTCGAGAACGCCCGCATCGACGACATCTTCCAGTCGGGCCTGCACGAATTCGTCTCGGACTTCATCACCGAGAACAACCGGCTGGGCGCCGCCATCACCCAGCAATACCTGACCTAGAGCGGGCGCCCGCCATGCGCATCCGCATCGCCCACGAGACCACCTACAGCTACGCCGTCCCCGCCCGGTCGGTGATCCAGACGCTGCGCCTCACCCCGCGCAACTACGATGGCCAGCACGTCTCCAACTGGCGCATCGACGTCGACCAGGACTGCCGCCTGGACGCCCACGAGGACGCCTTCGGCAACATCACCCACACCTTCTCCTGCACCGGTCCGGTGCAGACGCTGACAGTCAGGGTGGACGGGCTCGTCGAGACCTCCGACACGGCCGGCGTGGTGCGCGGCGCCATCGAGCGCTTTCCGCCCGGCCTCTACCTCCGGGGCACCGACCTGACGACCGCAGACGGCGAGATCCGCGCCTATGCGGAGGCGCGCCACCAGCCCACCGACAGGCTCTCGACGCTGCACGCCCTTCTGGACGACCTCGCCCGCGACATCACCTTCGACAAGGATCCAACCCATTCCGCCACCACCGCGGCGGAGGCCTTCGCGCTGAAGCGCGGCGTCTGCCAGGACTTCGCCCACATCTTCATCGCCGCCGCGCGGCACCTGAACATCCCCGCCCGCTATGTCGGCGGCTATTTCCTCCACGACGACGGCACCGTGGACCAGGAGGCGGGTCACGCCTGGGCGGAGGCCCATGTCGAGGGCCTCGGCTGGGTCGGCTTCGACCCCGCCAACGGCCTCTGCCCCACCGAGCAGCACATCCGCATCGCATGCGGTCTCGACTACCTCAACGCCGCGCCCATCCGCGGCTCCCGCCACGGCGGCGAGGGTGAGTTCCTCACCGTGAAGGTGATGGTCGACCAGGCGTCCCGGCAGGTTCAGGTGCAATAGGGGCGCGAAGCGAGGGCGCAGGCATGGTGCGGCCGGTGAACGGTGCCCTGCACGACCCAACTGCGTCCTTCGGGGCTTTGCAGATGCCCCTTGTTTCGGCGTTCGACGGGCTGTCCGATCCCCGGGCGGGTCATGTCCCCGAAAAACGACTTACCCCCTTCCCGCCGCCTCCAGCGCGGCGATGTCAAGCTTCACCATCGTCATCATGGCCTGCATGACCCGCGCCGCCCGCGCGCGATCCGCATCGGCCAGAACCTCCGGCAACATCCGCGGCACCACCTGCCACGACAGGCCGAAGCGGTCCTTGATCCAGCCGCACTCGATCTCCTTGCCGCCTTCGCCGAGCCGCGACCAGTAGTGGTCGATCTCGTCCTGGGTGTCGCAGATCACCTGGAACGACACGGCTTCCGTGAACGTGAACTGCGGCCCGCCGTTGAGGCCGACGAAAATCGTGCCGTCGAGCTCGAAGGTCACGGTCAGCACGCTGCCCGCCGGCGCCATGCCGTCCATCGGCCAGCGCATCACCTCGGTGACCCGGCTGTTGGGAAAGATGCCGACATAGTGCCCGGCGGCGGCCTCGGCCTCGCCGTTGAACCACAGGCAGGGGATGAGGCGTGAAACGATGCGGCTCATCGGGGACTCCCCCATTACTTAACTTATGAGTTAAGTTTTATGCCGCAGGCGGCGCGCGTCAACCCCATCCTGCAACCCCCTCATCCCCCTTGCCCCCGGCCCCGCAGCGCTCTACCTCGGCGACAGTCCCGGAGCACCGCCATGACCGAGCCGACCACCGTCACCGCCGCCATCCTCGTCATCGGCGACGAGATCCTCTCCGGGCGCACCAAGGACAAGAACATCGGCTACATTGCCGAGTACTGCACCGCCATCGGTATCGACGTGAAGGAGGTTCGGGTCGTTCCCGACGAGGAGGACGAGATCATCCCCGCCCTCAACACGCTCCGGGCGAAGTACGGCTATGTCTTCACCACCGGCGGCATCGGCCCGACCCACGACGACATCACCGCCGACTGCATTGCCAAGGCTTTCGGCGTTTCCATCGACGTCGACCCGCGCGCCCGCGCCATGCTGCTGGAGCGCATCCCCGAGAAGGACCTGAACGAGGCCCGGCTGCGCATGGCGCGCATTCCGGCCGGCGCCGAGCTCATCGAGAACCCGGTGTCGAAGGCCCCGGGCTTCATGATCGGCAATGTCATCACCATGGCGGGCGTCCCCTCGGTGATGCAGGCGATGATGGACGTGGTCTCGCCGCGCCTGAAGACCGGCACCAAGATGATCCAGGTCTCCATCGAGGCGCCGGGCCTGCGCGAGGGCGACATCGGCACGCCCTATGCCGCCATCGCCAAGGCCCACCCCGGCGTCATCATGGGCTCCTATCCGATGATGCAGGACGGCCGCTTCTGGACCCGCCTCGTGCTGCGCGCCAAGGACGAATCGCTGCTGGCGATCGCCGAGACGGCGGTGGTCGCCATGGTCGAGGAGTACAAGCGCCCGGACGCGGCGGTGACCATCACCCGCGGCGCCTGACGGCTGTTTTGTGGCCGCGGCGCAACACACCGCAACCAAGGCCCTCCCCGGCGCGCGCTGCGCGTCGGTCGTTTGATCCAGCGCAAAGGCTCCCGCGCCGAGCCGTGACCTTGCTCGTCACGCATCGCTGCGACGGACCGATGCCCACGCCCCCCGCGGTTTCCTCGCAGCTTCTCGAACCGCTCGCATCCACCCGGGGCACACCATGAAGACCATCCTCCGCGGCGCCGTCATCGGCGCGGCCCTCCTCGCCACCCCCGCCCTTGCCGCCGACATCGGCGCCCCGCGCACCCCGTTCGAGAGCGTCGCGGTTGCCCGTGATTTCAATCCCTGGCAGATCCGCCTCCGGGCCCTGGCGGTCATCCCCTCGCCGAGCGGCGCGGTGACCACCCTCAACGGCGCCGCCGTCGCCGCCATCCCGAACCTCGGCATCTCCACCTCGGTCGTGCCCGAGCTGGACATCACCTACTACTTCACCAAGAACATCGCGGTTGAGCTCATCCTCGGCGTCACCCCGCACAACGTCCGCCCGACAGGCGCGCTGGCCGGGGCGCTCGGCTCCACCGCCACCATCGGCAAGACCTGGCTGCTGCCGCCGACCCTCATGCTGCAGTACCACTTCACCGATTTCGGCGCCTTCAAGCCCTATCTCGGCGTCGGCCTGAACTACACCATGTTCTTCTCGCAGTCGGCCCAGGGCGCCATGGCGAACGGCGCGCCCTTCACCTACAACCGCTTTTCGGTGGCCCCGGCCGCCGGCGTCGCCCTGCAGGTCGGCTTCGACTACATGATCAACCGCAACTGGGGCATCAACGTCGACGTCAAGAAGATCTTCCTGCGCTCGACCTTCAAGTACACCGACACCACCGGCGTGCTCGCCACCACCTCGGGCCGCGTCACCATCGACCCCTGGCTGGTCTCCACCGGCATCACCTACCGGTTCTGAGCCGGATCCGTTCCATCCTGTCGCGAAGGGCCCTGCGGGGCCCTTCGTCGTTTGCGGGCGCTGCCGGCAAATACCTGCGGAAAAGCCGCCCCTCCCGGATTTCCGCCGGGCCCGCGCACGGCTAGTGTCGCCGCCCTGTCGATGATCAAGAGCCCGGAGCGCCCCATGGCGACGCCCAATCCCGAGAAGGCCTTCCCCGTCTCCTGGGACCAGTTCCACCGCGACGCCCGGGCGCTCGCCTGGCGGATCAGCGGCGCGGGCCCCTTCCGCGCGATTGTCTGCATCACCCGCGGCGGCCTCGTCCCGGCGGCCATCGTCACGCGCGAGCTCGGCATCCGCATGATCGAGACGGTCTGCATCGCCAGCTACCACGACTACCAGAGCCAGGGTCAGCTCAAGGTGATCAAGGAGGTCGCGCCGCATCTCCTCACCGAGGGTGGCGAGGGCATTCTGGTGGTCGACGACCTGGTCGACACCGGCAAGACCGCGCAGGTCGTGCGCGACATGCTGCCGAAGTCCCACATCGCCACCGTCTATGCCAAGCCGCAGGGCCGGCCGATGGTGGACACCTTCGTCACCGAGGTCTCCCAGGACACCTGGATCTACTTCCCCTGGGACATGGGCTACACCTTCCAGCCGCCGATCCGCGACGCCGGATGACCCCCTCAGCGCCGCCCGAACACGGCAAGGCGCATGGTGTCGGTGCCGAGGCTCTCGTCGATCATGAGCCCGGCGCGGCGGCCGTCGGGGCCGAGCAGGCCCAGCATCAGCGGCGGGTTCATGAGCACCAGGACGCTCACGAAGAACAGGACGATCTTGGCGGGGGTGAGCTGCACGGAAGCTCTCCTCAGGTGACGATCCGGCCCTCCCCGCAACCCCGCCGGAAACCGTAAGGCGCAGGCTTCAACGCCCCGTTCACCCAACCGGTCGAAATGGTCAACGAACTGTTCGCCTGACGTTAGGGTATCGTTAAGGCGAGAAGGTGCCGCTGCGGAAGGCGCGGCTGGTGCCCCCTGCCGGACTCGAACCGGCACGCCCGAGGGCGAGGGATTTTAAGTCCCTTATGGCTACCAATTTCATCAAGGGGGCCCGGCGCAAAGCTCTAGCGGCTTCGCGCCGGGCTTGGCAATCGCTCAGCGGGAGACCGGCTCGGCGGTCCTGATGCCGGCGGGCGAGGCCGGCATGGCGAGCGTGCCGATCTCCTGCAGCTTGCCGCCCTCGAAGCCGAAGACCTGGATGTCGTCACCGACCATGTTCTGCACCAGGAGGCGACGACTGTCGGCCGACCAGGCAGCGCCCTGCGACCACTGGCCGATGGGCGCCTCGGCCACCTTGACGAGCTCGTGACCGCGAACCTCGTAGATGACCACGCTGCCGCGCTCGGCGAAGAAGGGCGAGTTGCGCGGCTTGTTCGAGCCGTTCATCACCACCACCGCCACGTGCCGGCCGTCTGGCGCCATCTTGATGCCCTCCGGCGTCTGGCCGACCGAGACGGTGTTCACCACCCTCGGCGGCTGGGCCTTCACGTCGATCAGGCTGATGGTGTCGGCGTCGCCCCCACCGAGCCCGATATTGGCGACCACCGCCACGTCGCCGCGCGTCGAAATGTCGATGCCGTAGGGCCTGAGCCCGGCGTTCAGATCCCGCCGCGTATAGGTGACCGTCGTCTCCTCGATGGAGAGGACGGAAATCTTGTGGTCGTTGTCGCGGCTGACCAGCGCCGTCTTCCCGTCGGGGGTGAAGACGACGTGGCTCGGCCCGGAGGTGGGGTCGCCGACCGCGATCTTGGCCCCGACCGTGACCGTGCGTCCGGAAATCGTCAGCACGGACACGGTGCCCTCGGCCCGGTTGGCGACGAGAGCGAAGGCCCCCGAGGGATGGATGGAAAGGCCGGCGGCCCCCTGCCCCACCTCGAGCGTCGCGATCACCGCCGGCGGATTGGCCTTGAGGTCGATCACCGAGACGCGGTTGTCGGGGACGGTGCGGCGGGGATTGGCCGGGTCGAGCTTCATCGCCGAGCTGACGAGGGCGAGGCTCTCGTCGGCGGTGATGGCGACGGAGACCGGCGGGCCGACGACGCTTGCCGGCGCCGGAATGGTCGCGCGCACCCGCGGCGTCCCCGAGGCAAAATCGATGATCGACACCGAATCCGGCCGCGGCTGTTCGACCACGGTCGCGACACCGTTCACGAGCCGCATCTTGCCGTCGTTCGCGGAGACCGCGATCTGGGCGTCGGCGCGGGCCGCGCACAGGGATAGCGCGGCCACGAGGGCCGGCATGCAGCGTCGCATCGTCATGGCGTTTCTCTCCCGGGCCTGAAGCGGCCTGATTGTTTTGCCCGGGAAGCCTAGCAGGCCACCCGCCCGGCGCCATACGCACGCGACCGGACCCTGCCACCCCCGGCCGCGGCACTTCGCGGCCCGACCGTTGCCCTTGCGTCACGGTCCCGGGCAGGGCACTGCCCTATATCAGGAGAGCCTGCCCCCGGGAGACAGCATGCGCCTCGCCCTGATCGTGACGACCCTCGCCGCGGCAACCGTCGCCCCGGCGATGACGCAGCCGGTCGACCTGCCCCTGCGCCGTCCGGGCTACTGGGAGATCCGCATGATGACCGGCGGCGGGCCAGGCGGGCAGGAGTTCACCCTCCAGACCTGCACGGATGCCGCCACCGAGCGCCAGATGGTGCAGTACGGCTTCGGCCAGCTTGGGCGCCAGTGCCAGCGCTACGACATCCGCCGCGACGGCGAGGACTATGTCATCGAGAGCGACTGCCAGATCGGCCAGACGCGCACCACCGCACGCTCCGTCATCTCCGGTGACCTCCGCGCGACCTATTCGCTCCGCGTCGAGGGCACGGTCCAGGTGCTCGGCCAGCCGGAACTGCAGCAGACCCTCACCACCCAGCAGGGGCGCTTCGTCTCGGCCCGCTGCGGCGGCGGCCTCAGGCCCGGCGACATCCTGCTGCCCGGCGGCCAGCGGCTGAATATCCGCGACCTCGCCGGCACCGGCGACCAGGCCGAGACCGCGCGTCCGCGCTGACCTCAGGCGCGGTGGGCGTAGATCCAGTCCTGCTGCGCCAGGAGGCCGCGCCCGCCGAGCAGGCGGATGGCCGCGTCGCGGGCGAAGCCGGCCGGCCCCTTCAGGTGATAGACCGCGCCGTTGCGGCGGGCGAGCGCCTGGATGCGGGCGACGCGGGGCCCCCGCGCCCGCTCGTAAGCGCGGAAGGCGGCGGGAAGATCATCAGGCGTCGCCGACGCCGCGCGGGCGAGCACGGCCGCGTCCTCGATCGCCATGGCCCCGCCCTGCGCGACGAAGGGCAGCATGGCATGGGCCGCGTCGCCGAGGAGCGTCACCGCCCCCTCCCCCGGCCCGAACCAGGTCTGGCGATCGGCGAGCGACCAGCACTGCCACTCGCCGGCTGCGGCCACCAGCTGTCGCGGCGCATCGGCCCAGCGGGAGAGCCGGCCGGCGATGACATGGGGATCGCCCGGCGCGCGCCAGCCTTCGATCGGCGCCTCGTCCCGCACGATGACGACCACGTTGCAGAGCGCGCCGCCCCTGAGCGGGTAATGGACGAGGTGGGCATCCGGTCCGAGCCAGAGACCCAGCCTTTCCCCGGCGAGGGCTGGCGGCACAGCCGCCATCGGCACGGTCGCGCGGTAGGCGCTGCGGTGTCGGAAGGTAGGCGGGGCCGCGTCCCCGAGCCCGCGGCGCACCGACGAGCGGATGCCGTCGGCCCCGACGAGCGCGGCGACCCGGCGG
>NZ_JBQVQL010000017.1:0-56916 GCF_052440005.1 Phreatobacter sp.
GCGGCGGGGTCGGCACGTTGCCGGGCAGCATGGTGACGGCGGGCGGTGTGAGGCCCGGCTGGCGCGCCTGGGCAAGCGCCGCGGGATCGCGGGTGCCGGCCGGCGCGCCGCGCATGGTCAGGTCGAGCACATAGGTGCCCTCCTCCCGGAAGGCTCTCACGTCCGCCTGCGGCGACACCGCCATGCGGAAGACGAGCTCGTCGGTGCCGGTATCGGCCTCGATCTCGCCGACGAAAGGCGGCAGCGCGTCGCGCACGTGCCTGAGGTCCGAGGTGAAGGGCTTGGCGACGCGCAGCGTCAGCCGGTCACCGTTCCGGTCGATGGAGACGGCCGCCGGCTCGGGCAGGGAGAACACGAAGCGGGAGAAGGTCGGATGGTTGCCGACGCGCACCGTCACCGGCGGCATGGTGCGCGCCACGCGCTGGGATTCGGCGAGACGGGCGCGACGCTCGGCCTCGCGGGCCCGGCGTGTCAGCTCTTCCACCACGTCCACGGGGAGGCCCGGGGGCAGGCCCCGCCAGTTGTCCGGCATCATGTCGACGAAGAGCCGCTCGCCGGCCTCCATCGAGTTGACGGTGACGCGCTGGGCGAGCGCGAAGCGCAGCGACTTGCCGTCGGGGTCGCGGCGGACGGCGGTGACATAGTCGCGCAACAGGGTCGTCAGCTGGTTGACCTGCACGTCCACCGGCTGGGCGAAGGCGATGACGAGCACGCCGCCGGTGATCTTCACGTCGGCGGGGATCTGCTGGTCGAAATGGAAGACGAGGCGGGCGAAGCCGCCGGTGGTCGTTGCCGACAGCTCGGCCTTGCCGGCCGCGGCCCTCGCCTCACCGGCCGCGGGGGCGACGGCGGGCGCCTGCGCGACGGCGGGAGCCAGGGAGACGTGGCAAAGCAGGGCGGCTGCAAGGCCGGCCCGCGTCACACGCCATACGCACCACGCGTTCCCGTCCATGGGATCGCCACTCGCACCTTCCGCCGGCCCCGAGGGACCGGCTTGCGGCAGCTCCGTGCCACCGCTCGGACGGCATCATGGGCAATCGTGATTAACACGGCGTTTCGCCTCAGCGGCTCGGCCGGCCCTCGATCTTGGGCAGCGTATCGGGCGAGACGGCGCGCGGATCGGCGGCGGCCTGCTGGTTCGGGCGGCGGGCGAGTTCCGTCGTCAGGCGCTTGGCCTGCTCGGGCTGCATCTGGGCGATGACGTCGGCGAGCTTCGGCGGCCGCATGGCGCGCGCCACCTCGATCAGGACGCTCATGTCGAGACTGTCGAAGATGCGCGCCGCATCCTTCGGCCGCATGGATTCGTACATGCTGACGACGCCGCGGAAACGCGCCTGCTCGGCCTCGTCGCGACGCTGCTCCAGGCCGGAGATGCGCGTCTCGAGCTCGCGCAGCTCGTTGGCCCGCTGCTCCATGCGCCGCTCGGTGGCGCGCAGGAGGTTCTCCCGCATGTCGAGCTCGCGCTGGCGGGTGTCGAGCTCCTGGCGGCGCTCCTGCAGGCGCTCGAGGATCGCCCTCTCCGAGGCGGAGATGGCGGGTGCCTGCGGCTGGGTGGAGACCGGCGTCGGCTGCGGCGGGCGGGGGGCGGCAGCCGGCTGGGCCGGCGGCGCGGCGGCGGGGGTCGCACCCGTGATCAGGTTGGCGTCGCTGGGCGATTCGATGCCCGGGATGATGGTGTCCTGCGCCCGCACCTGGCGCGGTCCGGCGAGATCGCCGCTGAGCAGGCCTACCGCCTTCAGGAACAGGAGGCCGCCGGCCGCGAAGGTGACGATGGGAAGGAGGCGCAGGTCCCGCATCTGGCTCTCCCGTCAGGCCGCGCGCGTCTGCATGCGCGCCGCGAAGGCCTTGGCCGCCGCCAGCGTCGAGGCGGCGCTCGCATGCGAGGCCTCGCCGGGCTCGCGGACCATCACCGGCACGATGGGCTCGACGGCCGGGATCGGCGGGATGCGCGGCTTGCCGGCGTCCCGCGCGGCTTCCGTGATCCGGCTGATGCGCTCCACCACCGTCTCGCCCGCTTTCACCTCGCGCTCGATGTCGACGAGGAAGCGCTCGGCGGTGCGCAGGCGCTCCCCGAGGGTGCCGTCGCATTCGCGCACCGTCACCTTAAGGCCCTGGATGGCGCGCTCGGCGATCTCGGTGGCGGTGATGAGCTCGGCGATCGTCGCCTTCAGCGACTGCTCGTCCGAGCGCAGGCGCGTCAGGCGGCGGTTGAGCGTGATGCAGTAGCCGATGGTCGCCGCGAGAAGCCCGGCGACGAGGAGTTCGACCACCATGGACACAGTGAAGCTGGTCATCATTGCTCCTGTCCGCCTGACGAGATCTGCTCGAATTGCGTCATGCTCGTCCGCCCGCGCCTGAGCGGCTTCTGGATCCGGATGGCGACCTTGTCGCCCACCCGCCCCATCCGCCCCTCGGTGAGCGTTTCGTCTCCGCATCGCACCTTCACGAGCGCGTCCGGCTTCATGTCCAGCACCAGCGTGTCGCCGACCTTGAGGTTCATCAGCTTGCGCAGCGGGAACTTGTTCTCGTAGAGCACCGCCTCCACGTGGGTGCGGGCCTGGAAGATTTCGGTGGCGAGGTGCCCCTCCCAGACCGGATCGCGGCCGAGCTTCTCGCCGACGAAGGTCTGCATCAGGCGATCGCGGATCGGCTCCAGCGTCGCATAGGGCAGCAGCATCTCGATCGAGCCGCCGCGCTCTTCCATGTCGATGCGGAAGCGCACCAGGATGGCGGCGTTGTTGGGGCGCGAGATGGCGGCGAAGCGCGGGTTGGTCTCCAGCCGGTCGATCTTGAAGGTCACCGGCGAGATCGGACGGAAGGCGGCCTCGGCGTCGGCGAGGATCACCTCGATCATCCGCTTGACGAGGCCCATCTCGATGGTCGTGTAGGGCCGGCCCTCGACGCGGATGGCGGTGACGCCGCGGCGGCCGCCCAGCAGCACGTCGATGATCGAGTAGATGAGGCTCGAATCGACGGTGGCGATGCCGAAATTGTCCCATTCCTCCGCCTTGAAGATGGAGAGGATGGCCGGCAGCGGAATGGAGTTCAGGTAGTCGGCGAAACGGACGGCGTGGATGCGGTCGAGCGAGACCTCGACGTTGTCGGAGGTGAAGTTTCGCAGTGACGTCGTGAGCAGCCGCACCAGGCGGTCGAACACGATGTCGAGCATCGGCAGTCGCTCGTAGGCGACCATCGCCGAGTCGATGATGGCGCGGATGCCGCCGTTGTCGGAGAGCGCCAGATCCTCGATGGAGAAGCCGAGGAGGTTGTCGATCTCCTCCTGGTTGAGGATGCGCTCGGCGCCGCCCTTGGAGCCGGCACTGACATGCGCCATGCCGTCTTCGCCGACGGATTCCCATCCCTGCTCGGCATCCGACCCCGAGGAGCCCTGCTCCTCCAGCGCCATGCCCCATTCGGCGGCGAGGGCGTCCTGATCGATATCGCCAGCCATGTCAGACCGTCACTGCACGACGATTTCGCGGAACAGCACGGCATTGACCCGTGCCGGATGGACCGCGGTGTTCACGCGCCGGGTGAGTTCGTCGCGCAGCCGGAAGATGCCGGCCGAGCCCTCGATGTCCGAGGGGCGCATCTCGCGCAGGTAGAGCTGGAAGGCGTCGACCACGCGCGGCATGATCGGCTTGATCTGGTCGGCGACCTTGGAGTCGGTCACCTCCAGGGCGACCTTGACCCGCAGGTACTGCGGACGGTCCTGGCCGACCGACAGGTTGACCGTCATGTCCGGCAGGTCGACGAAGGCCGCGGGCTTTGCGGCCTCGACCGCCGGCGCGGCAGTCGTCTCCGGCTTCTTCTTCATGAAGAAGAACCAGCCGCCGCCACCCAGCGCGAGCACCGCGACGGCAGCGCCCGCCATCATGATCATCTTCTTCTTGCCGCCGCCGGCCTCGGGGGCAGCGCCCTCCTCGGCGTCATCGCCGTCGGCCTCAGGCTTTTTCGGTTTCTTCGCCATCACTTAGCGCCCCGGATTCTCTGAATGGGACATTGCCGCCCCAATGGTTAACGGGTCGTTTATTTTCGTTAAGCGCACGGCAAGATTTGCCGGGACGAAACCGCCGGGCTGACCTTTCGTGCCGCCCGCCTCGCTCCCTGCGATCATGGTTAACCAATTGATATTGCTTGCACAGGCCACTTGGCACGAAGGGTGCGAGGTGTTCTGCGGTCGCCCGGCCCGTTTGGGAGAACGAGCCTCAAGGCGACCGATGGGGAGCACCGCCTCGAAAGACCGTCTTGGGAGAGACGATCGGCGAGGCGGACACGAAGGGACTGGTCCGATGGAGAACATTGGTCTCGTCGGTCTCTCGCGGCAGGTCGCCCTGCAGCGCGAGCTCGATGTCATCGCCAACAATCTCGCCAACTTGAACACCACGGGGTTCAAGCAGGACGACGTTGTCTTCCAGGAATATCTGATGCCGGTCGCGCGGGACGATACGTTCCAGCGCGGCGCCGATCGTCGCATGTCCTTCGTCTGGGACCGGGCGACCACCACCAACCTGACCCAGGGCGGCATCACCCAGACCGGCAATTCGCTCGACGTCGCCATCAACGGCCGCGGTCTCTTCGTGGTCCAGACCCCCGAGGGCGAGCGCTACACCCGCAACGGCTCCTTCGAGCTCAACGCCCAGAACCAGCTCGTCAACAAGCAGGGCCACCTGGTCCTCGGCGAAGGCGGCCCCATCGCCTTCGAGGCCAACGACGTCGGGATCACGATCGGCCGCGACGGTTCGGTCGCCTCCTCCGGCGGCGCCCGTGGCCGCCTGCGGGTGGTGGACGGCAGCGCCCCGCGCGCCTTCGAAAAGGCCGGCGACAACCTCTTCCGCCTGCGTGACGGCACCCAGGCGGTGACCGTTCCCAACTCCGACATCCGCCAGGGCGCGCTGGAGAACTCCAACGTCACCCCCGTTCTCGCGCTGTCGCGCATGATCGAGGTGACGCGCTCCTACCAGTCCCTGGCCTCGAGCCTCGAGAAGCACGACCAGATGCGGCGGGACGCCATCCGTTCCCTCGGCAACCCGACGACCTGAGGAGGCTGAACCATGCGCGCGCTCCACACCGCCGCCAGCGGCATGAAGGCCCAGGAGCTCACCGTCGAGGTGATCTCCAACAACATCGCCAACATGCGCACCACCGGATTCAAGCGCCAGCGCGCCGAATTCCAGGACATGCTCTACGACCACCAGCGCCGGGCCGGCACGCAGAACTCGCAGCAGGGCAACCTGCTGCCGGTCGGCATCTCCATCGGCTCCGGCGTCAAGGCGGCCGGCACATCCCGCATCATGACCCAGGGCAACGTCCTCTCCACCGAGAAGGACTACGACGTCGCCATCCGCGGCGAGGGCTTCTTCCGCATCCAGCTGCCCGACGGCCGCACCGCCTACACCCGCGACGGCTCCTTCGAGCGCAACGCCGACGGCCAGCTCGTCACCGTCGACGGCTACCAGATCGAGCCGGGCATCACCGTGCCGAACAACGCCACCGCCGTGACCATCAGCTCGGCCGGCGTCGTCCAGGCGACGCTCCCCGGCCAGACTGCGGCCCAGACCATCGGCCAGATCCAGCTCTCCCGTTTCGTCAACAAGGCGGGCCTGGAATCGATGGGCGACAACCTGTTCCTCGAGACCGCCGCCTCGGGCCAGGCCATCACCACCACCCCCGGCAACGAGGGCATGGGCTCGCTGCTGCAGAAGAACCTCGAACAGTCGAACGTCACGGCGGTCTCGGAGATCTCCGACCTCATCGCCGCCCAGCGCGCCTACGAGATGAACGCGCGCATCATCTCGGCGGCGGACCAGATGCTGCAATCCACCTCGCAGTTGATGCGGTGAGGCTGATCATGTCCCGCGCCAGTCGCCTCCTCCTCGCCAGCCTCATCTGCGGCATCGCCCTGCCGGCGATGGCCGAACCGGCCCGTCCGGTCCTGCGCCTCGACGTCACCGTCGCCGGCGAGGTGGTGCGCCTCGGCGACCTCTTTGAGAATGCCGGCCGCCACGCCGACGTCGCCGTCTTCCGCTCTCCCGATCCCGGCCATACCGGTCAGGTCCCGGCCTGGCGGATCGTCGAGGCGGCGCGCCGCGCCGGCCTCGAGCCGGACTCGGCCGACCGCAACCGCGAGGTCACCGTCACCCGCGACGCCCGCATCGTGCCGCTCGCCGAGATGGAGGAGAAGATCGCCGCGAGCCTCGCCGGCACCCTCGGCCTCAGCGATTCCAGCCGCGTCCAGGTCGTCTTCGACCGCGGCACCCGGCCGATCACGGTGGAGCGCGAGGCCTCCGGCCAGATGGACATCCTGCGCATCGACCACGATCCCCGCAGCGGCCGCTTCGACGCCGTCCTCGGCATCCGCGGCTCCGGCAGGTCCGACCGCACCGGCGGCGCGCGCGTCGTCGGCACGGCGAACGAACTGGTCGAGTTCATCGTCCCCGCCCGCACCATCGGCCGCGGCGAGGTGGTGCGCGCCAGCGACCTCGTCGTCGACCGCAAGCCGCGCAACGCCCTGCCCGGCATGACGGCCGACACCGTCGTCAGCCTCGCGCAGGCGGTGGGACTGGCGGCCCGCCGTCCGCTCTCGCCCGAGCGCCCGTTCCGCACCGTCGACCTGATGAAGCCGGAGCTGGTGGAGCGCAACGCCAACGTCCTGATCGTTGTCGAGCTGCCCGGCCTGTCGCTGACCATGCGCGGCAAGGCGCTCGAGGCTGGCGCCGAGGGCGACGTCATCCAGGTCGAGAACATCCAGTCGCGCAAGAAGCTGCAGGCCGTGGTGACCGGCTTGAACCGCGTCTCGCTGGCGGCGCGGCCCGCCGCCCTCACCACCGCGGCGAGGGCCCCGTGATGGCCCGCCCGTCCTCTCCTCCCCCGTCCCGTTCCGTGTCAGGTCCCGCCATGCGAACCGCCCGTCCGCTCCTCGTCGTTCTCGCCGCCCTGACGACGGCCGCCTGCGGTGCACCGGATCGCCTGCGCAACGTCGGCCAGGCTCCCGCGCTCTCAGCAGTCGACAACCCGCAGACCCGCCCCGGCTACCGGCCCGTCTCCATGCCCATGCCCGAGCCGCAGCCGATCTCGCACAACCCCAACTCGCTCTGGCGCAACGGCTCGCGCGCCTTCTTCCGCGACCAGCGGGCCCAGCGCGTCGGCGACATCCTGACCGTCAAGGTCAAGTTCCAGGACCAGGCCAACATCCAGAACACCACCAACCAGTCGCGCACCGGCTCGCAGACCATGGGCACGCCGAGCCTCTTCGGCGCCGAGCGCCTCATTGCCCGCACCGGCGCGGATCCGTCGAGCCTCGTCTCCACCACCGGCACCAATTCCAACGAGGGCAAGGGCACCGTCACCCGCTCCGAAACCCTGACCACCAACGTCGCGGCCGTCGTCATGCAGGTCCTGCCCAACGGCAACCTGGTGCTCGAGGGCAAGCAGGAGATGCGCGTCAACTTCGAGGTGCGCGAACTCATCGTCGCCGGCGTCGTCCGCCCGGAGGACATCGAGAGCGACAACACCATCGATTCCAACAAGATCGCCCAGGCCCGCATCGGCTACGGCGGCCGCGGCCAGATCACCGACCAGCAGCAGCCGCGCTACGGCCAGCAGGTGCTCGACGTGCTCCTGCCCTTCTGACGATCCAGAGAGCTCCCAGCCGTCCCCGCTCCCCAGCGACCACGGCAAGTCCGGCGCCGTCCGCGTTCTCCCGACGCGGGCGGCGTCGGCGTTGGGGGAGGCCGAAGTGTCAAAGGCTGGCAGGAACGCCCCACCCGCACCCTCCCCGCGCTGCGCGCGGAGAGGGGACTTCGACCTCCCGCCCGATCATGACGCAGAATGCCGGGCACGACGCCGACAGATGGGCGGGCCAGATGCCCCGTCACCGGCGAAGGGCGACGCCGTCGTCCCCCTGCCCTCGCCCCGCGAGGGGAGGGTAAGGGCGGGGCCTTCCGTCTCTGTCGCACAGGGCCGGACGGGCCGCCCCAAAATGAAACGGCCGCCCCGAGGGGCGGCCGGATTGTCCCGACGCGGTGCGGCGGTCTACTCGTCGCGATAGACCCGCTCGCGGCGCTCGTGCCGCTCCTGGGCCTCCAGCGACAGCGTCGCGATGGGGCGTGCCTCGAGGCGCTTCAGCGAGATCGGATCGCCGGTCTCCTCGCAGAAGCCGTAGCTGCCGTCCTCGATCCGGGCGAGGGCCGCATCAATCTTGGCGATCAGCTTGCGCTGGCGGTCGCGCGCCCTGAGTTCGATCGCGCGGTCCGTCTCGGACGATGCGCGGTCGGCGATATCGGGATGGTTCTGGTTCTCGTCCTGCAGGTTCTGCAGGGTTTCCTTGGCCTCGCGGAGGATGTCGTCCTTCCAGGCGAGAAGTTTCTTGCGAAAATACTCTTTCTGCCGCTCGTTCATGAACGGCTCCGAGTCATTCGGGCGGTAGTCCGCTTCCAACTCCAACGTCATGCACCGAACCCCTCATGATTCACGGATGCAGGCCCCGTGTTTCGGCGCGCTCATAGCACTCGTCCCGGGGCCGTACAACCTGAAACCGGGTCATCCGGCCGTCATGGACGGGCAAGCGCACGACCCCGAAAGGCAGGAACCGTGCCAGAGGGGATGTTTTCCGGGAGTTTCAGGGGCTTGGCCAGAGGTGCCGGGGAGTTCACGCCTTGGCGGCGGCCTCGCGCTTGGCGAGTTCGACCTGGGCCCGGAGGTCGATTTCGGCGAGCACGCCGTCGAGGCCGGGATCGCCGGACTCCTCGAGGTTGCCGGCGGTCAGGCTGCGCAGCTTCAGGAGCACCGCCGGCAGCGGTTCGCCGGCGAGGAGGGACAGCTTCAGGTCGTCGAGGAGATCGAGCGATTGGCGCCCCCGCTGCATCGCGCGACGGCGCTTCTCGCGACGGTCCTCCGGCTGCATGCCCTGCACGGCCAGAAGCGTCTCGAGGCCGGCCGCAGCCATGGCGGGACGGGCCGAGGTGCCGGCAGGCGTCTCGGTCCGCGCACCGGGCAACTCGAACGCGGCGCGCGGCCGGTCGGCCTTCTGGGCCGGCTGGCCGGTGGTGACGGCTCCGATGGCAGGCGGCGTGATGATCCGCATGGGTCCCTCTCCGGAACGGCCGCTTCAGCAAGGCGCAACAGGTCTTTCGATGGCGTTAAGAAAGCCACGCCATGGTTAAGGGGCGGTTAATGCCCGGCAAGACTTGCCGGGCGGCAGCCGCGACGCCCCCCGCGGCTCGCCTTTCCCGAGAAAACTTCTTTTACGGATCAATGACTTGATACCGGCGCAGAGCTTGGCACGGCGCGTGCTGGTCTCATGCCTCATCAGGGGTATTCCATGATCCGCCGCCTCGTCCTACTTCTGAGCCTCCTCGCCCTGGCCGCACCGGCCGCGGCGACGACGTCGCGCATCAAGGATCTGGTCGATGTCGAGGGCATCCGCGAGAACCAGCTGATCGGCTACGGCCTGGTCGTCGGCCTCAACGGCACCGGCGACACGCTGAACAACTCGCCCTTCACCCGCCAGTCCATCCAGTCGATGATGGAGCGCCTCGGCGTCAACACGCGCGGCATGAACCTGCGCACCGCCAACGTCGCGGCGGTCATGGTCACCGCCAACCTGCCGCCCTTCTCCACCCAGGGCACGCGCATCGACATCAAGGTCTCGGCCATGGGCGATGCCCGCTCCCTGCAGGGCGGCGAGCTCCTGGTGACGCCGCTGGTCGGAGCCGACGGCGAGGTCTACGCGGTCGGACAGGGCGCCGTCGCCATCGCCGGCTTCCAGGCCCAGGGCGCCGCCGCCTCCATCACCCGCGGCGTACCGACCGTCGGCCGCGTCTCCAACGGCGGCATCGTCGAGCGCGAGGTGGCCTTCTCCATCAACCGCATGGCG
Source organism: Phreatobacter sp. (assembly GCF_052440005.1). GTDB lineage: Bacteria > Pseudomonadota > Alphaproteobacteria > Rhizobiales > Phreatobacteraceae > Phreatobacter. The sequence goes on from NZ_JBQVQL010000017.1 coordinate 9,878, forward strand.
TCCCTGAAGCTCGCCCTGCGCAATCCGGACCTCACCACCGCCCGCCGCATCGCCGCCGCCATCAACGACTTCATCGGCGCACCGACGGCCGAGCCGACCGATCCCGCCACCATCCACCTCAAGGTGCCGGCCCGCTTCGAGGGCAACATCGTCGCCCTCCTCACCGAGATCGAGCAGCTCCGGGTGCAGCCCGACCAGGTCGCCAAGGTCGTCATCGACGAGGCCTCCGGCATCATCGTCATGGGCAAGGACGTGCGGGTCTCCACCGTCGCCATCGCCCAGGGCAACCTCACCGTCACCATTTCCGAGCGGCCCCAGGTCAGCCAGCCGAACCCGCTCGCCCAGGGCCAGACGGTGGTTACTCCCCGCACGCAGATCCAGGCGACCGAGGAGGGCAAGCGCCTCGCCCTGGTCCGCGAGGGCGTCTCGCTCCAGGAGCTCGTCGACGGGCTGAACGCACTGGGCATCGGCCCACGCGACATGATCGCCATCCTGCAGGCCATCAAGGCGGCCGGCGCCCTCCAGGCCGAGATCGAGGTCCTCTGATGCGCAGCCAGACCCCCGAACGTCCGGCGATTAACGCCACCACGCCCGCCGCCGCCCGCGTCGCCGGCTCGCGCGAGCAGCGCGCCTGGTCGCAGGCGCAGAACTTCGAACAGGTGTTCCTCAACACCATGTTCTCGCAGATGTTCACCGGCATCGGCACGGAATCGCCCCTCGGCGGCAAGCAGAGCGAGGCCTGGCGCGGCATGCTCGTCGACGAATACGCCAAGTCCGTCACCGGTCAGGGCGGGGTCGGCCTCGCCAGCCACGTCTATCGCGAACTGATCGGCGCGCAGGAAGCCGCGCCGCGCCGCCTGCCGGCAAGGAACTGAGCCATGCAGCAGCCCGCCACCCGCCCCTCCCCGCCGCCCTTCGCCAGCCCGGCCGAGGCCCTCGCCTTCGTCGACGGGCTCCGCCAGACCATGGCCGAACTGCGCTCCGTCCTGATCGAGGAGACGGCGCTGGTCCGCGCCGCCAGGATCAAGGCCGCCCGCCCCTTCGAGCTGCGCAAGACCGAGCTGTCGCACCGCTATCTCGCCGACCTCACCCGCCTGAAGCTCCATGGCGCCGCCCTGCGCGCCCATGCCGGCTCCGCGCTCGCGGGCATCGAGGTCGAGCACGAGGCGCTGCAGGAGGCGCTGCAGGTCAACCTCGCGGTGCTCGCCACCGCCCACGCCGTCGCCGAGGGCATCATCCGCCACGTCTCGCAAACGGTGCAGGCGCGCCGCGCGCCCGCCGGCTACGGCGCCAATGGCCGCGCCCATGCCCCAGCCCCGCACGCCGCCGCCCCGGTTGCCGTGGTGCGCAGCCTCTGACGAGGCGTGGAGAGTCTTCGGCATTTTTTACAAGATGTCGCGCTGCAACATTTACCATATGTCCTAACGTGAGTTTAGGACTTCATCGTCATGCTCCGGCACTTGGGAGAAGAGGGATCATGAGGTTCCTCCCCCACAGGGAGTACCGGTCATGGACATTCCGTCCTCACGACCGGCCGTCGGAACGATTTCTACCGGGCGGCCGGATACCGTCCAGTACCGCGAGGCGGTACGGACGGAACTTCCCCGCGCCCAGCGGGTGACACAGCCTCCATCCAACGCCGCCGGCACCGCCGTCGACGACCGGCGGACCGGCGACATGGCGTCGCGTGACGATCGCATCCTCGCCGACCGTCGCGCGCGGATGGAGCGGATCGCCGACACGATCCGGGAATCCCTTCAGCGACGGATCGAGAAGGACGAGGCCGCCGGCCTCCTCGTCTACCGCACGGTGGACAAGGAGACGGGCGAGGTCATTCGTCAGTTTCCCGACGAGATGGTGCTGAAGCTCAAGGCCTATGCGCGCGAGATGGCGCGCAAGGAGGAGAGCGAGGCCGCCGACACGCCGCGGGTCGAACGGGTCGCCTGATCCATCGCCGCCCGACCAATGCCCGCAACCGCCCCCGAGGGCGGCTTTTGCCGTTGGCGCTCCGTCATGCCCGGACGCGCTTCGGCGCCAGAAGGATCAGCGCGACGCCGGCAAGCACAACCGCTGTTCCCGCGATCATCCGCATGTCGAAACTGTCGCCGGTGATGAGCACGCCGAGCCCGATGGCCATGAGCGGGCACATCAGCGTCAGGGTGGAGATGAGGTTCGCCTCGTATTTCATGATCAGCCTGAAGAACAGGCTGTGTCCCAGCAGCGAGACGAACATCGCCGTGTAGATCAGCGCGCCGAGGAAGGGCCAGCCGGCATGGGCCGCCCGCTCGAGCTGGTTCGTCTCCAGCGCCAGTGACCCGAAAGCCAGCGGAATGGCCGAGGCAAACCCCACCCAGGCCTGGAACTGCAGCGGCTGCACGTTGTGCATCTTCTTCATCAGGACGACGCCGAAGGCCGAGGCGAAGGCGCTGGCGAGCACGAAGACGAGACCGACCGACAGCACGAAGCCCTTCGGGTCGTACATGACCACGACCGCGCCGGCGAAGGCGAGCGCGATGCCGAGGCCGCGCCGCCAGTCGATCCGCTCGCCCAGCATCAAGACGGACAGCAGCGCCGTGATCGGCACGCCGAGCTGGGTGACGACCGCAGCGCTCGACGGGGTCGCCGTCATCAGGCCGATCGAGACGAGGCCGAAGCCCCCCGCCCCCATCATCAGCCCGACCACTGCGATCCGCCAGCGCGGCCGCGGCCAGGGCAAGAGCCAGGGCAGCGCCACCAGCAGAACCAGCACGAAGCGCAGCGAGGAGAACAGCAGAGGCGGAATGTCGAGATGGACGAGCGACAGCTTCGTCACGACGAAGTTGGTCGCCCAGATCAGGCAGACCAGCATCAGGAGGGCGAAGTCGCGAGCGAGCATGTCTCCGCTTGCGACAGCCCGGCGTGCGGCGCAACAGGCGCAGCCGCGCGGCAGTCATGCCGCGCCGGCCACGGATGGTAACGGGATCAGCCCGGCGCGATCATCTTGCGCGGATCCACGAGCAGATCGTAGTCCTCGGCGCTGACGAGGCCGGTCTTCAGCGCCTCTTCCTTCAGGGTCGTGCCGTTCTTGTGCGCGGTCTTCGCGATCTTCGCCGCATTGTCGTAGCCGATCTTCGGCGCCAGCGCCGTGACCAGCATGAGCGAGCGCTCGACGCCGGCGCGGATATTGTCCTCGCGCGGTGCGATGCCGACGACGCAGTTGTCGGTGAAGGACACCGCCGCATCCGCCATCAGCCGCACCGACTGGAGGAAGTTGTAGGCCATGACGGGATTGAACACGTTCAGCTCGAAATGACCCTGGCTTCCGGCGAAGGTCAGCGCCGCGTTGTTGCCGAAGATCTGCACGCAGACCTGCGTCAGGGCTTCGCACTGGGTCGGGTTGACCTTGCCGGGCATGATCGAGGAGCCCGGCTCGTTCTCCGGCAGGGCGAGCTCGCCGAGGCCAGCGCGCGGGCCGGAGCCGAGAAAGCGGATGTCGTTGGCGATCTTGAACAGCGAGGCCGCCACCGTGTTGATCGCCCCGTGCGAGAAGACCATGGCGTCGTGGGCGGCCAGCGCCTCGAACTTGTTGGGCGCCGAGGTGAAGGCGAGACCGGTGATGGCGGCGATGCGCGCGGCGACCTCCTCGGCGAAGCCGACCGGGGCGTTGAGGCCGGTGCCGACCGCGGTGCCGCCCTGCGCCAGTTCCATCAGCGCCGGCAACGTCTGCTCGATGCGGGCGATGCCGTTGGCGACCTGCTGCGCATAGCCGGAGAACTCCTGCCCGAGGGTCAGCGGCGTCGCGTCCTGGGTATGGGTGCGGCCGATCTTGACGATGTCGGCCCAGGCCTTCGCCTTCGCGTCGAGGGCGCCGTGCAGGTGTTTCAGGGCGGGGATGAGCCGGTGGACGATCTCCTCGGCGCAGGCGACGTGCATGGCCGTCGGATAGGTGTCGTTGGACGACTGGCTCATGTTGACGTGGTCGTTGGGATGGACCGGCTTCTTCGAGCCCATCTCGCCGCCCGCCATCTCGATGGCGCGGTTCGAGATCACCTCGTTGGCGTTCATGTTGGACTGGGTGCCCGACCCCGTCTGCCAGACGACGAGGGGGAAATGGTCGTCGAGCTTGCCGTCGATGACCTCCTGCGCCGCGGCGACGATGCCCTGCCCGATGACGGGGTCGAGGCGGCCGAGCGACATGTTGGTCTCGGCCGCGGCGCGCTTGACGATGCCGAGGGCGCGCACGATGGGCGCCGGCTGCTTCTCCCAGCCAATCTTGAAATTGCCGAGGGAGCGCTGGGCCTGCGCGCCCCAATAGCGGTCGGATGCGACCTCGATCGGGCCGAACGTGTCGGTTTCGGTGCGGGTTTTCGCCATGGGTCATTCCCTCCGGAGGCGTCCGGGCGTCGGACGGGCCATCGACGTCGCGGAGGCCCCGCGCGGTCTCGATCTGCCGGCCGGGATAGACCCGAAGCGCCCGCCGCGCAATCGACCGGGCGGTCGCAGACGCCCTCCCTCGACCACCCGGCAAATCCTGCCGGTTAACTCTTGCCGTGTCGGGGAGGACACACCCTCCCCGCCCAACCCTTTCAGAACACGCGAGATTTTGCCCGAGAGACGGAAATTAACCTTTGATTAGGGTTAACGGGGCAGGGTGCGTCAAAGGCCCGTGAGAATCGTCGGGCCCGGCCGAGGACCACCCATGAGCGACATCGTCCTTTCAAAAGGCATTCGCGGCAATCTTCTCTCGCTGATGAGCACCGCCGACCTGCGCGACCGGACGCAGTACCGTCTGTCGACGGGCAAGAAGGTCAACACCGCGCTCGACAATCCCGGCAACTTCTTCTCCGCCGCGATGCTGAATTCGCGCGCGACCGACATCACCAACCTGCTCGACGGCATCGGCACCGCCATCAAGACGCTGGAAGCGGCGGACAACGGCATCCGCTCCATCGTCCGCGTGGTCGAGAACGCCCAGGCCCTGGCCCGCCAGGCCCAGGGCTCGGCGGCCACCACCGCCCGCCTCGGCGGCGTCCTGCCCATCGTCGGCGGCGCCCAGGGCGCCATGACCATGCAGACGCCGCTGACCGACCTCGGCTTCGCCAATACCGAGACGATCACCATCAACACCGGCACCAACCGCTCGACGACGCTGACGATCGGCGCGGGCATGACGGTCGGCGACCTCGTCAACGCCATCAACGACAACACCTCGCTGACCCCCGCGAGCGGCGCCGGCGTCACGGTCGGCACCACCTCGGGCGCCGATGCCCGCGCCCTGCTCTCCCCCGACGGGCGCCTCGTCATCGAGGCCATCGGCACCCAGCCGATCACCCTGTCCTCGTCCAACGCCGGCGCGGCCCTGGACAACATGGGCTTCCGCCTCTCCGACCGGTCGAAGCTCGCCGGCGAGCTGAACGTCACCCGCTCCAACATCGCCGCCCAGTTCTCCGAGCTGCGCCGCCAGATCGACCAGCTCGCCAAGGACGCGGGCTTCAACGGCGTGAACCTTCTGAACGCCGACACGCTGCAGGCCATGTTCAACGAGCGGCAGACCTCCTCGCTGACCATCACCGGCGTGCGCTTCTCGGTGGAAGAGGATCTGGCCATCCGCGACCAGATGAACAACTTCCAGACCGACCGCGACATCAACGTCGCCATGCAGGACCTGTCGCAGGCCATGGCGAAGCTGCGCTCGCAGTCGAGCGCCTTCGGTTCGAACCTGGCCCTGGTGCAGATCCGCCAGAAGTTCACCCAGGAAATGGCGAACACGCTGAAGACCGGCGCCGACAACCTCGTCCTCGCCGACATGAACGAGGAAGGCGCCAACATGCTGGCCCTCCAGACCCGCCAGCAGCTCTCCACCCAGGCCCTCTCGCTCGCCAACCAGGCCGACCAGAGCGTCCTCAGCCTGTTCGGCTGAGGCGTCAGGCGGGCAATTGCATGCCGTGACCATCGGGCGTGGTATCGGCGACGGTACCGACGGTCGAGGCCGGCCAGTGGGTCTGGATGATCTGCATCATCCCCCGACCGTGCGGACCGGCGAAATCCGTGCCCAGCTCGGTCAGCGCGTTCAGCCAGCTCACTGGAACCGCTCCGGCCTGGATCAGGCGCATGATCGCCGCATCTTCCGCCAGCTTGCTGTTGGTGCTGGAAACATCGACGACGACGAAGACGCCGTAACCGTTGCGCAGCAGGTCCAGCGAGGTGTGCAGCGTGCAGTTGTCGATGGAAATCCCGCCGATCAGCACGTTCGTGCGCCCGGTCTGGCGCAGCCATTCCGCCAGTTCGGCCGTGTAGCCGGTCGGCGTCGACCGCGACTGGAACGTGCGCGCACCGGCGTCGATGAGCGCTTTGATCTCGGGCAGGAACGTCCCGTAATAATCGTTCTCCTCGCCCAGCACCCCCGTCGGCAGCCCGAACAGGCCGCTGAACTTCGCGAAGGCCGCGATGTTGTTGCGGTATTGTTTGCCGGGGATCGTCGTCATCAGGTTGTCGAGCCCGGTGACGTAGTCGACGTAGATGAGCGCGGTGTCCGCTGGGGTGAACCCGGCGAGGGCGGCGTTCTTCGGGGGCGTGGTCATGGCGGGGGGCCTTCTGTCCTGAGACGACGATGCTGCAGGAGATAGCTGGACCGTCCGTCCCGGAAAGTGCTTGGTTGGGTAACGTCATGTCCCATGAATGGAACGATGATGAATGCCGACGACCTCGTTCTCTTCGATGCGATCGTTGCTTCCGGAGGTGTGTCGGCTGCGGCGCGCCGGCTGGGACTGCCGAAGACGACGGTCAGCAGGCGCCTGGTACGCCTGGAGGCGACCCTCGGAATCGCCCTGTTCGACAGGACGGGCCGCAAGCTGCGGTTGACCCGGGCCGGTGAGACGCTGCGCGCTCCCGCCATGGCCGCCGGCCTCGCGCTGGCGGAGGCGCATGCGCTGGCTCTGGCCGAACGCGGGACGCCGCAGGGCGTCCTGCGGATCGTCTCGCCATTCCTGTTCGGACGGCTGATCCTGTCACCCTATCTCGGCCGCTTTCTGGCAGCAAACCAGGAGGTTACGGCCATCGTCAGGTTCGACAACGCACCCCTCGATCCGTTGCGCGAAAACGTCGACGTGGCGATCCGGATCGCCGAGCCGACGGAGCCCTATCTGATCTCGTCAAGGCTGGCCGAAGCCGAACTGAAGCTCTACGCCCCGGCCTCCTTCGCCCTGGGGATCGCGCGCCCCGCGGACCTCACCCCTCTGCGGCTGATCCAGGTCGCCAACCAGCACAGCCCCGAAGTCGTCCTGCGGCTGACGGGCCGCGGCGCCACCCATGAGATCCGGGTCAGGGTCGGCGTCACGGTCAACGACCCGGAAGCGGCCTGCACCATGGCCGCCGGCGGCGGCGGCTTCGCCGTCCTCCCCTCGTTCCTCGCCGAGGACTTCGTCAGGAAAGGCGCCCTCGTTCCCGTCCTGCCCGGCTTGGTCGCCGGACAGGTGGCGATCTTCGCGCTGCTCCCTCCGGGACGAAACGCCATTCCGATCGTCGCGCATTTCCTAAAGGGGTTGCGGCGGCAACTTGCGGACCAGCGGTTCGGCAAGTCACCGACGCCCTGAACATAGCCGCGGACCGCCTCGAAACGGGATCGACATGGCCGCCCGGAGTCGGACATGCTGGCGCGACAGGTTGACCTGTCATGATCTGCGCATGTGATAGCATCGCGTGTTGACGAATCGTGCGGAGGTGGGAATGGCGCTGAAGGTCGAATTGAAGCCCGGCGAGAAGTTCATTCTCGGCGACAGCGTCATCGTCAACGACGACCAGCGCACGCGGCTGACCATCGAGGGCGAGGCGCCGATCCTGCGCGAGAAGGACGTGATGACGGTGGAGGCCGCCGACACGCCCTGCAAGAAGATCTATCTGCTCGTGCAGCTCATGTATCTGTCCCGCGATCCCGCCCGCCACCACAAGATGTATTTCGACCTGGTCAACGACGTGGTGAAGGCGGCGCCGTCGACTCTCGGATTCATCGACGACATCAACAATCACATATTAACCGGTTCGCTGTACAAGGCTCTAAAGGCCACGAAGGGCCTGATCGAGTACGAAGGGACTCTGCTGGGTCATGCATCACGGAGCAGCGGCGTACGCGTCGACCGCTAAGGTCACGGCAACGACCAATCCCCGCGACCTGGAGGCGAGCCTGCTCTTGAAGGCGGCAGCCAGGCTGCAGTCGGTCAAGGACAATTGGGAGACGGGGCGCGGCGAACTCGGCCATGCCCTCGCCTACAACCGCAAGCTCTGGACGATCCTGTCGACCTCGGCGACCAAGCCCGAGAACCCGCTTCCGCTGCCGATCAAGAACAACATCGCCAATCTCGGCCTGTTCATCTTCCAGCGCACCATCGACATCGAGATCGAGCCGGCTCCCGAGAAGCTCGGCATTCTCGTCTCCATCAATTCCAACATCGCTGCGGGTCTCGCCGGTCGCGGCTGACCCCTGCCGCCGGGGCGGCGAACGAGAAAGGGCGCGGCCTCGACGGCCGCGCCCTTTCTCGTTCCGGGCCGCGCGGGGACGCGGCGCTACATGTAATTGACGATGGTGAGCTTGGAGAGCATCGAGCTCGTCTGGTAGCTCGCCTGCAGGTTGGTCTGCAGCGCCAGAATCTGCACCGTCACCTCGTTGTCGTCGACGCCCTCGATGTCGGCGAGAAGCCCGCCCAGCATCGAGCGGCGGTCGGAGTGGCGGGTCTTGGCTGAATCGGCCGCGGTATTGGCCGCGGCGATCTCGATCTGGATCGACTGAACCGTCTGGCTCGCATTGTCCATGCTGAGCCCCGAGACGACGCGTGGCGTCAGCGCCTGGAAGCGCTCGAGGCCGTTGGGGTCGCTCTCGCTGAAGCGCAGCGAACTCGCCACCGCCATATACTGGACCGCGGTGCGCAGCGCCTCCTCGTCGGCGCGCACGCCGTAGAAGACCGACTGTGAATTGTCGACCTCGGCCGACGCGGTCGCCCGCGGATTGGGCGAGACCCGGTCGCCCTGGTACCAGCGCACGGTGCTCGCTTCCGCATTCTGCGGCGTGTCGTAGGCGACGGCGTCCGCCATGGTCCCTGAGACACCCGGCACCAGGCGCTTCGGCACACCGGGTTCGATCACCGGCGGGCCGGCGAGCGCCGCCGCATTGGTCTCGCCGTGGAAGAAGTCGTCGCCGGCCTTCACCGCGGATGCGGCGGCGAGCTTCGAGCCGACCATCCGGCTCATTTCCGTCCCGAGCGCCGTGCGCATGTTGTCGAGCGTCTCGGCGGAAGTGGCCCCGACCCGGAACTGCCCCGCCGCCAGCAGATCGGCGTCGGCGGCGACGGCCGTCAGGGTGAGGTTCTCGACGCTACCGTCCGGCAGGGTGAACCCGACGGTCAGTGCCTGGTTCGGCGAGGCGTTGCCGGCACCGGCGGCAATCGAAAGCGAGGCCGGCGGCCCGGCCGTCTTCGTCGCGGTGATGCCGTCGACGGCGCCAGAGATGAGGCCGATCTTCAGGCCGAAGGCATGCGCACCGTCCTCGGCGAGCACGACGGGCTGGGTGCCCTGTGCCGTGACGGTCAACCGCCCGGTCGCGGCGGAGTTCGCCTCCGGATTGGCGCCAGCAACGCCGAGGTCGGCCTGCATGCGCTCGAGCAGGACCGTCTTGAACCCGTCCTTGGAATTGTCGCCGCCGAGGAAGATGGAGGGATCGAGCACCGGCGGCGTCGCCGACTTGCGCCCGCCGAAGACGTAGCGGGTGCCGTCGTTGGCGTTGAGCATGGAGACGACCGCGTTCAGGCCGTCGCCCGCCGCGACCTGACCGATGGTACGGCCCGAGGACAGCTTGTACTCGTTCGGCTGCAACGAGGTCTTGGTCGAGGAGACGGTCTTGGCGATGCCCGTCAGCGAGGTGTCGATGATGGAGATGCGGGTCGTCACCAGCGAGATGGACTGCTGCCAGGCGTCGATCTGGCTCATCGAGGCGCGGAAGGCGAGCGAGAAGCCGCGCTCGGGGCCGAGGCCGCCATAGGTTTCCGACTTCTGGCCCGAGCCGAGCTGGCGTTGCAGCTCGGAGAGCTGCGTCTTCATGCGCATGAAGTCGCTGGCGTTCAGTCCCGACAGGATTCCCGAGGTGCGGATGGACATGACGCGGCCTTACATTCTCTGGAGCACGTCCAGCATCTCGCGGACGGCGCTCATCACGCGCGCATTGGCGCCGTAGGCGGTCTGGAGCTGGATCAGCAGGGTCATCTCGTCGTCGATGTTCACCGCCGCGACGCTGTCGAACCGGGCCTGGAGCTGCGTCACCACCGCCTCCTGGCCCTCGGCCACCTGCAGGGCGCTGGCGGCGTCATTGGTCTGGGTGACGATGACGGAGCGGGCATAGGAGAGCACGGAACCCTGGAACGGGTTGGTGGTGGTGCCGAGGCTGCCGGCGGGGGCGAAGTAACGATCCGTGCTGCCCAGCGCCTTCACCAGGAACGAGGGGCGCGTCTCGTCGGATTCCAGCGTCGTCGCGTTGATCTTGACCAGGGCGCTCGGGTCGGCCTTGAGGGCGGCATTGACGTCGATGCGCGAGGCGAGGCCTAGATACTGCTTCCCGGCCCCGGAGATCTGATCGCTGTAGAGACCGCCGGCCGCCGCCGTATCGACGAAGAAGGGCAGCGCGCTGCCGCCGTCGGCAAGCGTCCGGGCGGTGACGTTGGCGGCGGCGCGGCCGACGCTGGCCCCGCCCGTGACGGTCGGGTCGGCGAGGACGCGCAGGTTCGTTCCGCTGACGGAGACACCGAATGCGCCGGCCGGTGCGCCGGCGCTGGCGGCCCACGTGTCGATTGCCGCCTGCATCTGGCTGGCATGGCCCGCGGCCGAGGAACCGGTGAGACGGAACACGATGTCGTCGGGATCGGCCGTCATGTCGTCGGACATGGGCACCGACGTGTCGTCCACCCGCTTGAACGTGATCTTCTTCGTCACGCCGTTGGCGGTGAGTTCGAGGGTCACCGTGTCGCCGTCGACCAGGCCGCTGCCGAGCGCCGTGTCGTAGCCGGCCGTCGGTCCCGGTCCGGTCACGGTGACGGGCGTCGACGTCGCGGTATTGCCCAGCGCCTGGGCGAGATTGGCGGCGATCTGGTCGAGCTGCGCCTGGGTGGCCGGCAGCGCCTTGTCGCGCAGTTCGATCAGGGCGGCGATCTTGCCCGAGGTGAAAACCCCGGCCGCGATCAGATCGACCGTTCCGGACGAGGTCGACGCCGTGATCGTTCCGACGGTCCGCTTCGTCGGGTCCTCGTCGTAGACGTTGGTCGGCCCGATGATGTCGCGGGAGTCGAAGGAGAGCTCCGACCGGCTGCTCGACAGGAGCACGAAGCCCGCACCGCCATAGAGCTGCACCGCGCCGCGATCGTCATAGACGGTGCGGACCTGCACGTAGTCGGCGATCTCCGACACCATGGCGTCGCGCAGGTCGAGGAGGCCGACCCGGCTCTCGTCGGTGAAGGCCACCGACAGGCGGGCGTTGATCTTGGACAGGTCCGTCAGCAGCGTGTTGAGACGCACGGTGGCGTCTGCGAGGCCGCTCTCGGCGTCGAGACGCATGTCCTGCGTGGCGCTGGACAGGCTGCGCAGGGTCTGCGCCACCACCGTCGCCGAGTTGATGACGCCCGACCGTGCCGTGTCGCTCTCCGGCGAGGTCAGCAGCGTCTGGAACGAGGACGAGAAGGTGTTGAGGACCGTGTCCAGCGCGCGGGCCGAGCCCGGCGCACCCATCATCTGGTCGAGCCGGGAGAGGAACTGCGAGCGCGTCGAGGCATAGCCGGCGTTGGAGCGCTCGCCGACCAGCTGGCGCTGCACGAAGGCGTCGTACTCGCGCCGGATCGAACCGACGGCGACGCCGGCGATCTGGTCGCCGGCGAGCGCGTCGACCGGATCGATCAGCTTGCGCGTGTAGCTCGGGTTCCCCGCATTGGCGATGTTGGCGCTGGTCAGCGCCGTCGCCGTGGAGGTGAAGCGCAGGCCGGACAGCGAATTGCTGAGGGCGCTGGTCAGGGTCATGCCCGGTCACTCCTTGCCGTGCGTCACGATCCGCTTCAGCGGATCATGTTGATCGTTTCCTGCAGCATCGAATTGGACGTCGTGACGATGCGCGTGTTGGCCGCATAGGCCTGCTGGGTGATGATCAGCTTGGTGAACTCTTCCGAGATGTCGACGTTCGAGCTCTCGAGGCTCTGCGAGACGATGCGGCCCGAGGCGCCGAGGATCGGCGGGCCCGAGCTGGACGTCTCGGAGAAGGCGCCACCGTCGAGGCGCTTGAGCATGTTGTCGCCGTTGAAGCTCGCGAGCGGGATGGAGAACAGGTCCACCGACTGGCCGTTGGAATAGTTGCCGCGGACGCGGCCGGCGTCGGTGATAGAGACGTTCATCAGCTCGCCGACGGCATAGCCGTTCTGGCCGATGTCCGTGACCTGAACGGTGCCGTCCGAGCGGGCATACTGGGAGAGGCCGTTGGTGCCGATGTCGAGCGTGACGTTGCCGACATTGGTGCCGTTGACGGTGAGGTTCGAGATCGTCGGGTTGGACGTCGGCGAGGTCAGCTGGCCCGTCGAGGAGAAGGTGAAGTTGCCACCGATGCGCGTCCAGGTCTCCGCGCCCGTGGCCGAGGAGGACTGGTAGTAGGCGCTCCAGGTGTCGGACACGGCGGGCGGGCCGGCGGCGGCGTTCGCCGTCTTCGCCCAGCGGACCTGCACGTTCACCTCGTTGCCGAGCGCGTCGTAGACGGTCTGCGAGCCGCCGGCGATGGAGGTCGCGACGAAATTGGCGGCGTCCGCCGAGCCGATCGTCGCCTGCCCGATGAGGGAGGTCTGCATCAGCTCGCTTCCCGGCGTGCTGTTGGCATTGGCGGTGGCAGGCGTCGTCGGAAGGCTGGCGCGGTACTTCAGGTTGTCGGTGGCGCGCGCCGGAATGACGTCGTTGGTGATCTGGATCGGCACCGGCGAGGATCCCAGCGGATTGCCCGTGGTGCGGTCCAGCGGCAGGCCGCGCAGATAGTAGCCGGCGCCGTTGACCATGTAGCCGTTGGCGTCGACCGTGAAGTCGCCGCGGCGGGTGTAGGCGTTCGAGGTCGAGAACGTCGGCTGGCCGTCGACGAAGCCCGACGGCTGCTGCACGACGAAGTAGCCGTCGCCGTTGATCGCGAGGTTGGTGGTGATCGAGGTCGCCGAGATCTGGCCCTGGATCGTGTTGGTGGCGCGCGAATAACCGGTGACGGAGCCGGAAAGCTCCCGCTTCGGCCCCGAGTCCGGGATGAGGTCGACGAAGCTCGTCTCGATCCGCTTGAAGGCAGTCGTCTGCGAATTGGCGATGTTGCCCGAAATGTTTTCCAGCGCGTAGGCCTGGGCGGAAAGGCCGCTGACCGCCGTCGTCATTGCACCGAAGATACCCATCGAACTTCCCTTCGCCGATGCCGGCGGTCCCGATCGCGACGGAACGCCGCCGCACTCTGTAACGATCTGTGCAGCCGCCATGCCAAAGGGCGCGCCGGGAAAACTGTCGATTTTCCAGTGCCTTGAATGGTTTACGAGAGGTTTACGCCGGCTGCCCGGCATAAACGCCTGTGCCGATCGGCATATTCTGCCGGGTGTTGCAGGCGTCAGGGCTCCCCCCTACCCTGCGGGCCGACCGTGGAGGCCGTCGCCTCCGCCACCCATCAGGACATGAGGCACATCACATGGCGTCCGGGCGTTTCGAGGGGACGAGCGGCTATGTCGCGACCGACGATCTCAAGGTGGCGGTCAATGCCGCGATCACGCTCCAGCGCCCGCTCCTGGTGAAGGGCGAGCCCGGCACCGGCAAGACGGTCCTCGCCATCGAGATCGCCAAGGCCATCGGCGCGCCGCTGATCGAGTGGCACGTGAAGTCCACAACCAAGGCGCAGCAGGGCCTCTACGAGTACGACGCCGTCTCGCGCCTGCGCGACAGCCAGCTCGGCGACGAGCGCGTCAAGGACATCGGCAACTACATCAAGCGCGGCAAGCTCTGGGAGGGCTTCACCGCCCCCGTGCGGCCGGTGCTGCTCATCGACGAGATCGACAAGGCCGACATCGAGTTCCCGAACGACCTCCTGCAGGAGCTCGATCGCATGGAGTTCTTCGTCTACGAGACCGGCGAGACGATCAAGGCGGACCAGCGGCCCATCGTCATCATCACCTCCAACAACGAGAAGGAGCTGCCGGACGCCTTCCTGCGCCGCTGCTTCTTCCACTACATCAAGTTCCCCGACGCCGAGACGATGCAGGCCATCGTCGACGTCCACTTCCCCGGCATCAAGCAGAAGCTGGTCGCCGAGGCGCTGCGCATCTTCTACGAGGTGCGCGATGTGCCGGGCCTGAAGAAGAAGCCCTCCACCTCCGAACTGCTGGACTGGCTGAAGCTGCTCATGGTGGAGGACATCTCGCCGGAGACGCTGCGCGAGAAGGACCCGCGCAAGGCCATCCCGCCGCTCCATGGCGCGCTCCTGAAGAACGAGCAGGACGTCCACCTCTTCGAGCGCCTGGCCTTCCTCGCGAAGCGCGGCTGAGTCATGGTGCGCCCGGCGCGACTGCGCCGAGTCGCACCGGATCGAGAGAGATGCCGACCGTGACCTTCCCGGGTGTCCGTGCAGCCGTGCTGCCGGCCCTCCTGTTCCTCGCCGGCTGTTCGGCCGGTCTCGACGCGAGCCCGCCGGGCGGGGTCGAGGCTTCCGCATGGTCCATCGAGCGCCAGGTGACGCGCTGCCGGGCCACCCAGTCGGGCGGCACCCGCGCCGGCATGGCGGGCGCCGGCGGCTTCGCCGTCTTCGGCTCCGTCACCGCCGTCTCGCGCACGGGATCGGCCGAGGACTGCCCCTCCATGCTCGCCCTCACCGACGAGGACCTCGGCGAGATCCGCACCCTCCTCCTCGCCACCGCTGCCAGCGCCCGCGGCATGGAGACCAACTGGCGCAGCCGCGCCGGCGCCCGCCGGGAGATCGTGCTGTCCGTCTACCCGGTCGAGGCGAGCCGCGGCCGCCCGTGCCGCGTCGTCGCCGCCACCCTGACCGTCTTCGGACCGGCCGACGGCCTCGTCGGCGCGCCGCCGCCGGTGCCCCTCGACGAGCAGCGCTTTTGCCGCGCCGCCACGGGGGCCTGGGAGCCCTCCTGATCCCGCGACACCCGCACCCTGCCCCGCCGCCACGCGGCTGAAACACCGCCACTGTGTCGTCGGCCCCTTGCAAGGAGCCGCATGGGCATGGCCACAACCCTGACGCTGATCCTCGCCGCCGGCGGCGGCTTTCTCCTTCTCGCCTGGGTGCTCGGGGACGTCTGGCAGGGCGGCGAGGCCTCCTCCACCGATGGTGGCGGGCCGGACAGTTCCGAGGGCGATGCCGGCGGGGGAGACGGCGGCGGCGGAGGGGACGGCGGCGGTGGCGGCGACTGACGAACAGCGCGAATTCCGGGCTTTGTCTTCGCGAAACGGCAAGGTTTTCGCGGTAGCTTGCCGCGCATGGAGCTGTTCGCCGGCGTCAACCTGATCACCCTCGCGGCGACGGCCGCGCTCCTCACGCTCGTCGGCGCCCACGTCTGGTACGACCGCTGGTGCGACCGCAACGGCGTCCCGCGCCCGTCGAGCTCGACGTCGGCCGACGGCCTCTCCTGCGGCGACGGGGACGGCGGCGACTGATCCGCCCAACGGCATGGGATGACGCGCGGCGCGGAGCGCTCTAAGCTGCCGCCATGTTCATCAATTTCTTCCACGACCTGAAGAAGGCGGGCGTGCCGGTGACGGTGCGCGAATACCTGACGCTCATGGAGGCGCTCGACGCCGACATCATCGAGCGCGCTCCGACCGACTTCTACTACCTCTCCCGCGCCACGCTGGTGAAGGACGAGCGCAACATCGACAAGTTCGACAAGGTTTTCGGCGCCACCTTCAAGGGCTTCGAGACCCTCGCCGAAGGCCTCGAGGTCAACGTCCCCGAGGAATGGCTGCGGAAGCTCACCGAGAAATTCCTCACCGAGGAGGAGAAGGCCCAGATCGAGGCGCTCGGCGGCTGGGACAAGCTCATGGAGACGCTGAAGAAGCGGCTCGAGGAGCAGAAGGGTCGCCACCAGGGCGGCAACAAGTGGATCGGCACCGGCGGCACCTCGCCCTTCGGCGCCTACGGCTACAACCCCGAAGGCGTGCGCATCGGCCAGGAGGGCAACCGCAACTTCCGCGCCGTGAAGGTCTGGGACAAGCGCGAGTTCAAGGACTACGACGACACGGTCGAGCTCGGCACCCGCAACATCAAGATCGCGCTGCGCCGCCTGCGCAAGTTCGCCCGCACCGGATCGCCCGACGAGCTCGACCTCGACGGCACCATCCGCGAGACGGCGCGCCACGGCTTCCTCGACGTGCAGATGCGGCCCGAGCGGCGCAACTCCATCAAGGTGCTGATCTTCTTCGACGTCGGCGGCTCGATGGACTGGCACATCCAGCTCTGCGAGGAGCTGTTCTCCGCCGCCAAGGCCGAGTTCAAGCACATGGAGTATTTCTACTTCCACAACTGCCTCTACGAGAAGGTATGGAAGAAGAACCAGCGCCGCTTCGACGAGACCATGCCGACCTGGGACGTGCTGCACAAATACGGCAACGACTACAAGGTCATCTTCGTCGGCGACGCCTCCATGAGCCCCTACGAGATCGCCCAGCCCGGCGGCTCGGTCGAGCATTTCAACGAGGAGGCCGGCGTCACCTGGATGAAGCGCGTCGCCTCGATCTACCCCTCCATGGTCTGGTTGAACCCGGTGAAGGAGAAGCACTGGGACTACACCCACTCCATCGGCATGATGCGCGACATCATGGAGCAGCGCATGTTCCCGCTCACCCTCACCGGCCTCGACAAGGCGATGAAGGAACTGGTGCGCTAAGCCCGTTCAGCCGCCCGCCTGTTCCAGCGACCGCGTGATGTGGTCCCTGAGCCGCGCGGCGGGTGTCGCCAGCGTCGCCGCCGTCAGCAGGGCGATCTCCGTGTCGGGCAGGTTCGGCAGCCCGACGCCGTCGAGCCGGGAGAGCCCCGGCGGCACCATCTCCTTCGGCAGCACGGTGATCCCGAGACCCGCCCGCACGGCGGCGATGGAGCCGGCCAGCGAGCCGCAGGTATAGGCGATGCGCCAGGCCCGGCCGACGGTCGCGAGGGCCTCCGTGGCGCGCTTGCGATAGACGCAGGGCGTCGGCGAGACGACGAGCGGCAGGGTCTCGCGCAGGGCGACCGCGGGTCCGTTGCCGACCCAGACCAGCGGCTCGCGCCAGACGCGGGTTCCGTCCATGCGGCGCCCCTGCTCGCGCTTCACCAGCACCATGTCGAAGGCGCCGTCGCGGAAGCCGTCGAGCAGGTTGAGGGTGAGGTCGCATGTCACCTCCAGATTGACGCGCGGATGCACCTCGGCGAAGCGCGCGAGCACGTCCGGCAGGTGGCTCGTGGCGAAATCCTCCGGCGTGCCGAGCCTGACGGTGCCCGCAAGGTCGGGCTCGTTGATCCGCGCCACGATCTCGTCGTTCAGCGCCACCATCTGCTGCGCCGCCGCGCTGAAGGCCTCGCCGCGCGGCGTCAGCGTGACGGAGCGCGGCGTCCGGTCGAGGAGGCGGTAGCCGAGGCTGTCCTCCAGCCGCTTGATCTGCAGCGAGATGGTCGACTGGGTCCGGTGCAGCTCGGCGCCGGCGCGCGAAAAGCTGCGCGTCCGCGCCACGGCCAGGAAGGACCGCAGGAGATCCACGTCGAGATTGGCCAGGCGCGTCATTGCAATCGTCAATCAATGAAACCGATACAATCAATTTCACAAATCTTGACCGGTCACGCAAGGGAGGTGCGTCCAACCACGGAGCTCAGCCATGTCCATCCACACCCCCGCCGCCGCCTTCCGGTCGCCGGCCGTTCCCGGCGCAACGCCGGTGACGGTCGCCTTCGGCGACGGCATCGGTCCCGAGATCATGAACGCCGCCCTGCAGATGATGCTCGCCGCCGGAGCCCGCCTCGCGGTCGAGCCCATCGTCATCGGCGAGACGGCCTATCGCGACGGGCACGGCTCGGGCATCCCGCCCGAGGCCTGGGACAGCATCCGGCGCACCGGCCTCCTCTTCAAGGCGCCGATCACCACGCCCCAGGGCGGCGGCTACAAGAGCCTCAACGTGACGCTCCGCAAGAGCCTCGGCCTCTTCGCCAACACCCGGCCCTGCCTGTCCTACGCCCCCTTCGTTGCCACCCGGCACCCGGTCATGGACGTGGTCATCATCCGCGAGAACGAGGAGGACCTCTATGCCGGCATCGAGCACCGGCAGACCGACGAGGTCGTCCAGTGCCTGAAGCTCGTCAGCCGGCCGGGCTGCGAGAAGATCGTCCGCTACGCCTTCGACTACGCCCGCGCCAACGGCCGGCGGAAGGTCACCTGCTTCACCAAGGACAACATCATGAAGATGACCGACGGGCTGTTCCGGAAGGTCTTCGACGAGGTTGCGGCCGACTATCCCGGCATCGCGAGCGACCACATGATCATCGACATCGGAGCGGCGCGGCTCGCAGCCCGGCCGGAAGAGTTCGACGTCGTCGTCACCCTGAACCTCTACGGCGACATCCTCTCCGACATCGCCGCCGAGATTTCCGGCTCGGTCGGGCTCGGCGGCTCCTCCAACATCGGCGAGCACGGCGCCATGTTCGAGGCGGTGCACGGATCGGCGCCGCAGATCGCCGGCCAGGGGATCGCCAATCCCTCGGGGCTGCTGCTGTCGGGCATCATGATGCTGGTCCATATCGGCCAGAGGGAGGTCGCCGAGCGGCTGCACCTCGCCTGGCTGAAGACCATCGAGGACGGCATCCACACGCCCGACATCTTCCGCGAGGGCGTGTCGGCGCGCCGGGTCGGCACCCAGGCCTTCGCCGACGCGGTGATCGACAGGCTGGGACATTCGCCGCGCACCCTGACCCGGCCCGATTACGCGGCGGCGACGGCCATCGTGCCTTTCACCCCGCCCCGGCGGCCCGCAGCCGACAAGCGCCTCGTCGGCATCGACGTCTTCGTCCATGCCGCCGGGACGTCTCCCGACACCCTCGCCGCCCGGATGCAGGCGGCGGCTTCGGGCCTGCTTGCCCTGACCATGGTGAGCAACCGCGGCGTCAAGGTCTGGCCGGAAGGCCAGCCGCAGACCTTCCTGACCGACCACTGGCGGTGCCGCTTCGAGATGCCGGCGCCGCGGCAGTTCACCAAGGCCATGGTTGCCGAACTGCTGGCGGCCCTCGCCCGCGCCGGGATCGACTTCGTGAAGACCGAGCACCTGTTCACCTTCGACGGCGTGCCCGGCTACAGCCTCGGCCAGGGGCAATAGAGGTCGCGCCCGCCGCTGGCGTTCAGCGGGCTGGACAAGGCGCTGAAGGGACTGGTGCAGTAGGTCGCGGCGCCGTCAGGCGGCGCGACCACCAGACCTGCCGGACCGAGGACGCTCCCCATGCTCACGCAGACCGCAAGGCTGCTCGCCTCCCTCCGGGCGCCGCGGACGCCCAGCGGCGAGATCGAGGTGCAGGTGCTGCGCGACCTGGTGCTGCGCTTCGGGTCCGGTGCCGATGCGGACGCCGTGCTGCCCTGGTTTCTCGACACGGCCGACGCTTTCGCGCTTCCGGTCCTCGAGCGCTTCGGCTCTGCCGAGACCGGGGCAAGGCTCTTCTCGGCGATGGTCGACCGTCGGGGACTGCGGGACGACTGCCCGGCCGAGGTGCTGCAGGCGATCGGTGCCACCGGCTATGCCCCGGCCGTCCCCGCGCTCTGGACCGTGGCCAGGGAGGCGCCGCATCACGAGTCCCGGGCAGCCTGTCTCGGGCTGATGGACCTGCCCTGCGGCTCCATCGCCGGCGAGATCGCCCGGAAGATCCGCAGCCTCGACGGGCAGGGCCTGTTCCCGGAGTTTCTGCCCAGCCTGGCCTTCAAGGGGGACCAGTCAGGCCTGCTGGACCTGCTGCCAAGGCTCGCCGCGCAAACGGCGATCGACAATATCGCCGGCATCATCCTGGGCCTCGCGGCCTTCGGCGCGCCGGGCGTTCCGCATCTGCGCCCCTTTCTGTTCGACCGGCGGTGGGAGGCCTTCTGCAATGCCACCGGCACCGCGCGCCATCTGCGCATGGGCGTGCTCGGCGCCGGACTGAGGGTCATCGATCTCTATGACGCATGGCGGGCCGACGCCCTCGCCGGTGCCCGCGGCGATGCGATGCTTTACCGGCTGTCCTGCCTGCTGGCCCTGCTTCCTGGCCCGCGGCTGTCCGACGACCTGCCGATCGGCTGGCCGCGGATCCTGCAACGCCCCGGCGAGGATCATGCGGAAATCTACGACCGCCTCTTCGCCAGCCCCTGCGACGGCGGCGCCGATCTCGACGACCTCGTCGCGCGACTGGCCACCGAACGCGACGGCGGCGAGCCGTTGCCCGACCTCGACGCCGCCGAAGCCGCCCTGGCCGGGCTCATAGGCCGGGAACAGATGATGTCCAGCCTCGGGGCCCCCCACGACCAGGGCGGCTGACGACGGGTCTCCACCCCTCCCCGCGCCGCCCGGCCATGCGCGTCCCGCCCTTGCGAAACGTTTGAAGACCCCGGCATCATTCCGCCAACGGCCTTCGACAACAATGGGAGGGGAAGTCGTGAAACTCGTTCGCTATGGCGCCAAGGGCAAAGAAAAGCCTGGCCTGATCGATCCCGATGGCAAGATCCGCGATCTCTCGGGCGTGGTGCCCGACATCGCCGGCGCGGCCCTCGGCAAGAAGGGTCTCGCCAAGATCGCCAAGGCCAATTGGGAGAAGCTGCCGCTGGTGAAGGGCCGTCCGCGCCTCGGCGCCTGCGTCGGCGACGTCGGCAACTTCATCGCCGTGGGCCTCAACTATGCCGACCACGCCGCCGAGACCGGCGCCGCCATTCCCACCGAGCCGATCCTCTTCAACAAGGCGCGCTCCTGCATCGTCGGCCCGAACGACGACGTCATGCTGCCGAAGAAGTCGGCGAAGACCGACTGGGAGATCGAACTCGCCATCGTCATCGGCGAGCGCGCCCGCTACGTCTCCAAGAAGGACGCCCTCTCCGTCGTCGCCGGCTTCTGCGTCTGCAACGACGTCTCCGAGCGCGAATACCAGATCGAGCGCGGCGGCCAGTGGATGAAGGGCAAGGGCTGCGAGACCTTCGGACCGCTCGGCCCCTGGCTCGTCACCACCGACGAGGTCAAGGACGTGCAGAAGCTCGCCATGTGGCTCGACCTCAACGGCGAGCGCATGCAGACCGGCTCGACCAAGACCATGATCTTCGACGTGAAGACCATCGTCTCCTACTGCTCCGAATTCATGGTGCTGGAACCCGGCGACGTCATCACCACGGGCACCCCGCCCGGCGTCGGCCTCGGCATGAAGCCGCCGCGCTTCCTCAAGGCGGGCGACGTCATGACCCTCGGCATCGAAGGCCTCGGCGAGCAGAAGCAGAAGGTCATCGCCTGGCAGTGAGCCGGTGCGGCGGGCGCCAACGCGTCCGCCCGCCATCGCTCCGCCGGACATGAAACCGTCCATGCTGAGAACCATCGCCCTCACCGCGACGGCGATGGTCGCCTTCGCGGCCAATTCGATCCTGGCGCGCCTCGCCCTCGCGGGCGGGGCCATCGACGACATGGGCTATACCGGCTGGCGCCTCGCCTCCGGCGCCCTGGTGCTGGCGCTCCTCTCGCAGATCGTCGGCCGGCGTCCGGGCGTTCCCGCCGTGGCGGGCAGCTGGGCGCAGGCGGCCGCGCTCTTCGTCTATGCCCTGGCGTTCTCCATCGCCTATCTCTGGCTCGGCGCCGCGGTCGGCGCCATCGTCCTGTTCGGTGCCGTCCAGTTCGGCATGATGGCCCGTGCCGTCGCGGCCGGAGAGCGGCCGGGCCCGCTGGAATGGGCGGGCCTCGCCGCCGCCTTCGCAGCCCTCGTCTGGCTGGTCGCGCCGGGCGTGTCGGCCCCCGCGCCCGCCGGCGTCGTGCTGATGGTCGCGGCGGGCCTGTCGTGGGCGGTCTATTCGGGCCTCGGGCGCGGGTCCACCGATCCTCTCGCCGACACCGCCGGCAACTTCCTGCGCTGCCTTCCCGTCGCGCTGGTCCTCATGGCTTGGGGCTGGCGCGTCCATCCGCCGGACCCGGCGGGCCTCGCCTATGCCGTCGCCTCGGGGGCGCTGGCCTCCGGCCTCGGCTATGCCGTCTGGTATGCCGTCCTGCCCGCACTGCCGCGCGTCACCGCGGCCTCGATCCAGCTCACCGTCCCGGCCATTGCCGCGGCGGGCGCCGTCGTCTTCATCGGCGAGGCGCTGACGGCGCGCCTCGTCCTCGCCTCCGCCGCCATGATCGCCGGCATCGCGCTGGTCATCCTCGCCGGCGAAAGGCGCCGGCGCGGCAGCTGAATCGAAACGTGAAGGACTGGAATCTCCGCTTCAGGACGAGGGCCGAAAGCGATTCCGCGTCAGGGACTTGGGCCAGACCGATGAGACGGGGCGCAAAGGCGGCCCGTCACTCCATCACGGCGGCCTTGAGGATGCAGACCATCACAGCGTGGGCGGGCCCCGTGCCGACGTTGCGGATGACGTGGCGGCCGTCGCAGCGGTAGCGCGCGCTCTCGCCCGCCCCGACGATCTCGACCCGGTCGCCGACCTCCACCTGCAACTCGCCCTCCAGCACCGACAGGCTCTCGATGGAACCGCGCTGGTGCCCCTCGCTCTCCAGCATGCCGCCGGGGTCGCACTGGAAGTCGTACCACTGCAGCCACTCGACGGTCTTGATCCAGCCGATGATCGAAAGGCGGCACTTGCCGTCGTCGGAGACCAGCAGCGGCGTGTCGGCCCGAGACAGCTTCTCCAGGAAGGGTTCTTCGGTGGCGGTCGCCAGCACGCGTTCGATGGATACGTCGAGGGCCTGGCTCAGTCGCCAGATGGTCGCGAGCGTCGGGTTGGTCTCGTTGCGCTCGATCTGGCTGATGATCGATTTGGCGACGCCCGACTGTTCCGACAGCTCCGACAGCGACAGGTTGTAGGCCTTGCGCAGCCGCTGCACGGTCTTGCCGAGATTGCCGGACAGCACATGGGCTCCGGCATCCATCTCGATCTTCTTGGGGTCGCGGTCGGCCATTGGCAGGCGTTCGTCTCGGGCTTCGGATCGAACGAAACGTTCGTTCAGACACTCATAGGGACCCCCTCCCCGCGGTGCAAGGCGATGAGGCCGGTGGAAGCGCGACCCGAAGAAACTGCATCCGCCAAAACAATTCACATATGCTTGCATTCGGAAACATAGTGGATCACATAAGGAAACATGACACACGATTCCTTTGCCGCCGTCCTCCACCTGTTCAAGGCCCATGCCGTTCTCGAAGAGCGCATCGCCGGTGAGCTTGCCTCCATCCACGGCCTCGCCCTCAAGGATGCGCTGCTGCTGATGCAGCTCGCCCGCGCGCCGCTCGCCCGCCTGAGCCGCGTGGAACTTGCCCGACGCCTGAACGCCAGTCCTTCGACCATCACCCGGACCTGCATGCCGCTCGAAAAGCTGGGGCTCGTCGGCCGCGAGGACGACCAGCGCGACGCGCGCCTCTCCTACGTCGTCCTCACGCCGGCCGGCGCCACGCGCGTCGCCGAAGCGGAGGCGACCCTCCGGCAGAAGGCCTCGGACCTGTTCAGCGACCGCTGGAGCGCGACGGAAATCGGCACTCTCGCCGACCTTCTCGGCCGGCTGACCGTCGGCCAGCCCGGCCGTCTGTCCTGAGCCGAGGCCGCGACCGCAGCAGACCTGACGGCGCCTAGACCTCGCGGGCGCCGAGCGCCGCATGCGTCGAGATGCGCGTCCACGGGCCGATGCGCCCCTGGAAGGCGGTGTAATGGGCGGCGATCTTGCCAGCCACCGGGCTGCGTCCGGCGAGTTCGCCGAGGAGGTCTCCGGCGTGGCGGCGGGCGAGCTGCACCATCGGCGTCGGGAAGCCGCGCAGCCGGACGCCGTGGGTCGACACCATGGTCGCCAGCGCCTCCATGTTGAGGATCTCGATCTCGGCGAGCGCCACCGCCTGCTCCGCCTCGCTCGCCGCCGCCACGACACCCTTCAGGTCCGCCGGCAGCCCGTCCCACAGGGCCTTGTTGACGACGAGTTCGCTCGATCCGTTCGGCTTGTTGAAGCCGGGCGCATAGTAGAAGGGCGCCACCCGCCACAGCCCCAGCTGGATGTCGGAACCCGGCGCGGTGAACTCGGCCCCGTCGATGGCGCCGCGCTCCAGCGCCGGGTAGATGTCGCCGGGCGGCACTGCGATGGCCGTGGCGCCAAGCCGCTGGAACAGCTCCGCCCCGAGGCCCACCATGCGGATGGTGAGCCCCTTCACGTCCTCCGCCGACTGCAGCTCGCGCCTGAACCAGCCGCCCATCGAGACCCCGGTATTGCCGCCGAGGAAGGGCTTCACGCCGAAGCGCGCCGCCGCCTCGTCCCACAGCGCCTGCCCGCCGCCCTTCAGCACCCAGGCATTGTGCTCGGGCGGCGTCAGGCCGAAGGGGATGGCGGTGAAGAAGGCGAGGCCCGGCTCCCGCCCGATGGCGAAGAAGGATGCGGTATGGCCGAGTTCGACGGTGGCGTTGCCCACCGCCTCGTGGACGGCGAAGGCCGGCACCACCTCGCCGGCGGCGAAGACCTGCACCTCGATCCGCCCGCCCGACAGGAGCTTGATCCGGTCGGCGATGCGCTGGGCCGAGAAGGCGGGGCCGGGCAGGTTGCGCGGCCAGGAGGTGACCAGGCGCCAGCGCAAGGCCTGGGCCCGCGCGACGCCGGGCGCGGCAAGGACCCCGGCGGCGCCGACGGCGAGGGCGGAACGGCGATTGAACGTCATGTCACCACCAGGCGTGGAAATGATGGGTGGGCCCGTGCCCCTCGCCGACCGCGAGCCGGTCGGCCGCGGCGATGGCGGCCGTCACGTAATCCTTGGCCTCGCTCACCGCCTGCCCGAGCGGGAAGCCCTTGGCGAGCCCCGCCGCGACGGCCGAGGAGAGCGTGCAGCCGGTGCCGTGGGTGTTGCGGGTGGCGACGCGCGGCGCCTCCAGCCTGACCGCGCCCGCCGGCGAGACGAGGAGGTCGACGCTGGTCTCCCCCGTCGCATGGCCGCCCTTCATCAGGACCGCTCGCGCGCCCTGGCGGAGCAGCGCCTGCCCCTGGGCGAGCATGTCGTCCTCGCCGCGCGCCACCGGCTGGTCGAGAAGGGCCGCCGCCTCGAGCAGGTTCGGCGTGACGAGCACGCAGCGCGGGAACAGGAGCCGTCTCAGCGCCGAGACCGCATCGGGGTTGAGAAGCCTGTCGCCCGACGTTGCGACCATCACCGGATCGAGCACCACCTGCCCGACGCGGTGCCGGTCGAGCCCAGCGGCCACCGTCTCGATGACGGCCACCTGCGACAGCATGCCGATCTTGGCCGCCCCCACCTTCAGGTCGGAGAAGACCGAATCCATCTGCGCCGCGATGAAGTCCGGCGGCACGTCGTGGATCGCCTGCACGCCGCGGGTGTTCTGGGCGGTCAGCGCCGTCACCACGCTGGCGCCGTAGACGCCCAGCGCCGAGAAGGTCTTGAGATCGGCCTGGATGCCGGCGCCACCGCCGGAATCCGAGCCTGCAATAGTGACGGCGATGGCGGTCATGAAGTCGTCTCCAGCGCTTGATCGACGATGGTGCGAAGGTCGCGGGCGGCACGGGCCGGGTCCACGGCGGCCATGACGGCAGAGACCACGGCGATCCCCTGCGGCCCGGCCGACATGACCGCCGCCGCATTCCCGGCCCCGATGCCGCCGATGGCGACGACGGGCAAGGGACTGAGCGTAACGACCGAGGCAAGGCCGTCGCAGCCGATGGCGGCTCCGGCGTCCTTCTTCGTCGTGGTCGCGAAAACGGGACCGGCGCCGATATAGTCGACGGCAGCAAGATGGTGCTGCGAGGCCTGCCATTCCGCCGGTGAGCCCACCGAGAGCCCGATGATCTTGCGCGGCCCGAGCATGGCGCGGACGGTGACCGCGTCGATGTCGCTCTGGCCGACATGAACGCCGTCGGCATCGACAGCGAGCGCCACATCGACGCGGTCATTGACGAGGAGCGCGACGCCGAGCGGGGTGAGCAAGTCCTTCAGCGCGCGGGCCTCCTCGACGAAGGAGCGGCCGGTTGCCCCGGGTGAGCGCACCTGAACCAGCGTGACCCCACCGGCGACGGCCGCGGCCACCGTGTCGATGACGCCGCGGGGTCCTGCGAGGCCCCGATCGGTGACGAGATAAAGCCGGAGGTCGAGGCCGGGCGTCATGGCCGGTAGAGCTCGACGCGGGAGCGGGCGGCGATCACCGCGGCGTCCAGGCCATGCAGCGCATCGCAGAGCTCGGCCGGGAAATGGCCGGGCCCGCGGGGGCAGCGTTCCCCGGCAAGGCTCCCGGCGCTCGCATAGGCGGACAGCGCGGCGACCGTCGCCCCGAGCGGCGGCGCGACGGTCGCGAAGGCTGCGACGGTGGCGGTGAGGGCACAACCGATGGCGGTCGAGAGCGGCATCAGGGCATGGCCGCCCGAGATCGCGAAGACGTCGTCGCCGTCGGTGACGTAATCCGTCTCTCCGGTGATGGCGACGACGGCGCCGCTCGACCGCGCCAGCGCCCTGCCGGCGTCGATCGCAGCATCGGAGCCGGCCAGCGAATCGACGCCCCTGGAAGCCGCGCCGCTCGCCCCGGCCAGCGCCAGGATCTCGCCGGCGTTGCCGCGCACGATGGTCGGCCGCAGCGCCAGAAGGTCCGTGGCTGCGCGGGTTCGCAGGGTCGTCGCGCCGCAGGCGACGGGATCGAGCACCCAGGGCTTGCCGGCGGCCGAGGCGGTCGAGGCCGCAAGCTGCATCGAGTCGATCCAGGCGGGCTGCAGGGTGCCGATATTGATCACCAGGGCGTCGATGTGGCGGCCAAACTCGTCGACCTCCTCGATGCTGTGCACCATGGCCGGCGAGGCGCCGAGCGCCAGCAGCACATTGGCCGAAATCGTCATGGCGACGTAATTGGTGATGTTCTGCACGAGCGGGCGCTTGGCGCGGAGGGCGTCTTGCAGGGCGGCGATCTGGTCGGGGGTGACGCTGGCCATCGACGGTCTCCGGTCTCACCGGGTAGGCCAGGCAGAGAAAATGGGGTGGCGGCCTTAGCCGCCTCGTCATCCCAATCCCTCCGCCGGCATAATCCGGATCAGGTTCGACGGGTTGACCGTGACCGGCCTCTCAGCCCCGAGGGGCACCCCGATGAGATGGTCCAGAGTTACGCGAGGCCCCTCGCCGGCGCAAGCCGGCCAAGCTCGGCCTTCGGGGGGATGACGCGCGCGCCCTTTGATGGCATGGGAAAGGCCTGCATGCCGCGAGGGTCCCCATGATCGCCTTCTTCGTCCAGATCAAATGCCAGCTCGGCAAGGCCTATCAGGTGGCCGCCGCTCTCGCCGACCGCGAGATCGCTTCGGAGATCTATTCCACGGCAGGCAACTTCGACCTGCTGGTGAAGTTCTACGTCGAGCCCGGCACCGACATCGGCCATTTCGTCAACGAGCAGGTGCAGCTTATTCCGGGCATCCAGGACACCCACACGATCATCACCTTCAAGGCCTTTTGACCGTTCACTTCTGCCGCTGCTTCCAGATCTGGAAGACGCCGAAGGCGAGGGTGATCATGCCCGCATACCAGAGAACCGGCACGTAGCGCGGGATCGACCCTCGGATCTGGGCCTGGAAGAAGGCGCATTCCGGCGTCGCAAAGCCGATGCACGCGAGCTTGAGGCCGAGAAGGCCGAAGGCTCCGCCGTACTGTGCATAGTAGGCGAACCACCAGGCGGCGGAGGCCAGGCAGAAGGCGAGGCCGAGATAGACGGCGGGGGGCGTGGAGGACGGCTGCTGCTTCACGCGACGCGGGTCATCCGGCCCTGGGGAGAAGCCGCAGCGAGCGGACGAACAACGAGCCGCCGTCGAGGACGCTGCCTTCAACGGCGACCGGCAGAGCCATCGACGCCATGTCGGGGGTGCCATTCGCCCGCTTCGTTGGAACCCGGAACAGGGCCTCGGCCTTGGCACTGAACGCGCCTTCGCGATCGAGAACGAAAGCATCGGAGCTGACCGACAGCGCGAAAGGCTCGATTTCGGGATAGAGCATCGCGAGCTCCAGCCAGATCGAGCCGTCCGCCTTGAGAAACTGCCGCAGCAATGCGAGCCCCTGAACCCTTTCGGCTGCAGAAGCGTCGTCGGCGATCGGCGTCAACACGTCAGAATCAGGATAGCCCATCTGATGAGAACGCTCAGCGCTAGCGGAAGGTTGCGATTCGCCGACGGCAGATGCGGAGAGAGCGAAGGACATCATGGCACTCACCTCAGAGGTTGTTGATATAGGCCCAACCCAACGCACTGCACAATCCATCGAGGTCCACCATCAACCGGTGGCGCTCGAACCCGACCTGGTAAAGAGCCCTC
Organism: Phreatobacter sp.; assembly: GCF_052440005.1. Taxonomy (GTDB): domain Bacteria; phylum Pseudomonadota; class Alphaproteobacteria; order Rhizobiales; family Phreatobacteraceae; genus Phreatobacter. The sequence goes on from NZ_JBQVQL010000017.1 coordinate 38,357, forward strand.
CGGAAGAAGCCTTTGGACGCTCCGGGTATAACGAAATGGTCGTGAATCATCCCTGAAGCCGCCGGGACCCAGGGAGTGGTGGGACGACAATGGACGGAAAAAAGACCCTGTTGGGCCGTGATCCGGGCAGCAACCGCCGGCACCCTCGCGAGGAATGGGTCAGTCGTCCCGGTGAAGAGACCGGGCATGGGCCGTGCCGGATCCTCCTCGTCGAAGATGTCGTCGGGATCGACTTGAATCACGTGCACGACGGCATCGACATCATCTTTGGCGTTCACCGCATACCACGCGGCGGTGAGGGGGTTGGTGGTCCAGTCGAGCAGACGGGTGGGCAATCCGTGGTGCTGGGCCAGCGCAATCCACGCCAGGTCAGAGAAGCCGAGCCCTGGCTCGTACCGCCGCGCCTCCCGTTTAAAAGATAGAAGAAGCTCCCGTTCGGCGGCCTGTGACCAACCGCCGGGTGGCGTGCGGTCTGGTCGTCCGATTCCGGGAATCAGGTCGTAGGAAGCGTCCGCGTGGCCCCGGAAATAAACGTACCGCTGGTTCCTGAGAGCTGCGAAGTCGAGAAAATCGAGCCATACGGGGTCCGTAGTCGACATCGGAGCAGCCAGGGAGGGGAGACATTCAGAGGGGGAAACAACCTTCGCGCGCAACGAACGCAACGTCAACCTCTGAGCCCTGTCGCGTCAACCTTCGAGCCCTTTCAGCCATGCGCCGGCCGGCGGCGCCCCTGCTGATGGCAAGGCTTGCCTCGCAGCCTCGAAGCGTTCCATTCTGCGCCCCGAGTTCCCCGGAGCACGCGACATGACGCCGACGAAATTCGGAATGGGCCAGGCTTTGAGCCGGGTCGAGGACGCCCCGCTGATCAAGGGCGAGGGGCGCTTCGTCTCAGACCTCGTGCCCGAGGGGGCGCTGGTCGGCTACGTGCTGCGCTCGCCCTTCGCCTTCGCCGATTTCGTCATCACCGACACCAGCGCGGCCCGTGCCATGAAGGGCGTCAAGGCGGTGTTCACCCACGCCGACCTCGAAGGCATCGGCAACCTGCCCTGCCTGTCGCAGGTGCCCTCGGTGAACCCGATCCCCAATCCGCCCTGGGAAGTGCTCTGTTCCAAGACCGTGCGCCACGTCGGCGACGGCATCGCCTTCGTCGTCGCCGACACGATCGACCGGGCCAAGGACGCGGCGGAAGCGATCGCCATCGAGTGGACGGCCCGCGAGCCCATCGTCGACGCGGTCGACGCCCTGCAGAAGGGCGCGCCGCAGGTCTGGCCCGACATCCCCGGCAATCTCTGCGGCGAGGTCCATCTCGGCGAGGCGGAGGCGACCGAGAAGGCCTTCGCCAAAGCCCATCGCACGGTGTCGCTGACCATCGTCAACAACCGCCTCGTCACCAACTACATGGAGACGCGCGGCTGCCTCGCCGAATATGATTCGAAGACCAAGGGCTTCACGCTCACCCTCGGCAGCCAGGGCAGCCACGGCATCCAGAACACCCTGGCGACCAAGATCTTCAACCTGCCGAAGGAGAAGATCCGCGTCATCACGCCGGACGTTGGTGGCGGCTTCGGCACTAAGACCTTCATGTTCCGCGAATATCCGCTCTGCATGCTGGCCGCCCGCAAGCTGAAGAAGCCGGTGGCCTGGGTGCAGGACCGCGGCGACCACTTCGTCAATTGCAGCCAGGGCCGCGACAACGTCTCGACCGCCACGGCGGCGCTCGACAGGCGTGGCAAGGTGCTGGCCGTGAAGGTCGACACCGTCGCCGACATGGGCGCCTACCTCTCCCAGTATGCGACCTTCATCCCCTATGTCGGCGCCCTCATGCTGGCCGGCGTCTACGCCTTCCCGGCCATGCACGTGAGGCTGAAATACGCCTACACCAACACCGTGCCGGTGGACGCCTATCGCGGCGCCGGGCGCCCGGAGGCGGCCTATCTCATCGAGCGCCTGATGGACCGCATCGCCATCGAGACCGGCATGAGCCCGGCCGAGGTGCGCCGCCGCAACTTCATCGCGCCCGACCAGTTCCCCTGGAAGACGCCGGTGGGCCGCACCTACGATTCCGGCGAGTTCGACGGCCACATGACCCGCGCCATGGACGTCGCCGGCTGGGACACGTTCAAGGACAGGCTCAAGGCGGCGAAGAAGGCCGGCAAGATCCGCGGCATCGGCATGGCCACCTATATCGAGGCCTGCGGCGGCGGCGCCCCCGAGAACGCCTGGATGAGCCTCGAGAAGGACGGCTCGGTCACCATCAAGATCGGCACCCAGTCCAACGGCCAGGGTCACAAGACGGCCTATGCCCAGCTCGCCTCGCAGCATCTCGACATCCCCGTCGAGAAGATCACCGTCCTGCAGGGTGACACCGACCTGATCCCCACCGGCACCGGCACGGGCGGCTCGCGCTCGCTGCCCGTCGGCGGGGCGGCGGTCGACGTCGGCGCCCGCGCGTTGGCCGACGTCATCAAGGACATGGCGGCGACCGAGATGGAGGTCGGCGTCGCCGACGTCGAGATCGTCGGCGGCGCGGTCCGCGTCGTCGGCACCGACAAGGCGATCTCCTACGAGAAGATCGCCTCCCTCCCCGGCGCCGAGGAGAAGCTGAAGAGCCACGGCACCTGGCGCCCGCCGGAGCCGACCTTCCCGAACGGGACGCACATCTGCGAGGTGGAGATCGATCCCGACACCGGCGCCAGCGAGATCGTCGGCTACACGGTCGTCGACGACTTCGGCGTCACGATCAACCCGACGCTGCTCGCCGGCCAGGTCCATGGCGGCATCGTCCAGGGCATCGGCCAGGCGCTGCTGGAGCGCACCGTCTACGACAAGGAGAGCGGTCAGCTGCTCACCGCATCGTTCATGGACTATGCCATGCCGCGCGCCGACCACATCCCGAACTTCCACTTCGAGACGCGCAACGTCCCCTGCGTGACGAACCTGCTCGGCATCAAGGGCGCCGGCGAGGCCGGCACCATCGGCGCCTGCCCCTCCGTGATGAACGCCATGGTCGACGCCCTGTGGCGGGCCTACGGCATCAAGGAGATCGACATGCCGGCGACGCCGGCCCTCGTCTGGCAGACGATCCAGCAGGCCAGGGCAGCCAAGGCGGCCTGAGCCCTTCCCGCCGGACCGGGCCGACCCACGGCCCGGTCATTTGCACAAGGGCAAGCGGGAAATTGCGCCAGCGCAATGAACTGCGGCGAGATAACGCAGGCGTGATCACTCCCGCGCAATTGGGGGATACCCGGCTGCGGGGTCCCTAGTGTGGAATGGTTCCAGTCGGCACAGGGCCGACGGATCGTCCTCACCGAGGACACCCAGGGGGAAAAGACTCATGAAGCGCTTCATCATGGCCGCGGCGGTCCTCGCCATCGGCACGTTCGCCGTCACGGCCCAGGGCACCGACCCCATCGCGGCGCGCAAGGAATCGATGAAGGCCGTCGGCCAGCAGACCGGCCTCGGCGCCCGCATGGCGCGCGGTCAGGCGGCTTTCGACCTGACCCAGGCCAAGGCGATCTTCGCCGCCTACGAGCAGTCGGCCGCGACCTATGCCAACCTCTTCCCCGAGGGCAGCCAGACCGGCGGCGACACCGCGGCCCTTCCCGCCATCTGGGCCAACCGTGCCGACTTCAACGCCCGCGTCGCCAAGTGGGCGGCGGACGCCCGCACCGAGGGTGCCAAGGTGACCGATCTCGCCACCTTCCAGGCCGCCTTCGGCGAGGTGACCAAGAACTGCGGCTCCTGCCACGAAACCTATCGCGCCCGCCGCAACTGAGCGCGCGCCATACGCATGCGTCGCGCGGGTCCCGGTGGCCCGCGCGACGAACCGTTGAAGAGGGTGAGGCATGATCAGGCGGCTGCTGGTGCTCGTGGCGGTTCTCGGCGTCGTCGGAGGCGCCGCCTTCTGGTGGTTGACGGCGCCCTCGCGCCTCGCCCCTTCCGCCCTCGCCGGGCCGGCACCGAACGTCGAGAACGGCAAGCTCGTCTTCGCCGCCGGTGGCTGCGCCTCCTGCCATGTCACCGAGGGCCAGGCCGACCGCACCCGCATGGGCGGCGGCCACGGGCTGAAATCGCCCTTCGGCACCTTCTACGCCCCGAACATCTCGCCCCACCCCGAGCGCGGCATCGGCCGCTGGTCTGAGGCCGATTTCGCCAACGCCATGCTGAGGGGCGTCTCGCCCGCCGGCGAGCACTACTACCCGGCCTTTCCCTACACCTCGTACCAGCGCATGACGGTCGGCGACGTGCGCGACCTCTTCGCCTACATGAAGACCCTGCCGGCCGATGCCACGGCGAACCGCCCGCACGACCTGCCCTTCCCCTTCACGGTGCGGCGCGGCCTCGGCCTGTGGAAGCTCGCCTTCCTCGACGGCGAGCCCTTCCGTCCCGACCCCTCGAAGCCGGCCGCCTTGAACCGGGGCGCCTATCTCGTGGAGGGCCCCGGCCATTGCGCCGAGTGCCATTCGCCGCGCGCTTTTACCGGCGCCATCACCGCCGACCGCCGCTTCGCCGGCGGACCCAATCCGGAAGGCGCCGGCTGGGTGCCGAACATCACCCCCCACCGCGACGGCATCGCCTCGTGGTCGGCGGACGAGATCGCCTCCTTCCTCGCCGATGGCTTCACGCCGGGGGGCGATTCCACCGGCGGTGCCATGGCCTCGGTGATCCGCAACACCTCCCAGCTCTCCGACGCGGACCGCGCCGCCATGGCGGCCTATCTCAAGGCCCTGCCGGCGCGCGAGGGACGGGCTCCGCCCCGCCGCTGAGGCCCCAGACCCTCACGCAGCCGTGATCCGTGACTGCGATCTTGTGTGCGCACAAGTCGCCCCCCGAGGTGGTCACCGCGAGGTAACCGTCTGGCACCGCACATGAAAAAGGCCGCGAGCGCCAGGGCGACTCGCGGCCGTCGTCGTCACAGGACGTGACGGATCGGGATCAGGGATTGTTCGAGCGCTGGGCGTCGACGCTCCACGGACCCGGGCCGGCGAAGACCAGGTAGAGGAAGGTGAAGCAGTACATGATGGCGAGGCTGCCACCGTTCTGGATGGGGAAGAACCCGCGGCCGGCATGGCCGATGAAATAGGCCGCAGCCATGGTGCCGGCGAGGATGAACGCGGCCGGGCGGGTGAAAAAGCCGAACAGAATCAAAAGCCCGGTGACGAGCTCGATGCAGGCGGCGATCCACGGCAGCGAGCCGACCGGGGCGAAGTTGACGCTCATCGGGAAGCCGAAGAGCTTCACGAAGGCATGCTGCAGCAGCACGAGCGCGGCCATGATGCGCAGGATCGAGAGCACGCGCGGCGCCCAGGCGTTGAGGGTCGGATTGAGGCTGTCCATGAAAGGTCCCGTTGAGTGACGATGAGATCGTGGCACCACCTCTTGCAGGGTGGTGCTGCGACCTTAACCGCCGCGACCTTCCGCGCAACCGACCGCCCCGGCGGGAAAAGGGCGGCGCCATGGCCGGGACCGGGCCGAACCGGGGTCGCGCCGCAGGGCATGCGTGCAGCATTGGCCCTGCCTGAATCCGCGCCGGCATGGTTGAAGGGAGAGGAGAAAAATCCCTCCCGAGCCCCTCCCCGCTTCATGCCCGTCCTGTCCCGCGCCGCCACGGGAATCCTCTTCAAGCTGATGTCGACGGTGGCCTTCACCTCCATGTCGACGCTGGTGCGCGTGGCGGGCAAGGAAATCCCGGTCGGCGAGGTGGTGTTCTGCCGCTCCTTCTTCGCCCTCATCCCGCTCTTCCTCATGCTCGCCTGGCGGCACGAGGTGATGGACGCCTTCCGCTATGTGAGTTTCCGCTCCCACATGAAGCGCGGCGTCATCGGGGCCACCGGCATGTTCTCCGGCTTCGTCGGCCTGACCCTGCTCCCGCTCGCCGATTCCACCGCCATCAGCTACGCCGCCCCCCTGATGGTGGTTCCGCTGGCCTATTTCATCCTCGGCGAACAGGTGCGGGTCTATCGCTGGTCGGCGGTCGCCGTCGGCTTCGTCGGGGTGCTCGTCATCCTCTGGCCCCATCTCGACGTCGGCGCCTTCGGCAACCGCCCCGACAGCCAGCGCACCGGCGCCATGTTCGCCCTCGGCGGCGCGGTCTGCGCCGCCTTCGCCACCATCCAGGTGCGCCGGCTCGTCAACACCGAGACGACGGCCGCCATCGTCTTCACCTTCATGGCGCTCTGCGCCACCCTCGCCCTCCTCACCTGGCCGCTCGGACAGGTGCTGCCGGTCATCGGCCAGTGGGTCGTCCCGACGCCGCTGCAGGCGTTCATCCTCGTCATGGTGGGCGTCACGGGCGGCCTCGGACAGATCTTCCTGACGCTGAGCTACCGCTACGCAGACACCTCGCTGATCGCGCCCTTCGACTATTTCTCGATGATCTGGGCGGTGATCATGGGGTATCTCGTCTTCGCCGACCTCCCCAGCGCCTATGTGATCACCGGCGGCTCCATCGTCGTCGCCTCCGGCATCTTCGTCATCTGGCGCGAGCACAAGCTCGGCATCGAGCGCGCCCGCCAGCGCAAGGTGACGACGCCGCAGGGCTGAGGCGACGGGAGGCTCAGCCGGAGATGCCCCGTCTCAGGCGCTTGAGATCGGCCATGAACTGCTTGCCGAAGAGCAGGACGAGAACCAGGCCATAGGACGCGCCGCCCACCACCAGGAGAATGGCGAGCGCCAGCTTCGGGTCGAGGCCCGGGCCCGGCAGGCTCGCCATGATCGTGCTGGAGACGACGAGCGCGAGCGTCAGCACGGCGAAGGCCACCGCGATCTGCGGCAGCACGGTGCGGGCGCGCGAATCCAGCGTGAACAGGTCCTTCCGGCGCGCGAAGACGAGAAGCAGCGTCACGTTGATCCAGGCGCCGACGCTGGTGGCGGTGGCAAGCCCGACATGGCCGAGCGGCCCCATCAGCGCGAATTTCAGCGCCACGTTGACGGCGATCGCCACCGCCACGGCGATGACGGGTGTCGTGGTGTCGCCGCGCGCGTGGAAGGTGACGGTCAGCGGCCGGATCAGCACCAGCGCGGCGAGGCCCGTGCCATAGGCGGCGAGCGCGCGGGCCGATTGCACCGCGTCGTTCTCGGAGAAGGCCCCGCGCATGAAGAGCGCCTTCATCAGGATGTCCGGCACCACGACGAAGGCGGCGACCGCCGGCAGGGTGAAGACGAAGGTGAGCTCGATGGCGCGCAGTTGCGCCGTGCGGGCGCCTGCCTCGTCGCCCGCCGAGACCCGCCGGCTCATTTCGGAGAGAAGCACCGTACCGACGGCGATGGAGATGACCCCCATCGGCAGCTGGTTCAGCCGGTCGGCATAGTAGAGCCAGGAGACGGAGCCCGCGACGAGATAGCTCGCCACAACCGTGTCGGCGAGCACGGCGATCTGGGTGCCGGCGGAGCCGAGCGTCGCCGGCACGAAGGTCTTCCAGAAGCGCTTCACCTCCGGCGTCACCTTCGGCAGGCGCAGTTCCACCATGACGTCGGCCCTGAGCGCATCCACCGAGACGAGGACGAACTGCAGGATGCCGGCGACGATGATGCCCCAGGCGGCGGCATGGGCGGGCGTCGGGAAATGGTGCGCCAGCAGGAGACCGCCGATGATGCCGAGGCTGAGGACGACCTGCGTCGCCGCCGCCGCGGCGAACCGCCCGACCGCGTTGAGGACGCCGCTGACCAGGATCACCAGCGACACCAGCGCCAGATAGGGAAAGGTAATGCGGGTGAGTTCGACCGCGGCGGGAAAGCGTACGGGATCGTCGGCGAAACCCGGCGCCATAAGCGACACCACCGTCGGCATGAAGATGAAGGCGACGGCCAGCAGCACGAGCTGGGCGAGGATGAGATAGGCGAAGATCCGGTCGGCGAAGACGAGGGCGGCGTTCTGTCCCCGCTCGGCCGCGACCTTGGCGAAGCCGGGCACGAAGGCCGAGGAAAAGGCGCCCTCGGCGAAGATGGAACGGAACTGGTTGGGAATGCGGAAGGCGACGAAGAAGGCATCGGCCAGGGGTCCGGCGCCGAGGATGGCGGCGAACATCAGGTCACGGATGAACCCGAACAGCCGGCTGAGCAGCGTCAGCGCCGAGACCGAGAAGATGTTCCTGATCACGACCGACGGGATCCTTGTGAGCGCCATGGCGGTTCGGGCCGCCGACGCCGAAGGGCGCTAGCCGCCCATTCCGGCCGAATGAAGGTTTAGACGAGGAGAAGCGATTCGGCGTGGGTCAGCCGGCCGCGATCGGCGGCCCGCCGCGCAGGAGATGCGGCGCGCCGTCCGGCTTGAACAGGCGGAAGATGGCCGTCGTGGTGGCCACCAGCGTCTCGCCGGCCAGCACCTCGCCGTCGATGAAGGCCATGGATCCCGTGAGCCGCCGCATGGCGATCCGCCCGGTGATCCAGTCGCCGGCCCGACCGCCGGCGAGGAACTGCGTGTTGAGCGCGATGGTGGCGCAGCGCCGCCCGGTGACGCGGATCACCTCGTAGCCTAGCACCGTGTCCATGAAGGTGGTGATGGAGCCGCCGTGCAGAACGCCGTTCGGGTTGCCGTGGCGCAGTTCGGCGGGAAAGCCGTAATCCACCGCACCCGCCGCGGTCGGGCGCCAGTAGTAGGGCCCGGCGAGGCCGATGAACCCTTCGGTCTCGCCGAGCCGGACGAAGCCCGGCGGTATCGCCTGATCGAGGGGAATCGCGCCATCCATGGTGCCATTTCGCCCCGCCCCGCCGCCGGCCTCAACCCCGGCATTCGGCGGGGGCCGGCCTCAGACGTCGAGCGTCAGGCCGGCGGCCTTGGCGTCGGCGACGAAGCCCTTCACCGTGTCGAGCGAGATGTCCTCGGGCGCGCGGCCGAGGCCCTCCAGCTTCTTCAGGATGTCGGCCGGCGCGGTGATGATGTGGCAGCCGATGCGATCGGCCTCGATGACGTTCCACACCTCGCGGGTCGAGGCCCAGATGACTTCGATCGTGTCGGTGCCGCGGGCGAGGCCCACCGCGTAGGTCATGACCGGCATGTAGTCGTGGCCCGCATCGCCCAGGCGGCCGGCGAAGACCGAGATGATGGAGGGCGCCCCGCCCTTCAGCGCCTCCACCGAGGCCTTGATCTGCTCGGCGGTGTAGAGCGCGGTGAAATTGATCTTCACGCCCTCGCGGGAGAGCTTGTGGATCAGGTCGTAGAGCGGCTCGCCCTTCGAGTTCGTCACCGGCAGCTTGACGTAGACGTTCTTGCCCCAGGTGGCGATGACGCGGGCCTGCGCCTCCATTTCCTTCAGGTCGTCGGAAAAGACCTCGAAGGAGATGTGATGGTCCGGCACGGCCGCCACGAGGTCCTTCGCATAGGCGGCATAGTCGGAGACGCCGGCCTTCTTCAGGAGCGAGGGGTTGGTGGTGAAGCCCTGGATCCACGGCTTCTTCGCCATCTCGACGATGGAGGCCTTCTCGGCCCCGTCCGTGTAGAGCTTGACCTTAAGGTCGGCGATGGCCGGCATATGCGTCTCCCGGTGTTTGAGGCTGCTGGTTTTAGGGCTGCGGGCGGCGGGTGTCCAACCGCCGTCTCCGCTTGCAGGCCCTGCCACGCGCCAACATGATCGGCGCCAGCGCTGCCTCCCGATGCCGGAGACGCCATGCCCGAGCCTCCCGATGCCCCGCTCGTCGCCCGGTTCGACCGCAAGACCTACGAGCAAGGATCCTATGTCCTCGTCACGGTCCTCGTCCTGGCTCTGATCTACTCCTGGTGGACCGGCGAACCGCGTGACTTCATCATCGGAATGGTCGCCTTCGCGGTCATTCTGGTCGTCCTGTACTTCGAGCAGCGCCGGATCCAGAACTCGCCCGGCCCCCAGCTCATCATCGACGCGGACGGCATGGCGATGCCCGACCATTTCGTCCACCGGCTGCCGTGGGAGGCCATCACCAGCGCCGGGGTGACCAAGACTTACAAAGGCGGGGACATTCTGGCCGTGAACGTCGCGAGTGCGGCGCCATTCGGCCCCCTCGGCGGCACCTGGGAGTACGGGATACGCACCCGCAACGGCGGCGACGAAATCGTGATCAACATCAACCATTTCGATGTCGACAGCACCCAGATCCAGACCGCCTTCGCCCGCTTTGCTCCGGACAAGGCGAAGCCAGCCGACTGAAGCCCGTGCGCCAATCCACCCTCGCGGCGCCGATGGTGGCGTGCCGATGCGCCGGGGCCGGCGCGTTCCTATATCACCGCTGCCCTGCTCTCCGTCCGGATCGAAACGCCATGGGACCCATCCGCCTCGTCCTCAACATCCTCTGGTTCGTCCTCGGCGGTCTCCTCGCCGGCCTCGCCTGGTTCGTCGCCGGGGCAATCGCCGCGATCACCATCGTCGGCCTGCCCTGGGCCTTCGCTTGTTTCCGCATCGGCTCCTACACGCTCTGGCCCTTCGGCCGCGACGTGGTCTGGGCGAGCGAACTCACCGGTCGCCCGGCCGGGGCCATGGGCGTGCTGCGCTTCATCGGCAACGTCATCTGGTTCGTGCCCATCGGCTTCACGCTGATGGTGATCCACGTCGCCGCTGCGCTCGCCTGCTTCGTCTCCATCATCGGCATCCCGTTCGGCTGGGCCCACCTGAAGCTCGCCGCGGCCTCGGTCTTCCCGCTCGGGCAGCGGATCGTCGCCGCCGACGTGGCCGACCTCGCCCGCCGCCAGTCGGCCGCCACGGCGCTTGCCGGCTGGCGACGCTGACATGGCCCGTCACCCTTCGTGATCGGGCCCGGTTTGCGCTGCCCCCGCGCGAAATCGTATAGGAGCGGCAGCAGGTGGCCTTGCCGCCGCCCGTAAATTGATTCCCGAGGCCCGTTCATGACCCAGTCCACCTCCGCCGGATCCTCCCTGCGTGTCGGCGTCGTCGGCCTCGGCGTCATGGGCAAGAACCACGCGCGGGTGCTGGCGGAGCTGCCGGGCGTCACCCTCGCCGGCGTCGCCGATCCCGATGCGGCGCAGGTCGAGTTCGTCACCTCCCGCCTCGGCTGCCCGGGATTTGCCACGCTCGATGCCCTGATGGATGCCGGCATCGACGCCCTCACCATCGCCGCCCCCACCCAGCTCCACACGCCCATCGCGCTGGCCGCCATCGCCCGCGGCATCCATGTCCTGGTCGAGAAGCCCATCGCCCAGTCCGTCGAGGAGGGCCGCCGCATCATCGACGCGGCCGAGCGGGCCGGCGTGACGCTGATGATCGGCCATGTCGAGCGCTTCAATCCGGCAGTCCAGTCGATCCGCCAGGCGATTGCCGGCGACGACATCCTGTCGATCCAGATCACCCGCGTCGGCCCCTTCCCGCCGCGCATGTCCGACATCGGCGTCGTCATCGACCTCGCCGTCCACGACATCGACCTCATCCGCTGGTTCACCGGCTCGGAGATCGCCGAGATCCAGCCGCAGACCAATTCCATCCATGCCGAGCGCGAGGACATCGCGCTGCTGCAGTTCCGCACCGCCTCGGGCGTGCTGGCCCACATCAACACCAACTGGCTGACGCCCTTCAAGGCGCGCACGGTGCATGTCGCCACCCGCAACAAGTACATTTCCGGCGACCTGATCACCCGCCAGGTCACCGAGTGCTTCGACTACAAGCCCGACGGCTCCTATTCGATGCGCCACCTCTCCGTCGCCTATGCCGAGCCGCTGCGCGCCGAACTCGTCGCCTTCATCGACAGCGTGCGCACCGGCAAGGCGCCGGTGACCGGCGGCGCCGACGGCCTCGCCTCCCTCGACATCGCCATGCGCTGCCTGGGCGAGCGCCCGGCTCCCGTGGTGCAGCCGAAGCTCGTGGCGGGCGGGCGCGCATAACTCCCTTCCCCTTGCGTCCCTTGCCTCGGCGCGCCGCCCTCCCGACACTCCCTCCCCGGACGGCGACGCCCGATCGCCCGGAGGAGGCAGGCCCATGGACTACCGCACGCTCGGAGGCTCCGGCCTCAAGATCCCCGCGCTGACGTTCGGCACGGCCACCTTCGGCGGCGGCAGCGAGTTCCTGCGCAAATGGGGCGCCACCGACGTCGCCGAGGCGACCCGCCTCGTCGACATCTGCCTCGAGCTCGGCTGCACCATGTTCGACACCGCCGACGGCTATTCCGCCGGCCTGTCGGAGGAGATCCTCGGCCAGGCGATCAGGGGGCGGCGCGACGCGGTCATCGTCGCCACCAAGACCGGCATGCCCATGGGCCCCGGCCCCAACGAGATCGGCACCTCCCGGTCCAAGATCATCGCCTCCTGCGAGGCGAGCCTGAAGCGCCTCGGCACCGATTACGTCGACCTGTTCCAGCTCCACGCCTTCGACGCCCTCACCCCCATTGAGGAGATGCTGGCCGCCCTCGACGCGCTGATCCGCGCCGGCAAGATCCGCTATTTCGGCGTCTCCAACTATTCCGGCTGGCACCTGATGAAGATGCTGGCGCTCGCCGACCGCCATGGCCTGCCGCGTCCCGTCACCCACCAGGCCTATTACACGCTGGTGGCGCGCGACTTCGAATGGGAGCTGATGCCCCTCGGCCTCGACCAGAACGTCGGCACCCTCGTCTGGTCGCCGCTCTCCGGCGCCAAGCTCTCCGGCAAGATCGGCCGCAACCGTCGCCCGCCGGAGGACTCGCGGCTCGCCACCGACGCCAGCTGGCCTGTGCCGGAGGACCGGCTCTATGCCGTCACCGACGCGCTGGAACAGGTCTGCGCCGAGGTCGGCCGCTCCATGGCGCAGGTGGCCCTCGCCTGGCTTCTCGCCCGCCCCACCGTCTCCTCCATCGTCATCGGAGCCCGCAACGAAAAGCAGCTGCGCGACAATCTCGCCGCCTGCGAGCTGAAGCTGACCGCCGACCAGACCGCCCGGCTCGATGCCGCCAGCGCCATTCCGCCGGCCTATCCCTACTGGCACCAGCGCCGCACCATGATGACCCGCAATCCGCCCCCGGTCGCGTGAGGGCGGCGGGGCGCCTGTCGTCCCGCTGTCACCTTGCAGTGCTTTGCCGAAGGGGAGCGGCGGGAATCATCGCACCCCGCCCGGCGAGGCACCCGCCATGCAGGATCGCGCGAAGCCCATCACCATCGTCGGCGCCGGCTATGTCGGCCTCGTCACCGGCGCCTGTCTCGCCGCCATCGGCCACCGGGTCGTGGTGGTGGACCGCGACGCCGGCAGGATCGCGGGCCTGCGCGCCGGACGCATGCCGATCTACGAGGAGGGCCTCGCCACACTCGTCGCCGGCGAGGTGGCGGCCGGCCGCCTGTCCTTCGCAACCGACCTCGCGACCGCGGTTCCGGGCGCTTCGGCCGTCTTCATCTGCGTCGGCACCCCACCCCGCCCGTCCGACGGCCATGCCGACATGGGCCAGGTCATGGGGGCGGCCGCCGGCATCGCGCCCCATCTCGCCCCCGGCGCCGTCGTCGTCGTGAAGTCGACCGTGCCGGTGGGCACCGGCGACGAGGTCGAGGCTCTCGTGGCGGCGATCACCACCACGCCGGGCCTCGCGGTCGTCTCCAACCCGGAATTTCTGCGCGAGGGCGTCGCCATCGCCGATTTCATGCGGCCGGACCGCATCGTCGTCGGGACGAGCGATCCCCGCGCCGCCGCGGTGATGGCGGCGCTCTACCGGCCGCTGACGGAGGCTGGCGCACCCCTCCTCGTCACCGACAGGCGGGCCGCCGAGCTGATCAAATATGCCGCCAATTCGTTCCTCGCGCTGAAGATCACCTACATCAACGAGATCGCCAATCTCTGCGAGGAGATCGGCGCCGACGTGGGCGACGTCGCCCGCGGCATCGGCCTCGACCCGCGCATCGGCGCGCAGTTCCTGAAAGCAGGCCCCGGCTTCGGCGGATCCTGCTTCCCGAAGGACATGCTGGCGCTGATGAAGACCGGCCAGGATCACGGCGTGCCGCTGCGCTCGGTCGAAACGGCAGTCGCCGTCAACGATGCCCGCAAGGGCGAGATGGTGCGCAAGATCGTCCGCGCCGCCGGCGGCTCGGTGGCAGGGAAAACCATCGCCGTCCTCGGCCTCACCTTCAAGGCCGGCACCGACGACATGCGGTCGGCCGCATCCCTCGTCATCCTGCCGCAGTTGCAGAAGCAGGGCGCCCGCATCACCGCCTTCGATCCCGCCGGAATGGCCGAGGCCGCCCCCCTCCTGCCCGGTGTCGCCATGGCGACGAGCGCCATGACCGCCGTCGCCGGCGCCGACCTCGTGGTGATTCTGACCGAATGGCCGGACTTCGCCGCGATGGACCTCGCCGCCGCCGCGCGGGCGATGCGCGCGGCCGTGATGGTCGACCTGCGCAACCTCTTCGATCCCGAAGCGGCCACCCGCGCCGGTTTCGCCTATCGCTCCGTCGGCCGCACCGCCCGCGACGCCGCCGCCCGCCGGGAGGCGGTGGCCGCTCCCGTTCGCACGGGAGTCCCCGTCTTGGAACTTTCTTGACCTCTTTGCGCTAGGTCAGGGTCGGGACATCCGGCGCGCCGCGAGGGCCGCCCACGGGGATTACACCATGACCGTTCTCGTCACCGGGGGTGCCGGCTACATCGGCAGCCACATGGTTCTGGAACTGCTGGACGCCGGCGAAAGCGTCGTCGTGCTCGACAACCTCTCCACCGGTTTCGCCTGGGCCGTCGATCCGCGCGCCACCCTCGTCGTCGGCGACATGGGCGACCAGGGCCTGGTGGAGACCGTGATGCGCCTCCATGGCGTCGATGCCGTCATCCATTTCGCCGCCCGTATCGTCGTTCCCGATTCCGTGGCCGACCCGCTCGGCTACTACCTCGCCAATACCGTGAAGACCCGCGCCGTCATGGCTGCCGCCGTGGCCGCGGGTGTCCGCCGCTTCATCTTCTCCTCCACCGCCGCGGTCTACGGGACGCCCGAGGTCATGCCGGTGGCCGAAGAGGCGCCGACCCGGCCCGAAAGCCCCTATGGCACCTCCAAGCTCATCACCGAGTGGATGCTGCGCGACGCCGCCGCAGCCCACGACCTGACCTATGTCGTGCTGCGCTACTTCAACGTCGCCGGCGCCGACCCGAAGGGCCGCACCGGCCAGTCGACGCCGAACGCCACCCACCTGATCAAGGTAGCGGTGCAGACGGCCCTCGGCCTCAGGGCCAAGATGGACGTCTTCGGCACGGACTATCCGACCCCGGACGGCACCTGCCTGCGCGACTACATCCACGTCACGGATCTGGTGCGCGCCCATCTCTCCGCCCTTGCCCACCTGCGGTCGGGCGGCGAGAGCATGGTCGCCAATTGCGGCTACGGCCACGGCTATTCGGTGAAGGAGGTCATCGACACGGTGCGCACCGTCACCAAGGTCGACTTCCGTGCAGATTATGCCCCGCGGCGGCCGGGCGATGCGGCGGCGGTGGTGGCCGACGCCACCCGCGCCCGCACCCGCCTCGGCTGGACACCCGCCCATGACGACCTGACGGGCATCGTCGAGGCCGCCTATGCCTGGGAGCGCCGCCTCGCCAACGGCGACGTCGGCCGCCGGTGACAGCCCGCCAAACGGATGGCCTGTTCTCGTCCGTCCCATGCGCTTGGAATGGCCATTCGGCCATGGTCCCCGAAGCGACAGGGATGATGCCGGCCGCGCGGACCATCGCAGCATGCGTACATACTTTGTGAAATGACAGCGCTGGGCCAAAGGAATAGCTTGCCGCCCATGGAACGGCCAACCGCCCTGACCAGAATGGGTCATCAGTCCCTGTCGTCTCGCCTCAAGCAGAGCGCAGTAGTCTTGCATGACTACGCGGCGACCATTGCTGCCATTCTGCTGGCTCTTCTTCTGCGCGGCGAGCCACGCATTCAGACCATCATGGGTGTGGACCCGGTGGTCTGGGCGGCGGCATTTGCCGCGTTCGCGCTGGTCATTTACGCCTCGTGTTCGCTTTATGCATCCCGCTGGCGCTTCGCGTCGCTGTTCGATCTGTTCGGTATCTTCAAGGCGGTCTGCATCATCACGGCGGCACTGCTGCTGATCGACTACATCATCACACCGCGCCTGACCGAGGCTTCGAAGATCTTCGGCGGAAGGACGCTTGCGATCTACTGGTGCGTCCAGGTTCTTCTGCTGGGTGGCCCGCGCATCGCCTACAGGGCCTACCGCTCGTGGAAGCGTCAGTCGGCCCTGAATTCGGATCCGCTGGCCGCGATCGTTCTCGGACGCGCGTCGGACGCGGATGCCGTGTTGCGGGCCGTCGAGGCCGGTGTGGCAGGGCCGATCCGCGTCTTCGGCATCGTGTCGCCGGTCGCCCAGGAGGTGGGACAGGCCGTCCGCGGCGTGCCGGTCTGGGGCAGCACAGATCAGATCGAGCAGGTCGTTCGCGATTCGGCCGCCCGGGGCATCACGATCCAGCGGGCGATCATCGCCCCGGACGCCCTTCGCACTCCCTTGCTCGTGGAGTCCTCGATCGGCGTCTTCCGCCGCATGGGGATTCCGGCCATCCGTCTCGACGTGACGGAATCCTCGGGGTTCGCCCAGCGGGCGCGGCTCCATACCGTCATCGACGACGACTTCCTGATCCGGCCGCTGGTCGACGTCGAGGAGGAGCCGCTCAAGGCCTTCGTCCGCGGCAAGCGGGTCATCGTCACCGGCGGAGGGGGCTCCATCGGATCGGAACTGGCCATCCGCAGTGCCCAGTTCGGCGCCGACGAGGTGCTGGTGCTCGACAGTTCCGAGGCGGCGCTCCATGCCATCCTCGACCGGGCCATGGTGGAGAGGCGCGCGGGGGACACGCCGCTCGCGGGCCGGCTCTGCGACATCCGCGATCGCGCGCGGCTCATGGCCATCACCAAGGACTTCGCGCCGGACATCGTCTTCCACGCCGCTGCCCTGAAGCACGTGCCGCATCTCGAGCGGGAGGTTTCGGACGCGGTTCGCACCAATGTGCTGGGAACGGTCAACACGGCCGATGCGGCAGTGGCCGCGGGGGCCGCGGCCTTCGTCCTCATTTCCACCGACAAGGCCACCGAGCCGGTGTCGATCCTCGGGGCCACCAAGCGCCTGGCGGAAATGTACGTCCAGGCCCTGGACGGGGCGCCCCAGCTGCTCGACGGCGCGCCGTCGCGGCGGACGCGGCTGGTCGCCGTCCGGTTCGGCAACGTTCTCGGCACGGCGGGTTCGGTCGTGCCGCGGTTCCGCGCACAGATCGAGGCGGGCGGCCCCGTCACCGTCACCGATCCGGACATGGTCCGCTATTTCATGACCAAGCGCGAAGCGACCGACCTGCTGTGGACCGCGGCGCGGATCACCAGCGAGACGGCCTCCGCCGGTCATTCCGCCATTCTCGTGCTCAACATGGGCCAGCCCGTCCGCATCGCCGATCTGGCGGAGCGGATGATCCGGCTCGCCGGTTTCGAGCCGAACAAGGGCATCGACATCGTCTATTCCGGCAAGCGCCCGGGCGAGCGGCTGTCGGAGATCCTGTTCGAGGAGCGCGAGCCGCGCCTCGAGGTCGGCGTCCGCGGCATCGTCGCCGCCGAGGCCCAGCCTCCGGCCCTGTCCCGCCTGCAGCCCGTCCTCTCGCGGCTGCAGATGGCCGCCATGGAAGGCGACGACGACCGGGCCCGCGGCATCATTGCCGAGCTGGTGCCGGACATCGCCCGGCCCGCCAAGGTCATCCCGATGCGCAATGCGCTGGCGGGCAACGGGGACCACTGAGCCCGGGGCGACCTTGCCCCCGACGCCTGGCGGTCACGGCGTGCCGGCGAGCGACCGGTAGGTGTCCACCACCTGGGTTCCGACCGCTTCGACCGAGCCGGCCTCCTCGACCCGCGCACGCGCTGCCTGACCCATCGCCGCGAGGTCGGCCTGCGCGGCCGCCGCGATGGCCTCGGCAAGCACCGTGACGGACTGGGCGGGAACGACGAAGCCGGTCTTGCCCGCCACGACGAAGTCGCCGCAGCCCGGCACGTCGGTGACGATGGCCGGACGGGACGCGGCGGCAGCCTCCAGAAGAGCCTTCGGCAGCCCTTCCCCGCCCCGCGAGGGCAGGATGAACACGTGATGGTCGGCGAGGAGCGCCGCGATATCGGTCCGCCGGCCCAGCACCTGCACCCCCGGCGTCGCGGCGAAGCGCGCGATGTCCTGCTCGCCGTAGGAGGCCGGATTGGCCGCGTCGCGGTCGCCGACCAGCGTCAGCGTGACGTCCAGCCCCGACCGGCGGGCGCGCGCCAGCGCCGCGACGGCGAGATCGACCCCCTTCGACTGCACCATCCGCGCGACGAGGATCAGCCTGAGCGGGGGCCGCGGCGGCATGGGCGCGGAAAGGAACGCCGCGGGATCGACCCCGGCGCCGGTCAGCACGGTCACGCGGCTCCCGGCATCGGGGCGGTCGAGCCCCATCGCGGCGAGGTCGGTAGAATTCTCGGCCAGCCAGCGCGTCCGCGGCCCGTCGAGAACGGCGGCGAGGAGGCGCACGACCACCGTGCCGATCAGGCGCCTCACGGCGCCGCTCGCGGCGAGGAAGCCGAGCCCGGTGATGCTCACCGCCAGCGGCCGCCTGACGCCCCTGATCCGCGCCAGCGCCGCGATGGCCATGCCGTGCAGCCCGAACGCGTGCAGGATGACCGGGCGC
>NZ_JBQVQL010000018.1:0-55977 GCF_052440005.1 Phreatobacter sp.
ACCCGGCGCCGCCGCCGGAACCACCGGTCAGGTAGAAGCCGTAGTCGGTATTGACGCCGGCCTGGCCGCTGCTGCCGTCGTTGCCGTCCGCCCCATCAGCGCCATCCGCGCCGTCGCTGCCGTCCTGGCCCGATGCGCCGGCAGCTCCGGTCCAGTTCGCATCGCCGTCGTCGACACCACGGGCGCCGCCCTGACCTGAGTTGCCGGAGGCCGTCGCGGCCGGCAGGACCGCCGTCCCTGCGGCACCGCCCGCATTGCCGCCGACGGTGGAGTTCGATCCAGGTCGCGACAGCGGCACGACCGCGGGACTAAGGCCGCCGACATCGACACGCCACGGCTCCCCGGACGTGCTGTCCACCATGAAGTAGGTGCCGGTTCCGGACCAGTAGCCACCGGTGCCGCCGGCGTATCCACCATCGATGGAATTGCCGGATTTCGCCAGGCCCACGGCTCCAGTGCCGCCATAGCCGCCGCCTGCGCCGGCGTTCTGCTGGGCCGCGGAGGCGTTGATCACCACACCCGTTCCGAGGGTAATGTCGTTGGTGGCCGTCATCGACAGCGACACAGCCCCGATCTTGGTCAGGTCGATCACCGTGTTCCGGGCGATGACGAGATTGCCCTTGAACACGACCCGGTCGGAGAGGACGGCATTCTGGTTGCCGTTGACGGTGAAGTCCCAGGTGTTGCCGGCCGCGATGAAATCGGTGCGGTTGGTGATGGTCTTGTCCGTCGTGCCGTTGCCGTCGAGGTCGACGGTGAGCACGGCGCCGGAGAACCAGCGGTCGTACATCCACGACGACATCTGCATCGGCGTGATGGATGTCGAACCGCTGGCGAGCGACAGCGTGTAGACGGGGATGACGGCGGCCCGGGTTTCGCTGACGACCGCGGAGACGAGGGTCGCGCCGACCTCGTCGACGATGACCCCTGCCGAGGCCGACCAGGTCACCTTCTTGGCCGCGGCGAAGGCGGCGTCGAAGGTCACCATGCGCTGGGTGGCGTCGACGGCGAAGGTCTGCTGGACCGTGGCGCCGCTCGCGGTGGTCACCGTGAAGGTGATCGTGCCGGAGCCGCTCGCCATCGACAGCGTCGCGCGGTCGAGGCGGAAGATGTCGCCCGCCGTGCCCGTCGTCGCCATTTCGAGGCTGGTGACGTCGCCGGGCGCACGGGCCTCCAGGCCGAGGGCGCCGGCAGCCGCCCGCTTGAGGCCGAGCGCCGAGCTGGTCGAGAAGCGAAGGGCATCCTCGGTATGGACGGCGACGCCCTCGGTGAGGCCGTTGAAGGAGGCGATCCGCCGGATCATGTTCCCATAGGCGTCGTATTCGGCCGTCGGCTGGCCATACTGGTCGAAGTCCGTCGCCGGATTGATCTGCCGGATGATGGCGGGATCGCCGGTCAGGTCGACCCGGTCGCCGGCGATGCGGCCGGTGATGCCGTCGCCATCGGCGCTGAGCGTCAGGCGGTCGTCGCCGCTGGTGCCGCCGATGATCCGCACCACCTCTGCCCCGCCCGGCTTCAGGACCGTCACCTTGGTGCCGACGACACCGTTCGTCACCGGGGCGGCGAAGACCGTCTGGCCATCGTAGAACCAGGCCGTAGCGAGGCTGTTGCCGGCGTTGTCGACGATCAGGGTCTCGGTAATCGTGGTCTTGAGGTTGCTGTACAGCGCCGCCGTGCCGGCATCCGGGCGGCCGGCGATCTTCACCTCGACGACGTCGTCGCCCTCGCCGCCGAAGAGATAGGTCGGGCCGCCGACGGAGGTCACCTTGATGCGGTCGTCGCTGACCCCGCCGTCGACGGTCAGCGCCAGCGTCCGCAACCGCCCGGCCCCGGCCGAATTGGTGTCCACCGTCACCGTGTCGTTGCCGGTGCCGAGCAGCAGGTCGAGCTTCTCGATGCCGTCGAGATCGAGCCCGGAGCCGGCCAGCAGACCCTGCAGGACGACCTTGCCGGCCGCCGTTCCATCCTTCACGGTGATGTCGAAGGCGGCGGTCGAGGTCGTGCGGTCGACGATCACCCGGTCCTCGTTGCCCAGGTCACCCTGGATCGTCAGCGGATAGGCCCCGATGGCACCGAGCGCGATCGTGTCGTCGCCCGCCCCGCCCTTGATCGTGACGGCGCCGTTGGTGCCGTCGAGGCGGATCTCGTCGTTGCCACCACCCGCATCGATGTCGAGCGTCCCGACCGTCGCCCTGACCGTGACACGATCCGCCTGGTCGCCCAGAACGAGGCTGGTGCCGGCGACGTTCTCCAGGCGGACGAAGGGGGCGGTGGCGCTGGCAAGACTCGCGGTCACGCGCTGGTCCACGTCGCGGTCCAGGATGACGTCCGACGCCGTACCGGTCGACCGGAGGATCACCTTGTCGTTGCCACCGCCCTTCACGGCGACCGGCGCCCTCAGCGAGGAGAAGACCCAGGCCGGATCGGTGGCGTCGCCGATGGTGATCGTGTCGGCGGCTGAGCCGGCGCGGGCGTCGATCGTGGTTTCGACGGCCGCCGCGGTGACGGAGACGTCGGTCGCGCCCTTGCCGAGAAGAACCGTGACGCTGGCGATGTCGGAGAAGACGACGCCGTTTTCGAGCGGCTTGTCGCCACCGAGCCCGAGGCCCGTGATGAGATTGCCGGACGAGCCACCGACGCGACCCGCCTTGTCGCCGGTGTTGGCGGCAGTGTCGCCGCTGTCGTCGATCACCAGCGTGTTCGTGCCGCCACCGGCCGATATGTCGACGAGGCGCGCGACGGCCCCGACGCCAACATTGCCGCCGACGATGATGCGGTCGTCACCGCTGCCGAGCGTCAGGCTCGTCACCGCCGACGTGCCGGTGATCCGCTGCGTGCCGCCGGTGGTCTTGCCGGTGAGGATGGCGAGTTTTTCGACCCCCTGGTAGCCGATGGACGCCTGCAGCGGCAGCGACAGGCCCGTCAGGCGGCTGGCCGAGAGCTCGAGGCTGCCGGACGCGATGGTGCCGGAATCATCGACGGTGACGGTGTCCGCGCCCTCGCCACCATCGATGTCCACGGAGCCTGCGAGCGCGCTGAGGACGCTCGTCGACTGGGACGTCGCCGTCGGAGCGGAACCGATGCGGATGTCGTCGTCTCCGGCGCCCGCCCGGATCGACAGGGCCAGCCCCGCGGCGAGTTTGCGCACGGTGATGGTATCGTTCTCGCCGCCGCCGTTGAGGTCGAGGCGCGAGGCGCTGACGTCGCCGGCAATGTCGAGGACGCCGCCCTGGCCCGTGTCCTTCGAGCCGACGTCCACGCCGAGCGTCGCCACCCCGCCCGCGACGATCGAGGCGCCCGCCACGAGTGTAATGTTGTCGCCGGCGGACAGGGAAACCGCGCCGGACGCGGCGCGCACCTGCGTTTGTGCCGTGAACCGGATGTCCTGCCCGTTGGCGCTGTCGTCGAGGGTCGCGACCTGGACGTCGCCGGTCTCCGCGCTCACCACGCCGAGTTGCAGGGCGCCCGTCCGGTTGACGATATCGACGCCGCCGCTGTTGGTCCTGGCGGTGACGGTCCGGCTCGTCTCGCTGCCGAGAGCGGCGAGGCCTAGGAAGATGCCGTCGGCAGCCGTTGCCGTGACGGCCTCGGACCGGACCTCCAGGCGGCGCTGGCCGGTGCCGACCGTTCCGTCGGTCGAGGACAGGATGACCTTGTCGAAGACGATGTGGCTCGGCGATGTGGCGGCGCCGGTGATGGCCCCGGCCGCCTTGATGGACGCCAGGCGATCCGTGTTCGTCGTGGCGACGAGGCCGATCTCCACGTCGCCGAGATCGCTGAGATAGATGTCCGTCGAGGCCGACGCATTGAGCAGGCGGGCATCCGTGACGAGAGGCGTCGACGAGCGGCCGATGCCGGCGCCCGACGCCGTCATCGTCACGGTGTCGGCACGCAGCACCTGCGTGTTGCCGGCGGCGAGAATGTCGCCGCGGCTGGCCGTGACGGTGATCGAGCCCTCGGGCGCCGCGACCGTGCCCATGAACGTGATGTTCGCCGCGTAGCCGAATCCGCCCGGAATGCTCTGGATGACGACCTTGGTCTTGGGCGTCACGGTGCCGTTGGAGAACTGGAAACCGCTGGTATCGCCCGCCGACCGGGAGATCCGCGCGTCGACCGAGGCGGCATCCGTCGTCGTGACGATATCCTGGATCGTGAGCGCCCGGGTCGACCGATTGGTGATCGTGACCGTCTCGAAGCCGTTCAACGTGTTGAAGACCGGGGCACCCTTCAGGACGCTGGTGCCCTGGATCGGCTGGAACGTCAGCGAACCGTCCACCTTCGCGGCGGTCACGGGGGTCTGGCCCGCATTGAAGGCCGCCGTCCCTGAGACGCCGGACGAGGCGATGAGGTTGGGGATGACGATCTGGCCCGCGCTGACCGCGACGTCCGCCACCCGCCCGCCGTCGGGCCGCGTGACGACGCCGTTGGAATCGATCTGGATGTTCGGGTCGTTGACGCCGCCCGCCAGGTGAACGGTCGAGGAGAAGTCGATCAGCCGGTCGAGCGAGATCGCGGGCGCGGCCGTGCGGTCGCCGGTGTCCCCGAGGCCGCCGTCCTGCTTGGCGTCGGCGACGAAGGCGGTGGTGATGGTCGAGGCCGCGTCGACCTGGAGGCGGCCGGTGCGGATGACGGAGCCGGCCTCCGCATCCACCTCGGAGACCAGCCGCGTCGTGTTGCGCGCCACCGAATCCGTATCGCCGATGCCGCCGAACAGGTCGGCGTCGGAAACGGCCCGGGTTTCAACCGTGCCGAAACCGGAATTGAGCGAGACCGTCGCACCCTCGATCCGCGCCCCGCGGTCGAGGTGGACGAGGGAGACGGAGGTCCTGTCGCTGTAGGCCTTGGTGCGCCCGCTGCCGAAGCCGGCCGGCGCATTGGCGGCGACGTCGACCACGGCGAGCGCGTCGGTATTGGCGGCGAGAGCGATGCCGTCGGCCTCCGCCTCCGCCTTGAGGCTCAGGTTGACCAGGGTGGACAGCGCCACCTCGCCCGCCGCGGCGCGCACCAGCGCATCCTCGGCGACGCTGACGGCCGTCATGTCGCTGTGGTTGACGCGCGCCTTGGTGTCGGCGCCGCCGACCAGCGTCAGGCCGTCTGTCTCGCCATCCGCCTCGAGCTTGTGCGTGCCCTTGGCAGTCAGGCGCACCGCGCCCGCAAGGGCGGTGAGGGCAGCCGCCTTGCCGATGTCGACGAGGGTGGAATCGGCGGAGGCGATCTTCGGCTCCGCCCAGGATCCTGCGATGAGGCCCGCGGTACCGCCCGCGGCCGAGACCTTCATCCTGTTGCTGGTGACCGCTTCGGCCGTCAGCGACGTCCCGGCGGTAAGCACCGCCTCTTTCCCGATCACGACACGCGTGTCGCTGACGATCGTGCCGACGCCCGAACCGACGACCAGCGCGCCGACGCCGACCGCACCCACGAGCGCAGACAGTGACCCGTCGATGGTCGAGGAAGCCCGGGCCTCGATGGCGCCGGTGGCGACCACATCGGCCTTGTCGCCGATCGACACGCGTGTGACGGGCTTGACCGTGAGCGACACCTTGAAGACCTGGCCCGCCAGCAGGCCGCCGCTCGCCGCGACGCCCGACAGGGTCGCCTCGATGGTCTGGGTCGCCGTGATCTTGACGCTGCCGGCGCGCACCGTTGCGGTGCCGACGCTGGCCGACGCGTTCGTGGCGACCGTCACGTCGAGGCTGACGCCGCCGACCGCGACGACGCCGAGGGCGGCGCCCGCCACGCTGATGTCGGTGATGTGGCTCTGCGCCGCCGCGCGCAGTTCGAACAGGCCGGTCGTGTAGACGGAGGCGCCGTTGCCGAGCCGGGCATCGGCGGAGCCACCCACGGCGATGTCGACCACCGCGGCGGACGCCCCGAGCACACCGCCGCCGACAGCGATGGCGGTGGGCACGGTCACCAGACCGGAGGCGGTCGGTCGGATCGCGCTGTTGCGCTGGGCCGCCACCGTGACGGTGCCGCTGGCCCTGTTGTCGTCGGTCGCCAGCGACGTGCCGGCACCGAGCCCGGCGTTCGACGACACGGTCTGGCGGCTCGACACGACGGCGGCGCCGAGGCCGACGGCGCCCGCGCCCAGAGCGCCGACGGACTGGCGCGCCGTGGCATCGACCATCGACGTGACGGAGACGGCCCCGATGTTCCTGAGGCTGGCGCCGGTGCCCTCGACCCAGTCGGTGTCGGCGCCGGCGAAGTTGGGCGACGCGCCGAGATAGGCCCGTGCCGAGGAGGTGTCGCGCACGACGCTCACCGAGGCCCCGAGGCCCACATAGAGGCCGCCGCCGGCCGCCACCGCCGTGCTGGTGATCGACGAGGTCGTGCCGGCATCGATCACGAGGCCCAGGCGATCGGCCGTGGAGAGACCGGACAGGCTCGCCCCGGATGCCACATAGGCCGAGGCGTCGGCATCGACGGTGGCGAGGCTAAGGCCCGCGCCGACGCCGCCCAGGCCACCGAAGCCGCCCGCAAGGCCGGCGATGTCGAGGTCGGTCACCTGCCGTGCGGTCACGGCGACGTCCTTCGCCACGACGACCGCCCCGCCGTGAACGGCAGCGACCGTGCCCGCGGTCGCCGCGACCTGCGGCGGGCCGCGATGTGCCTGGGCGAGGCGATAGGCCTCGACCTCGCCCTCGTAGCGCTCGAAGCGGTGCCCCGACCCGATCAATCCGGCGGTGCCGATGTCGATTCCCGCCGCGTCCTCGCGACGGGCCTCGTCGAGGGTGCGGGCCAGCTTGATCTTGGCCGAGCCGTCGCTGCCGGTGGCGGTGACGATGGCGTAGTAGGTCTCGCCGTCGGCGAGACCCTGAACCGGAGCGGCCCCGTCCTGCCGGTAGATCAGCCGCGTGCCGGTCTTCAGGCCCGCCGCGTCGGCGACGGTGATCTCGTCCGTGGCGACGTTGACGGCGGCGGCGCCGAAAGCACCCAGGGGCGGACGACCGGTCGACCCGGCGAGCGTCTGCTGCTCGATCCGTCCCGAGGCGCCGGTCTGACCGACATTGGCGCGCACCGCGCGGTCCACCTCGGCCGCATTGCGGGCGAAGACGTGGCTGGTGCCCGTCATCGTCGACGACGACAGGTCGATGGCCCGGCCAGCCTGCGCATCCGCCTTGGAGGCCGCGAGCTTGACCAGCTTGGGACCCGAGGGATTGGCGGGATCGGCGGGAACGACGATCGCGTAGTAGGTGGCCCCCGAGACCAGGCCCCCCACCGGCGCGCCGCCGTTCGCCAGGTAGGTCAGCTGGTCGCCGGTCTTCAGCCCGTTCGCACCGTCGAACGTCACGGTGTCCCCGGTGGCGTTCACGCCGGAAGCGCCGAACGTGCCGAGGGCCGGCTCGCCGTCGGTGGCCGCCCGTTGACCGAGCGTCGACATGAGGGTGGACACCGCGCCCCCGGCAAGAGCCGCCGCACCCTGGGTGGCGTTGTCGCTGCCGCCGCTCGCGTCATAGGAATCGTTGAAGTCACTGCCGAGGGTGAAGACGCTCACCGAGGCGCCGAAGCCGCCCTTGCCGCCTGCCCCGACGCCGATCGCATAGCCTTCGGCGTCCCAATCGCTCCACGCGTTGACCAGCACGTCGTCGCGGGCCCTGACCTGGCTCGCGCCCTCGATCGAGGCCCCCACATTGTTACTGAGGAAGCCGAGGTTGATGCCGCCCGCCAGACCGGCGGTTCCGCCGATGCCGACGCCGCCGGCGAGCGAGAACGCGTCCGCCCGGTTGGTGGCCACGACGGCGACGCTCTGTGCCGCGTTGACGGCGGGCACGGTCCCGTTGATCGCCGAGGGGCCCGAGACATTGACCGCCGCACCCGGCCCGATGCGCGCGAAGGTGTCGGAGTCGACGTCCACGAAGGTCAGCGACAGCGCACCGCCGGCCGTTCCGCCGGCACCGACCGCCCCGGCGATCGCCGTGACGTCCTCGCTGGACGTGGCGACCACACCGACGCCCCGCAGCTTGCGGGAGGCGCCGCCCGCCGTGTCGGAGGGGATCGTCAGTTCGGCAGCGTAGGGGTTTGTCTGGGCATCGAATGCGGCATTGTCTGCGCGCGCGAACACGTCGGCGGCGCCGTCGATGAACGCCAGCGTCGACTTGCGAAGGCTGACGAGGGAGAGCGTACCGCCGACGCCACCGGTCGCGCCGGCCGCCACGTTGCCCGCCGCGGTAACGACAGAGGTGTCGTCCTGCGCGTTGACGAGAATGTTGCCGCCGCTCTCGGCGCGGGCCTGGTTGGTGATCCGGGCGCTGGTGGTCGTATCGACCGTGACGACGGCGAAGGACCCGCCGCCGCCGAAGGTCTTGCCCCCGGCGATGCCGGCGGCCACGGCGACGATGTCGGTGTCGGCCACGGCCGAGACGGTGATGTCGTTGCGGGCGAAGACCCGTGCGGCGTCGGTGACGAGCGCGGACGTGGTTCCCTTCAGCGCGACGACGCCGACGCCGATCGCGCCGCTGGCCGTTGCGCCGCCGGAAAGGCCGGCACCCACGGTCACGGCGTCGTACTGACGCGAGGCGCTGACGCGCACGTCCTGGTGCCCGGCCGTGGCGGCGACCGGCTCGAGGCGATGGGTGCCCGCTGCCCCGGGCGCGAGGTCCTTGATGGCGATCAGGCCCGCGGTGCCGGACATCAGTGCATCCTCGCGGGTCAGCGCGAGGGCGATCGTGTCGGCGTTGATCACACGGACATAGTAGGTGCTGCCGGAGGTGAGCCCCCGCAGCGCGGTATCCTCGCTCCGGTAGACCACTGCTTGCCCGTCGACCAGACCATGGTCGGCGAGGGCGATCGTCCGGGCGGCCTCGTCCACCGTCGCGTCCTCGAAGGCCCGGGTCGAGACGTCGTTGATCTTGGCGCCGCCGCGGATTTCGGCCCTCGTGTCGATCGTATGGACGGCGACGCCGCCGGCAACGCCCAGTGACACGGCTCCGGCGCTGACCGCCGCACCGGCGCCGGCGGCCACGACGGTGGTCGTGCTGATCGCCGAGACGTTGACGCCCCGGAATTCCTCGGCGCCTGCGACCTTGCTGCGCTCGCCGACGACGGCACTCGATTCCGCGCCATCCAGATCGATGGTCGGGCCGGCGGTCTTGAGCTTCGGCAGGAGCGTGTGCCCGGAGGCGCGGGAGGCATCCCGGTCCTTCAGTGCGATGGTTTTCGAGACGTCCGACGACAGCGCATTCGCCCGCGAGGTGGCCAGCGCGATGGTATCGGCGTCGACAACCCGGACGAAGTACCGGGCGCCTGCCTTGAGGCCGCCGAGGGCCGTGTCACCGGTCGTGTAGACGACCTCCTGGCCATTGGAAAAGCCGTGGTCCTTGATCTTGATCGTCGACGCAGTCAGGTCCGCATCGCCGAAGACCCTGGCGTCTGAGGTCCCGGTGGCGACGCGGCGCAGCGTGCTGGTGTCGGTCGCCTTCACCCGGCCGCCGTCGAGCCCCAGCGCAATGGCCGTGCCCGCGAGCGCGTCGTCGCGCGTTGCGGCGAGCTTGAACGCGGTGTCGCTCACGCGGATGACGAAGTACCGCTTCTCCGTCGTCAGGCCGGAGAGGGCGTTGTCGGAGAGATAGACGACCTCGTCGCCGGTCGAGAGAAGATGGCCGGCCTTGGTGATCGTGTCGGCATTGACGGCCGAGGCCGCGAACTTCAGCGGCGCGTCGAAGGCCGTGCTCCTGGCCCCGACACCGGAGAGGCCGGCGGCCGTCACCGTCGCATCCTTGTCGATGAAGCTCTCGGTGGTCTTGTCGATCACACTGAAGACCAGCGGGATGCTCGCGGCGCCCTTGCCGGAGATGGCCGCATTGACCGATGCCGTCGTCGCGTCCAGGTCATCCTCGGCGGCGACGGAGATGCTCCCCTCCGTATCGACCTGGGCCTCGGATCCGATGAAGGCGCGCGTGGTCAGCTTCAGGGCCGAGATGCCGGCGGAGGCCCCCACCGCCGTCTGGCTGGCCGCGGCGAGCGCCGCCGAGACGCCCACCGTCTCGAAGCTTCCGGTGGCATCGACGATGACGGGACTCTTGGCGTCGATGCGGGCCTTGCCGCCGATGGACGCCTCGACCGTTCGCGTGAGGACGCCGACGTCGGCACCGAGGCCGACACCGAGCTTCTTCGATCCGGCGAGGGCGCCCGCGACGCCGGTCAGCGCGGTATCGCCGCGGGCGGCGACGAGGACCCCGGCATCGCGCGACGACACGCGCCCGCCGCTGGCCGCGGCGGGTCGGTCGCCAATGCGGGCGGTGACCGTCTCGTTGATGACGCTGAGGGTGGCGGCACCGGCGAAGGCGCCGTTGCTGGCGAGGGCGGCAGCCCCGGCCACCGCGAAGACCTGGACGCGACCCGTCGAGCTGGCCTCGATCCCGACGCCGGCACGCCTGTCGCCCGACAGGGCCGCGAAATCGGAGAGGCCAACCGCCGACACCGTGGCGGCTCCGTCGACGAAGGCCTCGGTCGTGGCGTTGACGACGACCGCCGTGACGGCGCCACCGATGGCGGTGCTGTCGGAGCTCACGCCGAGGCCGCCCGCCGCCACCATGACCGAGCCGTCGTTGACGGCGCGGACCTGGGCGCTGCCCTGCGCCTCGACCTGGGAGGCTGCGCCGGTCACCACGGCGCGGGTCGAGGTGCTCACGTAGTTTGCGGTGATCGACCCTCCGGCGGCGAAGCTCTTGCCACCGGCGGCGCCGATGGCGAGCGCCTGGATCTCGGTCGCCTCCCGGGCGACGACGAAGACGTTGCCGCCGGCCTCGGCGGTCGACTGGTCGATCTTGGCGGTGACCGCGTTGGTGACGACGTTGATCGCGATGGCCGCCCCGACGGCGCCGGCAGTGCCGCCGCCGCGCAGCGACAGGGCCGCGCCGCCGGTCAGGGCGCGCACGAGGGCGTCGTCGCTGGCGGTAAACGAGATGTCGGGCGCCCTGGACGGATCGCCGCTCGCCGCCTTGACGACGGCGCCGTTGATCGCGCCGGCCGTCACGGCATTGTCGACGATGTTCAGGGAGAGCGATGCGCCGATGGCTTTCGCCGACCCGGTCGATCCCCCTGAATCGACGGCCGCGCCGATCGCCGCCGAGACGATCTTGCCGTCGATCAGTTCGGTCGAGTCGTCCGACACGGCCGTGACCGCAACCCCGCCGGACGTGCTCGTCACCCTCGCGTTGTCAACCAGCGCGCTGGTGTTCACCGCGGTCTTGTTGACGGCGAGCGCCGCGCCGATGCCGTTGCCCTTGGCGACGGAGCTCCCGGCCTTGACCCCGAGGCCGCCGGCGATGGTGGTGATGCCGGACAGGTCCTTGGCCGCGGCCGACACCGACCCGGCCGTCACGTCCGCATTGGCGATCCCCGCCCGCACGCCGCCTGCATCTCCGGCCAGCTGCGACTGGGAGTCGATGAAGTTGAGGGACATGGTGAAGCCGAGCGCGGTCGTATCGCTCGCGTTCGCCCCGACGCCCGCCGTGTTGGCCGCCGCGCCGATGCTGTAGCTGTCGATGCGCTGGTCGTTGGCGGCGGCCATGTCGAGGTCGCCGGAGACCGCAAGGGTGGTGCGGCGGCGATCACCGCGAATTTCGGCCTTGGTGCTGGACGACAGCCAGTTCACCGCAATGGCGGCACCGACCGCCATGGCGTTGGTCGAGCCGCCGAGACCACCGGCGATGTTCAGGAGATCGAAGCTGTTCGAGGCGTTGATCTTCGCATCAACGCCCGTGGCGCCGGCCGCCGACCGGATCGCGGCGCCGTCCACATAGGCCGACACGTCGTCGCGCAGCGCATTGGCGGCCACAGACCCGCCAAAGCCCGAGCCGCTGGCGCTGCGGGTGACGCCGACCCCCATGGAGAGGTTGACGACGTCGCCCGCCCGGCGGGCATCGACCAGGAGGTCGCTCACCGCCGCACCGTCGGTCAGGGTGATGGTGAGATCCCTGGCCGGATCGGACGGCTGCGAGGGCAGGGCGGTGCGGTTGGCGATGAAGGCCTGGACGTCGGAGAGGATGACGTTGACCGCGAAGGCGCCTGCCATCGCCGATCCGCCGGTCTGTCCCGAGGTGTAGGTGACGCCTCCCGTCAGGGCCATCACGTCGGTGTCGTTGACGGCCTGCACCGTGACCTTGCCGGCATTGATGGCGCCGGCGGCGTTCACATAGGCGCGGGCCGCCTCGGACGCGATGTAGATGTTGGCCGCGCCGGCATAGCCGGCGCCGCTGGACCGCGGCGTGGTCGTGAATTCCTTCGCCTGGGCGGAACCGTCGTCCAGAAGCGACGAGAGGCTCCCGAACAGGTCCTCGTCGACGTCGTCGGTGAGCGAGGTCTGCGCCGGCGTCTGGCTCGCGGCGGGCGCCTGCGTCGCCGAAGACTTGTTGGCGGGGTTCGCCGACGAGACCTGGCTCTTGTTCTCGGCATCGGTCTTGGCCGTGCCGGACACCACGACGTTGTTGATCGAGCCGCGCAGCCGGGCATCGACCGCGAGCGATCCCGCGGCGATCGACACGGCGCCCGTCGGCGTCGTGCTCGCGTCGGGGGACGCACCGATAAACGACGCCACGTCCCGGTTGTTGTTGATCACCAGCGCCGAGGCGCCGACCGAGGCTCCCTTGCCCCCGGACTGGACGAGGGTGCCGACCACGTTGATCTGCGTTCCCGAGGCGGCCGAGGCGATCGTCACGGCGCCGCCGCCTGCGATCGTCGGGCCCGCCGCCGGCCCGGTCGCGAGACCCGCATAGGTCTCGCTGTCGTTGACCATCACGCCGACGCTGCCCGACACCGTCGACTTGGCGCCGTCGCCGCCCGTCGTGGCGCCGGACTGGACGAGCTGGAGGCGGGTGAGCTTCTCGGTGGCCTTGACGTCGAGCGTGCCGGAGCGCCCCGTCGTGACAGCGGCCGCGCCGGAAATGGTGGCGACTGTCTTGGTGTCGTAGAAGCCGCCGACGAAGGCGCCGCCGACGCCTCCCCCGCCCGTCCGGTTGCCGAGGCTGACGACGTCGCCGCCGGTGATCGCCTTGCCGACGCCCTGTTTGGCCAGGGTGTAGCCGGCCCCGAGATCGACCTTCCAGCGGCCGAGCCCGCCGATGTCGATCAGCTCGCGCAGCGTGCTGGCCTCGACCGCGACGCTCTGGTCGTCGCGCGGCTGGATCGGCACGCCCGCCACGGAGGCGGCGGAGCCGCGCTGGTTGATCCGGGCGCCGTCGTCCACCGACGCGGTAGCCTCGTCGCTGTAGACGAGGACCGAGATGGAGCCCGAATAGCCCACCGAGCCGGCCGCCGCCGTGTTCGCCATCGCGGTGGTCCAGGAGTTCATCAGGCGGCTGTCGAAGCCCCCCGTGCCGTCCAGCAGATCCTTCAGCCCGGAGCCAGGCTTCTCCTTGATGTCCTTAGCATAGTTCGACCAGTAGTCCTTCAGCGGCGTGATGAAGGGATAGGCGGTTTCGGCCTTCACGCTGGTCTTGCCGACGGCGTCGAGATCCGCCGTCCCGGCGATCCGCGCCTCGCTGGCATTGTTGTAGACGGCGACGGAGACCGCCACCGAAGACGGCTTGTCCGCAGCGCTGCCCGTCTGGGCGCCGGTCGGATCGACCGGCTTCGACAGGAAGCTCTTCGAGGTGATCTGCGCCTTCTGCTGGACGTTGGCGATGACGTCGATATCCCCACCCGAAGTCAGGGTGGCGCGGTCGCCCGCCGTGGCGCCCTTACCGACGGTCGCGGAGACCTCGTGGGAGGCGTAGGTCACGGTGACGGCGCCGCCGAGGCTGAGGCCGCCGTTGGTGGGCTTCTGCGCGGTGCCGTTGGTGTTGGTCTTGGCGGTCTTGGCCTTGTCGTCGGTCCGCAGCTCCTTGATGACGTCCAGGACGCCCGACAGCGCTTCCGCACCGACCGCATTGCCGGCGGTGAACGCGCCTTCGAGCGGGTTCGCCTTCGCCCCGATCTCGACCTCCGCCTCGTTGCGGATCTTGCTTTCGAGGATGGCGCGAATGCCGATGCCGACGGTCAGTCCGCCGTCGGTGAAGGTGTGGCGGTTCCCCTTGCCGAGGCCTGTGAGATCGACGGCGGCGATGTCGGTGGGGCTTTCGACGAGCTGGATCCTGTTCGCGTCGAGCCGCACCACGTAATAGACCTGGTTGGTCGTCAGGCCGCCGATCGCGCTGTCCGGCGCGCTGATGGTGCGCGTCGGCGCGAGGGGGTCGCCCGTCTGCTGGACGATCTGGCGCGTGACGGTCGGATCGACGCGATAGATGACCTGGTCACCCGACTGGAAACCGTGGGCGGCGATGGTGATCTCGTCCTTGGTGCCATTCACGGCCGTCTTGGCGACGAAGTTGGTGACGTCTTTGACGAAGGAGAGCTGATGCTGGCCGCCCGCGGCAGGGACCGAGAGGTCGACCGTGTTGCCGGTGGTGGCGTCCACGAGCTTGAAGCGATCGGCGTCCACCACCTGGACCCGATAGGCGCCGCCGACCTCGAGCCCGCCGATGGTCGCCTCGTCCGTCGAGTTGACCAGGCTGTAATAGACGGTGGTCGGCTTCGCAGGATCTGTCGAGAAGCCGTGACCCTTCAGGATGATCGCATCGGTGACGGCATCGACCCCCATGAGCGTGAGGTCGGCGACCTTCGGCTTGAGGGTGAAGCTGTGGGATCCCGTGCCGATGGCGCCGATGTCCACCAGCGTTCCGCCCGCGGCACGGAGCTGGAAGGTGTCGGCACTTCCCGCCACGACGACATAGGAGGTTCCGGCCGTGAGGCCGCCGATGGCGGTGGCCGTCGTCGCGTAGGTGACGACGTCGCCGGTCCGGAAGCCGTGACCGGCGGCGGTGAGGGTGTCGGCGGCGATGTCGACCGCCACGTCGGTGGCTGGGACCGTCGTGACGACGGGCGCCCGTGTGGACGTGAAGACGTGGTTCCCGATGGCGCCGGCCCCGCTCATCTCGACAAGGGCGCCGGACTGGTCCTTCAGGGCGAAGCGGAGATCATCCACCACGGAAACCGTGTAGACGGCCCCGTTCGTCAGGCCGCTGATCGCGCCCGACCCCTCGGCATCGTAGCGAACCTCGTCGCCGTCGGTGAAACCGTGGCCCTGATCCACCCGGATGGTCGCGGGGTTGCTGCCAGCCTTCGGCTCGACCGCCTGGAGCGTCGCAACGCGCGCGTCTGTGGTGGAAAGCGAATGGACCGAGGTGGCACCGACTGCGTCGGCGGTGAGGTCGATGGGGGCCGCGGTGGTGAGCTGGAACCGGTCCTGGTCGACGACGCGGATGTAGTACCACGACCCGTCGGTCAGCCCGACGATCGCCCGCTTCTGCACGGTGTTGAAGTTGATCTCCGGCTCGACGGCCGCCGTGTAGAGGACCTTCTGGCCGTTGACGTAGCCATGGTCCTTGAGGGTGATGATATCGGTGGCGATATCGACGGCCGTCGCGCTCTCGGCCTTGACGAACTTCTTCCCGCCGCTGGTTCCGCTGGTGCTGGCGCCGGCCGACACGGAGCCGTCGATGCTCGTCGTCACCCTGGCCTTGTCGATCACCACCGAGGCGGCGACGGCTCCGGTGACGTCCTTGTCGCCGGACACGGACGACTTCGCCTCGTTCGCGGTCGTTCCCTTGGCGATGATGTTGACGTTGCCCGTCTTCGACGTGATGGCGGTCGTTGCGCCCGCCGTGACGCTGGCGTCGTAGTCGAGGAAGGTGACAAGCAGGGAGGTCGACTTGGCGTTGTTGTCGTCGGTGACGTTGTCCGCCGCGACCGTGCCCTGCTGGGTGCCCATCGCCTTGGCCTTGGCGCTCCCCTTGATGGCGACGTCGCCGGTGGCGTTGATCTGCACGTCGTTGACGGCGGTGATGGAGGTCGAACCCTCGAGGGTCGCGGCCACCGTCGACCGTGCTGTTCCGGCCGCACCGGCGAACTGGACCCCGTTGATGAGCTGGCCGTCCCCGGCGGTGTAGGTCTTGCCCTTGACGTCGACGCCCGTCTTGCCCACGGGGGTGGCGATGGCGACCGGACGCGCGCCCGTCTTCGTCTCGGCCGCGACGGTCACCGAACCGGAACTGTCGATCGCGGTATCGGCGAGGCGGATGACCGCCTCGGTTTCGCGCACGACCACGGAGGCACTGACGCCGCCGAGGCCTGCGAGCTGCGAGGCGCCCTTGGCAGCCTCGCTGGCGACCAGACTGCCGACGGCGCTCGGCAGGCCGAGATCCTCGGCTTCCGCCGTCGTTCACCGCCTTCGCCGACAGCGCGATGTCGCCGCCGCGCAGCGTCGCCCCGGTCAGCGCGATCGATGCGGACCGCTTGGTGACGCTGAGCTGCGAGACGAGGAAGACCTCGCGCTCCTGGGCGTCGATGGTGATGGCTCCGCCGGCGCCGGGCGCGGTGGCGAGGAGGCTCGACCCGCGGTCGACCGTGGTGGTGCGCGAGCCGATGCGGATGTCGCCGGCGAGCGCACCGGCGGAGGTGTTGATCTCCACCGGGGTCGTCGCGCTCCCGATCGTGACCTTGTCGCCGATCAGGGTCAGGGCGGCGCCGGCCGTCCTCAGGTCGCCGGTGACCGCGATGGCGCCCTCGTTGGTCAGCCACTCTGTCGCCGAGAGGCTGAAGCCGTTCAGCGAGGCGTCGAGATTGCCGAGGGTGGTGGACGGCGGCGTCTTGCCGAAAGGATCATATCCGGTGGCGACGCTGACATAGAGTTCGGCGCCGAAATTGGCGCTCAGCGAGCGCAGCTCCACCTTGTCGCCGACATCGCCGCCCTCGCCGTCCGCCTTGGCGCCGACGACGCCCAACCTCACGGTCGGCGTGTTGAAGGTGACGCCGAGGCCGGGGGCAGCGGCGTCGGAGATGCGCATCTGGGGCGCCCCCGACTGGGTCGCGTCCTCGACCACGAACTGGTTGGAGGCATCGCGGAAATCGACGAGGGAGAAGCTCGCCGCCGTCACGTCGAGGTCGAGGGCCGCACCGCCGTTGGCGCCATCGAGGCGAAGCACCGTCTGGGCACCGACATTGAGGAACGAATGGTCGCTCTTGATGCCGAGCGCCAGGTCCACCGCCCCGGTGGGCGTTCCCGTGATCCGGACCGAATCGCTCGTTCCGAATCCCTTGATGGTGATTTCGTGCCCGCTGCCGAGCGAGAACAGGCTGGCATCGACCACCACGAGGTCATTGCCGGAACTGCCCTGGACGTCGATCCCGGAGATATCCGACAGCCGGTAGGTCTCGGTGCTCGTCCCGTTCCTGACCTCCAGTTTGCGCGTCGAGGCCGTCGATTGCGAGGCGTCGGCCGCCTCGTCGAAATAGCGCATCGTCACCTGACGCTCGCCATTGACCAGCGCGGCGCTGGACATGTCGATGTCGACGACGGTGGAGAGCAGGAGACGGGGTTCGACGGCCTCGAAGCGGAGAGCCTGCGGCTTCAGGCGCGGCGGGGTCCAGACGCGCGCAGCAGACGCGCGGAGGCGCTCACGCAGCGAACGCCCAAAACGGCGCTGACTACCCTCCCCGTCGCTCGTAGCCATCGAACAGCGCGTCTCCCCATGCGAACAGCGCCGCCGAGGAAGGCCCCAGGGCGCGTGCCGTTGGGTTCGGAGCTTAACGCAAGGTTAAGACAAAAAGGTAAAATGGTAACAAGTCAAGGGCCGGCCGGGGTTGGCACACCAAAGATAAAAATCTTCCTGCAAGTTTGGCTAACGACCGGATTCCGCGTGTCTCGCACTCAATGTGCGAAGCGCTTGGCGCATGCTCCTGATCCCACCGCCCAACCCGACCCCGACGGCTACCCCAGGCGCTGGCTGAGACGACGATAGTGCCAGGGTCAGGCTGAGAGATCCGCCACGGTAAGTCTCTGGTTGATTGCCGGATTATCGGGGCGATTGATCGCCGTGGAGACAGCCAGAGAGACTGTTCTGTTACCCCGCACGTTTCGGCGCCGTCGGTGAGGACGGAGCGGCTGGCGCCGCCCCGTCCCCGTCGTCACTCCGCCGCGTCGGCGAGCGCCGGATAGTCCACGTAGCCCTTCTCGCCGCCGCCATAGAGGGTGGCGCGGTCGAGTTCGTTGAGCGGCGCGTCGAGGCGCAGGCGCTCCACCAGGTCCGGATTGGCGATGAAGGCCTTGCCGAAGGCGACGAGGTCGGCCTTGCCGTCGCGCACCGCGTCGATGGCGAGGTCGCGAGTATAGCCGTTGTTGGCGATATAGGCGCCCGAGAAGGCCTTGCGCAGCGCCACCCAGTCGAACGGGACGTTGTCGCGCGGGCCGCCGGTCGCGCCCTCGACCACGTGAATGAAGGCGATGCCGCGCTTCGACAGCTCCGAGACGAAGAGGCCGAAGACCTCGGACGGATCAGAGGTGACGGTGTCGTTGGCCGGGCTCACCGGCGAGAGGCGGATGCCGAGGCGGGTCTTCGGGAAGACCTTGAGGATGGCGTCCACCACCTCGAGGCCGAAGCGCACCCGGTTCTCCGCCGAGCCGCCATAGGCGTCCTGGCGCTGGTTGGCACCGTCCTTGAGGAACTGGTCGATGAGATAGCCGTTGGCGCCGTGGATCTCCACGCCGTCGAAGCCGGCCTTCAGCGCATTGGCGGCGGCATCGGCATATTCGCCGACGACGCCCGGGATTTCGTCGAGGGTGAGGGCGCGCGGCGGGGTGACGTCGGCGAAGCCGCCGGCAATGTAGGTCTTCGACTTCGCGGCAATCGCCGAGGGCGCCACCGGCGTGCCGCCGTTGAGCAGGGATTCGTGCGAGACGCGGCCGACATGCCAGATCTGGGCGAACATGCGCCCGCCGGCGGCATGGACCGTGTCGGTGACCGACTTCCAGCCGGCGATCTGCGCCGGGCTGTAGAGGCCTGGCGTCTGGAGATAGCCCTGGCCCTGGGGCGAGACCTGCGTGCCCTCGGAAATGATGAGGCCGGCGCTGGCGCGCTGGCGGTAATAGGCCGCGGTGAGCGCGTTGGCGGCGTCGGTGCCCGGCGTCGCGCGGTTGCGGGTCAGTGGCGCCATGACGATGCGGTTGGGCAGCGTCAGGTCGCCGAGGGTGAAGGGTTGAAACAGCGGGCTCGGGTCCTGGCTCATCGAAAGTCTCCTGGGATGATGGGGGCGGCCGAAGGGGCTCACCGGCGAAAGGGACAAGGCCGATCTGGGGGCGCTGCTGCAGTGCAGCAAGCGGTGCGGCCGGGGGCGGGTGATCACATCGGGGTGTGGTTCAGCCGGAGAGGGCGCGGGCCGCCTCGATGGCGAGCGGCGCGAAGCGCTTGCGGAACTCCTCGACCGACCAGTCGGCGAGCGAGCCGGCGATGTGGATGGCGCCGGCGGGCATGTTGCGCTCCTTGACCACGGCTGCGGCCACCACGATCTCGCCCATCAGGCTCTCCTCCTGCACATAGGCATAGCCGTCGCGCCGCGCCTCCTCGATGCGCTGGCGGATGAGGCCGGCATCCACCAGCGTCTTGGGCGTCAGGGGCGCGAGCTTCGAGCGCCGAAGGATGTCGTCGGCGTGGCGGTCGTCGAGGCAGGCGAGCATGGCGCGCCCGCCGGCAGTGGCGAAGGTCGGCATGCGCCGCCCCGAGAGGGTGGCGTAGAAGGTCTCGCGCTTGCTCTGCAGGCGGATGGCATAGAGGATCGTCACGTCGTCGAAGAGGCTGAGATCCACCCGCTCGCCGCAGGTCTTGCGCAGTTCGGTGAGGATGGGCGTCGCCCGCTCGATCAGCGGGTTTGAGCGGAGATAGTCGAAGGACCGGTCGAGGATGCGCCGGCCCGGGACGACGCCGGTGCCGGTGGGCGAGCGTTCCAGGTAGCCGAGGACGAGCAGGGTCTGCACCACCCGCTGCGCCGCGCTCTTCGAGATCTTGGCGCCCTTGGCCACCTCCGCCAGGGAGAGCGGCCGCGGGCTGCGGGCGAAGGCCTCGAGCACGTAGAAGGACCGGGCCGCCGACTTCAGGAAGAGCCGCTCGTCCACCTCGATGATCGGCTCGCGTTCTGGCGCCTGGTAGCGGCGCTCGAAACCCTGCTGCGTCGACACGGTGATGATCCTCTCAATGGCCGCCCGAAGCGTCTTCCGGAACGGTTGTATCGATCATCAATACTCATGCAAAGACCAGCGGGCCACCCGCGCAGCCGCCATGCACGGGATGCGTTCCGTCAGTCGATATGGGAGAGAGGCCTGCTGATGTCCTCCAGCGAGCGCCTCTCGGCGGCGACGCCCCAGCGCAGCATGACGCCCGCGGCGATCACCATGAGCGCGGCGCCAAAGAGGTAGCCGCCGAACAGCGACCAGCGCGAGCCCGTCTCGATGAGGGTGCCGAAGAGCCAGGGGCCGACGATGCCGCCGATCCCGGTGCCGATCGCATAGAAGATCGCGATGGCGAGCGCCCTGAGCTCCAGCGGGAAGGTCTCGCTGACCGTGAGATAGGCGGCACTGGCGGCGGAGGAGGCGAAGAAGAAGATCACCATCCAGGCGATCGTCTGCGTCTGCGCGGTCAGCATCCCCTCGGCGAACATCCATCCGGTCGCGGCAAGAAGCAGGCCGGACATGGTGTAGGTCAGCGCGATCATGGGACGGCGGCCCCAGGTATCGAAGAAGCGGCCGAGCACGATGGGACCGAGGACGTTGCCGAGCGCGAAGGGCAGGATGTACCAGCCGACCTGGTTCGCCGCGATGCCGTAGAAGTCGGTGAGCACCAGGGCGTAGGTGAAGAAGATGGCGTTGTAGAAGAAGGCCTGCGCCGCCATCAGCACGAAACCGACGGCCGAACGGCCGCGGTGACGGTGCAGCAGCGTGTGGAACACGTCCGAGAAGGGCGTGGAGGCCCGCGCCCTGAGGCGCACCTTCGGCAGGGGCGTGTCGGGGATGACGTGGCCCTCCGCGCGCATGCGGGCCTCGATGCCGGCGACGATGGCCTCCGCCTCGGCGATCCGGCCGTGGGTCATGAGCCAGCGCGGGCTTTCCGGCAGCCACAGGCGCATGAGGAAGATGACGAGGGCGAGCAGCGCGCCGATGAGGAAGGCGGCGCGCCAGCCGTAGTCCGGCGAGAGGTAGGCGGGGTCGAGGAGGACGATGGCCCCGACGGCGCCGAGAGCCGCGCCGATCCAGAACGAGCCGTTGATGACGAGGTCGGTCCAGCCCCTGACCCGCGCCGGCACCAGCTCCTGGATGGTCGAGTTGATGGCGGCATATTCGCCGCCGATGCCCGCACCCGTGACGAAGCGGCAGAGCATGAAGGTCCAGAGATTCCAGCTGAAGGCCGTCGCGGCGGTGGCGACGAGATAGACCGACAGGGTGATGAAGAAGAGCTTCTTGCGGCCCAGCCGGTCGGTGAGCCAGCCGAAGAACAGGGCGCCGAGCACGGCGCCGGCGAGATAGGCGCTGCCTGCGAGGCCAACGTCCAGGTTGGAGAACTGCAGCACGGGGCTCGCCTTCAGCGCGCCGGCGACCGTGCCGGCGAGCGTCACCTCCAGCCCGTCGAGGATCCAGGTGATGCCGAGCGCGGCGACCACCAGCGTATGAAACCGTCCCCAGGGCAGGCGATCGAGGCGCGCGGGAATGTCGGTTTCGATGACCGGGCCCTCGCCCGCCTGTGTCGTCTTGGTCGTCACGCCAGCCTCCTCGCGCCCCTCACGCAACGCGGGCGGAGGCTTCCGGTTTCGCCGTGCGGCCGTTCAATCGCCGTTGGCGAACTCCTGCACCCGCTGGCGTTTGCGCAACCGGGAGGCGTCGAGCAGGATCTGGCCGGCCCAGCGGTAGACGTTGCGCTCGCGGACATGGCTGCGCATCAGGCGCATGCGCTCGCGCTGCTCGGCCTCCGGCATGACCAGGGCGCGGCCGATGGCCTCCGCCATGCCCTGCACGTCGTAGGGGTTGATGATCAGCGCCTCCGACAGCTCGCTCGACGCGCCGGCGAAGCGGGAAAGGACCAGCGTGCCCTGCTCGTCGTCACGGGCCGCCACGAACTCCTTGGCGACGAGGTTCATGCCGTCGTGCAGGCTCGACACCACGCAGATGTCGGCGGCGCGGAACAGCTCGTAGACGTCCTCCGGCTCGTGGTGACGGATGACGAGGTGGATGGGCTGGTAGCCCTCGCTACCGTGGCGCGCATTGACCTCGGCGGTGATCCGCACCGCGTCCTCCTGCAGGGCGGTGTAGCTGGCGAGCTTCGAGCGCGTCGGCGCCACGATCTGGATGAAGGTGAAGCGACCCTTCCACTCGGGCTGGCGGGTCAGCAGCTCGTCGATAGCCAGAAGCCGGTCGAGGATGCCCTTGGTGTAGTCGAAGCGCTCGATGCCGACCCCGACCTTCATGTCGGGGGAGAGGCCGTAGCGCTCGCGCACCGCCTGCCGGCAGGTGTCGACCGGCTGCTGGGAGAGGAGGGCCGCCGGCGGCCATTCGATGGAGATCGGATAGGGCCGGACCATCGTCTCCTCGCCGCCGAAGACCACCGAGCGGTGCTCGCGGTCGATGCGGCTCTCCATGAAGCGGTCGACCGTCTCGAAGAAGTTGTTGCAATAGGCCTGGGTGTGGAAGCCGAGGACGGTCGAGCCGAGGAGGCCGGCGATGATCTCCTCCTTCCAGGGACAGATGCCGAAGGCCTCGGCGTTCGGCCAGGGGATGTGCCAGAAGGTGAGGATCGTCGCCTTCGGCAGCTGCTCGCGGATCATCCGGGGCACCAGGGCGAAATGGTAGTCCTGGACCATGATGATCGGGTCGGGGCGGGTCGCCTCGCGCACCACGGCGTCGGCGAAGCGCTGGTTGATCGCCACATATTGCTGCCAGTCGCTCTCGCGGAAGATCGGGCGCACATAGGCCAGATGGCAGAGCGGCCACAGGCCCTCGTTGGACAGGCCGTAATAATAGCCCTCCTGCTCCTCGTCGGTGATCCAGATGCGACGCAGCCGGTAAGCGGGCTTTGCCGGCGGGACGGCGACATGATCATTCCCGTCGACGGTTTCGCGGTCGGCCGAGCCCGATCCGTGGGCGACCCAGACGCCGCCGCAGGCGCGCATGACCGGCTCCAGCGCCGAAACGAGCCCGCTGGCGGGCCGTTGCACCACGATCCTGTCGTCGTTGCGGTTGTGGATATAGGGCTCGCGGTTGGAGACGACGAAGACCTCGGCGTCGGGGAGCTCCTTCTCCAGAAGGTCCTGCAGCGTCGAGGGCGACCACTCCACCGGCGTGCCGTCCTCCTGCCGGATCTTCTCGCGGAAGTCGCGCAGCAGCCCGCGGATTTCCCGGCTCTCCTCCTGCACCCGCGGATCCATGACGCTGCGCGAGCGCGCCGGGCGGCCCGCCTTGAGGTCCTGGATGCTGGAGAGCACCGCGCGCATGTAGCGCCGTTGCAGAAGGCCGACCATGAGCGTCGCCACGGCCCCGACGAGCAGCAGCAGCGCGAGGCCGACCATCACCAGGTACCAGCGCGCCTCGACGATTCGGTCGGCGACGAAGCCGAGCTCGTGCAGGATGACGAGATGGGCGGACTGGCCGGCGGCGGCGATGGGGAAGACACCGATGAGCACCCGCTCGCCGGCGATGCGCACCCGGGTGAACCTCGCCGCGGACTCTGGCGCGCCAGCCGAGGGCGGAATGCGGCAGTCGAGGTCGCGCGGCATCCGCGGGGTCGCCACCGTGATGCGCCCCTCCGCATCGCACAGCCCCAGCGCCATGATCCGTTCGTCAGTGGTCAGCCGCTGGAAGAAGGGGATGAGCTCCTGGGTCTGCCCGGCGATCTCCCGCTCCACCCGGTCGCGGATGGAGTTGAACACGAGTTCGGAGCGCAGCTCGACGTCGCGGCGCGCCCATTGCTCGATCAGCGAGTTCGACAGCGGCACGAGTGCGGCGAACAGGCCGACCAGGGCCGCGACGGCCATTGCCAGGACGATCGCGCCTCGGGTGAATTGCTTCATCGCACCTGACCAGGGCCCGGCCCGCGAGGTCGCGGACCGCCTTGCCCCCTCCGTTTGTTGGCCGGCCTCCGCAGGGGAGGCCGGATCGTGATCTTCCGCCTGACCCCGGACGGGGCCGGCCTCTAGTGAATCCAGTCGCGCGACAGCCGCATCGCCGTGACGATGATGCCGACCATCGAATAGGTCTGCGGAAAGTTGCCCCAGAGGTCGCCGGTCTCGGGATCGATGTCCTCGGACAGGATGCCCACGTGGTTGCGCCGGGCCAGCAGCGCCTCGAAGATCTCCCGCGCCTCCTCGACCCGGCCGATGGCGTAGAGCGCGTCCGCGAGCCAGAAGGTGCAGATGGTGAAGGAGGTCGAGGGCGTGCCGAAGTCGTCGCGCTCGTCGTAGCGCAGGAGATAGCCCTGCCGCGTCAGCCGCTTCTGCAGCGCTTCCACCGTACGCACGAAGCGCGGATCGCTGGCCTCCACCACGCCGAGTTCGTGCAGGAGGAGCGTGCTGGCGTCGGCGCCGCTGCCGTCGAAGCTCGCGGCGAAGAAGCCCTCGGCCTCGTTCCAGGACCGCTCGAGGATGGCGGCCCTGATCCGCTCCGCGTGGGCCTGCCAGTAGTCCTGGCGCACCCTGAGTTCCAGCCGTTCGGCGATCTTCGCCAGCCGGTCGCAGGCGGCGAAGCACATGGCGGCCGAATGGGTGTGGACGGACTGCCGGCCGCGATATTCCCAGATGCCGGCGTCGGGCTCGAAGGCCATGGCCGCCGCGGTCTCGCCGAGCGCCTCCAGCTCGTGGAACAGCGCGGCGTCGCCGAGCTTCGGCAGCCGGTGGTCGTAGAACATCTGCGACGCCGCGAGGATCATGCTCCCCGTCACGTCGTGCTGGATCTGTTCGGCCGCGGCATTGCCGATCCGCACCGGGCCGTCGCCGTCGAAGCCGGTCAGCGATTCGGAGATCCACTCGTGCAGAGAGTGCTCAGGCACGATGGCGTAGACAGGCTTGAGGTAGGGCCCCTTCTCGGTGGCGATGACCGAGCGCATGTAGTCGAGGAAGCGCTCCATGGTCAGCGTGGCGCCGAGCTTGTTGAGGGCATGGACGGTGAAATAGGCGTCGCGCAGCCAGCAGAAGCGGTAGTCCCAGTTGCGACCCGTGCCGGGTGCCTCGGGAATGGAGGTGGTCAGCGCCGCGACGATGGCGCCCGTCTCCTCGCAGGAGCACATCTTCAGCGTCACCGCCGCGCGGATCACCGCGTCCTGCCATTCGTAGGGAATGGAGAGGTAGCGCACCCAGTCCAACCAGTATTGCCGGGTCGAACGCAGGAAGGCGAACCAGACGTCCTCGATGGAGTTCGGGAAGGTCTCGTCGGCATGGATGATCATGGTCATCGGCCGGGTGACGACGAACTGCGCCTCCGACGACAGGTAGGCCACCGGGATGTCCGAGGTCAGGCGCACGGCCCCTGCCTCCGAGACGTAGCGGATGTGGTTGGAGCCGGGGATGGGACGACCGTCGTGGCGCCCATAGGCCATGGTCGGCCGCATCTTCACCCGGACCCGCGGCGTGCCGGCGATGGGCTCGATGCGCCGGAGGATCATCGGCGGGCGGAAGATGCGGTCATACTGCTTGAAACGCGGGGCGAAATCGGTGACCCGGATCGCCGAGCCGTCGGCCGCCGTCATCACCGTGATCAGGATCGCGGTATTGCGCTCGTAGGACTGGGTCGACGCGGTCATACCCTCCAACTCTACCGACAGGAATCCACGCTGCGGATCGGGGCCGCCGACGAGGGCCGAGAACAGCGGATCGCCGTCGATCCGCGGCCAGCACGTCCACAGGATCCGCGCCTTCTGGTCGATCAGGGCGGCGATCGTGCTGTTGCCGATGATCGCCATGGGCGGCGGCGCCGGGCGCTGGATATGGGTCGAGGCGTCTGTCATGGAGCTTGCCTTGATTGTCATCGGCTGTGAGCGGCAAGCGCCGCGATGAAGTCACGGACCTCGCCGGCGTGGCGGAACGGCTCGTCGCCGTCCTTGAAATGCTCGCCGGCGACCTTGAGGCCGA
Source organism: Phreatobacter sp. (assembly GCF_052440005.1). Classification (GTDB taxonomy): domain Bacteria; phylum Pseudomonadota; class Alphaproteobacteria; order Rhizobiales; family Phreatobacteraceae; genus Phreatobacter. Next base: position 25,915 of record NZ_JBQVQL010000018.1, read on the forward strand.
GGCCCCCGGACGCCTGCGCGACGGCGAAGGCGTCCTCGTCCGCCTTGTCGTCGCCCATCATCACGGGGATGCGCCCGGCATAGGGCGTCCGGCGCATGAACTCGGCCAGCGCCGTGCCCTTGGAGGTGCCGTTGGGGATGATTTCGATGACGGCCCTGCCGTCCTTGAGGTGATGATCGAGGTTGAGGCGGTCGATGACCTCTTCGAGCGCTGCCCGCAGGCGACCGCCCGCCGCCGGTACTTGGCGAAAATGCACCGTGAGGATCGCGCCCTTGTTCTCGAGGCGGAAGCCTGGCTCGGCCGCGACGATCTTCACCACCTCGGCGACGAGCTCGCGGGGTGCTTCCAGCGTCGCGGGCGATCCCCCCGCCGTCAGGGGGAAATTGAACTCGATCCCGTGCAGTCCCGAGGCTTCGAGCCCCGCCGCGCCGATATAGGCCGCCACCTGCCGCAGCGGGCGGCCGGTGATGATGCCGAGAGCCCCGCCCAGCATCGTGCGCACGCGCCCGAGATTGGTGGCGAGGTCGGCGGGAACCATGACCTCTTCCGGCCGTTCGGCGATCTCGACGAGCGTCCCGTCGAAATCCGAGAACAGGGCATAGCGGTCGGGCCGGGCGGTGATCTGCGCCATGAGGTCGGCCAGGACCGGATGGGCGCTCGGTCTCACGAGCATGCGCCGGAACCGGCGATGCGGGATGCGGGCCGAGCCGCGTTCAACCCAGACCTGGACAGCAAAAACCGCACGGAGATACCGGTCCCTCAACTCGACCCAATATCCCGGCAACACCCGACGCCGCGTTCGGTTCCCTCCTCGGCCGCAACGCCGGCGCGGGCGCCGCGGAACGAGGCAGGGGGCCGCGCGTTGATGGGTCCGGTAGAACGAGGGGGCAACAGATGGCCAAGGCGGCGGCGACGAAACAATCCGGCAAGGCCAACGGCAACCGGGAGCAAATTGCCGGCCACGGCGCCGAGCAACTGCCGTCAGTGACCATTTCGAGCTACAATCTCGAGCTGCGCGACAAGGAAGGCTTCATCGGCGACCGCGCCAGCAAGCGCGCCTTCTCGGCCAAGCTCGACGAATGGCGTGACAAGCTCGGCAAGCTCGACGCCGATCCCTTCGGGGACGTCGAGACGGCGGAACTGAGCAAGAAACAGCTCGACAAGATCATGCAGGGTGAGGACAAGGAGGCGGCGGCCGTCGTCCATGGCGCCATTGAGGACTTCGCCCAGGAGCTCGCCGGCGTCATCCGCCGCTTCCGACGCACCAAGGCCTGGGCGAACGTCGCCCGCATCGCGGTCGGCGGCGGCTTCCGCAACAGCCGCATCGGCGAGTTCGCCATCGCCCGGACCGACATCCTGCTCAAGGCGGACGGGGTCGACGTCGCCCTGAAGCCGATCCGCCACCACCCCGACGAGGCCGGGCTGATCGGCGCGGCCCACCTCATGCCCGCCTGGACGCTGTCGGGGCATGACGCGATCCTCGCCGTCGACATCGGCGGCACCAATATCCGCGCCGGCGTCGTGGCGCTCCACATGAAGAAGGCCAAGGACCTCTCGAAGGCCGAGGTCTGGAAATCGGACCTGTGGCGCCATGCCGATGACGAGCCCTCCCGCACCGCGACGGTCGACAAGCTGGCCGCCATGCTCGAGGACCTGGTCGGCAGGGCTGGAAAGGAAGGCCTAAAGCTCGCGCCGGTGATCGGCATCGGCTGCCCGGGCATCATCGACCAGGACGGCTCCATCGACCGCGGCGGCCAGAACCTGCCCGGCGGCAACTGGGAGAGCGAGCACTTCAACCTGCCCGCCGCCCTCGCCAAGGCGATCCCGGAGATCGGCGGCCACGAAACCTTCGTCGTCATGCACAACGACGCCGTGGTTCAGGGCCTCAGCGAGGCTCCGGACATGCAGGACGTGGCGGAATGGGGCGTCGTGACCATCGGCACCGGCCTCGGCAACGCCACCTACGTCAACCGCGGCAAGGACTGATCGCCAGCGGCCTCAGCCCCGAGCGCCGAAGATGGCGCTGCCGACCCGCACATGGGTGGCGCCCATGGCGATGGCCGTCGGATAGTCGGCGCTCATCCCCATGGAGACGGTCTTGAGGCCGTTGCGTCTCGCGATCGTGGTCAGCAGGGCGAAGTGGGGAGCCGGCGGCTCGTCGGCCGGGGGAATGCACATGACCCCCTCCACGTCGAGGCCATAGGTCTCGCGGCAGGCGCGGATGAAGGCGTCGGCTTCCTCGGGGAGAACGCCCCCCTTCTGCGGCTCGGCACCGGTGTTCACCTGGACGAGGAAGCGCGGCACGCGGGCACCGGCATCCCGGGCCTTCGCCACTTCCTTGGCCAGCTCCTTCGCCAGCGACGGACGGTCGAGCGTCTCGATGACGTCGAAGAGGGCCACCGCCTCCTTCGCCTTGTTCGACTGCAGCGGCCCGATCATGTGGACCTCAGCATCCGGATAGCGCTGGCGCAGCTCCGGCCACTTGCCCTTGGCGTCCTGCACGTAGTTCTCGCCGAACACGCACTGGCCGGCCGCCAGCACCGGCTCGATCGCCTCGGCCGGGAAGGTCTTCGACACCGCGACCAGCGTCACCGACCCCTCGGGACGTTTCGCTTCCGCCGTCGCGACGGCGATGGCGGAGCGGACCTCGGCGAGGCGGCTGACGGCGTCGGACATGGGCGGTCTCCTCGAACGCGGCCTCCGCTAGCATGGTGCGGCGCCGGGGGCCAGCCGCCCCGCATGCGCCAAATCCTTGACCGGCCGGGCCCTTTCGTGTGTTGTCCGCGCTCGCTTTTGCCCTGATTTCCGGACCTGCCGCCCATCATGTCGACCGAACGCTACAATGCCCGTACCGCCGAGCCCAAGTGGCGCGCGGTCTGGGACGAGAAGGCCATCTTCGAGACGAAGAACGACGATCCGCGGCCGAAATACTACGTCCTCGAGATGTTCCCCTATCCGTCGGGGCGCATCCACATGGGCCATGTCCGCAACTACACGATGGGCGACGTGGTGGCCCGCTACAAGCGCGCCCGCGGCTTCAACGTGCTCCATCCCATGGGCTGGGACGCCTTCGGCCTGCCGGCGGAGAATGCCGCCATGGCCTCCAAGGTCCACCCGAAGGAATGGACCTACGCCAACATCGCCACCATGAAGGCGCAGCTGAAGAGCATGGGCCTGTCGCTCGACTGGTCGCGCGAACTGGCCACCTGCGATCCCTCCTATTACCGCCACCAGCAGAAGCTCTTCGCCGATTTCATGCGGGCGGGCCTGGTCGAGCGCCGCTCCGCCAAGGTCAACTGGGACCCGGTCGACCAGACCGTGCTGGCCAACGAGCAGGTGATCGACGGCCGCGGCTGGCGTTCGGGCGCGCTCGTCGAGCAGCGCGACCTCACCCAGTGGTTCCTCAAGATCACCGACTATTCCGACGACCTCCTGACCGCGCTGGACGGGCTCGACCGCTGGCCGGACAAGGTCCGGCTGATGCAGAAGAACTGGATCGGCCGCTCCGAGGGCCTGATGGTCCGCTGGGCCCTGAAGGCAGGCACGGCGCCCGCCGGCCATTCCGAGCTCGAGATCTACACGACGCGGCCGGACACCCTGTTCGGCGCCGCCTTCATGGCGATCGCCCCCGACCACCCGCTCGCGAAGGCTGCCGCCGAGACCAATCCGGATCTCGCCGCCTTCTCGGACGAGTGCCGCCGCATGGGCACCTCGGTCGCGACGCTGGAGACGGCGGAGAAGCTCGGCTTCGACACCGGCATCAGGGCCGTCCACCCCTTCGACCCGTCGTGGGAGGTGCCGGTCTATGTCGCCAACTTCATCCTGATGGACTACGGCACCGGCGCCATCTTCGGCTGCCCCTCCGGTGACCAGCGCGACATCGAGTTTGCCAACAAGTACGGCCTGCCCTTCAAGACCGTCGTGAAACCCACCGATGCGGGCGACGATTTCGCCGTCACGGACATCGCCTATGACGGCGACGGCGTGATGATCAATTCGCGCTTTCTGGACGGGCTGACCACCGACGCCGCCTTCGCCGAGGTCGCCTCGCGGCTGGAGAAGACGACGCTCGGCAATGCCCCCGTCGCCGCGCGCAAGGTCAATTTCCGCCTGCGCGACTGGCTCATCTCCCGCCAGCGCTACTGGGGCTGCCCGATCCCGGTCGTCCACTGCGACGATTGCGGCGCGGTGCCGGTGCCGGACGCGCAACTGCCCGTGCTGCTGCCCGACGACGCCGACTTCTCCAAGCCCGGCAACCCGCTGGACCGTCACCCGACCTGGAAGCACGTCGCCTGCCCGTCCTGCGGCAAGCCGGCCCGTCGCGAGACGGACACGATGGACACGTTCGTCGATTCGTCCTGGTATTTTGCCCGCTTCACCGATCCCTGGCGCACCGACACCCCGACCGACCCGGCCGTGGTCGACGCCTGGCTGCCCGTGGACCAGTATATCGGCGGCATCGAGCACGCGATCCTGCACCTGCTCTATTCGCGCTTCTTCACCCGCGCCATGAAGGCGACCGGCCATGCAGGGCTGGACGAGCCGTTCCGCGGCCTGTTCACCCAAGGAATGGTGGTGCACGAGACCTATCGCGACCCGGACGGCGCCTATGTGACGCCTGCCGAGGTGACGATCACGGGCGAGGGCGACCAGCGCCGCGCTGTGCTCAAGGGCTCCAACGCGCCCGTGGAAATCGGCTCCATCGAGAAGATGTCGAAGTCGAAGAAGAACGTCGTCGATCCCGACGACATCATCGACACCTATGGCGCCGACACCGCCCGCTGGTTCATGCTCTCGGACTCGCCCCCCGAGCGCGACGTCATCTGGACCGAGGCCGGCGTCGAGGGCGCCAGCCGCTTCGTCCAGCGCCTCTGGCGCATCGTCGGCGAGATCGCCGCCGTATCGGGCGGCGCGTCCGCCGCCACTTTCGGCGATGAGGCGACTGCGGTCCGCCGCGCGGCGCACCAGGCCCTTGCCGCCGTCGAGGCCGACGTCGAGCGCCTCGCCTTCAACCGCTGCGTCGCGCACATCTACACGCTCGCCAACGCGCTCGCGAAGACGCTCGACGCGGTGCGCGGCGGCGCGCCTGCGCCCGACATGGCTGCGGCGCTGGCCGAGGCCGGCAGCATCCTGGTGCGGCTCGTCGCGCCGATGATGCCGCATCTCGCGGAGGAGTGCTGGCAGGCGCTCGGCCATGCCGGGCTGGTCGCCGAGGAGGCCTGGCCGGTCGTGGATACCGCAATCCTGGTCGAGGACACGATCACTTTGCCGGTTCAGGTCAACGGCAAGAAGCGGGCGGACTTGACGATCGCGCGCGAGGCGGCCCAAAAGGATATCGAGACCGCCGCCATCGCCCTCGACGCCGTCCAGAAGGCGCTCGAAGGCCGCCCCGTCAAGAAGATCATCGTCGTGCCGCAGAGGATCGTGAATGTCGTGGGCTGACACCTCCTTCGCACGGATCGGCCGCCTCCTCGCCGTCTGCGCCTGTTCCGCCGCCCTCGCCGGCTGTTTCACGCCGCTCTACGGCGATCCGACGGTCGTCTCCGGCGGCCGCAATGCCCAGGCGTCGCTGCGCGACCTCGAAATCCCGGAAATTCCCGGCCGCAACGGCGTCATCCTGCGCAACGAGCTGATCTACCTGACCCAGGGCGGCGGCGGCCGCGCTGCGGCGCCGACGCATGTCCTGCGCGTCAGCGTCGGCGTCGACACCGTGCCCCTCGCGCTCAACACGGCCGCTGGCCGCCCCTCGGCCCAGGCGATCACCGTCATCGGCAACTACACGATCACCCCCGTCGGTGCGCCGCAGGTGATCCATCGCGGTTCGGCCTTCGCCTCCGCCTCCTTCGACCGCACGGCCCAGCGCCTCGCCTCCGACCGCGCCGTCATCGAGGCCCAGGAGCGCGCCACCAAGGCGCTGGCGGAGAACATCATCACCCAGGTGGCCGGCTGGTACGCGACCCAGCCGCGGTGACCGCGTGACCATCCTCAAGGGCGTCGAGATCGACCGTTTCGTCGCTGCTCCCGACTCCTCGCGTCCCGTCATCCTCGTCTACGGCCCCGATGGCGGCCTCGTATCGGAGCGCGCCCGCGCGATCGCCGGCAAGATCGCAGCCGATCTCGACGATCCCTTCACCGTCACCCGGCTCGACGGCGACGTGCTCGCCTCCGATCCCGCGCGGCTTGCCGACGAGGCCGGCACCCTGCCCATGTTCGGTGGCCGGCGCCTCATCTGGGTGAAGGCCGGCGAGAAGCCGATCGCCGCCGCAGTCGCCCCGCTTCTCTCCTCGCCCCCGGAAGGCGCCGCCATCCTAATCGAGGCCGGCGACCTGAAGAAGACGGCGCCCCTGCGCACCGACGCCGAGCGCTCCGGCGCAGCCGCCGTCATCCCGTGCTACTCCGACGGCGAGGCGGACCTGAAACGCCTCATCGCCGAGGAAGCCCGCCAGGCCGGGCTCCAGGTCGATCCGCAGGCCGTGACGCTTCTCGTCCAGATGCTCGGCGGCGATCGTGCAGCATCGCGGGCCGAAATCCGCAAGATCTGCCTCTATTGCCACGGCCAGGGGACGATCACCCCCGCTGACGTCGAGGCCGTCGCCGGCGAGAGCCTGACCCTCGGCGTCGACGCCATCGTCGATGCGGCGCTCGGCGGCCAGCCAGACGAGCTCGACCGGTTGCTCCTCCGCGCGGAGGGCGCCGGGATCGCCGTGGCACAGATCATTTCGGCGACGACTCGACATGCCATGAGCCTGCACAAGGCGCGCCTCGCGGTGGAAAACGGCACGCCGGCGCGCAGCGCGGCCGAGCGCTTCGAGCCGCCGGTCTTCTTCCGCCGCAAGGTGGCCGTGGAACGGCAGATCGGCCTGTGGACCGCCGAACGGCTCCACAGGATCATCGTACGGCTCGCAGAGGTGGGTTTCGAGGCGCGCGCCCGCGCCTCCATCGCGCCGACGCTCGCCGGCCGCCTGCTCATGTCCATCGCGACGACCGCGCGCCAGGGCGCGCGCGGCTGAGGGGCAGGGTCCGTCAGCCCCTGAGGCGCTGGCAGATGTCCTCGAGCTGCTCGAGCGAACGATAGCGGATCCGCAATTCGCCCCCCGAACCGCGGTGGTCGATGCTCACCGCCATGCCGAGAGCGTCCGAGAGGGTCTTTTCCAGCGCGCGGGTGTCGGCGTCCTTCTCCGTCCGCTCGCGCTGCTTCGGCGCACGACCGGCCTTCTCCGACTGCTCCTGCGTCAGCGCCTCGACCTGGCGGACGTTGAGACCCTGGTCGATGATCTGCGAGGCGAGCTTCGCCGGATCCTCGACCGCCAGCAGCGCACGGGCATGGCCCGCCGTCAGCTGGCCTTCGCGCAGCATGCCCTGCACGGGATCGGGCAGCTTCATGAGGCGCAGCGTGTTGGCCACGTGGCTCCGGCTCTTGCCGATGATCTTCGCGAGGTCGGTCTGGCTGTAGCCGAACTGCTCGATGAGCTCGTTGTAGCCCATCGCCTCTTCGAGAGGATTGAGGTCGGCGCGCTGCACGTTCTCGATGATCGCGAGCTCCAGCGCCTCGCGGTCGCCGACCTCGACCAGATGGATCGGAACCTCGTGCAGCTCGGCACGCTGCGCGGCCCGCCAGCGGCGCTCGCCGGCGACGATCTCATAGGCGTCGACCACACCGGCGACCGTCCTGACGACGATCGGCTGGATGATACCCCGCTCCCGGATCGAATCGGCGAGTTCCTGCAGGTCCTCCTCGCGGAACATGCGGCGGGGGTTGCGCGGGTTGGCCCGGATGAACTCGATCGGCACCTTGCGGGTGGCGCGGACGCGGTCGACCGCCGCCGTTTCCTCCCCGACGTCGCCGATGAGGGCGGCGAGGCCGCGCCCGAGCCGCGACCGGTTCGCATCCTCAGCCATGTCTTGTCTCCTTCGGGACGCCAACGTAACGACGTCGGCCGGCAAATCGGAACGTGGGCGAATCGAATCCATGATCAGGCCGCCCGCAGGACGCGTTCGCGCTGGATGATTTCGGAAGCGAGACGCAGATAGGCCTGGCTGCCCACGCACTTGAGGTCATAAAGCAGCACCGGCTTGCCGTAGCTCGGTGCCTCCGACACCCGCACGTTCCGCGGGATGATGGTCTGGTACACCTTGTCCCCCATGAACTGGCGGACGTCGTCGACCACCTGGGCCGAGAGATTGTTCCGTGCGTCGTACATGGTCAGCACAATGCCGTGGATCGTCAGCCGCGGGTTCAGTGTGGTCTTCACCTGCTCCACGGTCTTGATGAGCTGGGACAGGCCTTCGAGAGCGAAAAACTCGCACTGCAGCGGCACGAGGATGGCGTCCGCCGCCGTCATGGCGTTGATCGTGAGCAGGTTGAGCGAGGGAGGGCAGTCGATCAGCACATAGCTGTAGTCGCCGCCGAGGCTTTCCACCGCCCGGCGCAGCCGATAGGCCCGGTCGCGCGAACTGGCGATCTCGAGCTCCACGCCGGACAGGTCCATGGTGGACGGGGAAATCGACAACCGGGGAACCGATGTCTCCTGGATCGTTTCGGCGAGAGAATGATCACCGACCAGAACGCTGTAGGTGGACTTCGCACGCGCACGCCGATCGATGCCGAGGCCCGTGGAGGCGTTGCCTTGGGGATCGAGGTCGAGGATCAGCACCCGCTCGCCGATGGCCGCCAGCGCCGTACCCAGGTTGATGGCGGTGGTGGTCTTGCCGACGCCGCCCTTCTGGTTGGCGAGAGCGAGAACCCTCGGCGCGGAATGGGGTGAGGCGGCGGGCAGGAGCGACATGGGTCACGTCCGATCTGGAGGTCATCCGGCATTTTGGGAGAGGTCGCCGACCACGAGGATGCGGCCCCGGCTCTCCGTTACGCTCGGGATCGATTGGTGCGTGAATCTCCAATATTTAGCGGCGTCCGTCAATTCAGACACCACATCTTGCCCCTTCGGAAAGATTCCCACCGCGCCAGTTTTCAACAGGGGATTGGCCAGTCGGAGCAGATCGGTCAACGGAGCCAGCGCCCGTGCCGTCACGACGTCGGCCGTGAGCGGTTCCCGCCCGATAACGTCCTCGATCCGCTTGGCCCAGACCCGCACCGGAACCTTCATCTGGCGGGCAGCCTCCTGGAGGAAGGCCGCCTTGCCGAGCTTGCTTTCAATGCAGTGGACTTCGGCGCCCTTCTGCCCTTTCAGCGCGGCGGCGATCACCAGGGCCGGCAGGCCCCCGCCCGACCCCATGTCCACCCATCGGCGGGCGGCGGGCGCCAGCCGCATCAGCTGCAGACTGTCGGCCACATGGCGCGACCAGACCGCCTCCAGTGTGGAGGCCGATACTAGGTTCTTCGTCGGATTCCAGCGGCGCAACAGCGCCACGTAGAGGGCGAGGGCCTCCGCCGTTTCACGTGAAACAGGGACGCCCGCCAGCTGGGCCGCCTCGAGCGCCTGGTCGACGCTCACGCGGCTGTCCTTGCGGACGCGCGTCGGGCCCAGACCGCGATGAGGGTCAGAGCGGCCGGTGTCATCCCGTCCATCCGCCCTGCCTGCCCGAGTGTCCGCGGCCGATAGGTGCGCAGCTTAGAGCGGATCTCGTTCGAGAGCCCCGGGAGCGCGTCGAAGTCGAACTCCTCCGGCAGCGCCAGGTTCTCATCACGCCGGTGCGCGTCGATCTCGGCCTGCTGACGGTCCAGATAGACTGCATAGTGCGCGTCGATCTCGATTTGCTCTGCAATTGGCGTCGGCACCGCGGACAGCTCAGGCCAGACGCGGCAAAGGGCCGCCCAGTCCATGTCCGGACGCGACAGCAGCTCGAAGGCGCTGCGACGAATGCCATCCTGGTTGATGCTCAGGCCTGCTGCCGTGCCCTGGTTGGGCGTCAGCGTCAATGTTTCGAGCCGCGCCCGGACGTCGTTCAGGGCATCGAGCTTGTGACGGAACCGAATCGATCGGGTATCCCCCACACAGCCGATCGCCATTCCGAGCGGCGTCAGGCGCTGGTCGGCATTATCGGCGCGAAGGGCGAGACGGAACTCGGCGCGAGAGGTGAACATGCGGTAGGGCTCGGTAATGCCGCGGCTGGTGAGGTCATCCACCATCACGCCGAGATAGCCCTCGTGGCGGCCGACGGTGATCGTATCGCCACCGCCAGCCGTCAACGCCGCATTGATTCCAGCAAGAAGGCCCTGCGCGCCGGCCTCTTCATAACCGGTCGTGCCGTTGATCTGCCCAGCGAGGAACAGCCCGCGGATCCGCCGCGTCTCCAGCGTCGGGTGCAGCTCGCGCGGATCGACATGGTCATACTCGATGGCATAGCCGAAGCGTTTGATCGCCACCTGCTCCAGGCCGGGGATGGAGCGCAGGAAAGCCGTCTGCACATCCTCCGGCAGAGAGGTCGAGAGCCCATTCGGATAGACGGTGCTGTCGTCCAGCCCCTCGGGCTCGAGGAAGATCTGATGGCCGTCGCGGTCGCCGAAACGGACGATCTTGTCCTCCACCGAGGGGCAATAGCGCGGTCCGACGCCCTCGATGCGCCCCGAATACATGGCGGACCGCGCGAGATTGTCGCGGATGATGGCGTGGGTCACCGCCGTCGTGCGGGTGATGCCGCAGGCGATCTGCGGCGTCGTGATCCGGTCGGTCAGCGTCGAGAAAGGTTCCGGATCCGAATCGGCCTCCTGCATCTCGACGGAAGCCCAGTCGATCGTGGCGCCGTCCAGACGTGCCGGTGTCCCTGTCTTCAGGCGACCCAACGAGAAGCCCGCCCTCTCTAGACTGCGGGCGAGACCGATGCTGGGCGCGTCGCCTTCCCGGCCGGCCGGCCACTGCCGCTCGCCGAGATGGATGACGCCGCGCAGGAAGGTTCCGGTCGTGATCACGATTGCACCGGCCGACAGCGTCACCCCTGAGGCCAGCGTCACGCCCGTAACGCGGCCGTCGATCGCGACGAGATCGCTCGCCTCCCCCAGCACGATCGTCAGCCCCGCCTGCTCCCGTAGCGCCGCCTGCATGGCCGCGGCGTAGAGCTTGCGGTCCGCCTGGGTGCGCGGGCCCCGCACGGCGGGACCCTTGCGCCGGTTGAGCATGCGGAACTGAATGCCGGCCTGATCGGCCACGCGGCCCATCAGCCCATCCAGGGCATCGATCTCGCGCACGAGGTGACCTTTGCCGAGTCCACCGATCGCCGGATTGCAGGACATGGCGCCGATCGTCTCGAAGCGTTGGGTCACGAGGGCCGTCCTGGCGCCCATGCGGGCAGCAGCCGCCGCAGCCTCGCAGCCGGCATGCCCCCCACCGATCACCACAACATCGAAGCGAATGTCGCCCATGGCCCTCTTCCTGGGACCGTCATACCGGCGGCGTTGCCCCGGAGCAATCGGCATGACGGAAGCTAACTGTTGCGGGGGCGAATCGAGCGTTTCACGTGAAACACCTCCGACCGCGGATATTACTTGCCGATGCAGAAGGCGGAGAACAACTGGTCCAGCATGGCTTCCGTACCGATCCGGCCCCGGCTGCGCCCCAGAGCTGCCAGCCCCCCGCGAAGCTGTTCAGCCACCAACTCGGGCGCCTCATCCCAGTTCTGGATCGATAAAGCCGCCCCGACCGCCGCTGCCAGATCCTCGACGATGAGGCGATGCCGCCGGTGCACGATCACGGCTGGCTCGCCGCCCGCCTGCTCGGCCGCAAAGGCCGTGAGCGCCTCGATAAGTGCCGCCATGCCCTCGCCGGTGACGGCCGAGATGCGGTGCTGCGCGCCGTCCAGCCTGTGGTCATCTCGGTCAATCTGGGTTTGAACCGGCCATACCGCCCCCGCACCGGTCTGAGACGCCTGGGCCAGGGCTGCCCTGTCCGTCGCGAGCCACAACGTGAGATCGGCCCCGGCGATCCGTTGCCGCGTCCGCCGGATCCCCTCAGCCTCCACGGGATCAGCCGTGTCGCGCAGCCCCGCGGTATCGACCAGGACCACCGCCATACCCCCGAGATCGAGATGGACCTCCAGGCTGTCGCGGGTGGTGCCGGCCTGCGGGGAGACGATTGCGACGTCCCGCCGCGCCAGCGCGTTGAGCAGCGTCGACTTGCCGGCATTGGGCGGGCCGGCAATCGCGACCATGACCCCGTCGCGAACGCGTTCGCCGCGACCGGCCGACGCAAGCAGAGCTGAAACCTCTTCCGCAAGCCTTGAGAGGTCCCCGCGCGCCGCGACCAGCGCCGCGTTCGTCACGTCTCCCTCGTCCGGAAAATCGATCGTCGCCTCGACCTGGGCCAGGATCGGCAGCAGGAGCGACTGGAGGCGGTCGGCCTCCGAGGTCAGGCGGCCAGAGAACAGACCGAAGGCCTGGCGGCGCTGCGCCTGTGTCTCCGCCTGGAGAAGGTCGCCCAGTCCCTCCACCTCGGACAGGTCGAGCCTTCCGTTCTCGAAGGCCCGGCGGGTGAACTCGCCAGCCTCGGCCGGTCGGGTACCCGGAACGGCCAGCACGGCATCTAGGACCGCCGCGACGACGGCACGGCCGCCGTGCACCTGCAGCTCGAGCACGTCTTCGCCCGTAAAACTTTGGGGCGCGGGAAACCAGAGCACGAGAGCCCGGTCCAGCGGATCGCCGCTCTGGTCACTGAGGGTTGCGAGGGTAGCGCGGCGCGCAGCCGGCAGCTTTCCGGCCACGCCGAGGGCGACCTCGCGGGCCCGCTCGCCCGACACCCGGATCACCGCCACGCCCGAGGTCCCGGGCGGCGTGGAGACCGAAGCAATAGTACCGGCTGTCATGGCGATCCCGCTGTTTCGCAGGCGAATCGGATGGTGGGTATCCGATTCGTTTCGCTCCTGAATCGGATCAGGTGTTCATCGAGTCGAAGAAGTCGCTGTTGACCTTGGTCTGCCGCAGCTTGTCGAGCAGGAACTCGATCGCATCGACCGTCCCCATCGGATTGAGGATGCGGCGCAGCACGTACATCTTCTTGAGGATGTCCTGCGGCACCAGCAGCTCTTCCTTGCGGGTGCCGGAGCGGGTGATGTCGATGGCCGGGAAGGTCCGCTTGTCGGCCACCTTGCGGTCCAGGATGATCTCGGAGTTGCCGGTGCCCTTGAACTCTTCGAAGATCACCTCGTCCATGCGGCTGCCCGTGTCGATCAGCGCGGTGGCGATGATGGTGAGCGAACCGCCCTCCTCGATGTTGCGGGCCGCGCCGAAGAAGCGCTTGGGGCGCTGGAGGGCGTTGGCGTCGACGCCGCCGGTCAGCACCTTGCCCGAGGACGGCACCACTGTGTTGTAGGCGCGTCCCAGGCGGGTGATCGAATCGAGCAGGATGACGACGTCACGGCCGTGCTCCACCAGGCGCTTGGCCTTCTCGATGACCATCTCGGCCACCTGCACGTGGCGCGTCGCGGGCTCGTCGAAGGTGGAGGAAATGACCTCGCCGTTCACCGAGCGCTGCATGTCGGTGACCTCTTCCGGCCGCTCGTCGATGAGCAGCACGATGAGGTAGCACTCCGGATGGTTGCGCGTGATCGACTGGGCGATGTTCTGCAGGAGCACGGTCTTGCCGGTCCGCGGCGGCGCCACGATGAGGGCGCGCTGGCCTTTGCCGAGCGGCACCACCACGTCCATGATGCGCGCCGAATAGTCCTTCTTGGTCGGATCCTCGGCCTCCATCTTCAGCCGCTGGTTCGGATAGAGCGGCGTCAGATTGTCGAAGTTGACCTTGTGCCGGGCCTTTTCCGGCTCCTCGAAATTGATCCGGTTGACCTTCAGCAGGGCGAAATACCGCTCGCCCTCCTTCGGGGAGCGAATCTGCCCCTCCACCGTGTCGCCGGTGCGCAGGCCGAATCGGCGGATTTGCGAGGGTGAGACGTAGATGTCGTCGGGACCGGCAAGGTAATTGGCGTCCGGCGAGCGCAGGTAGCCGAAGCCGTCCTGGAGCACCTCGACCACACCCTCACCGATGATGTCGGTCTCCTGCGAGGCCAGCTGCTTCAGGCAGGCGAACATCAGCTCCTGCTTGCGCAGCGTCGAGGCGTTCTCGACCTGAAGCTCCTCGGCGAAGGCGAGAAGCTCCGTCGGGGACTTCGACTTGATGTCCTGGAGTTTGATCTGCTGCATCGGAACCACAAATGGCTGGGAACGGCCGGTGGCGCGGAACTCGGGACGGGGTCCGGGCCGGATCGGGGAAGGCGACTGGATGCAGATCGGGGCTGGAACCTGAAAACGCGGGTGCCGCCCGGGTGCGGGCCGTGCTCTTCGGAAGAGCCGCCGCGCAAGACCCTGTCTGCGTGAGGAGGGAATTCCGCAATAAGCCCTGTACCCGGCGATTGCAAGTGCCGCCGCCGAGTCCGCCTGTCCACGAGACCGTTTCAGAACGGCTTGACGATCACCAGGATGACGATGAGCACCATGAGGACGGTGGGGACCTCGTTCATCATCCGCCAGAACCCGTGGCTGCGGGTGTTGCGATCCTCCTCGAACCGGCGCACAGCGCCGGCGAAGAAGCCATGGGCGCCGGAGAGTAGGATCACCAGCGCGATCTTGCCGTGGAGCCAGCCGCCCCGGAAGCCGAATACCTGCCAGGCGAGCCAGAGGCCTGCCACCCAGGTCACGATCATGGCGGGATTGATGATGTATTCCAGGAGCTTGCGCTCCATCACCTTGAACGTCTGCGAGGTCTCGGAGCCCGGCGTCGCCTGGCTGTGATAGACGAAGAGCCGCGGCAGGTAGAGCATGCCGGCCATCCAGGAGATCACCGCCAGAACGTGCAGCACCTTGATCCAGGCGACGGCGCTCGCCGGGGCTACCGCGCCGAGGACCAGGACGCCGACGACGGTGGCGACGAGGGCGATGGCGGCACGGATCATCCTCTGTCGCGGTGACATGGCGGCGGAACCGCCGGAACCGACTGTCGTCACCGCGCCGCCCTCCAGGCCCTGACCCGGGCCACCATCTGCTCGACATGGGCGATCGGCGTCGGCGGCAGGATGCCATGGCCGAGATTGAACACCAGGCGGCCCCGTCCATAGGCCTCGAGCGTCGCGTCGACCGCTGCGTCGAGCGCCTTGCCGCCGGCGAGGAGGGCAATGGGGTCGACATTGCCCTGCACCGCCACCTGCGGCTGGATTTCACGTGTGACGAAGGCGGCATCCGCCGTCCAGTCCAGGCCCACCGCGTCGGCGCCGGTCCCGGCGACCGTCGCCGCCAGGCGCGTGCCGGCGCCCTTCGGAAAGACGATCACGGGAATGTCCGGCGCAACCGCCTTGACCCCGGCGACGATGCGCCCGATCGGCTCGACCGACCAGGCCCTGAACTGGGCGTCGGGCAGGACACCCGCCCAGGTATCGAAGATCTGCACCGCCTCCACACCGGCCCGGATCTGGCCGAGAAGATAGGCGATCGACGCCTCGACGATGAGATCGATCAGCCGCGAGAACCCTTCCGGATCGCGATAGGCGAAAAGACGCGCCGCCACCTGGTCGTCACCGCCCCGCCCCGCGACCATGTAGGTCGCGACCGTCCACGGTGCGCCGCAGAAACCGATGAGCGTCGTGGTCTCGGGCAACTGCTCTTTGATCCGCGCGACCGCCTCGTAGACCTTGCCCACGATGGCCTCGTCGAGCGCCCCCGACAGGCGCGACAGGCCCCCGGCATCGCCGAGCGGATCGAGACGGGGACCCTCGCCCGCCTCGAAGGCGACCGTCTGACCCAGGGCGTGGGGGACGACGAGGATGTCGGAGAACAGGATGGCGCCGTCGAAGCCGAAGCGGCGCAGCGGCTGGAGCGTCACCTCGGCAGCAAGTTCCGGATTGAAGCAGAGATCGAGGAACGATCCGGCCTGCTCCCGCACGGCGCGATACTCGGGGAGATAGCGTCCGGCCTGGCGCATCATCCAGATGGGCGGGGAGGCCGCATGGCCGCCTTTCAGGACGGCGAGAAGAGGCTTGTGCACGGTCGCTCCCTGGGTCCCCTCTTCCCCTTCATACTTGATGAAAGAGAGTCTTCTTTGATTCCTTGACACTGGATTAGGAGAAGACAGTTTCCTTCACAAGTTGTCCACCGCCGCCGTGCGTCCGCCGATGTCCCGCGCCTGACATGGGGGTGGCCTCAAGTCCTTGAGGTGAGGCGCGAATTAGCGTCGCGCTGAAGGGGAAGTTCGGCGATGCGGGACTTATCCCCGCACCCTCTCCAGGTCCGTCCCCCACGTCATCCCTGGGGACGGATCCGGGACGGGGACAGCGAGGCCCCTTGCGGACCGACCGCTTCCATGGCCTTTTCCCTGCTCGTCCACAGCCCCGGCCGACTTCATACAGAGCGCTGATGCCGCATCGTCGCGAGAGCTACTTCCATCTCCATCTCGTGTCCGACGCCACCGGCGAGACCCTGATGACGGTCGGCCGCGCCGCGGCGGTGCAATATTCCACCGTGTCCGCGATAGAACACGTATACCCCCTGGTGCGTTCCCAGAAACAGCTCGACCGGGTGCTGAGCGAGATCGAATCGAGCCCCGGCATCGTCCTCTACACGCTCGTCGACCAGGAGCTGACCGACCGGCTCAACGCCAAGTGCAAGGAGTTCGGCTGTCCCTGCCTCTCGGTCCTGGCGCCCATCCTCTCCATGTTCCAGAACTATCTCGGCGCCGCCTCGACGCCGCGCGTCGGCGCGCAGCACGTCCTCAACGCCGAATATTTCCGGCGCATCGACGCGCTCAACTACACGATGATGCACGACGACGGCCAGTTGCCGGAGAACTGGGAGGAGGCCGACGTCCTCCTCGTCGGCGTGTCGCGCACCTCCAAGACGCCGACCTCGATCTATCTCGCCAACCGCGGCGTCAAGGCTGCCAATATCCCGCTCGTGCCGGGAATTCCGCTGCCCGATGCCATCTGGTCGCTGAAGAAGCCGCTGATCGTCGGCCTCTTCGCCAGCCCCGAG
The DNA here is from genome assembly GCF_052440005.1 of Phreatobacter sp. Taxonomy (GTDB): domain Bacteria; phylum Pseudomonadota; class Alphaproteobacteria; order Rhizobiales; family Phreatobacteraceae; genus Phreatobacter. The sequence continues at coordinate 42,818 of NZ_JBQVQL010000018.1, forward strand.
CGCATCGTGCAGATCCGCGAGAACCGCATCCTCACGCTCAACGCCCCACAGGACCATTCGAGCTATGTCGACCGGGTAGCGGTCGCCGAGGAGATCGCCCAGTCCCGCCGGCTCTTCGGCACCAACAACTGGCCCATCATCGACGTTACCCGCCGCTCCATCGAGGAGACGGCCGCCGGGATCATCTCGCTGCTCAAGGACCACCGCCGGGCCCTCGACGACAAGGCGCGGGCATGACGCGCCTCATCCTCGCTTCGAAATCGGCGGCGCGCGCCGCCATGTTGCGTCAGGCCGGGCTCACCGTGGACCTGGTCCCGGCCGATATCGATGAGCGGGCGCTGGACGAGTCGCTTGCCCGCGAGGGTCGCGATCCCGCCGCCATCGCCCTCGCCCTCGGTGAGGCCAAGGCCCTCGCCGTCAGCCGGGCCCATCCCGCCGCCATGGTCATCGGTGCCGACCAGACGCTGGCGCTGGGGCCGCGCCGCTTCTCGAAGCCCGGCTCCATGGCCGCCGCCCGCGACAATCTCCTCGCCCTGCGCGGCCAGACCCATCATCTCCATTCCGGCGTTGCCCTCGCCCGTGGCGGCGAGATCGTTTTCTCCGCGGTCGCGTCCGCCGCCATGACCATGCGGCCCTTCTCCGACGCCTTCCTCGACGCCTATCTCGCCGGCGCCGGCGAGCGACTGCTCTCCTCCGTCGGCTGCTACCAGCTCGAGGCCGAGGGCATCCAGCTCTTCGATCGCATCGAGGGCGACTACTTCACCATCCTCGGCATGCCGCTGCTGCCGCTCCTGTCGGCCCTGCGCACCCAGGGGCTCGCCGTCCCATGATCCGCGCCTGCTGCATCGGGTGGCCGGTCACCCATGTCCGTTCGCCGCTCATCCACGGCTTCTGGCTGAAGCGCTACGGGATCGACGGCGCCTATGGCCGCGAGGCGGTGGAACCCGGCGGCGTCGAGGCCTTCCTGCGCAGCCTCGGCGATCGCGGCCTCGCCGGCTGCAACGTCACCATTCCCCACAAGGAAGCGGCCTTTGCCGCCATGGACGAGGTCGATCCGGGTGCCGTGGCGGTGGGCGCTGTGAACACCGTGTGGCTCGACGGCGGCCGTCTCGTCGGCATGAACTCCGACGTCATCGGCTTCCTGAAGAACCTCGACCAGCAGGCCCCCGGCTGGGAGGGTGAGGTGGGCCACGCTCTCGTTCTGGGCGCCGGCGGTGCCGCCCGGGGCATCGTTCACGGCCTCCTCTCCCGTGGCGTGCCGGTCGTCACGGTGGCGAATCGATCCCTCGCCAAGGCCGAGGCCATCGCCGCCGGCCATCCGCAAGCGATCCGCCCCCTGTCCTGGGACGCGCTGCCGCGGGAGCTCGACGCGGCCGATCTTCTCGTCAACACCACCTCCCTCGGCATGGTGGGCCAGCCCCCGCTCGACCTGCCGCTCGACGCGCTGAAGACCTCCGCCATCGTCTCGGACATCGTCTATGTGCCGCTCGAGACCGACCTGCTGGTCCGCGCCGCGGCGCGCGGCCACCGCACCGTCGAGGGCCTCGGCATGCTGCTCCACCAGGCGGTGCCCGGCTTCGTCCGCTGGTTCGGCGTGACGCCCGAGGTGACGCCGGACCTGCACGCCCACCTCGCCGCCGACATCCGCGGGCACTGACCATGTTCCTGCTCGGGCTTACCGGATCGATCGGCATGGGCAAGTCGACCACCTCGGGCTTTTTCCGCGCCGCGGGCATTCCCGTGCACGATGCAGACGCCTCCGTTCACCGTCTCTATGCGGGTGCCGCCGTGGGCCCCATCGGCGAAGCCTTTCCGGGCGTCGTGGTCGACGGGGTCGTCGACCGTACGCGGCTCGGCGCCATCGTCCTCAAGGATGGCGTCGCCATGAAGCGGCTCGAGGCCATCGTCCACCCCCTCGTCGGCACAGCCGAGCGCGCGTTCCGCGACCGCATGCGGGCTGCAGGACATGCCCTCGCCGTGCTGGACATCCCGCTGCTTCTGGAGACCGGCGCCGAGCGCCGCGTCGATGCCGTCGCCGTCATCTCGGCCCCGGCCGCCGTCCAGCGCGCCCGCGTCCTGGCACGCCCCGGTATGACCGAGGAGAAATACGCGGCCATCCTCGCCCGCCAGATGCCCGACGAAGAGAAGCGGATGCGGGCTCATTTCGTCATCGAATCGGGTTATGGTCTGGAGGCGGCGCAGCGTCAGGTCGCCGACCTCGTCCGGGCCCTCGCCGGCAGCCGCAGGAGCCACTGATGCGGGAGATCATCCTCGACACCGAAACGACCGGCCTCGATCCGCTGCGCGGTGACCGGCTGGTCGAGATCGGCGGAATCGAGCTGATCAACCACTTCCCCACGGGGCGGACCTACCACGTATATATCAATCCCGAGCGCGACATGCCGGAGGAGGCCTTCCGCGTCCACGGCCTCTCGGCCGAGTTTCTTGCCGACAAGCCGCGCTTCGCGGATCTGGTCGCGGACTTCTGGTCCTTCGTCGAGGATGCGACGTTGGTCATCCACAACGCCTCCTTCGACATGGGCTTCATCAATGCGGAATTGAAGCGCACGGGGCGGCCGCCCTTTCCCATGGACAGGGTGGTCGACACCCTCGCCATGGCGCGGCGCCGCTTTCCGGGCTCGCCGGCGAGCCTCGACGCCCTCTGTTCCCGCTTCGGCATCGACAATTCGCGCCGCACGCGCCACGGCGCGCTCCTCGACGCGGAACTTCTCGCCGACGTCTACATCGAGCTGATCGGCGGCCGGCAGGCCTCGTTCGGCCTCGCGGAGGCGGCCAGCGCCACGCGGCGCGCCGCCCGCGGCCAGGCCATTCAGCTGCAGCGCCCCGTGCCGCTTGCCCCCCGCCTGACCGAGGAGGAGATCCGCGCCCACGCCGCCTTCATCCTGGAGATGGGCGACAAGGCCATATGGTATGACCAACTGCCGCGTCCCCCCGAGGGTGGCGCCGCCTTGACCCCCCGGTGACATACCGATACCAATGACCCCCTCGTGACAGGGCTCGTGGGGAGCTCCTCTTCATCGGACCGATGATGGTCGACCAGACACCCATGAGCCGTGCAGCCGTCCTCCGCCGACCCGAGAAGCGGAGGGATGACGACGCGCGATTCCTCAAGAACTGGCTGAAGAACCCGCTCCGCATGGGCGCCGTCGCGCCATCCGGACCGATCCTCGCCCGCCGCATGGCGAGCTACGTGGACGCCGCGGGAACCGGTCCGGTCATCGAACTCGGCCCGGGCACGGGGGCCATCACCGCCGCGCTCGTCGCCCACGGCGTCGATCCGGGGCGCCTGGTTCTCGTCGAATATTCCATCGAGTTCTGCCGGCTGCTGCGCGAGCGGTTTCCCGCCGCCACCGTCGTCCACGGCGACGCCTATACCCTGAGCCGCACCCTCTCCGGCCGGCTCGCCGAACCCGCCGACGCCCTCGTCTCCGGCCTGCCGCTGATGACGCGCCCCGAACCGATCCGGCTCAAGCTCCTCAACGAGGCGCTGGCGCTGATGAAACCGGGCGCGCCCTTCGTGCAGTTTACCTATTCCGTGACCTCGCCCATCCCCATCAAGGGCGCCAGCTTCACGGCGCACCCCTCCGAGCGGATCTGGCGCAACATCCCGCCGGCCCGCGTCTGGGTGTACCAGCGCGCCGGAATTCAGGCCGCGACCCTGTAGGCGCGTTGCTCGCCGAGGGCGAACACCGTCATCCTCTCCGGAAACAGCGAACGGATCGCCGGCGCGCGGATGTCGAGCCCGCCGGTGAACGCGCCGAAGGCCGGCATGACGATCCGCGTTTCACATGAAACGAAAGCCTTGCGGCGCACGCTGCCGCCGCGCGCGACCACGGTCACGCAGGGGTGCAGGTGCCCGGCGATCTCTCCCGCCGCGGGAACGGCGGTCGGTTCGTGGGCGAATCGAATGGCACCCTCGACGATCTCGGCCACACAATCCCCGCTGACCGCCCCCTCCAGCACCGGATCGTGGTTGCCCGCGATCCAGATCCAGTCGCGTCCGGCCTGAAGGCTCTTGAGCGTCGCGACGTCGCAGGCGGCCATCCGCGCCGGCCCCGCGCTGTCGTGGAAGCTGTCACCGAGCGAAATCACCGCCCGCGGGCGGTAGCGGGCGACGACGGCGGCGAGACGCGCCAGCGTCTGGGCCGTGTCGTAGGGCGGCAGGTGCAGGCGTCGCGCGGCCAGTGACGATCCTTTTTCCAGATGCAGGTCGGAGACGACGAGAAGCCGCGCCGCCGCGCACCAAAGCGCCCCTGAGGCGTCGGCGACGAAAGGGCGGCCGGAAAGGCTGATCACGGTCTCGGTGGGCGCGGTCATTCCAGGTCCGAATCGAAGTCCGTCAGTCGTTCATGGTCAGGCCGGCATCGGCGAGGAGCGACGCCTCCGCCTCGGCCAGCAGCGCCTCGCCCGCCTCGCCATAGACCGGCTCGCGGCCGATCTCCAGCATGACGGGCACCGCGAGCGGCGAGACGCGTTCGAGGTCACTGTGCACGATTCGCCCGCGGATGCGTGACAGCATCTGACCGAGCCGCGCGATGTCGAGGAGACCGGTCGCCGCATCCGCCCGCGCCGCCCGGAGCAGCAGGTGGCCGGGCTCGTGCCGGCGCAGCACGTCGTAGATGAGGTCGGTGGAGATGGTGACCTGCCGCCCGGTCTTTTCCTTGCCCGGATGGCGCCGCTCGATCAGCCCGGCGATGACGGCGCAGGTGCGGAAGGTGCGCTTCATCATCTGGCTCTCGTCGAGCCAGGCTTCGAGGTCGTCGCCAAGCATGTCCTCGTCGAAGAGGGCGGACACCGACAGGTCGCCCCGCCGGATCGCGGCGCCCAGGTCGGACAGGCCCCAGACCGAGAGGGAATAGTCGTTGGCGACGAAGCCCATGGGCCTCAGCCCCCGCCGCTCCAGCCGGCGCGTCAGCAGCATTCCGAGCGTCTGGTGGGCGAGGCGCCCCTCGAAGGGATAGGCGACGAGATGGTAGCGGTCACCGCGGGGAAAGGTCTCGACCAGCAGCTGGTCCCGCCCCGGGATCAGCGACACGGCGCGCTGAAGTTCGAGCCATTCGGCGACCTGGGCCGGGAGCTTCCGCCATTCGGCCGGTTCGGAGAGCATTCGCCTGACGCCGTCGGCCAGGAAGGTGGAGAGCGGGAACTTGCCGCCGGCATAGGCGGGCACCTTGGGCTCACGCGACGCCGACCGCGCCACATAGACCTCGTTCTCCACCAGCGCCTCGTAGCGCAGAACCTCGCCGGAGAAGACGAAGGTGTCGCCCGGCACGAGACCCTCGACGAAATACTCCTCCACCTCGCCCAGCACCCGCCCGCCGCGCATCAGCGGACCTGAGGGCCCGCCGGCAGGCCCGCGGGCGCTGCGCACCAGCCGCACCTTGAGCATGGGGGATTCGACGATGGTGCCGACATTCATGCGGTAGCGCTGGGCGACGGACGGGTGCGCGACCCGCCACAGGCCCTTCTTGTCCCGGCGGATCTTGGCGAAGCGCTCGTAGGACTTCAGCGCATAACCCCCCGTGGCGACGAAGGCGATGACGTCCTGGAAGGTCGCCGGGTCCAGCCCCGCATAGGGCGCCGCCGACCGCACTTCCTCGTAAAGGGCTGTCTCGTCCATGGGCCCGGCACAGGCCATGCCGAGCACGTGCTGGCAGAGCACGTCGAGCGCGCCGGCGCGCAGCGGCTCGGTGTCCTGCGCCCCCCGGTCGATCGCCTCCAGGGCGGCGCGGCATTCCATCACCTCGAAGCGGTTGGCTGGCACGAGGACGGCGCGCGAGGGCTCGTCCAGCCGATGGTTGGCGCGGCCGATCCGCTGCATCAGCCGGCTGGAACCCTTCGGCGCGCCGATGTTGAGCACGAGATCGACGTCGCCCCAGTCGATGCCGAGGTCGAGCGAGGAGGTGCAGACCACCGCCTTCAGCTTGCCCGCCGCCATGGCGTCCTCGACCCGACGTCGCTGCGCCACGTCGAGCGAGCCGTGATGGAGCGCGATGGGCAGGTTCTCCTCGTTGATCGTCCACAGGAGCTGGAACAGCATTTCCGCCTGGCTGCGGGTGTTGACGAAGACCAGCGTCGTCCTGTGCGCCTTGATGGCGGCGTAGAGTTCGCCGGCCGCGTGGCGCGCCGAATGGCCCGACCAGGGCAGGCGCTCCGCCGTTTCCAGGATGGACACCGCCGGCGCGGCGCCCGCCGCCGCCATGACCACGGCGGCCTCCGGCGTTCCCGCGCGCTGCGGCGTCAGGAACCGTGCGAGATCGGCCGGGTCCTTGACCGTCGCCGACAGGCCGACGGTCTGCAGGTCCGGCGCCAGGCTGAAGAGGCGGGCGAGGCCGAGGGAGAGGAGGTCGCCGCGCTTCGAGGTGACGAGGGCGTGCAGTTCGTCCAGCACCACCCGCTTCAGCGAGCCGAACAGATAGGGCGCGTCGGCCGAGGCGAGCAGCAGCGCGAGCTGCTCCGGCGTCGTCAGCAGGATCTCCGGCGGGTCGGAGCGCTGGCGCTGCCGCTTGGAGGCGGGCGTGTCGCCGGTGCGCGTCTCGATGCGGATGGCAAGGCCCATCTCCTCGGCCGGGGCATAAAGATTGCGGGCGACATCCACCGCCAGCGCCTTGAGCGGCGAGATGTAAAGCGTGTGAAGGCCGCTCCGCCGCTGCGGCGGGGCGCGTCCAACCGGTGCAGCCGGCGCGGCCGCGGCCCTGCGGGCCGGCTTCTCAGCGAGATCGACGAGCGACGGCAGGAACCCGGCGAGGGTCTTGCCGGCACCGGTCGGTGCGACGAGCAGCGCCGAGCGCCCCTCCCGCGCCAGCCGTAGGAGGTCGAGCTGGTGGGCGCGCGGTGCCCAGCCGCGTCCCGCGAACCAGGCGCCGAACCGCTCGGGCAGAAGCAGCGCGCCGCTCACGTCGGCATCGTTTCGCGCGGACATGGCGTCAGAACTAAACAAGAACGAGGCCGAGGGGAAGGGCGCCGGTGCCTCAGGGGCAGGCCCAGGGGAGGAAGGTGCTGGCCATTCCGGCATTCATTGCCCGGACGGTCATCACATTGGCGAGATCGATCTCGCGCGGCGAGCGCGGGCACACCCGCTCCGGGCCCCTGCAGCCGCCGGAAATGAACCGGTCGTGGGCGGCGAGGAAGTCCGCCGACAGGCCGTCGCGCCCCTGCCGTTTCAGCGCGTCCTCGTAGGCCTGGCGGTAGCGGTTGCACTTTTCCTCTGCCCAGCTGCGCGTCGGAGCGGGCTGCGCGAGGGCTCCGCCGGCAAGAGCGAGAAGAACGAAGGCGGCCACGGCGGCCGACAGGCGAGCGAGAGAGGTCATGCCGCTCCTCTGGCGGCGGGCCGGGGCGATATCAAGGCGCGACCTGCATCAGGCGATGAGTTTCAGCGCCCGAAAGCTCGCGTGGCCGTCGCGCCCGACGATGATGTGATCGTGCACGGTGATGCCGAGCGGGCGGGCGATGTCGACGATCTGCTGGGTCATCAGGATGTCCGGCCGCGACGGTGTCGGATCGCCTGAGGGGTGGTTGTGCACCAGGATCACCGCGGTGGCGGAGAGCTCCAGCGCCCGTTTCACCACCTCGCGCGGATAGACCGGCGTATGGTCGACGGTGCCCTCTCCCTGCACCTCGTCGGCGATGAGCGCGTTCTTGCGGTCGAGATAGAGCACACGGAACTGCTCCCGCTCGGAAAAGGCCATGGCGGTGCGGCAATAGTCTATCAGCGCCGTCCATGACGACAGCACCGTCCGGCGGGCGATCTCGGCCCGTCCCATGCGCAGGGCCGCCGCGTGGACGAGCCTGAGCTCCGTCGTCACCGTCGCGGTGACGCCATCCACTTCCGCCAGCCGCGCCTCAGGAGCTGCGAGAACGTCGGCAAAGGAGCCGAAGCGCTTGAGCAGCGCTTTGGCGAGGGGCTTCACGTCGCGCCGCGGAATGGCCCGGAAGAGGATCAGCTCCAGGAGTTCGTAATCCGCGAGCGCATCGGCCCCCGCCTCGCGGAACCGGCTGCGCAGCCTCTCCCGGTGGCCGTGGAAATGCGGCGCTTCGGCAAAGCCCCGAGGGTCGTCGCCCTGAGGCGCTGTGCTGTCGGTGGACATGGCTCCGTTCCCCCACGAACGGTAGCCGACAATGCCCCGCGACAGCCCTCCGGACGTTTCCGGATGCGCTCGCCATCGGTCCTTCGACGGAGCGGCGCGCGCTTGCCCTCGGCGCGCGGGAGGTGGACTGTCGCCGCCGCGAAAAGGAGCACATGCGATGGGTACATTCAGGGCGGTCGTGGTCACCAAGACCGAAACCGGCACACAGGCGGAATTGACCCGCTTCGACGAGGCCGACCTGATGGACGGCGACGTGACGGTGCGGGTGTCGCACTCCACCCTGAATTACAAGGACGGCCTGGCGCTCACCGGCAAGGCGCCCGTCGTGCGCCGCTTCCCCATGATCCCCGGCATCGACTTCGCCGGCATCGTCGAGAGTTCGACCCATGCCGACTTCAAGCCGGGCGATGCCGTCATCCTCAACGGCTGGGGGACCGGCGAGACCCATCTCGGCGCCTATGCCGAGAAGACGCGCGTCAAGGGCGACTGGCTGGTGCCGCTCCCCGACGGCCTGACCGCGGCCGAAGCCATGGCCGTCGGCACGGCCGGCTATACCGCCATGCTCTGCGTCATGGCGTTGGAGCGCCACGGCATCACGCCCCAGCGCGGGCCGCTGGTCGTCACCGGCGCCGCCGGCGGCGTCGGCTCGGTCGCGACCGCCCTCCTCGCCCGCCGCGGCTATCACGTCGTCGCTTCCACCGGCCGTCCGCAGGAAGCGGACTACCTGAAGTCGCTCGGCGCCGCCGAGATCATCGACCGCGCCGAACTCTCGGCCCCGGGCCGGGCGCTCGGCAAGGAGCGCTGGGCCGGCGGCATCGATTCGGTCGGTTCCCACACCCTGGCAAACGTGCTCTCCATGACGCGCTATGGCGGCGCGGTGGCCGCCTGCGGCCTCGCCCAGGGCATGGATCTGCCGACGACGGTCGCCCCCTTCATCCTGCGCGGCGTGTCGCTCCTCGGCGTCGATTCGGTGATGGCGCCGAAGACGCTGCGTCTCGAGGCATGGTCGCGCCTTGCCTCCGAACTCGACCGCGACAGCCTCGCGCGCCTCACCTCCACCATCCCGCTGGAAGGGGTGATCGAGGCGGGAACCGCCATTCTCGAAGGGCGCATCCGTGGCCGCGTCGTGGTCACGATCGACTGACATCCTCGTCGGAACGGGGGTGACGCCGCCGCGTTGATCCCGTCAGGACCCAGGAACAGCCGATGCCGCTCACGCGCCGGGCCGCCATGGCCCTCATCTTTGCCGCGGCCGCCCTCGCCGGGCGGCCGGAGCCGTCCGCCGCCCAGGCGGGCTATCCGCCGCCCCCGCCCGGGATAGCCCCGCCGTCCTTCGGTGAACCGACCCGGCAGCATTTCGAGATCCTGCGCCAGCAGGAGACCGATCGCCGGTCCTTCGACAGCTTCCAGCGTGGCCAGCAGCGCGAGACCGACCGCAACCTCGACACCCTTCGCCGCCAGCAGCGGGACCAGCAGCGCATCCGCGATGCCGACCGGCGCCAGGGACGGGCGGCGGACGAGGCACGCACCGGCCCCGGAGGCCAGGTTCAGGGTCGGCGCACCGGGCGTCCGCTCACCGAGGCCGAGCGGGAGCGGATCAACCGCGCGGCACGGCGATCGGGCTCCCTCGGCACGCCCTCGATCATGATCGAGGATCCCCCGCGCCGCCGCCGTTGACCAGGGTCGGGGCGGGAGCCGCGGGAGCGGGCCGCAGCGGTAGATTTCGCACCGCAAAAGAGCCATGATCCCTGCGGAACCTGAACCTCCATGTCCCGCACCCGCCTCACGCTCCTCTCCGTCATCTGCGCGCTCGTCGGCTGCGCCGCCCTGGCGACCTTCTGGTACAACCGTCCGACGACGGTCACCATCGCGGTCGGGCCCTCCGGGTCGGAGGCGGCGCGCCTGATTGACGCCTTCCGCCTCGCCCTCCAGCGCGAGCGGTCCAGCGTGCGCCTCAAGCTCGTGTCGTCTGATTCGCCCTCGGACAGCGCCGCGCGGCTCGAGCGCGAGGACGTCGATTTCGCCATCGTGCGGGCCGACATCGCCTTTCCGCCCATCGCTATGGTCGTCGCCGTCTGGCAGCGCAATCCCGTCGTGCTGTCCGCGCCCGCGACGGCCGGCATCGAGCGCTGGACGGACCTCGGCGGCAAGACCATCGGCGTCATGGGCCGGGGCGTCGGCTACAACATCCGCCTCATTCAGACGATCCTGCGCGAGCACGGCGTCCAGCCCTCCACCGTTCGGATGGTGGAGGTGCTGCCCTGGGAGACGGCGGACATCTTCCGCAAGAAACAGATCGAGGCGCTGGTCACGGTCGGCCCACCCTCGTCCAAGCCGGTGGCCGATGCCATCGCGGGCCTGGTGCGCGAAACGCCGGACGGCAAGGTGGTGCTCGTGCCCGTGCGCGAGGCCGAGGCGGTGGCCGACCGTGTCCCTTATCTGGAATCCATCGACATCGTCGCCGGCTCCTTCGGCTCCAATCCGCCGCGGCCGGCCGAGAATTTCCCGACGCTCGGTGTCGCCCACTATCTCGTGGCGCGCCGCGGCGTCGACGATACGGTGGTTTCCGAGTTCACCCAGCAGCTGTTCACGCTGCGTCCCGCGCTCGCCACCCAGCACCCGGCAGCCAACCGCCTGGAAGTCCCGGACACGGAAAAAGGCTCCTCCGTGCAGGTCCATCCCGGCGCGCTCGCCTACCTCACCGGCGAACAGAAGACCTTCGTCGAGAAATACAGCGACTATCTCTACCTGGCGATTTTCGGCCTCTCGCTCGGCGGCTCGGCTCTCGCCGCGGTCCTCGGTTATTTCGGGTTGGGCCGCCGCGACAAGGACCCCGGGCACCTGCCCGAGGTTCTGATGATGCTCCGCCAGGTCCGCGCCACCGACGACAACGACGTGCTCGACGGCATTGCCCACCGGGCCGACGACATCTTCGTGGAATCCATCGAGGCCTCGAAGCGCCCGGACTTCGATTCCAGCCAGTTCGCCACGCTCACCCTCGCCCTCGACCGTCTGAACGCCTCCATCGCCGACCGGCGCCGGACCATCGCCATGATGGAGGACGAGGAGGAGGAAGAGCAGCCTCCCGCTCCCGGCCCCGTCGCCGTCGCCCGGGGGTGACGCGGCGGGCCCGCAAAGCTATAGGATCGGTCCGTCGCCCACTGAGGAGGACCGTGGTGGTAGCGCACCGGATGGAAAGCCGGACCAGTTCGATCGAGGAGGCCTGCATCGCCAAGGGCATGCGGATGACCGATCAGCGCCGCGTCATCGCCAGGGTCATCGAGGCGGCGGCCGACCATCCCGACGTCGAGGAACTGCACAGGCGCGCGGCCTCGGTCGATTCGAACATCTCGCTCTCCACCGTCTACCGCACGGTGAAGCTCTTCGAGGATTCCGGCATCATCACCCGCCACGCCTTCGGCGATGGCCGCGCGCGCTACGAGACCATTCCCGAGGCCCACCACGACCACCTGATCGACCTCAGGTCCGGCCGCGTGGTGGAGTTCCAGTCCGAGGAGATCGAGCGCCTGCAGGCCGAGATCGCCCGCAAGCTCGGCTACCGGCTGGTCGACCATCGCCTCGAACTCTATTGCGTGCCGCTCGATGAAGAATCCTGACAGGCCGGGCACCGAATTCGGCCGTGGCGGCCCCAGCGTCTTCGATACGATTCGCGCGCTGGTCTGGCTCGTCTTCCTGATCGCGGCGGCGGTGGTCCTGCTCCCCGCGCAGATGATCGCCCATGGCCTCGGCCTCTCGGCCCGCCGCACCATCCCGATCCTGTTCCACCGCATCGTCCTGCGGGCGCTCGGCGCGCGGATCACCGTAAGGGGCGAGCCGACCTCGCACCGGCCGGTCCTCTTCGTGCCCAACCACGTCTCGTGGATGGACATCATGGTGCTCGGCGCCTTCGCGCCGGTCTCCTTCGTCGCCAAGTCCGAGATCGCGACATGGCCGCTCTTCGGCTATCTCGCCCGGCTGCAGCGCTCGATCTTCGTCGACCGCGAACGGCGCCACACCACCTCCCGCACGGCGGACGAGATGATCGCCCGGATGCGCGAGGGCGAGCCCGTCGTCCTTTTCGCCGAGGGCACCTCGTCCGACGGCAACCGGGTCCTGCGCTTCCGGCCGGCCCTGGTGGGCGCGGCCGAGACCCTCGCACGGGCCACCGGCGAGATCGTCTGGATCCAGCCGATCGCGCTCGCCTATCGCCGCATCAACGGCCTTCCCGCGGGCCGCCAGCACCGCCCCCGCGTCTCCTGGGTCGGCGACATCGAGCTGGTGCCGCACGCCTGGGCGCTGCTGAAGGACGGCGCGGTGGACGTCGACCTCATCTTCGGCAACCCCGTGCCCTTCGATCCGAGCGCCGACCGCAAGGCTATCGCCCATTTCCTCGAGCAGCGCGTCCGCGGCCTGCATGCCTCCGCCCTGACCGGCAAGGAAGACAACCTGCCCCCGCTCGCCGCTCTTTGAGAACCGCAGATCCCGCTCAGCCGAGGCCGAGCTGGGCGATCATCGCGTCGAGACGCTCCGAAGGGATAGCCATCACGTCGGGAAGCGCCGTCCAGACGAGCCAGGCCTCCACCGGCCTTCCGGGCGCGATGGCCGCCAGCAGGGCACGGTAGATGGCGAGCTGCGCCACATAGCCCTCCGGTACGTCGTCGATGCGCCGGGGCGCCGGATCGTTGGTCTTGAAGTCGGCGATGATCACCCGATCCGGGGTCACCACGAGCCGATCGATCTGGCCGGAGATCGGCTTGCCGCCGAGCCGCCCGGCGACCGGCACCTCAGCCCGGCTGTCCGGGCCGAACAGGGCGGCGACGCGGGGGTCGGTCATCACCCGCATGGCCTCTTCCGCCAGCCTGGCGGCCGCCTCGTCCTCGATGTCGCTCTGCGCGGCGAGGAAGCGGCCGGCCGCCTCCGCCCGCCGGTCGTAGGGAAGGTCGGGCAGCGACTGCAGCATCCGGTGAACGAGGGTGCCGCGGCGGAGCGCCGCCTCGCGGCTCATCAGGGCCTCGCGCGAGCGGGCGGGGGCCGCCTCGCCGCCGAAGCCCG
>NZ_JBQVQL010000019.1:0-53805 GCF_052440005.1 Phreatobacter sp.
TCCCCCGCGTCCCCCTTCGTCCGGAAGGTCATGGTCTGCGCCATCGAGCGCGGCATCGACGGCCAGATCGAAAAGCTCGGCTCGGCCGCCCACCCGATCAACCAGGACGCTTCGATCAAGGCGCACAACCCCACCGGCAAGGTGCCGACCCTCGTCGCCGACGACGGCATGGCGATCTACGACAGCCGCGTCATCTGCGAGTTCCTGGATTCCGTCGGCAGCGCGCCGACCCTGTTCCCCGCCGCCGGGGCCGAGCGCTGGAATGCGCTGGTGCTGCATTCGGCCGCCGACGAGATGCTCGATGCCGCCCTGCTCGCCCGCTACGAGACCGTGGCGCGGCCCGAGGCGCTGCGCTGGGCCGACTGGCACAAGGGCCAGATCACCAAGATCCACACCACGGTGGCCGCCTATTCGCAGGAGTGGATCGGCCATCTGGAAAGCCGTTTCGACATCGGCACGGTCGCGGCCGGCGTCTCGCTCGGCTACCTCGACTTCCGCTTCCCCGACATCGGCTGGCGCGACGGCAACGCGCGGCTCGCCGCCTGGTACGAGGGCTTTGCCGCGCGGCCGTCCATGAAGGCGACGGTGCCGGTGGGCTGAGGCGCGCGGGCCAGCTCAGGCGGGTGCGGCGGCGCCGCTCCGGCCGGGGGTCAGGGCCCTCAGGGCGTTGAGGATCACGGCGACGTCGATCACTTCCTGCATGACGGCGCCCTGAACCGGTGTGATCAGGCCGAAGGCTGCCGCCGTCATGCCGATGACGGAGAGGCCGAGGCCCGCCACGACGCTCTGCAGGGCAATGGATCGCGAGCGGCCGGCGATCGCCAGCGCCTCGGCGAGACGGTCGAGCTGGTCGACCAGCAGCACGACGTCTGCCGTCTCGGCGGCGGCTGCGGAGCCGGTTGCGCCCATGGCGACGCCGATCTCGGCCGCGGCCAGGGCGGGGGCGTCGTTGACCCCGTCCCCGACCATCATCACGGCCCCGTGGGCGCGCTCGGCCACGACGATGGCGACCTTGTCGCCGGGGGCGAGATCGGCGTGGATGGCGTCGACCGGCAGGTCGGCGGTCACCGCCTCGGCCACCGCGCGGCGATCGCCCGTGGCGAGCACGATGCGGACGATGCCGAGGCTGCGCAGGCGGTGGAGCAGCCCGACAGCGCCGGCTCTGAGCTCGTCCACCATGAGAAGGCCGCCGGCGAGCCGCCCGTCGACCGCCACGGCCACGACGATGCCGCGGTCCTTGCCGAGCGCCCCGAGCCGATCCGCATCGTCGCCCCCCGTGAGGCCGGTGACGAAGCCGACGCCGCCGACGGCGACCTCACGCCCGTCGATGGTCGCGACGACGCCTTCGCCAGGGACCTCGCGCGCCTTCTCCGGCACCGCAAGGGCGAGGCCGCGGGCCTCGGCGGCGGCGACCAGGGTGCGGGCGACCACGTGCTTGGAGACCTGGTCGGCGGAGGCGGCGAGGCGCAGCAATTCGCGGGGCGTCGTACCGCCGAAGACGATCTCGGAGGTGATCTCGGCCTCGCCGCGGGTCAGTGTGCCGGTCTTGTCAAAGACGAGGACGCGGACGCGTGCGAGGGCCTCCAGCGCCTTCCCGCCCTTGACGAGGATGCCGCGGGCGGCGGCCCGCGACAGGCCGGAGACGATGGCGACGGGGACGGCGAGGATCAGCGGGCAGGGCGTCGCCACGACGAGGACGGCGACGGCCCTGACGGGATCGCCGGAGAAGAGCCAGGCGCCGCCCGCCATGGCGACCGCGAGGCCGAGGAAGGCGAGGGCGAAGCGGTCGGCGAGCCGGGCCATCGGCGCTTTCGACTGCTGGGCGCTCTCCACCATGCGAACGATGCCGGCGAAGGTGCTGTCCTTCGCGACGCGGCCGGCGGTCACGTCGAAGGGACCGCCGACATTCAGCGTGCCGGAGATGACGGGCTCGCCCGCCCGCCGCTGCACCGGCACCGATTCGCCGGTGATCGCCGCCTCGTCGAGCACGGCGAGGCCGCCGGCCACCGCGCCATCGACGGCCACGACGTCGCCCTGGCGGACCAGCAGGCGGTCGCCGATTGCGATCTCCGCCAGATCGACCTCGGCGAGCCCGCCGGCCGCATAGCGCATGGCGGTGCGCGGCGCGCGCCGGAGGAGAGCCGCCATGTCGCGCCGGGCGCGGCGCTCGGCGAAGGCCTCGAGGTTCTGCCCGCCGGCATACATCAGCGCGACGACGGCGGCGGCCAGCGTCTCGCCGACGGCGAGCGCGGCGGTCATGGAGAGGAAGGCGACGAGATCGAGCCCGACCTCGCCGCGCCGGAGGCTGGTGACGATCTCGGTGGCGAGGGCGAGGAGCACGACGAGGGTGGCGACGGTCCAGAGCGGACCGGAGACCTCGGGCCGGTCCAGCCAGCCCGCCAGCAGTCCAAAGGCGAGCCCGGCGGCGGGCACTACGGGGAGGAAAGCCTTGATCCCGTCCGCCGCCATGATGCCTCCCGGCGCGGCCCCGGTGTCGGGGCCGTCACAGGCGAGATTTAGCAGGGAGCGGCCGCAGTCTGGAATGATTCAGAACAAGCGCCGGCGGCCGCAGGGCCGCCGGGCGTGTCAGGCGCTCACTGGGCGCGGGCGAGCGGGCACTGGCTCTCGGCCAGCGGCTGGATCATGTCGGCTGCGGCGATGGTCGCGCGGACGTGCAGGAGATCCCAGGGACCCCTGGATTCCGCCGGCGCCTTGACCTCGACCAGCAGCATGTCGCGCATCAGGCGGCCGTCGGCCCGCAGCCGCGCATTCGCGGTCATGAAGTCCTGCACCGGCAGCTCCTTCATCTTCGCCATGACGCGGTCGCCGGCATCGGTACCGGCGGCCTGCACGGCCTTCAGGTAGTGCAGCACGGCGCTGTAGACGGCGGCCTGGGCGTGGGTCGGCGGGCGGCCCATCTTCGCCTCGAAGCGGCGGGAGAAGGCGCGGCTCGCGTCGTCGCGGTCCCAGTAGTAGCCGGCGAGGAAGGTGGTGCCCTGGGCGATCTCGTTGCCGATGCCCTTGACGTTGACGAGGGTGAAGATCGGCACGGCGAGCTTCACGCCCTGGCGCATCAGCCCGAACTCGGAGGCCTGCTTGATGGCGTTGGTGGTGTCGGCGCCGGCGTTGAGCAGGGCGAGGACCTGCATGTTGCCGCCGCCCTGCATCAGGAAGGAGGAGAAATCCATCGAGTTGAGCGGATGGCGCACCGCGCCGATCACCTCGCCGCCGCGGGCCCGCAGCGTCTCGGTCATGTCGCGCTGCATGGCGTGGCCGAAGGCGTAGTCGGCGGTGAGCAGGAACCAGCGCTTGTGGCGGTCGCTGAGCAGCGCCGTGGCGAGGCCCTTGGCCAGCGCGTAGGTGTCGTAGAGCCAGAGAGCGCTGTTCGGCGTGCAGGACTTGCCGACGAGGTCGACATTGCCGGAGCCGACATGGACCACGACCTTGTTCGACTGGCGGATCATGTCCTGGATCGCCAGCGACACGCCGGAATTGGCGATGTCGAAGAAGGCGTCGGCATTGTCGCCGTCGATCATGCGCTTCACCAGCGTGGCGGCAATGTCGACCTTGTTCTGGTGATCGGCGCTCATGACCTGGATCGGCTTGCCGGCGACGGCCGGCCCGAAATCCTCCACCGCCAGCTCGGCGGCGACCACAGAGCCGCGGCCCGAGGTATCGCTGTAGGCGGATGACTGGTCGTTGAGGACCACGAGGCGGACGGTGTCGTTCGAAATCTGGGCCGAGGCCGGAAGGCTTGCCGCCGCCAGCAGGGCGGCACCGGCGCAATGCCGGATCATCGTCTTCAACATCAATGGATCTCCTTGGGGGTGGTCTTGGCGGCGGGCAATCAGGGCCGGGCGGCGGCGGCCGCCTTGTATCGGTCGGCGAGGTGGCGCTTCACCAGCTTGCCGGTGGGGGTGCGCGGCAGTTCGGCGAGGAAGTCGATGCTCTTCGGGCACTTGATGGCCGAGAGCCGCGACCGGCAGAAGGCCTGGAGTTCGGCGGCGAGCTCCGGGCCGGCGAGGGCCATGTCGCGCGGCTGCACGACCGCCTTCACCTCCTCGCCCATCTCGGCGTTGGGAATGCCGAAGACGGCGACGTCGGCGACCGCGGGATGGAGGATCAGCACGTCCTCGGTCTCCTGCGGGTAGATGTTCACGCCGCCGGAGATGATCATGTAGGCCTTGCGGTCGGTGAGGTAGAGATAGCCCTCGGCATCGACGAAGCCGATGTCGCCGAGGGTGGACCAGCCGCGCTCGTTGTGGGCGCCGGCCGTCTTCACCGGGTCGTTGTGATAGGCGAAGGCCGGGCCGTCGGCGAAATAGACCGCGCCGATCTCGCCCGTCGGCACTTCGGCGCCGTCGTCGCCGAGGATCTTCACCTTGCCGACGAAGGGGCGGCCGACGCTGCCGCGGTGGCCGAGCCATTCGGCGGAGTTGATGACCGTCACGCCGTTTGCCTCGGTGCCGGCGTAGTACTCGAGCAGGATCGGACCCCACCACGCGATCATCGCCTGCTTGACGTCGGGCGGGCAGGGGGCCGCGGCATGGACCGCGGCCTTCAGGGAGGAGACGTCGTGGCGGGCGCGGACCTCCTCGGGCAGTTTCAGCATGCGCACGAACATGGTCGGCACGAGCTGGGAATGGGTGACGCGGTGGACCTCGACGAGGCGCAGGAACTCCTCCGCGTCGAACTTCTCCATGATGATCGAGGTGCCGCCGAGGGCGGCGACCATCATGTTGAAGCGCAGGGGAGCCGCGTGATAGAGCGGCGCCGGCGAGAGATAGACGCTGTCCGGCCCCATGCCGCACATGTCCTGGCAGAGAACCTTGAGCAGAGGGTTCAGCTTGTCGATGGGCTCGGTGGCGAAGGGTTTCTTGACGCCTTTCGGACGGCCCGTCGTTCCCGAGGAATAGAGCATGTCCCAGCCGGCGGTCTCGTCGGCGATCGGCGTCTGCGGCATGGCCGCGCGCTCGGCGTCGAAGGCGCGGAATCCCGGGGCGGCGCCGCCCGCCATGAACAGGGCGATGCCCGTCTCGCCGGCCAGCGGGGCGGCCTGCCCGGCGGTCTGCGGCGTGACGACGAGGGCGCGGGCGCCGCAGTCGCGGACGATGTAGCCGATCTCGTCAGGGGTGAGGTAGCGGCTGATGGCGGTATAGTAGATGCCCGCGCGCTGGGCCGCCCAGCACACCTCCATGAAGGAAATGCCGTTCTCCATGATGAGGGCGATGTGGTCGCCCGCCTTCAGCCCGAGGGAGCGCAGCAGGTGGGCGCCCTGGTTGGAGCGGCGGTCGAGGTCGCCATAGCTGATGGCGTCGCCCGAGCCGGCCATCCGGTAGGCGACCTTGTCGGGATGGGCTGCCGCATGGGCGCACGGATGGGTGGCGTGCATGGACGCAAGAATCCTCTCGGGCGGTGGTTTCCTCGGCGGCAGCTTTCCGCTGCTCTTGGCGTTTGCGCCGCGGCGGGCGGATCCGCCGCGGCGACGGCGTCAGAGCGCCTCGACGATGGTGACGTTGGCGATGCCGCCACCCTCGCACATCGTCTGCAGGCCGTAGCGCTTGCCGCGGGCCTTCAGGGCGTGGATCAGCGTCGCCATCAGCTTGGTGCCGGAGGCGCCGAGCGGATGGCCGAGCGCGATGGCGCCGCCGTTGACGTTGAGCTTCGACGGGTCGGCACCGGTGTGGCGGAGCCAGGCGAGCGGCACCGGCGCGAAGGCCTCGTTCACCTCGTAGAGGTCGATATCCTCCATGCGCATGCCGGCGCGCTTCAGGGCGCGGTCGGTGGCGGGGAGCGGCTCCTCCAGCATGATGACGGGATCGCCGGCGGTGACGGTGAGGTTGTGGATGCGGGCGATCGGCTTCAGTCCGTGGGCCTTGATCGCGCGCTCGTTGGCAATGAGGACGCCGGACGCGCCGTCGCAGATCTGGCTGGCATTGGCGGCGGTGATGACGCCGCCCTCGACCAGGGTCTTCACCGAGCCGATGCCCTCCAGCGTCGCGTCGAAGCGGATACCCTCGTCGCGGCGGTGCAACTCGCCGTCGACGTCCACCGCGACGATCTCGCGGTCGAAGGCGCCGGCTTCCGTGGCGGCCATGGCGCGGCGATGGCTCTCCAGGGCGTAGCGGTCGAGCTCGTCGCGGGTGAAGCCGTACTTCTTCGCGATCATCTCGGCGCCGGTGAACTGGCTGAAGCCCTCGACGCCGAAGCGCTGCTGGATGCGCTTCGAGAAGGGGCCCTCGCCGATGCCGGCCTTGGCGTAGAGCCCGGTCACCGAGCCCATGGGCACGCGCGTCATGCTCTCGACGCCGGCGGCGATGACGAGATCCTGGGTGCCCGACATCACCGCCTGGGCGGCGAACTGCATGGCCTGCTGGGAGGAGCCGCACTGGCGGTCGATGGTCACCGCCGGAACGCTCTCGGGGAGCTTCGAGGCGAGGACCATGTTGCGCCCGACGTGGAAGGCCTGCTCGCCACCCTGGCTGACGCAGCCGACCACGACGTCCTCGATGGCCGAGGGGTCGAGCCCGGTGCGGTCGACGAGGGCGTTCAGCACCTCGCCGCCGAGATCGGCGGGGTGCCAGCCGGCGAGCTTGCCGCCACGGCGGCCGCCGGCGGTCCTGACGGCTTCGACGATATAGGCCTCGGGCATCTCTCATCCTCCTTGGCGGGCCCGCCCTGCGGTGCCCGGTTTTGGCTGCGTCAGCCGGCGCGGGCTTGTTTCCAGTCGCGCTTGATCTTCTTGGCCAGCGACCATTTGTGGACCTCGGTCGGGCCGTCATAGATGCGGAAGGCGCGCACCTCCCGGAACACCTGCTCGACCATGGTGTCGCCGGAGACGCCCATGCCGCCCATGACCTGCACGCAGCGGTCGGCGATGCGCATCAGCGCCTCGGAGACGGCGACCTTGGCCATGGAGCTCTCGGCCGTGCCGAGCGAGCCCCCGTCGAGGACGCCGGCGCACCAGTCGATCATCAGCTCGGCCTGTTTCAGGTCGATGAGGTTCTCGGCCAGCATGAAGCCGACGCCCTCGTGGTCGATCAGCGTCTTGCCGAAGGCCTGGCGGCGGCAGGCATAGTCGGTGGCGATCTCGTTGGCGCGGGTGCAGGCGCCGAGCCAGCGCATGCAGTGCGACAGGCGGGCCGGCGACAGCCGCACCTGGGCATATTTGAAGCCCTCGCCGCTCGCCCCCAGCATCTGGTCGGCGGGAACGCGCAGATTGTCGATGGTGACGACCGCATGGCCGCCGGGCATCGAGGAATCGATGGTGTCGAGCACGCGCTCGGTGCGGATGGCGGGGTCCGGGAGATCGACGAGGAACATGCAGGCGCCGTCGTCCGACTTCGCCATGACGATGCCGACCTTCGCGCCCTCCGCTCCCGTGATGAAGGCCTTGCGGCCGTTGATCACCCAGTGGTTGCCGTCGAGGCGGCAGGTGGTCAGCATCATTGAGGGGTCGGAGCCGGCGCCGCCCTCGAGGGCGGGCTCGGTCATGAAGAAGGCGGAGCGGGCGCGGCCCTCGACCAGGGGCTTGAGGAAGCGCTCCTTCTGCGCCTCCGAGCCGACCTTGCCGAGGAGGTACATGTTGCCCTCGTCGGGGGCGGCGGTGTTGACCGCCGTCGGACCCAGGATGGACAGGCCGGAGCGGATCAGCACATAGGCCGTCTCGGCCTGGGTCAGGTGGTCGCCGTCGCCGAGGATGTGGGGCGTGAGAACGCCCGCCGCCCGCGCCTTGGCGCGCATCTCGTGGACGAGCTCCTCGGTCGGCCCGTGCGGCCCCTGCCGCGGGTCCTTCTCGTAGGGCACGACGACGTCGCGGACGAAGGCCTCGACCTTCGCCGCGATGGCCTTGGCCCGCGGCGTGGCGCCGGCGGGCTCGACGGCGGCGTGGGCGCTCATTTCGGGCTCATGCGGATGGCGCCGTCGAGGCGGATGGTCTCGCCGTTCAGCATGGGGTTGGCGACGATGGCCTCGACCATCATGGCATACTCGTCCGGATGGCCGAGGCGCGAGGGGAAGGGCACCTGGGCGCCGAGGGAGTCCTGCGCCTCCTTCGGCAGCGAGCCCATCAGGGGCGTGAGGAACAGGCCCGGCGCGATGGTGACGACGCGGATGCCGAAGCGGGCGAGCTCGCGCGCGATGGGCAGGGTCATGCCGACGATGCCGCCCTTCGAGGCCGCATAGGCCGGCTGGCCGATCTGGCCGTCGAAGGCGGCGACGGAAGCGGTGTTGACGATGACGCCGCGCTCCTCGCCGACGGGGTCGGCGGTGTGCAGGCGGGCGGCGAACTTCGACAGCACGTTGAAGGTGCCGAGAAGGTTCACCTGGATGATCTTGTTGAAGTCGCCGAGCGGCAGGGGCGAGCCGTCGCGGGCAATGACCTTGGCGGGCGGGCCGATGCCGGCGCAGTTGACGCAGATGCGCGCCTTGCCGTGCA
This sequence comes from Phreatobacter sp., assembly GCF_052440005.1. GTDB lineage: Bacteria > Pseudomonadota > Alphaproteobacteria > Rhizobiales > Phreatobacteraceae > Phreatobacter. Next base: position 8,438 of record NZ_JBQVQL010000019.1, read on the forward strand.
GGCCCTCGGCCTCGGCGAGGGCGGCGTCGACGGCGGCCTCGTCGGTGACGTTGACCTTGACGAAATGGCCGCCGATCTCGGCCGCGAGCTTCTTTCCGAGATCCTCGTTGAGGTCGAAGATGGTGACCTTGGCGCCGGCCTTGGCCAGCCGCGTCGCCGTGGCGCCGCCGAGGCCCGAGGCTCCCCCCGTGATGATCGCTGCCGAACCCCGTGCGTCCATGGTGCTGTTCTCCCGCGCTTGCCGGCCAGGCCGGGCGTCGCGCCCTGATGTCCCAATGCGGCCCGCACCTTTGTCAGCGATGATCGCCCGGTCAATCGGCCGAGCGGGGGATGGGAGCGGTTTCAGCGCATCAGGGCGTTGGCGAGGCCGATGAGAATGGCGACGGCCATGAAGACGTAGCGCGATCCCGAACCGAACAGCCCGATGCTGACCGCCGCGCCCAGGGTGGCGCCCGCCGCCGCTCCGGCGATCACCGTGCAGGTGAAGGCCGGTGCGCCCTGCAGCGCCGCCAGCACCCAGCAGAGAACGAAGGCGAAGGGCGTCAGCTTCAGCAGCAGGACGACGAGCCGGCGCTTGACCGCGGGGTCGTCGAGGTTCTGGTTCATCTGCAGATGATGCTCCGCCGTCGGTCCGGCGTCGAGCCGGGCCGGGATATCCGGCTCAGACATCTGCTGCCACCGGAGAGTCCGGCCGGGTGTAACGGCTTGTGGCGACCGTTCAGGAAGCTGTCACCGCGATCTGTCTTGTGGGCCGTCACATCCCGGTGATGTGCCTGCGGCGGTCTTGCCGCAGTGCGGCGCGTCGTTTACATGCGCCGCTGTATGTATTTTCGCTTGTCTGGCGATCCGTCCCACCGGAGGGGCGGAGACTGGGGCTTTTCATGTCGGTTTCCCGTTTTCTCGTCGCGTCCGCGATCGTCGCCGCCCTGGCAGCCTCCGATCCCGCCCAGGCCCAGGCGCCCGGCCAGGCTCCGCCGCCGCCGGTCGGCATCGTCACGGTGAAGGCAGGCGCGGTCCCGATCATCAGCGAGCTGCCCGGCCGCATCGCACCGACGCGCATCGCCCAGGTGCGTCCGCGCGTTTCCGGCATCGTCATCGCCCGCGTCTTCCAGCAGGGCAGCCTGGTGAAGGAAGGCGACGTGCTCTACCGCATCGACCCCGAGCCCTTCCGCGTCGAGGTCGAGCGCTCGCGGGCGACGCTGCAGCGTGCCCAGGCGACCCGGCTCCTCGCCCAGCAGCAGAGCGATCGCACCGAGCAGCTGCGCGAGCGGAACGTCGCCAGCCCCCAGCAGGTCGACAGCGCCGTCGCGACCCTCGCCCAGGCCGACGCCGATGTCGCCAGTGCCCGCGCCGGCCTCGCCTCCGCCGAGCTCAACCTGAAATATGCCGACATTACCGCGCCGATCAGCGGGCGCATCGGCCGTGCCCTCATCACCGAGGGCGCGCTGGTGGCCGCCAACGGCGCCGAGGCGCTGGCCACCATCCAGCAGCTCGACCCGATCTATGCCGACTTCACCCAGTCGGCGACCGACCTCATCCGCCTGCGCCGCGCCATGCAGGCCGGCGCCGTGACGCCGGAGAAGACGGACGAGGCCACCGTCAAGCTGATCCTCGACGACGGCAGCCCCTATCCCCACACCGGCCGGCTCCTGTTCTCCGAGGCCACCGTCGATGCCGGCACGGGCCAGGTGACGCTGCGCGGCGAGTTCCCCAATCCGAACGGCGACCTCTTGCCCGGCATGTATGTGCGCGTGCTCATCGAGCAGGGAATCCAGCAGAACGCCATCAGCGTGCCGCAGCAGGCGATCCAGCGCGACACCGCGGGGCGCGCCCAGCTCTGGGTCGTCAAGGCGGACGACACGGTGGAGGTGCGCGTCGTGCGCACCTCGCGCGTGGTGGGCACCGACGCGGTGATCGACGACGGGCTCGCGGACGGCGACCGTGTGGTGGTGGACGGCTTCCAGCGCCTGCGCCCCGGCGCCAAGGTCACGGCGCGACCCTGGGCCCCGCCTGGCCAGGCGGCCTCCGGCGCCGCGCCGGCCGCCCGCTGAGGACCGCGCGATGCCGCAATTCTTCATCAACCGGCCCATCTTCGCCTGGGTCGTCGCCATCCTCATCATGCTCGGCGGCGTGCTCGCCATTCCGCAGCTGCCCGTCGCGCAATATCCGGACGTCGCCCCGCCGCAGATCACCATCAATACGGCCTATCCCGGCGCCGCACCGGAGGACGCCTACCAGGCGGTCACGCGGCCGATCGAGGAGGAGCTGAACGGCATCGAGGGCCTGCTCTATTTCGAGTCGGTCGCCGATACGACGGGCTCCATCCAGATCACCGTGACGTTCCGCCCGGGCACCAACGGCGCCGCGGCAGCGGTCGAGGTGCAGAACCGCGTGCGCCGCGTCGAGCCGCGCCTGCCGCGCTCGGTGAGCCAGCAGGGCGTGCAGGTCGACCAGGCGCGTTCGAACTTCCTCCTCGTGGTGACGCTGACCTCCACCGACGGCACGCTCGACGACATCGGCCTCGGCGACTACATGAGCCGCAACATCCTCGGCGAGATCCGCCGGGTGCCCGGCGTCGGCCGCGCCCAGCTCTTCGCCTCCGAGCGCGCCATGCGCATCTGGCTCGACCCGGACAAGATGGTCGGCCTCAACCTGACCGCCGCAGACGTCACCGCTGCGGTGACGGCCCAGAACGCGCAGGTGGCCGCGGGCTCCATCGGCGCGCTGCCGAACCCGATCAACCAGCAGGTCACAGCCACCGTCCTGGTCAAGGGCCAGCTCGTCTCGCCGGACGAATTCGGCTCGATCGTGCTGCGCGCCAATCGTGACGGCTCGCTGGTGCGGCTGCGCGACGTCGCACGCATCGAGGTGGGCGCCCAGGCCTATGCCACGTCGGCGCGCCTCAACGGCAAGCCGGCGGCCGCCGTCGCGGTGCAGCTCTCGCCCACCGGGAACGCGCTCGCCACCGCCGAGGCCGTGAAGAAGCGCATGACCGAGCTGTCGACCAGCTTCCCGCCGGGCGTCGAGTTTGCCGTGCCCTACGACACCTCGCCCTTCGTGAAGGTGTCGATCGAGAAGGTGCTGCACACGCTCGCCGAGGCGATGGTGCTCGTCTTCCTCGTGATGTTCCTGTTCCTGCAGAACCTGCGCTACACGCTCATCCCGGCCATCGTCGTGCCGGTGGCGCTGCTCGGCACCTGCGCGGTGATGTATGCCACCGGCTTCTCCATCAACGTGCTGACCATGTTCGCCATGGTGCTCGCCATCGGCATTCTCGTCGACGACGCCATCGTCGTCGTTGAGAACGTCGAGCGCATCATGTCGGAGGAGGGCCTGTCGCCGAAGGAGGCGACCCGCAAGGCCATGGGGCAGATCACGGGCGCCGTCATCGGCATCACCGCCGTGCTGGTCTCGGTGTTCATCCCGCTCGCCTTCTTCCCCGGCGCGGTCGGCGTGATCTACAAGCAGTTCAGCCTGACCATGGTCGTGTCGATCCTGTTCTCGGCCTTCCTCGCGCTGTCCCTGACGCCGGCGCTCGCCGCGACCTTCCTCAAGCCTGTCCAGGCCGGCCACCACCACGCCAAGCGCGGCTTCTTCGGCTGGTTCAACCGCGGCTTCGACAAGACCTCGCACGGCTACTCGGCCGTCGTCGGGCACCTCGTCCGCCGCGGCGGGCGCTACATGATCATCTATCTGGCGCTGCTGATCGGGCTGGGCTGGCTCTATGTGCGCCTGCCGACCTCGTTCCTGCCGAACGAGGACCAGGGCTACATCATCGTCAACTTCCAGGCCCCCTCGGACGCGACCGTGAACCGCACGATGGCGGCCATCGAGGCGGCCGAGAAGCACTTCATGGCCGAGCCGGGCGTCGCCCGCATCGTCACCGTGCGCGGCTTCTCCTTCTTCGGCCAGGGCCAGAACGCGGCACTCGCCTTCGTGACGCTGAAGGACTGGGGCGAGCGCGGGCCGCGTGACGCCGCCTCCGCCATTGCCCTGCGCGGCACCATCGCCCTGTCGCAGCTGCGCGATGCCATCGTCTTCTCGCTGTCGCCGCCGCCCATCCAGGGCCTCGGCAACTCCAACGGCTTCGCCTTCCGTCTGCAAGCGCGCGGCGGCCAGAGCCAGCAGCAGCTCGCCGCCGCCCGCGATCAGCTCGTCGGCGCCGCCATGCGCAGCCCGAAGCTCGCGCAGGTCTTCGTCGAAGGCCTGCCGGACGCAGCGCAGATCGCGCTCGTCATCGACCGCGAGAAGGCCAACACCTTCGGCGTCACCTTCGCCGACATCAACGCCACGATCTCGACGACGCTGGGCTCGTCCTACGTCAACGATTTCCCCAATGCGGGGCGTCTCCAGCGCGTGCTGGTGCAGGGCGACACCGCCTCGCGCATGCAGATCGCGGATCTGTTGAACCTCAACGTGCGCAATTCCAACGGTGGCATGGTTCCGCTCTCGGCCTTCGCGCGCGCCGAGTGGCAGCGCGGATCGTCGCAGATCGTCGGCTACAACGGCTATCCCTCCGTCCGCATGTCGGGTGCGGCGGCGCCGGGCTTCTCCTCCGGCGACGCCATCGCCGAGATGCAGCGCCTCGCCGCCGACCTGCCGCCGGGCTTCGGCTACGAGTGGACGGGCCAGTCGCTGCAGGAGATCCAGGCCGGGTCGCAGGCGCCGCTGCTCATCGCGCTGTCCTGCATCCTCGTCTTCCTGTGCCTCGCGGCGCTCTACGAGAGCTGGTCCATCCCGGTGTCGGTGCTGCTGGTGGTGCCGCTCGGCGTCATCGGGTCGGTGGCGGCGGTGACGCTGCGCGGCATGCCGAACGACGTCTATTTCATGGTGGGCCTCGTCGCGATCATCGGCCTCTCCGCCAAGAACGCGATCCTCATCATCGAGTTCGCCAAGGACCTCAGGGCCCAGGGCAAGGGCATCATCGAGGCGACGATCGAGGCGGCGCATCTGCGCTTCCGGCCGATCATCATGACCTCGCTGGCCTTCGCGCTCGGCGTTCTGCCGCTCGCCATCGCGTCCGGCGCCAGCGCCGCGAGCCAGCAGGCGCTCGGCACCGGCGTGCTCGGCGGCATGATCTCGGCGACCGTCCTCGCGGTGTTCTTCGTGCCGGTCTTCTTCGTCGTCGTGACGCGCCTGATGGGCGGGCGCGACAAGCCGGCGCCGACGGAGGCTCCGGCCGCCTCCGAACCGCGGCACTAGGGGCGATGGCGCGGCGCACCAAGGCGGAGGCGGAGGAGACGCGCCGCCGTCTCCTCGATGTGGCCGAGCGCATCTTCCACGCCAAGGGCGTGGCGGCCACCTCGCTCGAGGAGATCGCCAGCGAGGCGGGTGTGACGCGCGGCGCGGTCTACTGGCACTTCGCCAACAAGGCCGACCTGTTCATGGCGCTGTTCGAGGACGCGCCGCTGATCACCGAGGACCTGCTGGCGGCGCCGGCGCTGGACGGGCATCCCGATCCTCTGGCGCTGGTGGAGCATCTCGCGCTCGAGGCGCTGGCGCTGCTGGCGGCCGACGAGCGGCGCCAGCGCATCTACACGATCCTGACCCTGTGCGAATATCGCGACGATCTCGGCCAGGTCCTGCAGCGCAAGGTGGAGACCATGGACCGGGTCCATGCCCAGTTCGTCGGCGCCTTCGCCGAGGCGGCGCGGCGGGGAAACCTCGCGCCCTGCTGGACGTCGGAGGCGGCAGCCGCCACCTTCCAGTGGCTGTTCCACGGCATCATCGTGGACTGGCTGAGATATGGCCGGCGCTTCGACCTGGTCGGGCGCGGGACCATGGCGATCCGGGCGCAGTTCCGCGCCTATCGGGTTGCGGGGGCGCCAGCCGCGGACGCAATCCCGCGGCCGGCGTGAGGGTTATGCCCGCGGCCGCCTGAGGACGGCGCGCGGGCGCTGGAGGGCTCAGGCGAGATCGAAGCGATCCGCGTTCATCACCTTGGTCCAGGCGGCGACGAAGTCCTTCACGAATCGCGCCGCGTTGTCCGACTGGCCGTAGACCTCGGCGAGGGCGCGCAGCTGCGAATTCGAGCCGAAGACGAGGTCGACGCGGGTCGCCGTCCACTTCACCGCACCGGTCTTGCGGTCAAGGCCCTCGAAGGCGTCCTCCTCGGACGAGACCGGCCGCCACACCGTGCCCATGTCGAGCAGGTTGACGAAGAAGTCGTTCGTCAGCGCGCCCGGACGGGTGGTGAAGACGCCGTGCGAGGAACCGCCGTGGTTGCCGCCGATGACGCGCAGGCCGCCGACGAGCACGGTCATCTCCGGCGCCGTCAGGGTGAGGAGCTGCGCCTTGTCGATCAGCAGTTCCTCCGCCGAGACGGTGAAGGCCGTCTTCTGGTAGTTGCGGAAGCCGTCGGCGAGAGGCTCGAGGACCTCGAAGGACTCCACGTCCGTGGCCTCCTGCGTCGCGTCGGTGCGGCCCGGCGTGAAGGGCACCTCGACCGCGTGGCCGGCGGCCTTCGCCGCCTGCTCGATGGCGACACCGCCGCCGAGTACGATGAGGTCGGCGACGGAGACCTTCTTGCCGCCGGTGGCGGAGGCGTCGAAGGCCTGCCGGATGCCCTCGAGGACGGAGAGCACCTTGGCGAGCTGTGCCGGCTGGTTCGCCTCCCAGTCCTTCTGCGGGGCGAGACGGATGCGCGCGCCGTTGGCACCGCCGCGCTTGTCCGAGCCGCGGAAGGTCGAGGCGGAAGCCCAGGCGGTCTGGACGAGTTCGGCCTGGCTGAGGCCGGAGGCGAGGATCTTCGCCTTGAGGGCGGCGATGTCGGCGGCGTCGACCAGCGGATGGTCGGCCGCCGGAACCGGGTCCTGCCAGATCAGGTCCTCGGCCGGAACCTCGGGACCGAGATAGCGGACCTTAGGCCCCATGTCGCGATGGGTCAGCTTGAACCAGGCGCGGGCGAAGGCGTCGGCGAACTGGTCCGGGTTCTGGTGGAAGCGACGCGAGATCGCCTCGTAGGCCGGGTCCATGCGCATGGCCATGTCGGCCGTCGACATCATGATCGGCACGCGCCTCGCCGGATCATGGGCGTCGGGCGCCATGTCCTTCTCGGCGAGGTTGCGGGCATGCCACTGGTGGGCGCCGGCCGGGCTCTTCACCAGCTCCCACTCGTAGCCGAAGAGGACGTCGAAATAGCCGTTGTCCCAGCGGATCGGGTTGGAGGTCCAGGCGCCCTCGAGGCCGCTGGTGATGGTGTCGGCGCCCTTGCCCGAGCCATGGCCCGAGATCCAGCCGAGGCCCTGCTCGGCGATCGGTGCCGCCTCCGGCTCGGGACCGACGAGGGCGGCGTCGCCCGCGCCATGGGTCTTGCCGAAGGTGTGGCCGCCGGCGACGAGGGCGACGGTCTCCTCGTCGTTCATCGCCATGCGCGCGAAGGTCTCGCGGATGTCGCGGGCCGAGGCGAGCGGGTCGGGACGCCCGTCCGGGCCCTCCGGGTTGACGTAGATCAGGCCCATCTGCACGGCGGCGAGCGGGTTCTCCAGCACGCGGTCGCCGGTGTAGCGGCTGTTGGCCTTGTCGGAGCCGGCGAGCCATTCGGTCTCGGCGCCCCAGTAGATGTCCTCCTCGGGCTCCCAGATGTCGACGCGGCCGCCGCCGAAGCCGAAGGTCTTGAAGCCCATGGACTCGAGCGCGGCGTTGCCGGCGAGGATCATCAGGTCGGCCCAGGAGATGGCATTGCCGTACTTCTGCTTGATCGGCCAGAGCAGGCGGCGGGCCTTGTCGAGATTGGCGTTGTCCGGCCAGCTGTTCAGCGGGGCGAAGCGCTGGGTGCCCGAGGACGAGCCGCCGCGGCCGTCACCGGTGCGGTAGGTGCCGGCGCTGTGCCAGGCCATGCGGATGAAGAAGGGGCCGTAGTGGCCGTAGTCGGCCGGCCACCACTCCTGGCTGTCCGTCATCAGGGCGTAGAGGTCCTGCTTCAGCGCCTGGTAGTCGACGCGGCCGAAGGCGGCCTTGTAGTCGAACTCGCCGCCCATGGGATCGCAGAGGGCGGAGTTCTGGTGAAGCATCTTGATGTTGAGCTGGTTCGGCCACCAGTCGCGGTTGGAGCGGATCTTGTTGGTCGTCGCCCCGTGCATGACCGGGCACTTGCCGCCCGCCTCGATGTTCATTCCGTCCATGGTGTTCTCCGATCGTCCGTCCGACCTGCGCCCCGTGCGGCGCGCCGTCGCTTGTGAATCCTGCCTGATGCCGCAGTCGGCCCCTTGGGCCCGTCGCGCTCACGCGCGCCCGAGAAGGACCGCCGGGGGACGGCCGCCGCCGGCCTCAGCGGAATACCCGTGGCGCCGGTGACGCTCCCCTTCTAGCGAAGACATCTCATTAGACTAAGTTGAATTATCTGATTGTGACGATAAGCTAGAATTATGATCAACATCACTTTCAAGCAGCTGCGCTATGTCGACGCGCTGGCACGCCACGGCCATTTCGGCCGCGCCGCCGAGGCCTGCGCCATCTCGCAGCCGGCGCTCTCCATGCAGATCCGCGAGCTGGAGGAGGGGCTCGGCACCCTCCTGTTCGAGCGGGGCGCGCGGCAGGTTCGGCTGACGTCCTTCGGCGAGGCCTTCGTGACGCGATCCCGCGACATCCTGCGCGCCGTCGACGAACTCGGCGATCTCGCACGGGCGGCGCGGGCCGGGCTGGTGGGGCGCCTGCGGATCGGCATCATCCCGACGGTCGCGCCCTATCTGCTGCCGGCGGTGATCGGCGATCTCGCCCGCAGCCACGGCGGCCTGGAGATCAGCGTCAGGGAAACGCAGACGCCGCGGCTCATCCAGGAGCTGACCGACGGCAAGCTGGACACCGCCATCGTCGCGCTGCCGGTGTCGGAGCCGTCGATGGCGGAGGTGGCGCTGTTCCGGGAGGACTTCGTGCTGGTGCGGCCTGCGGCGGATGCGGGCGAGCCGGTGCCGAGCCCGGAGGTGCTGCGGGAGATGCGGTTGCTGCTCCTCGAGGAGGGCCACTGCTTCCGCGACCAGGCGCTGTCCTTCTGCGGCGTCAACGCCGCCCGGCCGCGCGAACTGCTCGACGGCAGCACGCTCTCGACGCTCGTCCAGATGGTCGGGGCAGGGGTCGGTGTGACGCTGATCCCCGACATGGCGGTGGCGGTGGAGACGCGGTCCGCTCCGGTGGCGGTGGCGCGGTTCGGCGAGCCGCGCCCGTCGCGGACCATCGGCATGATCTGGCGGGCGACGAGCCCGCTCGCGCGCCAACTCGGCGAGATCGCTGCGGTGGTGCGCCAGTCCGCGGAGACGATGCGGCGCATCCATGCCGGCCTTCGCGACGCGGGTCCGGAGCAGGGATCGTTAACAACCGCGCCGTAGAACGGAAAGGGTATCAACGCTCGAGTACCCCCATGAGCTGTGACGGCTGCCGCGACGGGCGCGCCTTTCCCTTCGCCTTCTCCATGGCCTTCCAGCCGATCGTCAACGCCGCCAGCGGCGAGGTCTTCGCCTATGAGGCGCTGGTCCGAGGACCGGCCGGCGAAGGCGCGGCAACGGTGCTGGGCGCCGTCGACGACACCAACCGTTACGCCTTCGACCAGCAATGCCGCGTCAAGGCGATCGAGCTCGCCGCGGGTCGCGCACCCGCACCGGCGCGACTGTCGATCAACTTCATGCCCAACGCCGTCTACGAGCCGCGCGCCTGCATCCGCCTGACCCTGGCGACGGCGGAACGGGTGGGTTTCCCGCTCGACCGCATCATCTTCGAGTTCACCGAGGACGAGAGGATGGACCCGGCGCACGTCCTCAACATCATCCGCACCTACCGCGAGATCGGCTTCGCCACGGCGATCGACGACTTCGGTGCCGGGCATGCCGGCCTCGGACTGCTCACGCGGTTCCAGCCCGACATCGTCAAGCTCGACATGAACCTCATCCGCGACATCGACACCGACCGCGCCAGGCGGATCGTCGTCCGCCACACCCTCGCGATGCTCTCCGACCTCGGCATCACCACCATCTGCGAAGGCGTCGAGACGTCCGGCGAACTCGCCGTCCTGCGTGATCTCGGTGTGGAACTGATTCAGGGCTACGTGCTAGCGCGGCCGGCCTTCGAGCGGTTCGAGACCCCGCGCATGGTGGCGTGAGGCCCCTCTCCTCGTCACCCGACGACCCCGCTGAACCTTATCCGTGACAGTGACTGGTAGCGAAATGCACCAGCGGACGGGGCCGTCGCAGTGAACGGATCGTAAAAAATACAACCAGGAATCGCAGGTTATTGGAGGCGAGACCGTTTATTGTCCCTGGGGAAGCGGTATTGACCTTCCGTGTCTTTCGTCTATAGCGCACAAATCTTCGATATTGACGGATCAGCCAGCGTTTTCCGGACGATCGCGTCGTCGGAACTGGAGTTATTCCGTAGCGGATTTCCAGAGAAGGCGCAGTATGCGCCGCAGTTATGCTCGATTCCCCCGGCTCACCGTAAGCATTTATCAAGCAGTTTTCGATCATCCTGCCTGATATCGAACGAACCGAGGACTCCCATGTTCGGACTTCATTGGCCGGCCGGCAAAGACGCCGCCGCCAAACTTGCAGCTCTCGATCGCTCCCAGGCCGTCATCGAATTCAAGCCCGACGGGACGATCCTTGCCGCCAACACCAACTTCCTCCAGGCCCTCGGCTATTCCGGGAACGAAGTACAGGGCAAGCACCACTCGATGTTCGTCGATCCGCGCGATCGGAATACGGCGGAATACCGTCGGCTGTGGGAAAGCCTTCGCGCCGGGCAGTATCAGAGCGCCGAGTACAAGCGGATCGGCAAGGGCGGCAAGGAGGTCTGGATCCAGGCCACCTACAACCCCCTGCTGGACGGCTCGGGCAAGGTGTACAAGGTGGTCAAGTTCGCCACCGACGTGACGGCCGACAAGCTGAAGAACGCCGACATCCTCGGCCAGCTCGAAGCCATCAACAGGTCGCAGGCCGTGATCGCCTTCGATCTGTCCGGCCAGATCCAGTCGGCCAACGACAATTTCCTCAATGCCCTGGGTTACAGCCTCGACGAGGTCGTCGGCCGGCACCACCGCATGTTCGTGACGCCGGAAGACCGGGACAGCCCGGCCTACAGGGCCTTCTGGGACGGCCTGGCCCGCGGGGAATATCGCTCCGCCCAGTACAAGCGGATCGGCAAGGGCGGCAAGGAGGTCTGGATCCAGGCCACCTACAACCCGATCCTCGACATGGACGGCAGGCCGTTCAAGGTGGTGAAGTTCGCCACCGACATCACCGCCGCGATCCTCGAGCAGCAGCGGCGGAAAGAGACTCAGGCCGAGATCGACGCCATCCTGCAGGCCATCAGCTCCGCCGTCACCCGCGCTACGCAGGAGGCGAACGAGGCGGCAACCGAATCGACGCAGGCCAGCAGCAACGTGCAGGCGGTCGCCGCCGGCACGGAGGAACTCGTCGCGTCCGTCGGCGAGATCACCCGCCAGGTGACCCAGTCGCGCGAGATTTCACGCCGCGCCGTGGAGCAGGCGGAGCGCACCAACACCATCGTCGGCAACCTGTCCGCGGTCGCCCAGCGCATCGGCGACGTGGTCCAGCTCATCAACAGCGTCGCCGGCCAGACCAACCTCCTCGCCCTCAACGCCACGATCGAGGCGGCACGGGCGGGCGAGGCCGGCAAGGGCTTCGCGGTGGTCGCTTCCGAAGTGAAGAGCCTCGCCAACCAGACCTCCCGCGCCACCGACGAAATCAGCGCGCAGATCGCCTCCGTGCAGTCCTCGACCGCCGAGGCGGTGCAGGCGATCGGCGACATCTCGTCGACGATCTCCACCATCAACGAGATCGCCACCGCGATCGCCACGGCGGTGGAGGAGCAGAACGCGGTGACGGCGGAGATGTCGTCGAACATGCGCACGGCCGCCGAGGGTGTGACGGCCATCTCGCAGTCCATGGGCGCCATTGCGCGGTCGACGACGGATATCGACGTCTCCGCCCGCAAGGTGCGCGAGGTTTCGCGCGCCATCGCGTGAGGGGCATCGCGCCCGAGGCGGAACACCATTGATGTGACGGGGGCGGCCATGGCCGCCCCCGTGGTCGTTTCCTGGAGTGCGGGCGGGCTGCTGCGCCGGGCGATAAGGAACGCCTCGCCGCGCCGTGGCGTTGGGTCGGCGACACAGGGCGGCACCGCCCTGCTCTCCCCCATCCATCGGAGACGAGACGATGTCCGACACCCGCCAGGCTTCCGACCAGCAGCGCGCCATCCAGGCGCAAGTCGATGCGCGGGATCGGGAGCGCGGTGAGGAGACGGCGCCGTCGGCCATGCAGGCCGGTGCCCGGCGCTATCCCGAGCCACCATTCCCCGAGCAGCACCACGACAAGCCCGGGCTCGAATCCCGCATCGATCCCGCGCCGCTCTATGACGCGCCGTTCTGGAAGGGGTCGGGGAAGCTCGAGGGCAAGGTGGCGTTGGTCACCGGCGGCGATTCCGGAATCGGGCGGGCGGTGGCCGTCCTATTCGCGCGCGAAGGCGCGGACGTCGCCCTGAGCTATCTCGACGAGCACGGGGATGCGGAGGTGACGAAGGCCGCGGTGGAGGCAGAGGGCCGGCGCTGCATCCTCCTGCCCGGCGACGTCAGCCGGCGCGACGCCTGCGCCAGGGCCGTGGCGGAGACGGTGAACCGGCTCGGCGGCCTCGACGTGCTCGTCAACAATGCGGCCTTCCAGATCCACACGACCGAATTCGAGGACCTGACCGAGGAGCATTTCGACACGACGCTGAAGACCAATCTCTACGGCTATTTCCACATGGCCCAGGAGGCGGTAGCGCACATGAAGCCGGGCTCGGCGATCATCAACACGGGTTCGATCACCGGGATCGACGGATCCAAGGAGCTGATCGATTATTCCATGACGAAGGGCGGCATCCACGCCTTCACGCGGGCCCTGTCGGGCAACCTCATCGGCAAGGGCATTCGCGTCAACTGCGTGGCGCCGGGGCCGGTCTGGACCCCGCTGAACCCCTCCGACCGGCCGGCGGACCAGGTGGCGACATTCGGAGCCAAGACGCCGATGAAGCGCCCGGCGCAGCCGGAGGAGATCGCGCCCGCCTATGTCTTCCTCGCCTCGCCCCAGTGCTCCAGCTACATCACCGGCGAGATCCTGCCGATCATCGGCGGCTACTGACACGAGCGGCGCGCCGGTGGTCCCTCAATCGGGATCGCCGGGGCGCCACAGCCGTCCCTCCCGCGCCTTGAACGTGAACTGGCTGGCGGCGAGCCAGCCCTTGAGCGGCCTCAGCGGCAGGATGCAGGTGGCGAGGCCGAACGGCAGCGTCAGAAGGAGGTGTGTGGTGAGCGAGGCCTGGTACCGCACCTCCAGCATGATCGCGAGGATCACCACGGGCACGCAGCCGAACATCATGACGAAGAAGGCCGGGCCGTCGGCCGTGTCGACATAGGAGAAGTCGAGGCCGCAGACCTCGCAGCGTGGCGCGATGGTGAGGAACCCGGAGAAGAGGTGGCCCTGCCCGCAGCGGGGACACCGGCCGCGGACGCCCGTCGAGAGCGGGCTCAGCCGCGGCCAGACCCGCCCGTCTTCCGCCGGCTCGTTCATCGGCAGTTACCGGCGCAGTGCGTAGAGAAAGCCGACGAAGGCTGCGGCCATGACCGCCTGGAACGGCCGGGCCGCGACCTCGTCCCTGATCAGCTGGGTGATCTCGCCGGCACGCGAGGCCATGCGCTCGGTGTCGATCCCCGCCGCCTTGAGCTGGCCGGTGGCGGACCCGCCGCCGTCCCCGTTTCCGGCGGTGCCGGTGGCGGTGTTCATCCCGGGTGTTTCGTTGTCGATCATGATGAGGCTCCCTTGTGTCGCCGAGAGAACCCGTGGCGCCAGGGGCCGTTCCTAACCCCGCCGGCCGACTCGCGCCGAAGGTCCGGACCAACGAGGCCGCCGGTGCCTCAGGGTTGCGCGGCGACGACGGCGCGCACCCCGTTCCAGGCCTTCGAACCGGAGCCGGTGTCCCCCCCGCGCGGCAGCTTTTCGTCGATGCGGCGGAACGTGGCCAGCGCCTGCCCGACCACCTGGTCCATGTTGTAGTAGCGGTAGGTGGCGAGCCGGCCGACGAACCAGACGTCCGGCGTCGCGCGCGCCAGCGCCTCGTAGAGCCCGTAGCGCTCCTGGTTCTCCGGCCGCGGAACGGGATAGTAGGGATCGCCGTCGGCGGTGGGATATTCGTAGGTGATGGCCGTCTTCGGGTGCTCCTGTCCGGTCAGGTACTTGTACTCGGTGACGCGGGTGAACTCCTCCGTCTGGGGATAGTTCACCACGGCGACGTCCTGGTGGCGGGGCGCGTCGATGGTCCTGTGCTCGAAGCGCAGTGAGCGATAGGGCAGGCGGCCGAAGCGGAAGTCGAAGAACTCGTCGATCTGGCCGGTATAGATCACCCGCCTGTGCGGGATGAGGTCGCGGATCTGGCGGTAGTCCGCCTGCAGCATGACAGTGATGTTGGGATGGGCGACCATTGCCTGGAACATGCGAGTGTAGCCGTGCTCCGGCATGACCTGGTGCTTGTCGGCAAAGTAGCGGTCGTCGGTGTCGGTGCGGGTCGGTACGCGGGCGGTGACCGACTTGTCGAGCTCGGAGGGGTCGAGGCCCCATTGCTTGCGGGTGTAGCCGCGGAAGAACTTCTCGTAGAGCTCGCGGCCGACCTTGCTGACCACGACGTCCTCGGACGTCTCGATGCGTTCCACCGGCTCTGCGCGGGCGGCAAGCCAGGTTTCCATCTCCTCCTCCGTCTCCAGCGACAGGCCGTAGAGCCGGTTGACGGTGGTGCGGTTGATGGGGATCGGGACGAGCCGGCCGTCCACGGAGCCCAGCACCCGGTGGGTGTAGGGACGCCAGGTGGTGAACTGCGACAGATGGTCGAGCACCATGTCGGAATTGGTGTGGAAGATGTGGGGGCCGTACTCGTGGATGAGCAGACCCTGCTCGTTGTAGCGGTCATAGGCGTTGCCGCCGATATGCGGCCGCCGGTCTATCAGGAGAACGCGTTCCCCACGCTGGGTGGCGAGGCGCTCGGCGAGGACTGAACCGGCGAAGCCGGCACCCACCACCAGCCAGTCAAACATGGAGCGTTTCTCCGACGGGGGTCGGGAGGGCCCTGCGGCGAAGATCGCCGACGCGCTGGCGCCGTGCCTGTACCGATTCGTCGATGAGGCGCTGCATGCCGGCCCAGGTCTGGTTCCAGGACATGCCGGCGAGGTGGCCGTCGACGGCAGCGAGCCAGCCGGAAGGGGGCGTTCGCAGCCGGTCGAGGCCGTCCGCCATCCCGGCAGGGTCGGAGACGATCTCAACGAGACCCTTCTCGCCATAGGGGGAGACGACGTCGGTGATGGCCGTGGAGAGAACGGGCAGGCCGGCGGCGAGGAATTCCGGCGTCTTGGTGGGGCTGATGAACCGTGTCGCCTCGTTCAGCGCGAAGGGCATCAGGCCGACGTCCCAACCGCCGAGATAGGCGGGCAGGTCCCGGTAGGACTTGCCGCCGAGCCAGTGGATGTTGGGCGCCGCTGGCAGGCTCGCCGGGTCGATCTTCACCACCGGCCCGATCATGACGAACTGCCAGTCGGGCCGGAGCGCCGCCGTCCCGGCGACGAGGTCGATGTCCATGCGCTCGTCGATGACGCCGAAGAAGCCGGCGCGCGGTCCGCCGATGGTGGTCTGGTCCGCGGGCTCGGCGGGCTTCCGCCGGGCCTCGTGGAAATGGGCGACGTCGATGCTGGAAGGGAAGGGGTGGACGCTGCGGTGACGGCGCCGCTTCGCGGCATAGAGGCTCATGCCTCCGGTGAAGACGAGGTCGGCACGCGCGAAGAGCTCCGCCTCGAGGTCGAGAAGGCGGGACGGGGCGCCGCGGAAGGCCGAGAGCTCGTCCATGTTGTCATAGACGACGGTGTCCGCCTCGATGTGGCGGCTGAAGGCCATGGCCATGGGCGTGTAGTACCACAGGATCCTTTGCCGGCTCGATGGTGGCAAGATCGGCCCGAGCAGGTCGGCGATCATGGCTGCCGCCCCCTCATCCTCCGCAGGCGGCAGGACCGGGACGATGACCGTCACACCCTCCGGCCGGCGGCTGGTCCGCAGGTGCGGCGCGGCACCGGCTTCGACCACCGGCTCCTCGACGTAGTAGACGTCGTAGTCGCGTGCGGCGCGCGTCAGCAGATGCTGGGGACGCTGGAAAACGAAATCCCACCGCAGATGGGAGAAGCACACGAGCTGCGGGCGTCGATCGAGGGCGTTCATGCGCAACCTTCACGGTGACTACAGTTGCAGGAGGAGATCCGGGCGGGCTGTTCAGGCCGCCCCGAAGAACGGACCGCTGCGTCGCCCTGTTCCTATTGGGTGCGGCAACGCGGCGCGCCCTCGCGCTGTCCGAAAGGGAACCGTGATCGGAAAGGCCGGTTCTGCCGGCATCCCTCCACTTCACCCGAAGGCGCAACCGCTTGGCCGACGCCCCGCTGTTCAAAAGCTTCTTCATGGCGGGCTTCGAATGCGCCACCCACCGCCGCCGGGACGGACGGCGTCTCGATCTCCTGGCGGCGACCGGGCACGACCGGCTCGTGGAAGGCGACTATCTGGCGATGGCGGGGCTCGGCCTGCGCACCGTCCGGGATGGCTTCCGCTGGCACCTCATCGAGCGGGCGCCCGGGGCCTACGACTGGTCCAGCGTCGTGCCCATGATCCGCGCCGCGCGCCGGGCCGAGGTGCAGGTAATCTGGGACCTCTGCCATTTCGGCTGGCCCGACGATCTCGACGTCTGGTCGCCCGCCTTCGCCGACCGTTTCGCCCGCTTCGCCGCGGCGGCCGCGCGGCTCGTCCGTTCGGAGAGCGACGCGGTTCCGATCTTCTGTCCCGTCAACGAGATGTCCTTCGTCGCCTGGGCCGGGGGCGAGGTCGGCGCCATCAATCCGGGGACGCGCGGGCGCGGTGCGGAGCTCAAGGCGCAGCTGGTGCGCGCCTCGATCGCGGCGATCGCGGCCATCAGGGAGGTCGAGCCGAAAGCCCGCTTCCTCCATGCCGAGCCGGCCATCCACATCACGAGCTATTCGCGCAGCGCGGCCGTGCGACGGGCGGCGGAAATCCATCGCCTGTCGCAGTTCGAGGCCCTCGACATGATCGCCGGCCGGGTGTCGCCGGACCTCGGCGGCCGCGAGGACAATGTCGACATCGTCGGCGTCAACTACTACCCGCGGAACCAGTGGCTGCACCGCGGTTCGACGCTCCCCCTCGGCCACCACGGCTACCGCCCTTTCGCCGAGATCCTCCAGGAGACCTTCGGCCGTTACGGCCGGCCCATCGTCATCGCCGAGACGGGGGCCGAGCGCAGCGCCCGGGCGTCGTGGTTCCACTATGTCTGCGGCGAGGTCCGGGCGGCGCTGCGCGGCGGGGTGCCCGTCGAGGGCATCTGCCTCTATCCCGTGCTCGACTATCCCGGCTGGGACGACGGGCGCCTCTGCGAGACCGGGCTGTTCACCATGCCGGACGGGCGGGATGAACGGTCGCTCCACGCCGATTTCGCCGAGGAGCTGGAGCGCCAGCAATTGCGCTTCGGCCAGAGGCCCTCCGGGCTCGGCTAGCGCTCGGGGCTCGGCTAACCCTCGCGGCTGAGGGTGACCCAGGCGGGGGCGTGATCGCTCGCTCCCTCCTGACCGCGCACGTCCCGGTCGATGCCCGCATCGACCAGCCGCGGGGCGAGGGCGGGAGACAGGAGGATGTGGTCCAGCCGGAGACCCGCATCGCGCGGCCAGCGGTTCCGCTTGTAGTCCCAGAACGTGAACAGCGGGGCCGCGGGGTGGACCTTTCGGAGCGCGTCTGTCCAGCCGGCCCTCACCATCTTCGCGAAGGCGGCGCGGCTCTCCGGCCGGAGCAGGGCGTCGTCGTCCCAGGAGCGCGTGGGGTAGATGTCGGCATCGGTGGGCACGACGTTGTAGTCGCCGACGAGCGCCACCGGGTGACCGGCCTTGCGCAGGCCCGCCGCATGTTTCCGCAAGCGTTCGAACCAGGCGAGCTTGTAGGCGAATTTCGGACCCGGCTGCGGATTGCCGTTGGGCAGGTAGATGCAGCCGAGGAGGATGCCGCCGACCGCGGCCTCGATGTAGCGGCTCTGGTTGTCGTCGCCGTCGCCGGGCAGGCGGTCGGCGGTCTGCACCGGCACCGCGTCGCGCGCCAGGATGGCGACGCCGTTCCAGGTCTTCTGCCCGCGCCAGACGGCGCCGTAGCCGGCCTTCTCCAGCGCCTCGGCGGGAAAGCGGTCCTGCGCGGCCTTCAGCTCCTGCAGGCAGACGGCGTCGGGCCGCGCGGCTTTCAGCCAGGCGAGGAGGTTTGGCAGGCGGCGGACGACGCCATTGATGTTGAAAGTGGCGAGCTTGAAGGTCGCCGCATCGCCCGCGTCCCTGCGCTTCGTCATCGCTCGCTCGAGGGCCCGGCTCGTCGCATGATCCGATCAACGCCGCGGCGGGAGAGGCGTTCCGGCGAGGGCACGTCCTGCATGCGGCAGTTGAGGGCGGCCGTTGATCGTGCGGCTGTTCACGGCATGCGGCCGGCATCGCAACAGGCGCGGCTCAACAGGCGGTCAGCCGGTGCGGAAGGGCCTCGTCTGCCTTGGGTTCCAGCGGGCGTTCGGCTGGGGACCCGGGGGCAAGGCATCGAACAGGGCCCCGGGGAGCCCCGCTCTCGCGCCGGATCGACAAGGGACGTGGGCTGGCGCACCCGGCACGATTCGAACGTGCGACCTTTGCCTTCGGAGGGCGGTAGAAAGGGATTTCTGACCTATTCTGCAGCTTCCTGCAGATGATTATATCGTTGATTTCATTGACATCGACACTATCCTGCTTTCTGAGTTTGTCTCCAAATTCCTACGTCGTGTTACCCCGGTGTTACCCCGAAGAGCCGCATCCATGGCATCAGCAAAACTTACCAAGCGGAGCGTCGACGCAATCACGCCAAGGGCCACCGAGTTCTGCGTCTGGGACGCCGAGGTCTCCGGGTTTGGCGTTCGCGTGAGGCCATCGGGTGCAATGTCGTATCTAGCGATGTACCGCACCGGCGGCCGCAACAGTCCACTCCGCAAAGTGACCCTTGGCTCGGTTGGTAAGCTGACCGTCGAGGAAGCGCGAGCCGCCGCAAGGACGATCCTCGCCAAGGCGGAGCTCGGCGAGGACGTCGCCGAACAGCTCTCGAATGCCCGCAAGGCCGAGACCATCTCCGACCTGTGTGACCTTTACTTCAAAGAGGCCGAGCGTGGGGTCCTAATCGGGAAGCGCGGCAAGCCGAAGAAGGCATCAACGCTTGCCTCGGATCGCGGCCGCATCACGCGACATATCAAGCCCCTGCTCGGTCGGAAGACTGTGCAAGAAGTCACCAAGGCTGACGTTGAAAGGTTTCTGAGGGACGTTGCTTCAGGTCGGACCGCAACCGATGTCCGCACAAAAAAGCATGGACGGGCGATTGTGCGCGGGGGACAGGGTACTGCCACCCGAACTGTTCGCCTTCTCGGGGGCATCTTCACCTACGCGATCGAGCTGGGGATGCGGAAGGACAACCCAGTCCATGGCGTCCGCAAGTTCGCCGACGGCCAAAACGAGCGCTTCCTGTCATCAGAAGAATTGTCACGGCTCGGCGCGGCGCTTCGAGAGGCCGAAACCCTCGGCCTCCCTTGGAATGCCAACTTGGACGCGCCCGGCGCCAAACATCTGCCACGCAATCCGGAGGATCGGCGGACGAGGCTAAGCCCTCACGCCACCGCCGCGATCCGCTTCCTCATCCTTACCGGGCTTAGGTTAAGGGAAGCGCTTTCCTTGCGATGGTCAGACGTGGATGTCGAACGCGGGCTTCTGTTCCTACCCGACACGAAATCCGGTCGGCGAACCGTGGTGCTTGGCGATTCCGCTATGGAAATTCTGCAGTCCGTTCCGCGGATCTCTGGGTGTCGCTTTGTCTTTGCCGGAGAGAAGCTGGATCGGCCGAGGTCAGACCTCAAGCGCCCTTGGTCGATCGTCACGCGCGCGGCGGGACTAGAAGGTGTTCGCCTTCACGATCTGCGCCACACGTTTGCCAGCCACGGTGCAGCGGCTGGCATGGGCCTGACGGTGGTTGGCCGTCTTTTGGGACACGCGGATGTCAAGACGACGAACCGGTACAGCCACTTCGATACCGGTCCACTGCGGCGGGCAGCAGATGCGGTGGCTGCCTCGATAGCCGTTGCTCTAGATGCCCGCGAGGAGCGTCAAACGCTGGTCGCACGCGGCGAGCGTCTCCAAACTACAGAACTCAAATGACGACACCAAAGCCAATGCGGCGACAGCTATTGGATAGCTTTCTTGAGGGCCTGCAAGCCAGCCCTTCTGACCCGGAGGACATTGGGCTGATCCCTTTGAGCGTAGCGGCTGAGTGGATTGGCTCCAGGGGCGGCAAGGTACCCTTTCTGCCAGATGATTGGCATGCTTGGGAGCTTGCATACGGGGCCATTGTGGCCGCCGCCGGCAAAGGCAGGTTGAAGGTCCACGGGATATGCGACGGCGCAAACCAAGTCGTCCCGCGGGGGCTTTTTCAGAGCACGTCCGTATATCTGGTAGATTTTGATAAGCCTCCAAATGCACCGTTCGCGCCATCGCCAAATAAAGGAGCCCAGAAATCAAAATACTTCGTTCGCGCTATCATTTATGCTAACGAGGAGGAATGGCTCGACGATCACAATGATGCGTTATTGCTTCAAATGCCCCACCGCAAAGATCCGGGGCTTCGGGATAAGGAGTGGGTCCAACTGCAGGTTCGCCGTCGTGACGTGAGGAGGCTCTGGAAACTCGATAGAGCGGAACTCCGGACCCGTGCTGTTGGGCGCGCAACGCGCCGAAAATCCGAGGCGTTGGAAATCTATCGATCCCTCGGACCGGCCGTCGCATCAGGCAGTATCACCAAAATCTCCCAGCGGATCGCAGAGATTTTGGACGCGCGGTTTCCGGAGGACGATCCCTTCAAGCCCCGGACAATCGAGCGATACATCAGGGAGCACATCCGCTCTCGGGAAAAATAGTTCAGCGACGAATTTTGCGGAGCTATTTTGCGGACCATCCTCCGATCAATTGATCTCCCGACCCGGCAATGCCCGGGGCTTTCGGGAGATCAAAATGAACCCAGTAATCCAAACTGAGCACGGTCACATTCTGCGCTATCTGCGCCGCGCGGACGCAGCATCTTACGTGCAGACGAGCTACGGCTTTCCCTGTTCGCCACAGTGGCTAGCCAAGCTCGCTGTCGTGGGCGGGGGCCCCCTGTTCCACAAGGCGGGCCGCACGCCGCTCTATGCGCCGGCCGATCTCGATGCCTGGGCACGGGCACGGATCGGGCGCCCTCGCCAATCGACCTCTGACCCCGGTCGGGAGGGTTGAGCGATGGGCAGCATGCGCATTCCCAATCCCAATCTCGCCCGCAACTACACGATCTACTCGATAGCGGAGCTCTGTGAGGCCCTCGACGTTCACTACCACACCGTCCGCAAATGGGTGCGCATGGGACTGACGCCCATCGATGGTGGCTGGAAGATGTACTTCCGCGGAGAGGACGTCCGCGCGTTCCTTATCGCTCAACGCCAGCGGACAAAGCGTCCATGCCCGCCGGGGACGATCTACTGCATCCCTTGTCAAGAGCCGAAGGTCCCTGCCGGCGGCATGGTGGAATACCGGCCGCTCACGCCTCGCAGGGGCATGCTTAGAGGCATCTGTCCGACCTGCGAGCGTCTGATCCACCGGACAACGGGCCCGGCACAAGTCGAGGCACTTATCGCGACTTTTGTCGCAACACGCATCGAAGGGTGAGTTGGGATCATGTCGAACCAATCCACGTATCGTACCCTATCAAGGAAAAGGGCCGCGGATTCGGTCGCCCGGTACAACGCCAAAAACGAGCGGCTGAAGCGCCAGCATGCGACCTTCCTCAAAGAGGCAGAGGGCTTCGGAGAGGAAGCGGTAAGGCACGCCATGGCCACCATCGACGATTTCGAGGCGTTCTGTCACCGAGCCTGCTTTGGCGACTTCAGGAGCGCGAACGCCATCGCCTATAAGGAGCATCTGGCGCAGAGGATCAGCCGAAAAACGGGTGAGCCGCTGAGTAAAGTTAGCCAACTTCGGACACTACAGGGCCTTCAGAGGTTCTTCCGTTGGCTGGCAGATCAAGATGGCTACCGCCGCCGCATGCGCGCCTCGGACGCTGACTACTTCCGGCTCAGCCGGCGGGATCAGAGCATCGCAAAGGCGGTCAACAAACGGATCCTGCCGAGCACTGAGGACGTTGCGCGGCTGCTTGCCGCGATGCCCTCGACTACCCTGGTCGACAAGCGCAACCGCGCGATCGTCGCGATCCTGATCCAAACCGGTGCAAGGGTCGGCGCCGTCGCCTCCCTGCGCATCAAACACCTTGATCTGAACCGGCGGGTGCTCAAGCAGGATCCGAGAGAGGTCAAGACCAAGTTCGCAAAGCCCATCGAGACCTATCTGATCCACGTTGATGGTGACGCATTCCCGGCGCTGGAAGAATGGGTCGGCGTGCTCACGGTCGACATGGGATGGGGACCCGACGACCCGCTCTTCCCCAAAACCTCGACAGCTATGGGCCCTGAGCTCGTCTTTGTTCAGACGGGTGTCGACCGGGAGCCTTGGCGAAGCGGCATCCCTATTCGCAGGATCCTTGAGGAGGCCTGCCAGGCGGCTGGATTGCCGTACTTCAATCCGCATTCATTCCGTCATGCCGTCGCGCGCCTAGGGCTCGAGCGAGCGCGGACACCTGAACAGATGAAGGCCTGGAGCCAGAACATGGGCCATACGGGTCTGCTCACGACCCTGCATCATTATGGATCCGTGGATCCCGAACGGCAGCGGGAGATCATCAGGAACATGAAAGCCGCTGTCCAAGACGATCTCCGTGATAAACTGGAGAAGCTGCTGAACGAGACCCGGTAAGGGGGGGTAGCGGTCACCTCCATCAGGCAAAGGCCCCGGCCCCGCTCCCGTGTCTAATGAGTTCAGGCGCCGTCGTTGTCGGGGCCGAACTGATACGGCGGCGATCTCGATTGAGAGCACCGTTTGCGACTAGTATGATCTCAAGGTCTGCGGCGTCTTGTCCGCCATCACCGAGAGTTATGTCGGTGAGCTACCAGAGGGCGCGGACATGGTGGGAGTGTTGCCGTTTCCAAGGTAGGTACCGGGCCTTTCGGGGTTGCTATGCCTCCGGTGTTGATTGCCGGCACTCCTGCCATTCAGCATTAGTCAGTCAATTATAGTCGAAGTTATTCTCATCCCGTCCTTGGGGCGATCTGCTTGGTTCGGCGCGCGTCAAATCTGTCGAACTGGCGCATCGGCAACGGACGTTAAGCGAGATGGGGAGCTCTACCCCATCCGCAATGCTTTATTCCCGGCCGGCAAACTGCGCTCCTAGTCGGCCGGAAATCGCTCGCCGAGCCTTAGCAAGTGGTGTGGCTTGGGACTGCAACTGCGCTGCTGGAACAGCTCGGAGGCAGCATCCTTGCGCTATAGCGGTCCTTCGGATCCTAGCTGTCAGTCTTTCCCACTTGCTGCATCATCGAACATCACGCGGTACCGTCCATCAAAAACGTCCCCATCGAAGCGTCGAAGACACCGTCTGGCTACCCGCTCCGCGTGTGAGCGCCATCCCGTTGCGCTCCCATAGAGATATGATAACGATCGCTGCTCGCCCTCCTCAGGCGCCAGCGGACTGGGCCGGGGTTGGGCATCAACAGTTTACCCTGGACAGGGATGTCATTCTGCCTTGTCCTGTGGCTTGTCGAAAATCTGGAGACATGGCCAAGCAAGGTTCGCCAGAAATGATTTCGAACATGCTGTTGACGCGACTTCAAATATTCGCTGCGCATTAGCCCGCTCGCTCAGCGATCGGATGTTACTAAACGCGGCTGCGGGAATTAGCATAAGAATGTGAAATATTCTCGACAGCATCGTGAGACTGTCTCGTCTTTTGATGCTCATCATCACTATTATGCGCAGCACGCAGTCGCAAAGCTCGCAACAATTCGTTTTAATTCGGATGGGCGATTCGCTCGCTAGTGTTCTTCGTGGCCATCAGCACCCGAACAGAGGGCGGAAATGATCGAAAAGCTAGATCGCCTGGTCGAGGACATCTCGAGCCTGAACAGCAAGCTGATCCTCCTAATTGGCCCACCGCGATCGGGGAAAAGCGAGCTCCTTCGGCACTTGGCCGAGCGTCGGCGAGCGCGCGTCCTAAGCGTTGGGGCCACTCTTGGCCGTGAGTTACTTTCAGTGCCTGCCCCCCGCAGACATTTGTTGGCTGCTGACATGCTTAAGGAGCTCGCGGATGGATTTGTCAGCCGGGGACTCCT
The DNA here is from genome assembly GCF_052440005.1 of Phreatobacter sp. Taxonomy (GTDB): domain Bacteria; phylum Pseudomonadota; class Alphaproteobacteria; order Rhizobiales; family Phreatobacteraceae; genus Phreatobacter. The sequence goes on from NZ_JBQVQL010000019.1 coordinate 32,798, forward strand.
GCTTCTGGATAATATCGAACTCCTGTTCGATCAAACACTTCAACTCAGCCCCCTAGACCTACTAAAGAGACATGCTCACGGAGGTGGGGTCGTTGCTGTATGGCCAGGAGAGCTGCAGGAAAGCCGGCTTTCCCATGCTACCACAGGACACCCAGAGTATCAGGATTACGGCATCGACGGCCTGGTGCCGTTCAAAGTTCAATGAAGGGGTAACTCGGAATGCCGATGCATTATGGCGATCTCATTCAGTTTGAACCGATCGAGTCGGTCATTCAGTTGCGGGACGCCAATCGTCCTAATGAGGCCAAAAAACTTGTTTCGACCTACGTCATTTCGGACGACATGGCCGAGCGGATCGCCAAGCAAATGATCCCCCAGCTCTCGTTCGACGAGGCTGTAGACCACAAGGGCGTGCTGGTTGTCGGCAACTACGGGACCGGTAAGTCGCACTTGATGTCGGTGCTATCGCTGGTCGCCGAAGACGCCGCATATGTCCCTATGATCCGCCATCCCAAGGTGGCCGATGCCGCAAGTGCCATTGCCGGAAAATTCAAGGTTCACCGGATCGAGATTTCTAGCCAGATGTCCCTGCGGGACATCATCACGCAACAGCTTGAGGTATTCCTCGACAAGCACGACGTCAGCTATTCCTTCCCGCCAGCCGACAAGGTCATCAACAACAAGGCCGCTTTCGAAGAGATGATGGCGGCGTTCGCCGAGGTCCACCCCAATCACGGCGTCTTGCTGGTAGTCGACGAGTTCCTCGAATACCTGCGATCGCGCAAGGATCACGATCTGGTCCTTGACCTTTCGTTCTTGCGAGAGATCGGCGAGGTCACAAAGCACCTCCGCTTCCGGTTTGTCGCCGGCGTTCAGGAGGCGATCTTCGACAGCAGCCGCTTCCAGCATGTCGCCGACAGCCTTCGTCGCGTGAAGGACCGCTTCACGCAGATCCTGCTCGCCCGCCAGGACGTCAGTTTCGTGGTGGCCGAACGCCTCCTGAAGAAGACGGCGGATCAGCAGAACAAGATCCGTGCTTACCTGACGCCGTTCGCCAAATTCTATGGCTCGATGAACGAGCGCATGGACGAGTATGTTCGGTTGTTCCCGGTGCACCCTGATTACATCGGGACCTTCGAGCGGCTGGTGTTCACAGAGAAGCGCGGCGCACTGGTGACCCTCCGGGATCAGATCCAGGCTATTCTCAGCGAAGAGGTGCCCGACGATCGGCCTGGACTGATCGGCTACGACAAGTTCTGGGAGACGGTCACGTCGAACTCCGTGCTGCGCGCGGATCCGAACATCGGACCTGTGCTTAAGGTGTCCGAAGTCCTGTCAGAGCGCGTAAGGAAGGCTTTCACACGCCCGGCATATAGGCCGATGGCGCTCCGCATCATCGACGGACTTTCGGTTCATCGCCTGACGACGGGCGGCGACATTTATGTTCCCGTGGGACCGACCGCTGAGGAACTCCGCGATACGCTCTGCTTGTTTCAACCAGGCATAGAAGACCTGGGCGGGGAGCCGGAGGCCGACCTTCTTTCACTTGTTCAAACAGTCCTTCGGGAGACGCTGAAGACCGTCAACGGTCAGTTCATCTCGAAAGCGTCGGACACCGAACAATACTACCTCGATCTGAAGAAGGACGTCGATTACGACGCCCAAATCGAGAAGCGGGCTGAAGCCCTGTCCGATGACGCGCTCGACCGCGCGTACTACAGCGCGATCCGTCAGCTGATGGAGCGGACTGACGAGACGACCTACGTCACCGGCCATTCGATCTGGCAGTATCAGATCGAATGGCAGGATCACCGCGTCGAGCGCAACGGGTATCTCTTCTTCGGTGCCCCGAACGACCGGCCGACGGCGCAGCCCGAGCGGGATTTCTATATCTATTTCATTCAGCCGTTCGAGCCGCCACGGTTTCGTGACGACCACAAGGCCGACGAGGTCTTCTTCCGGCTCAAAGGGCTCGATGAGGCGATCAAGCGTCATCTCTCCTTCTATGCCGCAGCTCAGGATCTCGCGTCCACGGCCAGTGGCGGCGCGAAGTCCATCTACCTCGATAAGGCCAAAGACGCCCTGCGCGACATGAGCAAGTGGCTGCAGGAAAAGCAGATGACAGCCTACGAGGTCACCTATCAGGGCAAGAGCAAGACCCTGCAGGAGTGGACCAAGGCCGTCTCGTTGCGCGACAAGGCGCGTCTTGGCCCGGAAGAGCGGATCAACTTCCGCGACGTCGTCAACGTCATCTCGGGTCTCGCGCTGAACAACCAGTTTGCCGAAGTGGCGCCTGAATATCCGACGTTCTCCGCGCTCGTCACTGAGGCGAACCGGAAGCAGCTTGTTGGCAACGCCCTGCGCGCGCTGGCAGGCGGAAACCGGAACAAGGACGCCGTGGTCATCCTCGACGGCCTGGAGATGCTGGACGGCGATCGCATCGACCCCACACGGTCTCGCTATGCGCAGGACGTGTTGGCTCGGCTGAAGGCGAAAGGCCATGGCCAGGTACTGAACCGTGGCGAGCTGGTCAGCGGCGACGCCGACGCCGATTATTTCGCGCCGATCAAGTTCCGCCTGGAGCCCGATCTGCTGGTCACCGTTCTGGGTGGGTTGGTCTATGCCGGCGACATCGTCCTGGCGATCACCGGCGACAAGATTGATTCCGGCAAGATCACGCTCCTGGCTGAAAGGCCGCTCGACGAGCTGAAGCAGTTCAAGCACGTCGAGGCGCCGAAGGAGATCAACGTCGCCGTCCTCCGCTCACTGTTCGAGATGTTGGGCTTGCCGCCCGGGCTCGCTCAGCAGGCAACACAGGGCTCGGACGAGCCGGTGAAGCTGCTCCAGGAGGAGGTCGGGAAGCTGACTCGGCGCGTGCTCAGCGCCGCCACGGACATGTCTGGTCGGCTGAGCTTCTGGGGTCAGCCGTTGCTGCGGGAAGAAGAGATCCGGGACTGGCGCACCAAGCTTGATGCGCTCAAAGCCTGCTCGGAGAGCCTGGCCCCCTACAACACAGTCGGGAAGCTCAAGAACCTTCGCATCGGCTCTGACGATATCGCGGCCCAGAAAAAGAACCTCGAGGTTCTGCAGGCTGTCGAGGGGATGCTGGAGCTGGTCGCCGACCTCGGCACCACGGCCAGCTATCTGTCGCAGGCCGAGATGGTTCTGTCGGCAGACCATGCTTGGGTGCGACAGGCGCAAGATGCGCGCAAGCAGGTCCTCGACAAGCTCGCGGCAGATAGGACCGCGCAGCATGCGGCCGAGTACCGGCAGACGCTGGCCAAGCTGAAGAAGGATTACATCACGGCCTATGTCGGGCTGCACAGCAAGGCGCGCCTTGGGGTCACGGACGAGAAGACGAAATCCGCGCTGCGCAAGGATCCGCGGCTGATCGCCATGCGGGCGTTGGCTGGCATTTCGCTGATGCCGACCAGTCAGCTGACGACCTTTGAGGAGAAACTGGATAAGCTGAAGAGCTGCGCAGCGCTCGTCGAGTCTGAGCTTTCGGCCAGCCCCGTCTGCCCGCACTGCGGTTTCCGGCCGGCGAACGAACAAGGCGAACTGCTGCCTGCTGCAAACGTCCTGAAGCAGCTGGACAGTGACCTGGACCGTCTGCTTGAAGGCTGGGTGCAAACGCTCGTCGACAACCTCGAGGATCCGATCATCCAGTCGAACTTCGAGCTGCTGAAGGACTCGTCACGCAAGATCGTCACCGGCTTTGCCGAGACCAAAACCCTGCCCGATATAGTGACGCCTGACTTCATCGCCGCGGTGCAGGAGGCCTTGTCCGGGCTTGAAAAGATCAGCTTCAGCAGCGCGGACATCAGACAGGCGCTCCTGCAAGGCGGATCCCCAGCGACGCCCGAGGATCTGCGGAAGCGCTTCGAGTCCTTCCTGAACGATCGCTGCAAGGGCAAGGATACGACTAAGCTGCGCTTCGTGATTGAGTGATTGCAAGCAGGCTTCCTACAAGTATAGAGGGACGAGATGGCAATTGAAGAAGCGACGTACTTTTGGATTGAAGCAGGCGATATGCAGGGTGGCTCGAGAAATCAAATCGAGTTTACAGACGAGATCGTCTTGTTTTTTGATGAGAAATCTCGATCCGCCGGACAAGCATTTTTGGCCTTTAATGAAAAAACAAAAGGCTATGGCGCTTTCTCTAATCGAGCACAGGATTATGACCAGTGGGTCAACAAGTGGCGACTTAGCTTAATCACTAAGGCAAAGGGGGGCGTCGAATACGCCGGTCGCGTTATCTGCTTTGAAAAAAGAAAGATCGGCCGGTCCCATGTCTATGTTACTTCTGTCGCGGATATTGGATCGGCGGAACACATCGCCTGGAAGTCCAAATCGAAACATGTTGGGTCGACGGGTGGGGCTGATGGACGAGAGTATGGATACTTCTGACATGTCCCAACACAAAGACTTATACAGCGAGGCGGGAAAGTCCGAAGCGGTTAACTGCCTTGGCGTCACCTTCGTCGACGAGGAGGCACGCCGGGAACATTTCCGGGATCTGTTGGCGGAAAAGCTGAAGGATCCGGCGTTCCGGAAGCAGGAGGGGTTCCCACAAGGGACGGACGAAGCGATTCTGGCGATGTCGGATCCGCCTTACTACACGGCGTGCCCGAACCCTTGGCTGGCAGATTTCGCGAAGTACTACGGCAAAGCTTACGATCCTAGCCAAGAATACGCGCGCGAGCCAATGGCGATCGACGTGTCTGTTGGCAAGACCGATCCGATCTACAAGGCACATTCCTATCACACCAAGGTGCCCCACCTGGCCATTGTGCCATCGATCCTCCACTTCACCGAGCCGGGAGACCTCGTGCTCGACGGATTTGCCGGATCGGGCATGACGGGGGTGGCTGCGCAGTGGTGCGGGACAGCACCCGCATCTTATCGCCACCAGCTGGAGATGGAGTGGAAGAAGGCAGGTATGTCCGCGCCGAAGTGGGGCGCGCGCAGGGCTGTGCTGAACGACCTGTCGCCCGCTGCTACGTTCATCGGAGCCAACTACAACTTGCCGTTCGATGTCGAGGCTTTCGCTGATGCCGGAAAGCAGCTTCTCGCCGAAGTCGAGCGCGAGATTGGCTGGATGTATGAAACTCTGCACACGGACGGAAAAACGAAGGGAAAGATAGACTTCACGGTATGGAGCGAGGTTTTCACTTGCCCGGAGTGCGCAGGGGAAGTGAATTTTACCGAGGAAGCGCTGGCTGAGGACACTAAGCGTGTGAGGGATATGTTCCCTTGTCCCCATTGCGGCGCTGAGATGAACAAGGACCGGCTGGAAAGAGTACTGGAAACTAAAAATGATCCAGCAACAGGTGAGCCGTGGGAGCGGGTCAAATTTCGACCAGCACTACTCGCATATTCTGTTGGAAAGACACGCTTCGAGAAGCAGCCAGATGCGCGAGATCTAGAGCTACTTTCGAAGATAGAGGCGTTGCCGCTTCAGCCAAGCATCCCCACAATCCGTTTTCCAATCGAAGAGATGTATCACGGGTCCCGGATAGCGCCCAAGGGACTTACTAACGTTCATCATTTCTTCTTGCCGCGCGCAGCCCATGCAATCGGACTTCTTTGGGAAAAAGCTAAGGAATATCCAGAATCCCGCACACGCGCTTTCCTCGTTTTTATGGTGGAACAAGCCATTTGGGGATTCTCGATCCTGAATCGATATAGCCCGTCACACTTCTCACAAGTAAACCGCGCACTGAACGGCGTGTACTACGTAGCATCGCAGCATTCCGAATGCAGCCCGCGGTACAATTTGGGTGGTAAGCTTGATCGCCTGGCAAGAGCGTTCCAGAACTACAACCCCAAGTTCGGCGGATCTGCTGTAACTACAGGAAATGCTGCGCATCTGCCCTTAGAAGATTCGTGCATTGATTATGTCTTCACCGACCCACCGTTCGGTGAAAATATCTATTATGCTGACTTAAATTTCCTTGTTGAATCGTGGCACGGTGTAATTACCGATGCAAAACCAGAAGCCATCATAGATGGTTTCAAGAACAAGGCATTGCCGGATTATCAGCATCTGATGCAGCGGTGTTTTGCCGAGTATCACCGCGTCCTAAAGCCTGGGCGCTGGATGACGGTCGTGTTCTCCAATAGCAAGGCATCGGTTTGGAACGCGATCCAGGTCGCGCTTCAGCAGGCTGGCTTCGTGGTGGCCGAGGTCAACGCGCTCGACAAGGTCCAGGGCAGCTATCGACAGGTCACATCAACGACTGCGGTAAAGCAGGATCTCGTCATCTCTGCCTACAAGCCGAATGGCGGTTTGGAGAAACGGTTGGCGGAACGCGGCGCCGCACCTGAGTCCGCTTGGGATTTCGTGCACACCCACTTGCGCCAACTTCCGGTGTCCAAGGTGAAGAGTGGCATCCTGGAGATGGTCGTGGAACGCGACCCGCGACGTATCTACGACAGGATGGTCGCCTGGTTCGTCCGCCACGATTTCCCGGTGCCGCTCTCGACCGAGGAATTCCTCGACGGGCTGCGGAGCCGTTTCCCTGAACGTGACGGCATGGTGTTCCTGCCGGAGCAGGTCGCCGAGTACGACCGAAAGCGGGCGCAAGCCGCGCAGGCGCCACAGATGGAGCTGTTCGTCTCTGACGAACGCTCGGCCATCGACTGGTTGATGGACTTCCTCCGTAAACGCCCCTCGAACTATCAAGAAGTGCATCCGGAATTCACCACCCAAGTCGGCGCAGGCTGGCGGAAGCACGAAGAGAGGCCGGAGCTGTCGGCGCTGCTCGCCGACAATTTCCTGCGCTACGATGGCAACGGCGACGTGCCGAGCCAGATCCACAGCTATCTGTCCACCAACTTCAAGGATCTGCGCGGTTTGGAAAAGGATGACCCGCGGCTAAAGGCCAAGGCGAAGGACCGCTGGTACGCGGCCGACCCGAGCAAGGCGAAGGATCTGGAGCAGAAACGCGAGCGGTCGCTGCTGAAGGAATTCGAGAACTACAAGTCCGCGCCCGGCCGAAAGCTCAAGGAGTTCCGGCTCGAGGTACTGCGGGCGGGCTTCAAGACCGCGTGGGGCGCGAAGGACTACAAGACCATCATCGGCATCGCCCAGAAGATCCCCGAGGAGGCGCTGCAGGAGGATGAGAAGCTGTTGCTCTGGTACGACCAGGCGCTCACCCGCATGGAGGCTGATGCGTGACGCATGCGGACGGCGGACATGGCATCGGCGCGTGGTGCTGGCATGAGAGGCATGCCGCACCCTGCCGTGTCGTTGACCGGGAGGAGATCTGGGGCGAGACCGCCTATCGGGTCTGGCTGCCCGGTAAGGACGCTGTCGTCCGCGCCCGCTCGCGCGACCTGAGTCCGCTCGACGCGGTCCAGCCGACGGTCGATCAGATCCTGCACACCGCCGCGGCGGCGAAGCTTCTGGACGCGCTGGAGGACAACCTCCTGCTGGCGCCGATCCAGTCGAGCGTCGTACCGCTGCCCCACCAGCTCTACGCGCTCAACCGCGCCATGAGCCGGGACCGAATCCGCTATCTGTTGGCGGATGAGGTAGGTCTGGGGAAGACCATCGAAGCCGGTCTCATTCTGCGCGAGCTGAAGCTGCGCGGCATGGCGAAGCGGATTCTCGTCGTGGCGCCGAAGGGGCTGGTCCGGCAATGGCAGGCCGAGATGCGGCTGCATTTCGGCGAGAACTTCCAGTTTATCGAACCCGCTGAACTTTCAGCCTTCCGCCAATGGCGAAGCGACGAGGAGAACCTCTGGCGGCTGCATGATCAGGTGATCTGCTCGCTTGACTCGGTGAAACCGCTCGAAGGTCGCCGCGGCTGGAGCCTTGAGCAGCTCAGCACCTATAACCGGGAGCGTTTCGAAGATCTGATTTCGGCATCCTGGGATCTGGTCATCATCGACGAAGCCCATCGCATGGGTGGCAGCACGGATCAGGTCGCCCGTTACAAACTGGGTGCCGCTCTCGCGGAGGCGGCGCCGTACCTGCTTCTGCTGTCCGCAACCCCGCACCAGGGCAAAACGGACCAGTTCCATCGGCTGATGCAGCTGCTCGACCGGGACTCGTTCCCAGACGAGAGCAGCGTTTCCAGCGAGCGGGTGCGCCCCTTCGTCGTGCGCACGGAAAAACGCGTCTCCATCGATGCCGACGGCAAACCGCTGTTCAAGCCGCGCATGACCCGGCTGCATCCGGTGGAATGGCAGGTCCGGCACGCCAGCCAGCAAAAGCTATACGATGCCGTCACCGACTATGTCCGCCATGGCTACAACCAGGCCATGGCCGCGAAGCAGCGGCATATGGGATTCCTGATGATCCTGATGCAACGGCTCGTGACATCCAGCACGGCGGCCATCCGGGCGACCCTCGAAAAACGCCAAGCCTTGCTGGACCAGCCGCAGCTTCAGCCATCCTTGTTCGAGACAGCCGACGTCGACGAGTGGGCTGAGCTGGACGGGCAGACCCAGGTGGATCTCGCCATCCAGACCAAGGGGTGGGAGATGGAAAAGGCCGAGGTCGAAACGCTGCTCGACCTGGCCCGCGCCACGGAGGCACAGGGGACGGACGCCAAGGCTGAGGCGCTCCTGGAGCTGATCTACAAGCTTCAGCAGGAGGAGAATGACCCTGAGCTGAAGGTGTTGGTCTTCACCGAGTTCGTGCCCACGCAGGCGATGCTTGCGGATTTCCTTGAAAGCCGAGGCTTCTCGGTCACCACTTTGAACGGGAGAATGGATCTCGAAGCTCGCACTCGGGCGCAGCAATCATTCGCCCGAGATATCCGCATTCTGATCTCGACGGACGCTGGTGGCGAGGGTCTGAACCTCCAATTCTGCCACGTCATCGTGAACTTCGACATGCCCTGGAACCCTATGCGGGTCGAACAGCGCATCGGCCGCGTCGACCGTATCGGTCAGCCGCACGTGGCGCGCGCGATCAACTTCGTCCTTGAGGACACGGTCGAGCATCGCGTGCGCGAGGTTCTGGAGACGAAGCTCGCGGTCATCGCCGAAGAGTTCGGCGTGGACAAAGCCGCCGACGTGATGGACTCGGTCGAAGCAGAGCCGCTGTTTGATGAGCTCTTCGTCCAGGGGCTTCAGAACCCAGACGCCATCGAAAGCGAATGCGACGCGGTTGTGTCGCAGCTTCGGTCGACTATCGCCGAAAGCCGCAAGAGCAGCGAGCTCTTGTCCGATGGGCACCAGCTTGATGCGGACGATGCCCGCAAATGGAGGGACCACCCAGCGCAGTTCTGGCTGGAGCGGGCTATCACGACCGGACTGCCCGCGCGCGGCGGGGATGCCGTCAAGGAAGCCGATGTTTGGCGGGTGCGTTGGGTGGACGGCAGCGAGTCGGCCAAGGTCTGCTTCGACGCGAGGACGGCCGAGGAGCGGCCCGATGTCGAATGGGTGACGCTTGAAGATCCCCGCGCTCGGGCAGTCATCAGCGATCTGCCGCGCTGCGTTTCGGGCCAACCGCTTCCTACCGTTCGGATTTCCGGTCTTCCGGAGAGCGTCCGGGGCGTTTGGTCGCTGTGGGAGATCAGCCTGTCCGCCGATGATTTCAGCCGACGGCGCTTCCTGTCCGTCTTCGTGAACGACGAAGGGCGAACCTTCCTGCCAACAGCGAAGCGGATCTGGGATCTTCTTCTAACGGAACGGGTCGAGAGTGTTGGAGCCGTCGCCGCCGCAGATGCAAACGGATGCTTTGACCGCTCAAAGAATGCCGCTCTCACCCAAGGCGAACGCATCTTTGCTGACATGGTGGAGGAGCACAGGGCCCGTATCCAGGAAGAGCGCGAACGCGCCAAGTACGCCTTCGATGCGCGGCATCAGGCCATTGGCCGGGTCGGGCTCCAGACAGTCCGGGACTACCGTCGCAAGCGTCTGCGTGCCGACCATGACGCCCGCATGGCGCAGCTGGATGCCGCCGAGGCATACACGCCCGATCTGAACGCCGTTCTCCTATTGCATGTTGGCGAACCGGGAACGGCTGCATCATGAGCGCCTGGACCGATCGCATCCTGCGGGAGTTTCCTGCCGATCTTTCCCGCTTCTGGATCGCCTGCGACCCGGATGATCTCCTGTTGGATGAGCGCATCTTGCACGGCCTTCGGGAACGAGGTTTCGAAGTGCTGCCATTCGAGGACCCTGTCGCCTTTAGAACAGAGTACGAAGAACGCTACCGGGCGGCTTGGGATCGCGGCGAGGAAGGAACGTCGAAGGCGCTCGTCCTTCAACTGCGTGGGACTGATCTGAACACGCTGCCATGGGACTATGTCCGCATCGAACGCAAGGTCAGCCTGAGCCTGGCCGACCTGTTTCCGAGGTTGAGCTATGGCGTAATACGGCAAATGGACTCGGAGCACCACGAAGCCCTCTTCTTGGCGCACGACAAGCACGCCACTCAGCCGCTCGGGGAAGGCGCGACCAAAGACTTCATCCTGACCCACATCTTCCGCATCAGCCCTTACTTGCTGAGCAGGCCCGAGGATTTCTGGCGAGAGGTCTTGCGGCTCCATTACCGCGGCGCAGCGCTGCCGGATCTGCTGGCGAGGCATGTTGCGGCAATCTTGAAGGACACTCCTCTCGACGATCTGCCCATAGCGGAGCTGCTGGCGTCAAAGAGCTACATGGTGCGCACCGTGCAGGATGCCTGGGGCCGCTACTTGTCGCAGTATGGGGTCCACAGCGAACGCACTTCGAGCGACTCGATCGAGGTATCGCCGGAGGTTTCAGTCCCTTTTGCGCATCCCGACGTCAGGGTCATCGTCGACACGATGTTCCTCGAAGGGGCTCTTCAGCCTGTCGGGACGCGTGACTCCCCGACTGACTTGCCGGAGTGGGTCAAGGTGGGGCTGGTTGAGGACCCCCATGCGCTCGGCAATCTTGTATCGGAAGGTGTTAGGAGGATCGCCGCTGACCTTCCTGATGCCAACGCGACCCATCGCGACTGGGTCGAACTGGCCCGCCGGCTCGGCGAAGTCATCTCGCGCTTCAATAGTCTCAGCACAAAGATCGCCGAGCCGATCCAGCAACATCTCCGCAAGCTGCAGCGCGACGCTGACGAGCGGTTGAGGGGCTGGCTAGTTCAGCATTATGCGGATCTGCCCTCCCTCCCGGCGGCGAAAGGACCGGTGATGGTTCATCACGTGCCGCGGTACCTGGCGCTGCGCCGAAATGCAGGCGAGGAACGGGTGGCGCTCCTTGTGTTCGACGGCTTGGCACTGGATCAGTGGTTCCAAATCCGAGAGCACCTGGCGGCTCGCCTACCTGGCTTTTCAGCGGAAGAAGGCGGGTGCTTCGCATGGCTGCCCACCCTCACTTCCGTCTCACGACAAGCTCTTTTTTCAGGTCTAAAGCCCCGTGAGTTCTCGAACTCGATCGAAACTACATCGCAGGAGCCGTCTCTCTGGGCACGCTTCTGGCAGGAGAACGGCCTTCGCAAGTCAGAGATCGTTTATCAGAAAGGCCTGAAGCGGACGGAGCAATTAGCCGAGATGAAGGATGCCGTCTCTAGGCCAGCAACAAGGGTTGCCGGCATAGTCGTCGATATGGTCGATGAAATCGTTCACGGCGCGATGCTTGGAAAGCGAGGTATCGCCGGGCAAATCAATGCCTGGTGTGAAACCGGCTTCGTCGAGAAGCTGTTCTTGCTCCTCGCAGAGCAAGGGTATCAAATCTACCTCACCGCGGACCATGGCAATGTCGACGCAGAAGGCATTGGCCGTCTCAGCCAAGGTGTAGTGTCAGAGCTAAGAGGCGAAAGGGTTCGGACCTATCGCAGTGAAACTCTGGCAGCATCTGTGCCGTCGGAAATCGATGCGTTCAGGTTTGATAGTCCTGGACTACCGCCAGACTTCTTGCCGGTATACGCCGACACGCGGGGAGCATTCGTTCCAAAAGGAGATCAAATCGTCGCGCACGGGGGGATATCCGTTGAGGAGCTCATCGTTCCCTTCATCAAGATAAACATAAAAAGACCAGCATCATGAACTCCTCGTCGCCGCAAATAGGTTTCGACCGCTTTATCCAGCTGGACTGGGCTTTGCTTGCACTCCGCATCCGGGCTGGCAGGAGCACTCTCGATGATCTCGACGAGGTTCTAGCGTCATCACACTCCGGACCAGCAGCGAAGAAAAAAACTAGGACGGTACTCAACCGCCTTTGGCTGGAGCCCCGTGCTGACCTCGTCGACTTTGCCGACCGCGGAGTTGAAATCTTCTTCGATGCGCCCGAGACCACGGTACCAGCGCTGACATGGGGTATGGCGCTCGCCACATACCCATTCTTCGGAAAAGTCGCGGAGATTGTGGGCAGGCTCACAAAACTTCAGGGCGATTGCACATCCGCAGAGGTTCACCGGCGCATGTCCGAGATCTACGGCGAACGCGAAGGCACTCGTCGGATGACTAATATGGTTCTGCAGTCGCAGGCTAGTTGGGGTGCCATCAACCGCACAGCCAAAGGCAGTCGGATCAAGCGCAAGGAAGTGATGGATCTTGGAGGCTCTGAGGTGGCTGCCTGGCTCGCCGAGGCATGCGTAAGGTATAGCGGACGTGCCCTCGCTATTTCGAACTTGGAGGCGAGCCCGACCCTTTACCCCTTTCTTCTAGGCGGCTCGATCCCCTATGTTCTCTCCAAGTCGACGGCTTTGGAGATGAGGGTGGACAGTGCAGGAAACCAGATCGTTAGCTTAAAAGCCTGAGTGGTCGTATTCGACTTCACGGCGAGCTGAAAACAGCCTCAAACTGAAATTCTTATGTGACAAATATTCAAGAGGGCAAGCGTGTTTCATCTTACAATGCGGGTCGCTTGGCACGATTCACGATGGAACGGACGGGTCTGCAAGGCTCCCTCCTCCAACGCGTTCTGCGTGGCACTGGACCGTATCCGCGAGGAGAAGAACGACGGCGTCGAGGACGCACTGGCCGGAAGAGCTTGGCATGAGCTGAGGCAGGAGGAACTCCCCCCCTGCAAAGCGGAGTCCGGGGGCTTCATGAACGACACGGAGTGGATCCGTCGGTTCGAGCACCCTTATGCATCGATCAGCAAGGCGGCGGCCACGCACGGCCACCTGAAGCCCACCGTCGTCAAGGTTCCACCGTACGCGGCCTTCGCTGTGCCCTTCGGCTGGATGCTGCGTAGCGAGCAGGACGCCATCGACGCGAAACTGCCGAAACCCTTGCCGCCGGACGAGAACTCGCCGTTCGCGAGTCCGTGGGTCTTCGGTCGCGCCCGCCAGACGGCGCTCGTTGAGCATGTGTTCGACCGGCTCACGCCAGAGCGTTCGCTTGTATTCTTCTACTGCAAGGAAGGTCAGCCGCTCGGGGATACTATCTCGCGCCTGGTCGTCGGCGTCGGCCGCATCCAGTCGATCGCACCCGTTGAGCAATACGATGCGCCTGTAGGAAAGGATGGCTACCCGATGTGGGACCGTCTACTGCGGCACTCCATCCGTCCAAACGGCGTCGACGGCTTCTTGCTGCCGTACCACGATTACCTTGAGCCGACGGGTGACGTTGCCGAGGACGCGCGCCGTGCGACGCTCCTTACCGAGATCGCCGTCGCCGCCGACCCGGCCCATATGCGGGTGTTTTCCTACGCTGCCGAACTGGCGCCCGCAGACATCGCGCTCTCGACGCTGATCCGCTGCCTCGAAGCGGTCCGAAAAGTCCGAGCGCACGGGATCGCGAAGGGGCCATGGGAGCGGCGCGAAGAGTGGCTCAACACTCAGATCGGGCTGGCATGGAACGACCGCGGCGCGTTCCCAGGTCTAGGGTCCGCGCTCGAGGCGCTAGGCATGCGCCTCGGCACCGCTCTGACGCTTGAGCTGCTCGCGTCCGGAGCGGTCGCGTCCGACGAAGACCCGTGGCCTCACATCGATGCTTTGCTTCGCGGCAAGGTCAAGCCTCCGCAGCCCGTCTACGACGCCGATCTCAAGGCCGTCCGCGATACCTGGGCCAACCTGGCGAACGAGCGGAGGGTGCTGCTGAAGCTGCTTTCGCGATTCGCCCTCACGCCGGCTCAGGCGTTGCGTTGGTTCGACCCTGGCAAACGCGCTTCCGCCAGCACGGCAGCCACCACCGACGCCGCGCTGATCGCGAACCCCTACCGCATTAGTGAGGTCGACCTCGGCGACACGAAGGAGTCGCCGGTCTCGATCGGGACAATCGACCGGGGCCTGCTCCCGGACGCGACCATCGCTGCCAGGCACCCCGTCCCCGAACCCTCGCGAGTCCAGTCTGGGAGTGACCCGCGCCGGTTGCGGGCTGTGCTGGTCGCGGTGCTGCGGCGCGCGTCCGATAACGGCGACACGCTCCTAAGCATCACGGAAGCTGTCGAGAAGGCCGCGGCGCTCGAGCTGGCGCACCCCTGTCTGATCGGCGTCGACTGGCCCGCCGCCAACGCCTCCGCGTTGGCCGGCGTCGTCGAGCTCGTCGATCTGCCGGCGTCGGAGGGGCAAGACACCGGGATCTCGGCCATCCAGCTCTCCGACCTAAAGGCGCGCGAGGAGCGGCTTCGGTCAGTGCTCGCGAAGCGGGCGGGGAAGGCTGCGCCCCTCGTCAAGGCGGACTGGAAGAAGCTCCTGGTCGGGGCGATTACGGCGGCGGGCGGCGCCTTCGACCCCCAGAACGCGCGACACGTGCTCGCCATCGAGGAGCAGGCGACGGCGCTCGGCCACGTTACCTCCCGGCGTCTCACTGCGCTGGTCGGGCGGGCCGGCACCGGCAAGACGTCGGTCATGGGCGCTCTGCTGCTCAACGAAGCCATCGCTCAAGACGGTATCTTGCTACTTGCACCCACAGGCAAGGCACGCGTTCGGCTCGGGAAAGCCGCGAAGGCCGAAGCAAAGACGGTTGCCCAGTTCCTTTACGAGCTCGGCCGCTACGATCAGGTCCGCCAACGGCCGCGGTTCCACGGTCAGGAGAAGTACCGTAAGGAGAAGACGGTGGTCATCGACGAGTGCTCGATGCTCACCATGGACGACCTCGCAGCCGTGCTCGACGCGCTCGATCTGGCGCACGTACAGCGGCTCATTCTGGTCGGAGACCCCAACCAGTTGCCCCCAATTGGGGTCGGACGCCCCTTCGCCGACCTGGCATCCTATCTTCAGGTCACCGACACGAAAAGCGACACCGGCCTGGCCCTCGCCCAGGCGCTAGCGCGGCTGACGGTAGAGGTCCGTGCAGTCGCGGCTTCGGATCAATCCTCGGACACGCTCCGGCTCGCATCCTGGTTCACGCGGGAGACGCAACCCGTGGACGCCGATCGCGTCCTTAGCGACTTGGAGACGGGGCGGCCATTCAACGATCTGGACCTGTTCTTCTGGAGGACGCCGGACGAGCTGCGGAAACGCCTCGCCGAAGCGTTTCAGAAGCACCTCGGGCTGGCGACGACGCACGACATCGATGGTTTCAACGCCTCGCTCGGTTTCGACGAGCGAGGCTGGGTCCCGTTTGACGACCCGGACGGGTCGGAGCGGTGGCAGATCCTGTCGCCGGTCCGCATGCACCCGCACGGCGTCCGCGACCTGAACCGTTGGACGCAACGCCGCTTCCGAGCGAGCGAACTCAAGGCAGCAGCGGACCCCTGGGTCGTCAGTCTCGGTGATGAGAGCATCGTACTGCGCGACAAGGTCATCCAGGTTTCTAACCAGTGGCGCGATGCTTTCGACGGGAACCGAACTGACAAGCACTATGTGGCGAACGGAGAGGTCGGGCTGGTAGCCAACGGAAAATCCCCTTGGTTGAACGTCGTGTTCGCCGGTCGACCTAAGCTTCGCGTCGGGTACCAGAGCCGCGATTTCCCGGGCGGGTCGGGACCGCTTGAGCTCGCCTACGCCATTACCGTGCACAAGTCGCAGGGCAGCGAGTTCCAGAAGGTGTTCGTGGTGCTGCCCAAGAATTGCCGACCGCTCTCACGCGAGCTCCTGTACACCGCCCTGACCCGGTCCCGTCGGCAGCTCGTGCTGCTGATCGAGGGTGACGACCCCTCTATCCTCTTCGACTACACCCGCCCCGAGCGGTCCGAGACCGCTCGGCGGAATACCAACCTCTTCGAGTGCGTGCTCCGTCGGTCCGGGGCAGATGTACCGTACACCGAGAACCTGATCCACCGCACCGAGAAGGGGCATCTGGTTCGCAGCAAGTCGGAACTGGTCATCGCCAATATGCTGCATCAGTCGGGCGTCGATTACGAGTACGAGCGCGTGCTCGACGGGGAGATCCAGCCAGGCCGCCTTCGTCCAGACTTCTCGTTCGTCACCGCTGAGGGGGACCTGATCCTTTGGGAACACCTCGGCATGATGGGGCGGGAGGACTATCGGAAGGGATGGGAATGGAAGAAGGCGTGGTATGAGGCCAACGGCTATGCTTTAGGTCACTCGCTCTTCACTTCCCAAGACGACGAGCGAGGGGGACTCGACTCGTCGGACCTGCGAACAACCCTTGAAACCGTTAAGGCTCGGTTGCAATGACCAGGTCGATGGACCAATAGCTTTGCTTGTTCGGGTAGTGGAAGCGAGCGCGACGGCGCATGGCGCGGACCGATAGGCTCGGACGGTACGTGTCTCACTTGTAGGGGCCTTCGCTACGCTCCACATGCTGAAGTGTGGGGATCGTGGTGCCCAGAATTGGGGGCAACGTCACTCGTCCGCCGGATCACGAATATCGGTCGATGGTGCGACATCGTTCCCGACTGGGACCTGCAGGCTCAGCTTCAGGCCCTTCACTGGGAGATCATCGACCAGGACATGAATGCATCCCCGGGCCTTCGGCGTTCATCAACCAATCCAGATGGCATCGTGTCGGTGGGGCAAGTCAGGCGTCTCACACTGGATGGCGTCAGCCAGACCGGCGCTCTGCTCTTACATTCAGCGGAAGTGTTTCATGCAGGCGGCGGGGCGACATCCGGGCTCGGTGCCATCCGCGTTGCTGCGCTTTAGCGTGCGAAGGGGTTTGGGCGCTTCCGCGCGCTTGTGGCCGCCGCACCCCGTTGGTGAACGTGACGACGACTCCGCCAGACCGGCGCCCCTCTTCGGGGTAACGAGGCTGGTCGCAACGGAGCTGCTCGATGGTCCGAAGAGCGGGGGCGTGTTACCCCGGTGTTACCCGAGACTGGCGCCGAAGCCCAACGAACTTCCTAAGCCATTGAAAAGACTGGCGCACCCGACACGATTCGAACGTGTGACCTTTGCCTTCGGAGGGCAACGCTCTATCCAGCTGAGCTACGGGTGCATGCCGCGCGGCGCGCAGGACGTGTTTAGCGGATCGTCCGCGAGGCCGCAATCGCTGGATCGCAGCGAAGGGGAACAGAACGCGCGGCGGAGTTCGGGCACAGGTCCTTGGAGGCTGGCGCCCATTGTCGGGTGGCGGGCGCCCCGATAGAAGCTTGGGGTGTCGGGCAATGGGGACCCGAGACGGGCAGGCCGGGGGGCATGGAATGAAGCTGGTGGCGAAGGCGGCCGTCGCGGCCGCGGTGATCGGTCTTGCCATCGGCGCCAGCGCGGAGCCGGCGCTCGCAGCCGCGGCGCTGGACGGACGCGGGATGAGCCTCGCCTGGTGCCTGCCCTTTGCGGGCCTCCTCCTGTGCATCGCCACCGGCCCGGTCTTCTATCCCCATGTCTGGGAACACCATTACGGCAAGATCGCCGCCGTCTGGTCGGCGCTGGTGGTGGTGCCGCTCCTCGCCGCCGTGCCGGCCGATCAGGCGCTGGGCGCGCTCACCTTCACCATGCTGGCGGAGTACCTGCCCTTCATCATCCTGATCTTCTCGCTCTACACCATCGCGGGGGGCATCCTCGTCACCGGCAACATCCACGGCGCGCCGGTGACCAACACCGCGATCCTCGCCATCGGAGCGGTGCTCGCGAGCTTCGTCGGCACGACGGGCGCCTCGATGATCATGATCCGACCGATCATCCGCGCCAACGACGACCGGGTGCACAACGTGCACGTCGTGGTCTTCTTCATCTTCATCGTGTCGAACTGCGGCGGCGCGCTCACGCCGCTCGGTGACCCGCCGCTCTTCGTCGGCTTCCTGAAGGGCGTCGACTTCTTCTGGACGACGCGTGCGCTCTTCGTCGAGACGCTGCTGGTGCTCGCCGCGCTGCTGGCCATCTTCTACGTCCTCGACGCCTGGCTCTACGCCAAGGAGGGCCGGGTGAAGCCGGACCCGACGCCGGACTCGCGGGTGGGGGTGAAGGGCCTCGCCATGCTCGGGCTGATCGGCGTCGTCGTCGCCGCCATCCTCCTGCGCGGCTACTGGAAGCCGGGGGTCTCGTTCAAGCTCGCCGGCGTCGACTTCCCGCTGCAGGACCTCGTGTCCAACGTGGTCATGCTGGCCGGCGGACTCGCCTCGCTGAAGCTCGCCAATCCGATCTTCCGCGAGCAGAACGGCTTTTCCTGGGGGCCGGTCAAGGAGGTGGCGAAGCTCTTCGCCGGCATCTTCATCTGCATCATCCCCGTCATCGCCATCCTGGCGGCCGGGCGCAACGGCGCGCTGGCGCCGCTGGTGGCTCTTGTCTCCAATCCGGACGGCACGCCGAACAACGTCATGTATTTCTGGCTGACGGGCCTCCTGTCGTCGTTCCTCGACAACGCGCCGACCTATCTCGTCTTCTTCGAGCTGGCGGGGGGCGACCCGAAGGTGCTGATGGGTCCGCTCGCCACGACGCTCGCCGCCATCTCCACCGGCGCGGTCTACATGGGCGCCAACAGCTACATCGGCAACGCGCCGAACTTCATGGTCTACGCCATCGCCAAGGACATGGGCGTGAAGATGCCCTCGTTCTTCGGCTACATGGTCTGGTCCGTGGCGATCCTCATTCCCATCTTCGTCCTCGTCACCCTGCTGTTCTTCATCCGCTCGGCGCCGCTCGCCGGCTGGTAGGGCCGACGTCGCGACGGTCGCCGGCAGGGCCCGGCCATTCTCGGAGACCTGGACGCCCATGATCCGCCTTCCGCTGCGCATCGCCGGTTTCCTCGTGATCGCCGCCGGTTTCGTGGCGCTGGTCATCGACGGGACGCGCTCGATCGCCGGCCAGCGGCTGATCGCAACCGACGTCTCCAACGTCTGGCGGGCGGTGCATGCCGCCAGCCTGTCCCAGCTCGAGGCCTGGCTCCGCGCCGCGGCGCCCGCCTGGGTCTGGGACCCCGTGGTTCTCACGCTGATCGCCTTGCCCGCGGCGGCGGTCGGCCTCGTGCTCGGCGCGCTCATGATGTGGCTCGGCCGCAGCCGCACCCCGCAGATCGGCGTCGTCGGCCGGCGGTGACGCTCAGGCGAGGACGATGTCGAACCGGTAGCGCGGCAGGTCAGCGGGTTCCTGAATCGCAGTGAGCGCGTCGCGCGCCGCCTCGCCCGGCAGCGACCGGAACAGGGCATCGCGGGCGTTCATCGCTTCGCCTGGAAAATACATCTGCGTGACGAGTTCCGGCCGGCCCGGGGCGAAGACGCGGAAATGGACGTGAGGCGTGCGCACGAAGGCGCCGCTGCCGTAGAAGCGCGGGCGGATGGTGCGAAAGAGAAAGTCGCCCGCCGCCCCCGTGCGCACCGCACCGAAACCCTGAAAGTTCGGATCGGCGGTGCCGGCGCTCTCCCGCGGATGGTGGTAGCGCCCCTGGTTGTCGGCCTGCCATATCTCCACCCCGACGCCGGCCACGGGACCGGACCGGGCCGACAGGACCCGCCCTGTGACCTCGATCACCTCGCCGTCGGCGCGCTGGCTGCGGCCCGCGACGCGCGTCAGGTCCAGATCAGAATCGGCGGGCTTCGCGACGGGATAGTAGGGACCCCGCGTCTGGGCGGGGGTGACGATGGCCGCCGCGAAGGCCTTGGGCGCGAGGACGATGAGGGCCGGCGCGGCGATAAGGCTCCGGCGCAGGAGGTCGGGAGGCCGATGGCGGATGGGCATGGCAAGGGTCTCCTGCGGGACGGTCGCGAGACCCTGACCGCAGGAGGCGCCGGCGGACAAAGCACGAAGAGGTGAGGCAAGGTCCCTCACGCAGGCGTGTTGTGGATCGGCCGCAGAGGTCCCATGTTGGCCGCACATGGTCCGCCCGGTAACATCCGTGGGCCGGATCGCGAATGAGGGGGCATCGAGGAGGTTTCCATGTTCGGATTCAGAAAGAAGCTCTCACTGCCCACCGCCGCCGAGGCGCTCCCCGGCCGCGCCACCCCGCTGCCGACGGCGGAGCGGCACTTCGTCAACGGCCGTCCGCTTAAGGGTCCCTATCCCGAAGGGATGGAGACGCTGGTCGTCGGCCTCGGCTGCTTCTGGGGCGCGGAGCGCAAGTTCTGGCAGCTGCCCGGCGTCTTCGTGACGGCGGTCGGCTATGCCGGCGGCGTGACGCCCAACCCCACCTACGAGGAGACCTGCTCCGGCCTCACCGGCCACAATGAGGTGGTGCTGGTGGTCTATGACCCCGGTCAGGTCTCGACCGAGCAGGTGCTCGCCACCTTCTGGGAGAGCCACGACCCCACCCAGGGCATGCGCCAGGGCAACGATGTCGGCACCCAGTACCGGTCCGGCATCTACACCTCGACCGAGGCGCAGCGCGCCGCGGCGGAAGCCTCGAAGGCGGCCTACGGCAAGGCGCTGGCGGCGAAGGGATACGGCCCGATCACCACCGAGATCGTGGCGGCGCCGGCCTTCTACTTCGCCGAGGACTACCACCAGCAGTACCTGGCGAAGAACCCGCACGGCTATTGCGGGCTCGGCGGCACCGGCGTCTCCTGCCCCATCGGCACCGGGGTCGCCGCGTGAGGCCGGTCGCGGAGGCGCATGACCTGGCGCTGGCGGCGGGGGCCCATGCCCGCGCCGCCGGTCGCCTGCTCGTCTCCGAGAAGGACCATGTGGCGGCGGTGCATCTCGCCCGCCGCCACATCAAGAGGGCCCGCAGCCTGCTGCGGGCGCTCCGGCCGCTGGCGCGCGCGGCGGTGGAGCGGGAGAACGGCTTCCTGCGCGCCTTCGCCCATACGCTTGCGCCGCTGCGCGACGCCCATGCGCTGGAGGAGGC
>NZ_JBQVQL010000020.1:0-52539 GCF_052440005.1 Phreatobacter sp.
GCGACGTTCCACCCGCGGCGGGATCAGACGCTACGCAACGTGAATAGCTCCGCGTCTGCCCACGCCGCTCAACCCGCCCGAGAGGGCCAAACCAACCGCCGGGACGAACTCAAGGCTGGATAGAAACTGGGGGCAACGTCAGCTCCGGCCGGCGCATGTTCGACGACCGCGACGTGACCGCGCTCAAGCCCCACGAGCTGGGGCGCCTCGGCATCGCCTTCGTGCCGGAGAACCGGCGGATCTTTCCCAACCTGACGGTTGAGGAGAACCTGCGGATCGCGACCGTCATGGGACGCACCGGCCCTTGGACGCTGGAGCGCATCTACGGCCTGTTCCCCCGCCTCGAGGAGCGCGCGAGCCAGGGCGGCGATACGCTGTCCGGCGGCGAACAGCAGATGCTGGCCCTCGGCCGCGGTCTCCTGACCAATCCCGAGGTCCTGCTCCTCGACGAGCCGACCGAGGGCCTCGCGCCGCTCATCGTCGACCAGCTCGTCGAGGCCATCCGGGTGATCAACACCGAAGGCATTGCGATCCTGCTGGTCGAGCAGAACCTGAAGGTTCCCCTCAAGCTCGCGCGCCGCCAGTTCGTCATCGACAACGGCCGGGTCGTCTGGTCCGGCACCACAGCCGAACTGCAGGCAGACCGGGCCCGCATCGAAACTCTCATCAGCGTCTAGGATCGGGACATGGCCGACGTCTACATCATCGGGATCGGGATGACGCGCTTCGGGCGCTATCTGGACTCCCGACTCGAGGCCATCGCGCGCCCGGCGGTCGAGGAGGCACTGAGCGATGCAGGCATCGGGCGTAGTGACGTCCAGGCCGCCTTCTTCGCCAACACGGCGCAGGGCGTGGTCGAAGGCCAGCATCTCGTGCGCGGACAGCTCGTGCTGAGGGCCCTGGGCTTCGAGCACATTCCGGTCATGAACATCGAGAACGCCTGCGCCAGCGCATCGACGGCGCTCAACGCCGCCTTCGCCTTCATCGCCTCCGGCCAGGGCGATATCGCGCTGGCGCTGGGCGCTGAGAAGATGAACGCCGCCGATCGCGCCAAATCCTTCGCCATCTTCGACGGCGCCTGGGACGTACACGACGTGGACGCCAGCGTGAGCCGCCTCGCGGCGCTCGGCAAGGATCTTCCCTTGCCGGCGGGCGCGGGCCAGAACAGCGGCAAGCGCAGTGTCTTCATGGACGTCTATGCGGCGCTCGCGCGTTACCACATGCACAGGTTCGGCACGACGCAGCGCGACATCGCCGAGGTGTCCGCCAAGAACCACCGCCATTCCGCTCTCAATCCGAAGGCCCAGTATCAGGACGCGATGACCGCCGACGACGTGCTGGCGGCGCGCGAGGTGTCCTGGCCTCTGACGCTGCCGATGTGCGCGCCGATCAGCGATGGCGCGGCCGCAGCCATCGTCTGTTCCGCGGCCAAGGCGCGCGAGCTCGGCGCCACGCGCGCCATCCGCATCGCCGCCTCGGTCATCGGCTCGGGCTCGGACCGCGAGGCAGACGACCTCGATCATCACCTGTGCCGCCTGGCCGCCAACAGGGCTTACGAGAGCGCCGGTGTCGGTCCGGTCGACATGTCGGTGGCGGAAGTCCACGACGCCAGCGCCTTCGCTGAGCTGCACCAGGCCGAACTGCTTGGATTCTCGGACATCGGCGACGGGGCCCGCCTCGTCAGGAACGGTGACACGGCACTCGGCGGGCGGATTCCGATCAATACGTCGGGCGGGCTGGAATCCCGCGGTCACCCCATCGGCGCGACCGGTCTTGCCCAGGTCTACGAGCTGGTCATGCAGCTCCGCGGCGAGGCCGGTCCGCGCCAGGTCGACGGCGCCCGCCACGCCATCGCCGAAAACGGCGGCGGCTTCCATCGCTACGAGGAAGCCGCCGCCTGCATCACCATCCTCGAGCGTTGAGAGGAAGCCCATGCGTCTGATCGACTTCTTCGACCGCGGCGTGGCCCTGGACCCGACGCGTACCTGCCTGAAGGATGCGACCGTCTCCCGCAGCTATGGCGACGTTCAGCGCCGCAGCTATCGCATCGCTAATGCGCTGGCGGCGGCGGGCTTCGCGCCCGGCCAGAAGGCTGCGGTCTACAGCCCAAACGGAGCGGTCGCCTTCGAGTGCATTCTCGGCATCGTCCGGGGTTCACAGGTCTGGGTGCCGATCAACGCCCGCAACACCGCCGTTGAAAACGCCTATATCCTCGACAATTGCGACGTCGAGGTCCTGTTCTACCACAGCGAATTCGAGGCCAACGTCGAGGTCTTCCGCAAGGACTGCCCGAAGATCCGCTCCTACGTCTGCATCGACCGGGCGGGCGCCGACGCGCCGTTCCTGGAGGGCTGGATCGCCGAGGCTCCGGAAACTGATCCGGACATTCCCGAGGACCGGGACGCGACCATCTCCATCGTCTCGTCCGGAGGCACGACCGGACGGCCCAAGGGCGTCGTCTGGACCCATCTCGTCTGGGAGACGATGATCGCCAACTTCTTCACCGCCATGCCCGTCGGCAAGCCGCCGGTGCACCTGGTGGTGGCGCCCATGACCCACGCGGCCGGCATCGTCGGCATCATCCTGATGGCGGCGGGGGCCACGCAGGTGATCCTGCCGGGCTTCGACGCGGACAAGGTGGTGACCGCCATCGAGACCGAGCGGGTCACCCATCTCTTCCTGCCGCCCACCGCCATCTACGTCCTACTCGGCCATCCGGGCCTGAAGGACCATGACTTCTCCTCGCTGGACCATTTCATCTACGCCGCCGCGCCGATGTCGGTCGACAAGCTGAAGGAATGCCTGGACGTCTTCGGCCCGGTCATGACCCAGTCCTTCGGCCAGGCGGAGGCACCGATGCTCTGCACCTTCCTGTCTCCGCAGGACCATCTCGTCATCGGCGATCGGCAGAAGGAAAAGCGCCTGGCGAGCTGCGGACGGCCCACTTTCATGACCCCGGTCGCCATCATGGACGATGACGGCAAGCTCATGCCGGCGGGCGAGCGTGGCGAGATCGTCGTGCGCGGCAATCTCGTCATGCCAGGCTACTACAAGAACCCGGATGCGACGAGGGAGGTCTCCGCTTTCGGCTGGCACCACACCGGCGACATCGGCTTCAGGGACGAAGATGGCTTCGTCTACATCGTCGATCGCAAGAAGGACATGATCATCTCGGGCGGCTTCAACGTCTATCCGAGCGAGATCGAGCAGGTCATCTGGGGCCATCCGGCCGTCCAGGATTGCGCCGTGATCGGCGTTCCCGACGACAAGTGGGGCGAGGCGGTCAAGGCCGTGATCGAACTTAAGCCCGGTGCGAGCATCACGGCCGACGAGATCATCGCGCTGTGCAAGGCCAGGCTGGGAAGCGTCAAGGCTCCGAAGTCGATCGAGTTCTGGGACAGCCTGCCGCGCAGCCCCGTGGGCAAGGTACGCAAGAAGGACATCCGCGAGACCTTCTGGAAAGGGCGCGAGCGGGCCATCTAGAGCACCGCAGCGAACGGGAGAAACCGATGAACATCGCCATGGTTCTCGCCAATGCAGCCAGGGCCTTCGCCGATCGCCCCGCGCTCTGCCGCGGCCGCGAACCGGTCCACAGCTACGGCGCCTTTCTCTCACGCAGCGCCTCGCTCGGCACGGCGCTCCGCCGCCGAGGTCTCAAGCCCGGGGCGAGGATCGGCGTGTTCCTTTCCAACCGTCCCGAATATTTCGAGATACTGTTCGGTGCCTGGTTCGCAGGAGTGACGGTGGCGCCGATCAACGCCAAGCTGCATGCGAAGGAGCTCGCCTACATCCTCGACAATTGCGCGGCATCAGTGCTGTTCACCGACATCGAAGGGGGTCTGTCGCAGCCCGGCGATGTGGTGGATGTTGACGGCGACGCTTACGCCGCCATGGTCTCGACGCCTCCCGACACACTGCAGCCCGCCACCGCCGCCCCGGACGACATCGCCTGGCTGTTCTACACCAGCGGCACGACCGGCTATCCGAAGGGCGCGATGCTGACCCATCGCAACCTCTACGCCATGACGCTGAGCTTCCTCGCGGACATCGGTCCGGTCGAGGAGACGGATGCCTCGCTGTATCCGGCACCGCTCTCGCATGGCGCCGGCCTCCTCTCGCTCGCGCATATCGTGCGCGGCGCGGCCAATGTGGTTCCGGAGAGCGGTGGCTTTTCGCCCGATGAAATCGTCGAGCTGATCAACCACTATCCCGGCAGTTCCTTCTTCGCCGCGCCGACCATGGTCAATCGGCTTGTCACGTCGCCCGCCATGGGAGACATGAAGGTGGAGAACCTCGACCATATCTTCTACGGCGGCGCGCCGATGTACCTCGAGGACCTGAAGCGCGCCCTCGGCCTGCTCGGCCCCCGGCTCTGGCAGGCCTATGGCCAGGGGGAAGCGCCCTGCACCATCAGCTACCTGCCGCCGCACATGCATCTCGACACCGGTGACGGTCAGCTGGACGCGCGCCTGTCGTCCGTCGGCATCCCGCGCACGGGTGTCGCCGTGCGCGTCGTCGATGCCGATGGGCGTGACCTTCCCCCCGGCGAGGCCGGCGAGGTCATCGTCGCCGGCGACGTGGTCATGGCCGGCTACTGGAACAATGCCGCGGCAACCGCATCGGCGCTGCGCGACGGCTGGCTCTGGACCGGGGACGTCGGCACCTTCGACGCCCACGGCTTCCTGTCGCTCAAGGACCGCTCCAAGGACGTGATCATCTCGGGCGGCTCGAACATCTACCCGCGCGAGGTGGAGGAGGTTCTGCTTCGCCACCCTGCCATCACCGAGGTCAGCGTCATCGGCCGACGCCATCCCGACTGGGGTGAGGAGGTGGTGGCCTTCGTTTCAGCCTCCGATCCGGTGACGGTGGAGGAGCTTGACGCCTTCTGCATCGACAACATGGCGCGGTTCAAGCGTCCCAAGATCTACCGGTTCCTGCCCAACCTGCCGAAGAGCAACTACGGCAAGATCCTGAAGACGGAGCTGCGAGCCCTTCTCGCCAGTGAAACAGCTGCCTGAGCGCAGCGCCAACAGAGCAAAGGAGCGCGATATGACGACCATCGTCGCCGGCGTCGGCATGATCCCCTTCGCGAAGCCGGGCGCCTCCGCGCCCTATGACACCATGGGCGAGGAAGCGGTGAAGCTGGCGCTGAAGGATGCCGGCCTTAGCTACGAAGCCATCGAGCAGGCCTATGCCGGCTACGTCTACGGCGACTCCACCGCGGGCCAGAAGGTGCTCTACCGGGTAGGGATGACGGGCATCCCGATCGTCAATGTCAACAACAACTGTTCGACCGGCTCCACGGCGCTCTATCTCGCCCGCCAGTCCATCGAGAGCGGCGCGGCAGACTGCGTGCTGGCCGTGGGCTTCGAGCAGATGCGTCCCGGCGCGCTCGGTTCCATCTTCGAGGACCGCCCCTCCCCCTTTGAGGAGTTCGACAAGGTCACCGACGACCTGGTGGGACGCGAGGAGATCCCGCTGGCGATCCGTTACTTCTGCGGCGCCGGCAAGGAGCACATGGATCGCTACGGCACGAGCATGGAGACCTTCGCCAAGGTGCGTGCCAAGGCGAGCCGCCACGCTGCCAGGAACCCGCTGGCCCTGTTCCGCAAGGAATTGACCGAAGGCGACGTAATGCAGGCCCCGGTCATCTGGGAGGGCGTCATGACCCGCTCCATGGCCTGCCCGCCGACCTGCGGCGCCGCCGCCGCCGTGCTGGTCTCGGAGAGTTTCGCCAGGAGGCACGGCATCGACACGACGGTGCGCATCCGGGCCCAGGCCATGACCACCGACCGGCCGAGCACGTTCGAGGCCCGTGACATGATGCGCGTGGTCGGCTTCGACATGGCGAAAGAGGCGGCACAGAAGGCCTATGCGGCGGCCGGGATCGGGCCGGAAGACATCAAGGTGGTCGAGCTGCACGACTGCTTCGCCCAGAACGAGCTGATCAGCTACGAGGCGCTGGGCTTGTGCGGCGAGGGAGAAGCCGAGAAGTTCGTCGTCGACGGCGACAACACCTATGGCGGCCGCTACGTCACGAACCCGTCCGGAGGCCTGCTCTCCAAGGGCCATCCGCTCGGTGCGACCGGTCTTGCCCAGTGCTACGAACTGACCCACCAGCTGCGCGGCACCGCCGATGCGCGACAGGTGGAAGGCGCAAGCCTCGCACTCCAGCACAATCTCGGCCTGGGCGGCGCCGCGGTCGTCACGATCTACGAGAAGGCGTGAGGAGATGGCGTCGATGGGAGAACGGCTGAAGGGCAAGATCGCCTTCGTCATGGGGGCCGGCTGCATCGGCGAGGGCTGGGGCAACGGCAAGGCGACGGCAGTGCTGTTCGCCCGCGAGGGCGCCACTGTCATCTGCGTCGACCGCGACCTGGGCTCCGCCGGGCGGACCGCCGCCATCATCTCCGAGGAGGGCGGCAAGGCAGAGGCGCTGCGGGCGGACATCACCTCGGCGGCCGACATCGACGCGGCGGTGGCCGACGTCATCGCCCGTTACGGACGCATCGACATCCTCCAGAACAATGTCGGAATCGCCGAGCCCGGCGGACCCGAGGCAATCGACGAAGCGAGCTGGGACCGGGTGATGGACGTAAACCTCAAGGGGTTCTTCCTCACCTGCAGGCGCGTCCTGCCCGAGATGGTGCGGCAGGGCGGAGGCGCCATCGTCAACGTCTCCTCCGTCGCCTCGATCACCACCATCAACGTGCCGATGATTTCGTACTACTCATCCAAGGCCGCCGTGAATCATTTCACCCGCGCCGTCGCGGTCGAGTACGCCCCAAAGGGCATTCGCTGCAATGCTGTGCTGCCAGGGCTCATGAACACCCCGATGATCGTCGAGCCATACAGGCATGTCTATGCATCGGTCGACGACATGATCGCCAAGCGTGATGCCATGGTGCCCATGGGCAAGATGGGAACCGCCTGGGACGTGGCTCACGCATCGCTGTTCCTAGCCTCGGACGAGGCAAAGTACATTTCTGGGGTCTTGTTGCCCGTGGACGGGGCGCTGACCTGTCAGACCCGGTGAAGGGCGCAGCAATCCCACAAGCGATCGGCGCGCATCGGACATAACGAGTGCTCCGACAATCGCCGAGCGCCTTGCGGAACGGGATATCTGGATAAGGTCCCGAAGCCAATGTCCGCGTTAGTGGCACTAAGCAGAACAAGCCACGCCGCATTTGAACGTCTTTGGACTGCTGCCCGGCTCAGCACCACGGCGTGCACGAGCCGTAACATCAGCGGTTGGCGCATATTCAGGTTTCGGCGGGAACGGCTTTCTCAACTCCGAAATAGGCGCGCTCCAGGCGGCGCGGAAGGTCCGGCTCGCTGGCCTTCGCCTCCAGCACCACACTGCCCTGCGCCACCGCATAGACGCGGTCGGCGATCGCGAGGACCTTCTCGATCAACTGCTCGACCAGCAGGACCGCCGTGCCGTTGTCGCGCAGCGTCGAGACCACGGCCAGAACCCGGTCGACGAGCACGGGCGACAGACCGGCGGACGGCTCGTCGAGCATCAGGAGCCTGGGGCGGCGCACCAGCCCCTGTGCAACGGCGAGCATCTGTTGCTGGCCGCCGCTCAGCGAGCCGCCGCGATCGTTCCGCTTCGCCGCGATCTCCGGGAAATAGTCGAGCGCTTCCTCGACGCGCGCCATCCGCTCGGCGCGCGGGATGTCATAGGCGGCGAGCAACAGGTTGTCCGTCACGGTCTGCTGGGTGAACACCCGATGCCCTTCCACCACGTGGACCAGGCCACCGCGCGCCGTCTCGCGCGGGCCGACGCCGCGAAGACTGGCCCCGCCGAAGCGGACGTCGCCGGCGCCCCATGGCAGGAGCCCGGATATGGCGCGGAGCAGCGTCGTCTTGCCGGCACCGTTCGGGCCGAGCAGGGCCACCACCTCGCCCGCACCGACAGTCAGGGTCAGGTCGTGCAGCACGTTGATCTTGCCGTAGCCCGCCTGAAGCGCGCGGACGTCCAGCAGAGGTTCAGCCTCCGAGATAGGCACTGACGACCTCCTTGTGCACGCGAATTTCCGACGGCGTTCCGGCGGCCAGCACCCGGCCGAGGTTCAGGACCGTGACATGGTCGCAGATGTCGAAGATCAGGTCGGCATGGTGCTCGACGAGGAGAACGCCGGTGCCCTGGCGGCTGATGGCCTTGATGAGGGCCGCGAGGCGTTCGATCTCCGACACCGAGAGGCCGGCGGCCGGCTCGTCGAGCATCAGGAAGGCCGGCCTGAGGATGAGAGCCCGGGCAATCTCGACGAAGCGCAACTCGCTGTGCTGCAGGCGGTCGGCGCGGACATCGGCCAGCGCCTCCAGCCCGACGGCGGCGAGCGCGGTCATGGCGGCTTCACGCAGCCGCCCCTCGTCGGCCCGGTGCCGGGGCAGCGAGAACAGCGTCTCCATGAAGGTCGCCTCGCCCTGGATCGTCGCCCCGATCATCACGTTGTCGATGACGGACGCTTCGCCGACGATCCGCGGCGTCTGGAACGTCCGGGCGATGCCCCTCCCCGCGCGGGTCTCCGGGATCCCCGGTTCCAGCGGTCGCCCAAGCGTGACGCCGCCCTTTTCCGGCGCGTAGTAGCCGGAAATCACATTGAGCGTCGTCGTCTTGCCGCTGCCATTGGGACCGATCAGGCCGTGCACCTTGCCGGGTTCGATCGCAAGGGAGACTCCGTCGATGGCGCGGACCCCGCCGAAGCTCAGCACGATGTCGGTGAGGATGATCGGGGTGCGCTCCTCGCTGCGGCCGAGCAGCGGGGCCAACAGGGCCGGTCGCGGCTTGATCGTCCGGTCGAACGCCAGCGCCTTGCGGCTCTTGAAGTCGAGGAGCGCGGCAATTCCGCCAGGCATGGCGAGGACGATGACCAGCAGCAGGACCGCGTAGAGGAAGGTCGACCAGGCCGCCAGGGGCGCGGCGATCTCCGGCAGGATGGTCAGCACGATCGTGCCGATCAAGGGCCCGAGGATCGAGCCGCGGCCGCCGATCAGCACGGCGATGAAGAACAGCAGGGACAGTTCGAAGGTGAAGGCATCGGGCGTGATATAGGTCTGGAGGCTCGCGAAAAGGCCTCCCGCCATGGCCGCCAGTGCGCCCGCCAGCATGAACACGGCGATGAGCAGGCGCGCCTTCGAAATACCGCTCGCCTCGGCCGCGACGTCGGCATCGCGCACGGCGATGAGAGCCCGACCGAACCGGCTATGAGCGATGTTTGAGGTGATCCAGGTGCTGAAGGCCGCGATCCCCAGGCACAGGTAGTAGAAGCCCCAGGCATTGTCGAAGGGTGCGGGCATTTCCGGCCCGGGCAGCCCGATGCCACCACCGGTGACGCTCTGCCAGGCCAGCGCCACCTGGGTGACGATGGTCGCAAATCCCAGCGTGGTCATGGCGAAATAGAAGGTCCGCAGCCGCAACGCCGGCAGGCCGACGATGACGCCGAAGACGGCTCCGACGCAGCCCGCTGCGGCGAGGGCTGCGAAGACAGGCAGGGGCGGCGTCACGTTGCCGGCGACCAGCACGCTGGTCGTATAGGCCCCGAGCGTCAGCAGCGAGACGTAGCCGATCGCCAGTTGACCGGCGTAGCCGACGATCAGGTTGAGACCTGCGACCAGCATCCAGTAGATGGCGGCGCGGGTGGCGATCAGGCCCCAGTACTCGTTGCCGGTCAGCGGCAGGAACGTGGCGAGGCCGAAAAGGGCGATGAAGGGCAGCGCGACGCGCAGCGCCCTCCCAAATCCGCCGGTCTTGTCTGCGGGCGCGATGCCGGCCGTCTTGCTCAGGTCGGCCATCACACCCTCCTGGCGGCTTGGCCGCCGAACAGGCCCTGGGGTGCGATCAGCAACACGATGATGAACAGGCTGAACACCGCGACGGACGAGAAGATGCCGCCGACCAGGAAGTTGGCCGCCTGCTGGAAGATGCCGAGGGCGAGGCCGCCGATGACGGCGCCGCGATTGTTGCCGAGCCCGCCGAGCGCCACCGGCACGAAGCCGTAGAAGTTCAGGAGAGGACCGTTCGCGAAGAACGCCAGCAGCAACTGGCCTCCTGCAAATCCCGCGAGGCCTCCGATGGCACCGGCGAGCGCATAGCTGGCGATGCGCAGGTTGCGCTCCGGCAGGCCCAGGGCCCTGGCGGCGAAGTTGTCCTCGGCAATCGCGAGGAAGGCGCGGCCGACCAGGGTCTTGCGATAGAGGAATTCGAGCCCGACGATGGTGATGGCGCAAGCCGCCACCGGCAGCCAGAATTTCTCCTCGATGAAGCCGCCGCCCGAACTGAACAGCCGCGGGAAAGGCTGCGGCTCGGTGCTCCACTCGATCGCGGTCACCTGCTGGATCATCAGCGCCAGCGCGAGGGTGGACAGCACATAGAGATGCTGGTCGAGGCTCTTCAGCACCGGCCTGACGGCCACGAACTCGGTGATGACACCGACCAGCGCGCAACAGGCGATCATCGCCAGGAAACCGAGAACCGGCGGAAAGCCCATGCGCAGGATGAACAGCGAGCCGAAGACGCCTCCCAGCATGCCGAGCTGGCCGGCCGTGAAGCTCATGACCCGCGAGGTCGAGAACATGGTGTTGTAGGCAATCCCGATGAGAGCGTAGATCGCCCCAACCGCGAGGCCCGAGGCGAGGATCGAAGCCAGCATGGGTCAATTCTTTCGGGAATGAAGGCCTGCATGCGAAGCCGGGCTGCTCTGGGGGCAGCCCGGCCCTGGTTGGGCGTCTCGCTCAGCCGGAATAGCCGGGGGCGAGCGCGAAGGTACCGTTTTTGGCCGAACTGGCCGCCGACATGACGACATCCGCCACGGGATAGCCGTTGTGCCGGGTCGGGCTGTAGGAATAGTTGCCGAAATAGCCCTCGTATTTTGCAAGGCCGTTCCAGTAGCCGATGATCGCCTCGCTGGACGACGAGCCGGTCGTCTCGACGGCCTTGGCGACGAGGTCGATCGCATCGATGCCGCAGGCCACCCACCAGAGCAGCGTGTCCTGGAGGTTGACCTTGCCGGCGAGCCGTTCGACGAGCGCCTGGTTCTTCGGCGGCAGCTTGCCGTCGGCCCCGTAGCTGCAGCTGCGGTAGCCGATCGCGTAGACCTTATCCCAGTTGGCCGGCTTCTCGATCAGGCCGCCGATTTCGCCGGACGACAACGAAGGGTGGCCGACGAAGGGCACGTCCCAGTTCATCGCGGCACGCGTGTTCATCATGCGCGCCTCCATGCCGGTGGAGACGCTCCACACCACGATCGCCTGGGCGCCGGCATTGCGGGCGCGCAGCATGTCGGGCGTCATGTCCGGCTGGGTGGCGTCGATATTGGCCTGGTAGACCACCTCGGCGCCGTCCTTTTTGAAGCCGGCGACGGAGGCATTGACCGCGCTGACTCCATAGCCGGTCGTGTCGCCGATGACGGCGATCTTCTTCAGCTTGAGGATGGCGAGGCAGTAGTTGCGCACGGCGTCGTCCCACTGGGTGTTGGACGGCGAGATGCGGAAGGCGTTGGGGAAGCGGCGCTCATCGATCAGGGTGTCGACCACGCAAGGGTGGATGTTCGGCATCTTGGCACGGGCCATGATGGGCGTGACGGCCAGCGACTCGCCGGAATTGGTCGGCCCCCAGATGGCATGGACCTTGGCCTGGCTGATCAGTTCCTGGGTCGCGTTGACCGCCTTGGTCGGGTCGCCCTGGGTGTCGCGGGTGATGATCTCTACCCTGCGACCCTTGACGCCGCCGGCCGCGTTGATCGCCTCCGCGGCATAGATGACACCGCGATTGAAGCCGACGCCAGGTGCGGAGCTCGGTCCGGTGAGAGCTGCGAGCCAGCCGATGCGGATCGGCTCGGCCTGGGCGATCGCCGGATGCGCGAGCCCGAACGCCGAGGCACTGATGGCTCCTGCGGAGCCGAAGGTGAAGTGACGCCGATTGATGGCCATGGGATCCTCCCGATCGCTGAGTGAGAAATGCCCGTCTGCGCGGGCTTTTCCGGGCCTTCAGCCCTTGAGGTGGCGGATGTAGTCGCGGTTGAAGGTGAAGCCCCAGCCCGGCCGCTCCGGAACGACGGCGGCGCCGTTCTCGAAGGTCAGTTGCTCGGTGTAGAGCGGCGAGAACCAGGGCATATATTCGAGGAAGATCGCGTTGGAGAGGGCGCCGAGCACCTGGATGCTGGTCTCGGGAAACAGATGGCTGGACACCGCGATGTCGTGGGCTTGCGCCATCTGGCTCACACGCATGAATTCACTGACGCCGCCGGCGCGCTGCAGATCCGGCATCAGGATGTCGGCGGAACGCAGTTCCAGCATGCGGCGGAAGCCATAGCGCGAATATTCCGTCTCGCCGGAGGCGATCGGCGTGTCGAGGGATGCCGACACTCGCGCCAGCCCGTCGAGATCCCAGGCGGGGAGCGGCTCCTCGAACCAGGTGAGGTCATACTCCTCCAGCATGCGTCCCAGCCGGATCGCCTGATGCTCGCTGAGCCCCTGATTGGCATCTGCCATCAGCTTGACCCGCGGGCCGATCGCCTCGCGGACCGCCCGAACCCTTGCGATGTCGTTGCGGGGATCGGCATGGCCGAGGCGCATCTTCATGGCGGTGAAGCCCTCGGCCATGAAGCGGCCTGCCTCCTCCTGCAATGCGTCGATCGACAAGGACAGCCAGAGCCCGCCGGAATGATAGGCCGGAACGCGCGACTGGGCGCCGCCGAGCATGCGATAGAGCGGCAGGCCGGCGGCCTTGCCCGCGAGATCCCACAGCGCGCCGTCGAGGGCCGAGATGCCCATCACGGTCACGCCCTTGTGGCCGAGGAAGTTGATGTCCTTCCAGGCGCGTGCGTTGAAGCCGGCGATCAGGCCGGCATCCTGCCCGACGATCAGGTCGGACAGTTCCTCGATCATGGCACGCAGAACCGGCGTCCTGCGGTTGTTCAGCGTGAAGACGAGGTTCTCGCCGGTGAGCCCCTCGTCCGTGTGGATGGTCACCAGCACCATGCCGAAGTCGCGCAGTTCGCCGAGCGCGCTGCCGATGGGCCTGGCGAGCGTCAGCGTGACCGTCTCGGTCTCGACCCTGGTGACTTTCATGGCCGGTTCCGTCCGTCGATGCGGGTGATGTCGCCGACGCAGTAGCGGGCGAGGATGGCGGGATCCGGATCGGCGCCGAGGCCGGGACCCTCCGGCACCGCGAACAGGCCCTTGTCGCCCTTCACCCAGGGATCGAAGGGATTGGCCTCCATGTCGAGCCAGAGCACCTCGACCATGGGCCTTTCCATCCGCGCCTGGATGATGTGCAGGGTGGCGATGAAGCCCGGCCCGAAATAGGGGCTGTGGGGACAGACCTCGACCCCATGCGCCTCGCAGAGGTCGAAGATCCTGAGCATTTCCGCGATG
The DNA here is from genome assembly GCF_052440005.1 of Phreatobacter sp. GTDB lineage: Bacteria > Pseudomonadota > Alphaproteobacteria > Rhizobiales > Phreatobacteraceae > Phreatobacter. The sequence goes on from NZ_JBQVQL010000020.1 coordinate 13,381, forward strand.
CCGCCGACCTTGGTGACGCTCGGCTGGGCGATGTCGATGGCATCGGCGTCGATCAGGGTCTTGAAGCCGAAGAGGCCCGCGACGTTCTCGCCGGCCGCGATCGGAATGCCGTAGGCGCGCACGCTCGCAAGGCTCCCGACATCCTCGGGCGGCCAGACCGGCTCCTCGAGCCACATCAGCCCGTCATCGACGAGCGAGGCCGCCATGGCGCGGGCGACCGGTGGTGACCAGGCGCAATTGACGTCCATCATGACCGGCACGTCGCCGGCGGCTTCCTGGGAGGCCAGCACCGCCGAGCGGGTGAGTTCGTGCAGCTTGATGAAGCGATAGCCCCGCGCACAGGCCGCCGCCGTGTTCTTCGCCGCCAGGGCATCATCATTGTAGGCGAGCAGGCTTGCATAGCCGGGAATGGGTCCGCGGTCGCGGCCGCCCAGCAGCCGGTAGAGCGGCTGGCCGGCGCGCTTGCCCGCGAGATCCCACAGGGCAATCTCGATGCCGGAATAACCGTAGACGAAGGAGCCGTTGCGCCCGAGCAGATGCAGGCTGTGCAGGATGGTGCGCGACAGCCCCTGGATGTCGCCGGCATCGCGGCCGATCATCAGCGGGCCTACGATCGTGTCGATGGCGGACCTGGTCGCGGGAATGGCCGCGTGGCCGAAGGCCTCGCCCCACCCCACCAGCCCGTCCTCGGTCTCGACCTTCACCAGCAGGATTTCGAGATGGTCCCAGGGCCTGCCGGCAAAGGCGGGCTTCGGCCCGCCCATGTCGAAGGGAAGCGCCACGACGCAGGTCTCGACCGCGGTGATCTTCATGTCCGGTCCGGCATTTCCTCAGGCGCCGGCCTCTTGGGTCGGGCAGCGTCCATACCTGCGACGCTAGGCCGATGCCGGAATAAGCTCAATTGCCTGTAGCTTAATTCTATATAAGCTCAGCTGATGTCACTCAGCATCCGCCAGTTGCAGATCGTCCACACCGTGGCGAGTTCCGGGTCGGTGACCTCGGCGGCCCATGCGCTCGGCATCTCCCAGCCGGCGGTGAGCATGATGCTGCGCGAGTGTTCGCGCGAAGCGGGCTTTCCCATGTTCGTGCGCAAGCAGGGGCGTCTGCAGCCGACGGCGGAGACGCGCGTCCTTCTCGCCGAGCTGGAGCGGGTCTTCGACGGAGTCGACCGGATCGGCCGGCTGATCGAGGACATGGGCGATACCCATGTCGGCTCGATCCAGATCGCGGCCACCGCGACCCTCGCCAACAATATCCTGCCTGCGGCGGTCGCCGCATTTCAGGCATCGCGGCCGCGCATCCAGATCACCATCAGGACGACCGATAATCCCGGCGTCATCCAGAGCGTGGTGCGCGACGAGGTCGATCTCGGGCTGGCACTGTCGCCGCTCGCCCAGCACGACGCGCGGGCCGTCGAACTGTGCACCGCCGACCTCGTCGTCGTCGTCAACCCAACCCATCCGCTGGCTGACCGCACCGTGGTCGAGGCGGCCGATCTCGCGCCCTATCCGTTGATTTCGTTCAGCCGCAGTCAGCCGCTCGGCGCCTTGGTCGATCAGGTCTTCCGCCAGGCGGGAACGCCGCGCCGGGTTGCGATCGAAGTCAACCAGTCATCGGTCGCCTGCGCCCTCGCGCGCGCGGGGGCCGGCGTCTCGGTCATCGACCCGTTCTGGTTGATCGACGCACGAGAGATCGGGATCGTCTGTCTGAAATTCGTGCCGAAGACGGCGTTGAGTGCGCAAATCCTGATTTCGCGCAGCTCGTCGTTGTCGCGGCCGGCGCGTCTGTTCCTCGCGACCCTCAGGCGCACCGTCCAGTCTTTGCAGGCACAAGGCGTTCTCAACGAGGTCGGGACCAGTCCAGGTGCGAGATAGCCGGAGCCTTTCCTTGCCCTACCGACTGGGCCGTGCGCTTTTGGGCAGTGATCCGATGACAATGGCGGCGAGAACCGACGTCGGGTCCCTTTCGCGCGGCGTCCTTACCTCCCGCTAGACTGAGACGATCTTCCCCGGCGTGATCGGCAGGTCACGGAAGCGCCGCCCCGTCGCATGGAACGTCGCATTGGCAATGGCGGCGGCCATTCCCGGTACGCCGATCTCGCCTAGGCCGCGGGCGCCGAACTCATTGAATGCGGTGTCCGAATTTTCCACGAAGATCACCTCGATCGGCGGAATGTCCGCATGCACGGGCACGGCATAATCGGCGAGGTTGTCGCCGATGATGCGGTGGTGGCTCGGATGAAATTCGGCGCCCTCCATCAGAGCCATGCCGAGGCCGAAGATGATGCCGCCCCTGATCTGGCTGGTCGCGGTCGTCGGATTGATAATCCTGCCGCAATCGAGCGCGCTGACGACGCGGGACACCCGCAGACGCCCGAGCCGCTCGTCGACGCGCACCTCGACGAAATGCGCGCCGAAGGAATAGTAGCTGAGGTCCTTCCGAAGATCGGCCATGCCGGTCGACGTGCCTTCGGCCGTCAGTTCGGCCAATCGGGCGGCCTCTAGCACCGCCGTCGGCGGACGGTTCGACGCCGCGGGCAGTGCGTGCTTGTGGGCGAGGCCGGCCAGCGTCTCACGCATCGCGACGCAAGCCCTTGCAGCCGCCGGCAGGAGACTTGCGGTGGATTTCGAGCGTCCGGCCGTCGGAGCCGCCGGAAAGCCGGAGTCGCCCAGGCGCACCACGATGTCCTCGACGGGATGGCCGAACTCGTCTGCCACGGTCTGCGCCAGAATGGTGCGCATGCCCGTGCCGATGTCGGTGGCCGACGTCTCGACCACGAGTGGCCCGTCGACGCTCAGCCGGAGCCTGACGGTCGCCGGCAGGGCCGGCGCGGGATAGGCGGTGGTCGCCATGCCGTAGCCGACCAGCACGTCGCCGTCGCGCATCGCACAGGGCTTCGGCAGATTGACCGGCCATCCGAATGCGGCGGCGCCCTGCGCGTAGCAGTCGAGCAGGCGGTTCGACGACCATTCGCGCTGGTGATAGGGGTCGCGCGCCGCGAAGTTGCGACGCCGCAGGTCCAGCGGATTGACGTCGAGCTGAAAGGCCAATTCGTCCAACGCGCATTCCACGGCGAAGGAACCGGGCGTCTCCCCCGGCGCCCGGAAGGGCGTCGGGCTCGCGATAGCCTTGCGGGCGACGTGGTGGGTCACCGCCAGCGCCGGCGTGTCGTAGAGAAGCAGGGTGTTGAGCCCGCAGGGCTCGAAGAAATTGCCGCGCAGCGAGGTCGGCACGTGGGAAGCGTGACGCAGGCCCTGAAGCTGACCATCGCCGTCGCTCGCGAGGTCGACCGCCTGCTCGGTCTCGGAGCGATGGCCGGAGGCGACCGCCATGTCGGCGCGGGTAAGCTGAAGCCGGACCGGACGTCCGAGGTGGCGGGCGATATGCGCGGCGAGCGCCTGGTGCGGCCACATCTGGTTCTTGCCGCCGAAGCCGCCGCCCACATAGGTCGCATCGACGCGGACCCTGTCGGCGGAGACCTTCAGGGACGCCGCGATATAGTCGCGTGCGGCCATCGCCCCTTGCGTCGAGTCGTGCACGGTCACCGTGTCGCCATGCCAGACGGCGACCGTGGCCGAGGGCTCCATCGGATGATGCAACTGCATCGGCGTCCGGTAGGTGGCGGAGTGGGACGCGTCAGGCGCCTCCGGCCAGTCGCCGCGGCGCACCTGCATCTCCGCGGCGAAGAAGAAGCCGGGGGCGAGGAACTTGTCGCTGTCCGGTCTGGGATGGACGGAGGACGCGGCTTGTCGCACCTGCGGCAGGATGCGGAGAGTTGCCTCCCGGGCCGCTTCGAGAGAGGTGGCGACAACCACGGCGATCCACTGGCCGGCAAAGATGATCTCCGGCCCGCCGAGGGGCCAGTAGGGCGGCGGCGGGACCGGTTCGACGGCGGCCAGGGCGGTGCGCCCCAAATGCTCGCCGCTCATGGCCACGACCTCCGGAGCCGGCCGCCAGTCCAAGAGGCCTGGCGCGTTCTCGTGGGAATAGACCGCCACGACGCCTGGTACGGCCACCGCCTGTCCGAGGTCGAGGGCGGTGATCGTCCCGGCGGCGACGGGGCTGCGCACGGCCATGGCATAGAGCTGGCCTTCGGGCCTGCGATCGGCGGCATAGGCCGCCAGTCCCGTCACCTTCTCCACGCCGTCGATCCGGCTGCGGGGCGAGCCGATCTGCTTCAGCATGGCCGGCTCCGTGCGAGCATGTGATGGACGGCGCCGCGTGCGAGGTCGAGCTTGTAGCGGTTGTCCGGCGTGGGGCGGGCGGGCGCGAGGAGCGCGTCGCAGAAGCGGTCGACGGCTGCGTCGCCCAGTGCCTCACCAATGAGAAGCCTCTCCGCCCCGCGGTCGCGCCATGGCACGGTGCCGAGCCCGCCGATGGCGACCGCCACCTCGGCGACCACGCCGCCCTCCAGCTTGACCGCAGCGGCCACCGAGGCGCTGGCGAATTCGTAGGACGCGCGGCCACGAAGTTTCAGATAACCCGAACGGGTCGCGAGCGCGGTCGCGGGGACATCGAGGTGGACGATCAGTTCGCCCGGCTGCACGACGGTCTCGATGACGGGCGTGTCGCCGGGAAGCCGATAGAAGTCGGCGATCGCCACGTGGCGGACGCCGCGCGGACCCGCGATGGCAACGCTCGCGTCAAGCGCGAGCAGCGCCACCGCGACGTCGGAGGGGCTGACCGCGATGCAGTGGTCGCTGGTTCCCAGCACGGCATGGTGGGCATTCGCCCCCTCGCGCGCCGGACAGCCGGAGCCGGGGACGCGCTTGTTGCAGGGCCAGTCGTGGGAACGGAAATACGCGCAGCGGGTGCGCTGCATGAGGTTCCCGCCCATCGAGGCGGCGTTGCGGATCTGCCCAGAGGCCCCGGAGAGCAGCGCCTCGGAGAGGGCCGGAAACTGCGAAAGCACGACGGAATCGCGGGCCACCGCGCTGTTTCTCGCGAGAGCGCCGATGCGCAGGGAGCCCGATTCGAGCGTAATCCCCGCGAGAGGCAGCCTGCCGATATCGACGACGAGGCCCGGTGCCTCCACGCCAAGTTTCATCAGGTCAACGAGCGTGGTGCCGCCGGCGAGCGCCCGCGCGTCGGGCCGCGCGAGCAGCGCCAGCGCCTCGTCCAGCGACGTGGGGCGATGGAACTCAAACGGGCGCATGGGTCGTCGCGTCCAGCTGGGCCTTCACGTCCATGATCGCCTCGACGATGCCGTGATGCGCGCCGCAGCGGCAGAGGTTGCCGCTCATCTGCTCGCGAACCGCCTCGCGCGTGGTCACCGTGCGATCGGCGATGACCTCCAGCGCGGACATGATCTGCCCAGCGGTGCAGTAGCCGCACTGCAGCGCATCGTGCCGGATGAAGGCTTCCTGCAACGGATGCAGCGCACCGGGCGCGCCGACACCTTCGATGGTCAGCACCGTGCGGGCTTCGGTCGTCGCGGCGAGGGTGAGGCAGGAGAGGACGCGACGGCCGTCGACGAGCACCGTGCAGGCACCGCACTGGCCGTGGTCGCACCCCTTCTTCGTGCCGGTGAGCAGGAGGTCTTCGCGCAGCAGGTCGAGGAGCGTGCGGCGGATGTCGGCCGTGATTGTCACGGACCGTCCGTTGACAACGGCGGTTACGGTCATCGTCGGGCTGGCGCTGTCCATCGGTGAGCTCGCGGGTTTCGGGCGCAGCGCCCGGATCGGCGAAGAGAAATGCGGAAGGCGCGAGGTGCGCCCTCCGCGGGGTCGATCAGTCGATCAGCATGCCGGCACTGCGCAGGCGTGTCTTCATGTCCTCGAGGCTGCCCTCGTATTCCCAGGTCTGGACCGTCTCGTGCGGGCATTCGATGAAGATGTAGGTCTCGGTGAAGGAGAGGATGCGGTCGATGCGGATGACCTTCTCGACGAACTCGGTGTTCGGCATCTTCTCGGTGACGATCTGGTTGTCGTCGTCATAACCGAGATAGACCTTCTCGGGCCGAACCCGGGCGGTGAGGTATTTCATCGTCTTTCCTTTCAGGGATATCTCGCGATGCGGGATGAGGGGCCGGGCGGATGTCTCGCCGGCGGAGGTGATCAGCGGTCAAGGCGCGGATTGAGAGCCTCGTTCAGCGCATCGCCGAGCAGGTTGATGGCGAGCACCGTCAGCAGCACGGCGAGGCCTGGCAAGGTCACCATCCACCACGCCGTGCGGATCGCCGACCGGCCGGCGCCGATCATAAATCCCCAGGTCATGATGTTGGGATCGCCGAGGCCGAGGAAGGACAGGCCGGATTCGAAGAGGATCGAGGTCGCCACCATCAGCGAGCCGGCCACCACGATCGTGGAAAGCACGTTCGGCAGGATCTGCACCAGCATGATGCGCAGGTCGCTGAGACCGATCGCGACGCTGGCGGCGACAAACTCGCGGCTCTTGACGCTGATCACCTCGGCCCGGACGAGGCGCGCGAGCGGCGCCCACGAGACGATGGCGATGGCGCCGATGACGTTCGGCAACGTCGCGCCGAGAATCGCGACGATGACAATGGCGCCGATGAAGGTCGGGATGGTCTGGAAGAACTCGGTGACGCGCATGACGGCGGAATCGATGCGGCCGCCGTAGTAGCCGGCGAGCCCGCCAACGAGGGTTCCCAGCACCACGATGAAGAGCGTGGCGACACCGCCAACCAGCAGCGAGATGCGCGCTCCGTAGGCGATGCCGGCGGCGATGTCGCGGCCGAGCATGTCGGTGCCCAGCAGATACTCGCCGAGCGGCGGGCTGAACGGCATGCCGACCATCTCGAAGGGCCCGTCGGGATAGAGCCAGGGCGCGGCGATCGCCATGAGGACGATGCAGGCGAGCAGCGTCAGGCCGATGGCCCCGGAGGGGTTGGAGGCTACACGGCGCAGGACGCTGCGCTGCTGAGCGAAGGCATTAGCCATGGGTGCGCCCCGTGTTCAACGCGATGCGCGGATCGACGATGGTGTAGATCACGTCGACGACCGCATTGGTGACAACAACGAGGATCGAGGACAGGAAGAAGATCCCGAGAAGCAGGTTGATGTCGCGGGCGAACAAGGACTCGAAGGCCAGCAGCCCGAGGCCAGGCCAGCCGAACACCGATTCCACGATCACCGAACCGCCGAGCATGCCGGAGACCTGGACGCCAGCCATGGTGAGGACCGGCAGTACCGCGTTGCGCAGGGCATGGACCAGCAGGATGCTGCGGTCGCCGAGGCCCTTCGCCCGCGCCGTGCGGATATAGTCCTGGCCCAGCGTCTCCAGCATGGAGGCGCGCATCAGGCGGGCATAGAGCGCCATGTAAAAGCAGGAGAGCGCCACCGCCGGCAGGACGAGATGGTGCAGCACGTCGAGCACCGCACGCAGGCCCGTATAGTCGGCGCCGACGGTGATAATCCCGCTCGTGGGGAACCAGCCGAGCTGGATGGCGAAGACGATGATCAGCATCAGTCCCACCCAGAACAGCGGCGTGGCGTAGGACACGACAGCAAAGATCACGATGACATGGCTGATGATAGTGCGGTCGCGCATGGCGGCGATGGCGCCCAGTAGCGTCCCCAGCGTAACCGAGATCACCATCGCGGCGCCCATCAGGATCGCGGTGGCCCCCAGCCTGTCGAAAATGAGCGACGACACCTCGCGGCCATGGCGGAACGAATAGCCGAGGTCGAAGGTGACGATGTTCTTCATGTAGCTGAGGAACTGAATGTAGAGCGGCTGATCCAGGCCGAACTGGCGGCGGATCTGCGCCATGTATTCCTCGCTCGCCGCCCCGGCCTCGCCGGCGATCACCTGGGCGGCGTCACCGGGCGCGAGGCGGATGAGGAAGAAATTGACCACGACGATGGCGAGGATGATCGGCAGACCTCGAACCAGCCGCTCGAGAATGTATCTGCCACGGGCGAACCACATGCCTTGAACCTCTGGGAGAACGGGCGGGAGCCGGCCAGAACGGCCGGCTCCCGCATCCTGTCAGCGTCAGCGCTGGATCCACGTCTCATAGAGCCCGCCGCGCAGGCCGAGCGGCGAGGTGATCAGGTCCTTGACGCGCTTGTTCTGCACGGCGACCAGATCCATCTCCATCAGCCAGATGATCGGGCTGTCGGCGACCAGAAGCTCCTGCAGCTTGTGGAAGATCTGGTTGCGCTTCGTGGGGTCGATCTCCGTCTGCGCAGCTTCCCAGAGCGTGTCGACCTCGGGGTTGCGATACTGCGAGACGTTGCCGAAGGGCACGGCGCGGTTGATGGTCCTGGACCAGGTCTGGCGCTGCACGCCGAGCGTCGGATCGGCCATGCCGATCGACCAGGTCGAGGTCATGTTGAAGTCGTACTCGTTATGAACGAGACGCACGAAGGAGGGATAGTCGCGGTTGCGCAGTTCCACGTCGATGCCGACGCGGGCGAGCGCCTGCTTGATGTACTCGCCCATGCGGCGCCAGTCCTCGCCGAACGGAGCGGGGTCGTGGAAAATCTTGACGCGCATGCCGTTGGCGCCGCGCTTCAGTCCGGCCTCGTCGAGCAGGCGGTTGGCGATGTCCAGGCGATCGCGCACGTCGAAGCGCAGGATGTTCTGGTCGGTGAAGGCGCCATTGCCCTTCATGAAGGAGGAGATCGGGCCGACCGCCGGCTTACCGAAGCCGTGCCAGATGGCCCGGGTGATGAAGTTCCGGTCGAGGGCGTAGGCGACGGCGAGACGCACCCGCTTGTCGTCGAACGGCGGCTTCTGGACGTTGAGCTCCAGCATCATGACGGGGGCGATGGCCTCATAGCCGCCCTTGGCGATGGCGAGGTGCGGCAGCGTCTCCAGACGGCGCATCTCGACCGGGTTGATCGTGCCGAAGGTCGCGACGTCGATCTCGCCGCGCTCGATGCCGGCCGCGCGGGTGGCCGAGTCCGCGATGAAGCGAATGATGAGGCGGTCGAGATAGGGACGCCCAGGGCGCCAGTAGTTCTCGTTCTTGTCGAGCTGGATGAAGTTGCCCTTCTCCCAGCGTGCGAACTTGAAGGGGCCGGTGCCGATCGGGGCGTTCACCGCGGGGTTGTTGCGGAAGTCGGTGCCCTCGTAGATGTGCCGCGGCACGATGGGTGACTCGAGGCTCGACAGGCCCATCATCAGCGGCGGATAGGGATGAGCGAGGTTGAACACGGCCGTATGCGCGTCCGGCGTGTCGATGGACTGGACCGGACCGAGATTGCCCTGACCACGCGGGTGGAACTTCTTGACCACCTCCATCAGCGCGAACTGCACGTCCGCCGAAGTGAAGGGCTTGCCGTCGTGCCAGGTCACGCCCTGGCGCAGCTTGAAGGTGATGGTCTTGCCGTCCGGGCTGATCGTCCAGCTCTCGGCGAGGGACGGCTTCGGCTTCAGCTCGAGATCGTATTCCAGCAGGCCGTCAAAGATCTTCGTCGCGAGTTCGGCGGTCGTCGGCGCCGAGCTCAGGGCATTGGTGATGATGGCCGGCTCGGGGGTCGTGGTGATGGTCAGCGTGCCGCCGGGCTGCGGGTTGGCGAGGGCCTGCGACGTGGGAAGGAGGGCGCCGAAGGCGGTGCCGAGAAGGAGGCCGTTGAAGAGCCTGCGCGACGTGACGAGATGATCCATGGCCGTTCCCCGGTCGTGAGACAGCCCTTGCGGGCAGGACCTGAGCGTTTCATCATGATTGAAATTATCGAAGTGCTTTTTTCAATGGGCAGCAATGCGGTGCGCGCTGGGGCGACCAGCAAGCAGGGGATTTTGCGGTATTTTTCCTCCTTAAGCGCGGCATTAGCTTGGAAAATGACGCTTCTGAGATCGAACTAGCCAAGTCGGGGACAGTCTGACATTATCACTGCAGTATAAGTTGGGCGGACTTCACCTGCAGGGTCTCGCTTAGAATTTTCAATCGGCGTATAAGGCGATCATCGCCCCCTGCCCTTTCCGATGGCCCTGGAATGTCCGACGGCACCGACGAACTCGACAGCAGCACGCTGGTTGGCCTCGGCGAGAGGATTCGCAATCTGCGCGTCGAGCGCGACCTCACCCTGGCGACGCTCTCGGCGCGCAGCCAGATCTCCGTCGGCATGCTCAGCCACATCGAACGGGGAAAGACGTCTCCTTCGCTGAAGCTGCTCGACCGCCTGCGGGTTGCGCTCGGCGTACCGCTGGCGAGCTTCTTCGAAGCGCAGACGGACCGGTCGATCGAGGAAGGCACCATTACCCGCGCCGGCCAGCGCTCGACCCTCGCCTTCAGCAAGACCGGGTTGACGAAGGAACTGCTCTCGCCTCCCGGCCATTCCGAGATGGAGATGCTGATGCTGACCATCGAGCCCGGCGGCGGCTCGGGACCGGATCCCTGGAGACGGAACGGCCAGAAGGGCGGCTACGTGCTGCAGGGCCGCTTTGAGCTGAAGATCGACGACCAGATTCACATTCTCCAGCCGGGCGATGCATTCCAGTTCGACAGCCGCCGGCCGCACTGGTTCCGCAACCTCGCGGACGGCGAGGCCAGGATCCTGTGGATCATCCGGTCGAACGAAGCGGGATAGCGGGGAACGGACCGCCCTCACCTTCACAAGGATCCCATGCACGAGAGCGACGGAGCACAGAGCCTGGAGCGGGGACTGCGCATCCTTCGCGTCATCGCCGCGAGCGGCGTCTTCGGTCGCCGGCTGATCGACATCGAGACCGAAACAGGTCTTGCCCGCTCGACGGCCCATCGCATTGCGCAGACGCTCGCTCGCAACGACTTCGTCCGATACGACCGGGCAAGCCGGCGCTATTTCGTCGGTTCCGAAATATCCATCCTCTCGGTCTCGGCGCCCGCGGGCATGGCCGAACTGCGTCATCTGGCGCAGGATGCCCTGCGTGCCTTGGCGCTCGCGACCGGGGACACCGCCTATCTCATGGTGCGCTCCGGAAACGACATCGTCTGCATCGCGCGCGAGATGGGCCCCTACCCCATCAAGGCGCTGACCGGAGAAATCGGCACGCGCCGCCCCCTCGGGGTGGGCGCGGCCGGCATCGCGCTCTTGGCCCATATGAATCCGGCGGACGACGAGGCCGTGCGACGGGCTAATCGGTCCCGCCTCCGCCGGTTTCCCGGCGCAACGGAACGCGCGGTGACGAACGCCGTGCAGGAGGCGCGCGCCACAGGCGTCGCATTCAGCGAGGGCCTGGTCATTGCTCCGGTGCGAGGCGTTGGCCGGGTCATTCAGGACCCGAGCGGCAAAGCGGTTGCCGCTATCAGCGTCGGAGCGACGCAAGAACGGATGACTGAGGAGCATCGTGCCAAGGTGACGGCGGTGCTCGTCAAAGCCTGCCAGATGCTTGAGCGCCGTCTCGCGCGGGAGCCCGGCCTCATTGGCCGAGGCTGATGTTGCTCTGGCCGACGATGGCCCGGTAATAGTCCAGCTGCTGACGCCAATAGGCGTCAAACAGCTCGGCCGGCATGCCGACTGCCTCCACGCCGAGCGACGCCAGCCGCGAACTCACCGCCGGATTCGCGGCGATCTTCGCGACCTCCGCCGAGACCCGGGTGATGATCTCGGACGGTGTTCGCGCCGGTGCGTAGAGACCGGTCCAGAACGGCAATTCGTACCCCGGGATGATCTCCTTCATAGCGGGTACATCCTTCAGCGCCGGAGATCGTTCGGCCGTCGTGACCCCCAGCGCACGGAGCTTGCCCGCCTGGATGTGCGGGAGGAGCGGCGCGATGCCGTCGAAGGTGAAGGCGACACGCCCGGTCAGAAGATCATTGAGCACGGCGGAATTGCCGCGGTAGGGCACGTGAACCAGTTTGGCCCCGGTCAGGGAATTGAACAACTCCCCCGCCACATGGGTGACGGTCCCGACCCCTGAACTTCCGTAGGAGTATTTCGTCGGCTCCGCCTTGAGCGTCTCGATGAGGCTCTTCAGATCGGCAGCCGGTAGGTCCGGATAGGTCGCCATGACCAGGGGAAAACGCGCAAACAGGGAGACGGCCGCGAAACCGCCGACGGGATCGTAGCTCAAGTTCTTGTAGGTCAGCGCGTTGATCACCGCCGAGGAGACCGATTGGAAGATGAAGACGTAACCATCCGGGTCGGATCGCGAGACGTTGGCAGCGGCAATCGTGCCGCCCGCGCCGACAAGATTTTCCACGACGACTGGCTGACCCAGAGCCTTGTCCAACTGTTCGGCGAGAATTCGGGCCATCATGTCAACGCCGCCACCGGCGGCGAGCGGAACGACGAACCGGATCGGGCGCTGCGGCCAGGTGTTGGCCCGGGCGGCGACGGCCGGGGCGGCGAGCGCGCCGGCGATGAGAAGTCGGCGGTTGAGCATGGGCGTTCCTCCAGTCTGTCGCATCGCCAGTGAACCGGCCTGCGTGCTTATTCCTTGAACTTGTAGACGTAGGTGCGCTGAGCGAGATCCGGCACGGAAACCCCCGCACGGATCTCCTCGTAGCGGCGGCTCTCGCCGTCACGAATTTCCGTGGCACGCTTCAGCACGCGGGCAGCTTCTGCGAGCGGCACGAAACAGACCCCGTCGTCATCTGCCACCACAATGTCGCCAGGGCGGACGGGCACACCGCAGATGTGGATCGGGCCGTTGATCTCGACGGTCTGAATGCGCCACTTGCCGGTGATCGGGCTCACCGAGCTCGCCCAGCGGGGGAAACCGATCAAAACCGACTCCGCGACGTCGCGGATGCCGCCGTCGACGATCGCCGCCGCCTCGCCCTGCCGCTTGGCGATGGTCGAGGAGATGCCGCCCATGTTGGAGATGTCGGCGATCCCTTCGATCACCAGGACGTCACCCGACTTGGCAAGGTTGTGGGCCTCGATCTCGGCGAGACGCGACACGCGGTCCTGGGCGCCCTTGTAGGCGTGGACAGGCTGCTCGATGTTGCGCAGGGTCAGGGCAGGACCGACCACACGCGACCCGGGAATAGTGGGCTTGAGCCGCGAGGCCGGCACCACCCCGTTGAGGCCGAGCTCGTCCATGGCGTCCGAGACGGTGCTGGAGAGGTCGCCGAGGGCAAGGAAGCCCGCGATAAGGGCGGGATCGACAACGGGAAGATCAAACAAGCGGATAGCGTCGCTTGGCACCTTGCCCGTCAAAGGACGCCCGTCGGGAGCGGTTTCAGCCGTCATGTCTTTATCCTTTCGGGTCACTGGATCACTTGCCGGAAGGCTCGGAGAAAATTTCCGCCGGCAAAGGCGGCCATGTCCTCGACGGAGAAGCCGTGGTCGGCGAGCGAGAAAATGAAGTCCTGCTGGGCATCGAGATCGGCGATGGGAAAGCGCCATGGCCAAGTCCCATAGACTTCGGGGTGACGCAGGAATTCCTGGTACCGCTCGGCGGGCTGATCCTCGATGAAGTCGGACCCGATGCCGATGAAGCCGGGGCCAAGACGGTCCCTCACATGGAGCACGTGGGCGAGGACGTCCGCGGCCGCGGGTGCACCGCCGCCCATACGAACCATGGGCGGCAGGTAACAGAGACCGAGCACTCCACCGTTGACCTTCAGCGCATCCAGCACGGCGTCCGACTTGTTGCGGACGTTGTCGCAGACGGCGCGGGAATTGGCGTGGGTGATACAGACGGGCGAGGAAGATAGCTGCAGCGCCTCAATCGTGCTTCGTTCACCGGTATGGGAAAGGTCGATGACGATGCGCAATCTGTTAAGCTCGCGGATAAGGTCACGGCCAGCAGACGTCAGCCCCTTGTCCGCCGGGTCGGCGCAGCCCGCGGCGTAAGGTCCTGCCCGATTGTGGGCGATCTGGATGCAGCGGATCCCGAGATCGGCAAGGCAGGCGAGAATGCGCAAATCACCCGCAAGATCAGGCACATTCTGATAGCCGAGCACCACGGCGAGCCGGCCAGAGTCGCTTGCGCGGTCGAAGTCCTCTGCGCGTTCGACCACGAGGGCGACGTCGTCGAGCCCCGCGAAATGAGTTCGGATCGCCGAGAGCTCGCCGAGGGCCTCTGCGAGTGTCGGATAGGGCCGGATCGTGGAGTAGTTGTTGACGGTCAGCTGAGCGGCCGAAAGGCCGCCCGAAAGCGCCTTCTCGATGTAGCTCCGCGTCATCCGGGAGCCGTTCAGGGCGTCAAAAACATTGTGCACGGTCATCTGCGTCTCCGGAGCCCGAGAAGGACCGGGAGGCATCTCGCCGTCAAACAGAACGTTCACTTCTCCCACTAAGTGGGAGAATTTCATCGGATCGGCTCTCCAATGACACTCTTGAATGTCGATTTCGGAAGGCAGCAGCTATCCGGCCGCGGCGCCCTGCTTCAGGGGGCCGCTTCACATATGTCGCCGATGATCGGGCGAGTTCCGCAGTGCGTAGGTGGCGCATCGGCGCAATGCGTCACAACTTCCTGGCAAGCGGGGGGGGCTCCGGTGAGCTCATGGCGCTCCAACTGGCAATGTGCCTCGGACTAGTCGCTCATCGTTCGAAACGCGACGTTCCGCCTGACCTCAGCAACCCACCGAGCAAACCGCGAGAACTGCAGTCACCAGGATGCGTCGGCCGTAGTCCATTTATGGCGCCGGTGAAATCAAGGGGTAAGCGCGACGCAGTCGGACGGCAGGATGCTTCGCGCCTCAATCGAGGCGCGTCTGGCTGCTCCGGCGGGTATGTGAATCCAGTCCCTGCCCGTCACCGGACAAGCTCATATGGGGCGACGCCGGTGTTTGCAGCCCGGGATGAAAGCGAAGAGTAGCGCCGGCACTGGCGGCTCATTTTTTCGGGAGCGGCATCGCCAGCAGCACGGTCACAGTCCGATTGGTGACGTTCTTTAGGCTGCGGGTTTCGTCCGGGGCAATCCTGCAACTGTCCCAGGGTCCAAGCTCCACAGTGCCGTCGGGAGTTTCGATAACCAGCGAGCCCTCCAGCACGACGTAGAATTTCTCTTCGGGCGAGGCGGAGGGGTCGATCCCGCCGCCGGGCAGGATCTGCGACACGCCAAGCCACATTACGTCCGAGGGTCCTGCCTCCCTGCCCTGCATGCGCAGCATCCGCATGTCGCGATGACCGGGCGATTGGTACGGGCGAAGATCGGCGAACCGGTTGACGTGCATGACGCGTCCCTAGGGCACGAGGAAAATGCGATTGCGGGTCGAGCCGAGCACGGCCGCATAGGCTTCGCGCGCCCGGTCCAGAGGGAAGATCGCTTCCGGGTGGACGTCGAACGGCCGCAAGTGTCCAGAGACGAGGCCGGTAAGCAACTCGCGCAACACCTGCGCCGTGGCAGGGGTCGACAGCGCAAGCGTATCGATCCCCACATAGGTGTGCCGGCCACGGTAGAAGCTGAAGAGATCGAACGACACCGGCTGTTTGACCGAGGCGATGATGATCATCCGCCCACGCACGGCAAGCGCCTTGGTCGCAGCCTCATGATAGGGCTCGCCGACCGTGTTGAAGACGATGTCGGCGCCTTTTCCGCCGGTCGTCTCGCGGATCGCAGTCGCGGCGTCGCATGCGCTTGCGTCGATCACCTCGACCGAGCCGCTCGTGTAGCCGGCGTAGGGCTCGCGTTTGCGGGCAATGCCGATGACCCGCGCGCCGCACCAGGCGGCGATCTGGGCGGCGGCCTGGCCAACCTTGCCGTTGATCCCGAAGATGGCGATCGTTTCGCCCGGTGTCGGTACGCCTGTTCGCCTGAATCCCTCCTGGGCCGTGACGAAGGGAACTCCGATCCCGCTCGCGGCCACAAGGTCGAGGGCGGCGGGTTTCTCGACGACACCGTCCTCCTCCACCAGGAGGTGGCTCGCATGGGTGCCGTCTCGGCGGATGCCGAGATCGCCGGAGGAGCCGAAGACCTCCTTGCCGATCATGGAAGCGTCTCCCTCGACCACGATCCCGGCAAAGTCACGTCCTGGGGTTCGGGGAAAAACGGCGTAGGGCATCATCCCGATGGCCGCCTTGGCGTCGGACGGGTTCACCGCCGCGGCACGGATCTCGACGAGAACCTCCCCTGCGGCGGGGCGCAACCGCCCGACACGCTGCACGGCAGGCGCCACCAGCTCGATCGATGCGGCCTTCTCGAGCAGGCGAACACGGCGCATCGCCGTATCCTCGACCCCTGCCCTCTCCTCAATGGTCATCGACGTCATGGCCGCGATCACGCCCCTCTCGAGGGAAGTTGGAAGATCTCTCGCGCCTCGTCGGGGCTTGCGACGGATACGCCGAGTTCCTCGATGATGCGGCGTGCCTTCTCGACCATCGCCGCGTTGGAGGGTGCAAGCTCCCCGCGCGAGAGGTAGACCCCGTCCTCGAGGCCCGTGCGGGCATGGCCACCCGCCAGGACCGATTGAGCCACCATGGGAAAGGTCGATCGCCCGATACCGATCGCCGTGAACTCGGTGCCGGCAGGCAAGAGGTTGCGGGCATAGAGAACGGTCTCGGCGCTCGGCTGGAAGCCGTACTTCACGCCAAGGACAAAGGAGGCGATGCAAGGCGCCTCGAGCGTGCCGTCGCGGATCAGGTCGTGCATCAGCGCAATGTCGCCCGAGTCGAACAGTTCGATTTCTGGCTTCACCCCCGCCTCGCGCATGACCTTGGCCATCTTGCGGACATTGCCGGGGGTGTTGATCACCACCTGTCCGCCCGAGTTCATGGTGTTGAGGTCGAGCGTGCAGATGTCGGGGCGGATCTTGGCGATGTGCTCGACACGCTTTTCCGGGGCGACCAGCGTCGTGCCTGGCCCCGCGACCTTCGGATCGTCCTCGGACGGTACGAACCGCCCCCCCGGCCCTGTCGTCAGATTGAGGATCAGTTGAGGGTTTCGCGTCCGGATCCGGTCCACGACCTCCTCGTAATACTGAAGCTCCATCGACGGCCGGCCGGTCGCGGGATCTCGGACGTGGATATGGACGACGGCCGCACCCGCTTCGGCCGCCCCGAGACAGGCCTCCGCAATCTCTTCCGGCGTGATCGGCAAATGGGGGGTCTGGTCCGGGGTGGTCAGGTTTCCCGTCACCGCGCAGGTGATGACAACCTTGTCTCGCATGGACCGCATGGTCACATTCCCTCGCAGCTAGAGCGCGCGGCCGCCGTCGACGACGACGAGCGATCCGGTCGAATAGGTAAGGTGCGTGGCGCAGGCGACGATCGCCCGGGCGACATCCTCGGCACTCGCGACACGCTGGAGCGGAATTGTCGGAGCGATCCTTGCCAGTTGCTCCGGTCCCCGGCCCGCGACGAAGTCGGTGGCGACTACGCCCGGCGACACCCCCATCACCCGAATTGCCGGGGCAAGTGCGCGGGCCAATGACTTGGTCATTGTGTCGGTTGCTGCCTTCACCGCCGCATAGGCGATGTTGGAACCGACGCCGTTGAAGGCCGCAATGGACGAGACATTGACGATCAGCCCGTCACCCCGCCTTGCAAGCTGGCCGCGGAAGGCACGGATAGCGGCAAACTGGCCCCGCCAGTTGATCTGGAAGATTTCATCGATCAGATCGTCGGTCAGGGCGTGGAGATCGGCAGCGGGAACAGGCTGCGTGAAACCACCGGTATTGATCAGGATGTCCGCGCCGCCGGTCTCCTGCTCGACGCGGGCGGCAAGATCGGCAAGAGACGCGCTGTCGCCGAGTTCGGCCGGCAGACACAGATGCCCGCCAGCTGGCAGCGAAGCGACTACCGCTTGGGCGCTGGCCTTACCTCGCCGGAAGGTTACGACCACGCGAGCGCCTTCTGCCGCGAGGGCTTTGGCCGTCGCGCCGCCGATGCCTCCTGAGCCTCCAATAACTACTACGACCTTATCGGCGAGCCGGCCAGACATCGTCACCTCAGGAAATGGGGGGGGTTGGAAGGATGGCCTCGCCGGGGGCGAGAACAAAGTCATGGGCCAGGGAGAGTCCGTCAGCGCCGCGGTCGAGCTTGCCGACGAGCGATCGGGTAACCCCAAACACCACATCCGATTGCAGCTGCTGCTCGTCGTCGACGAAGATCTGCGACACGAGCGTCTTAAAACCGGGCTTGTAAATCAGGAAATGGATGTGGGCCGGACGAAGCGGCGCACGCTTCTGGGCGGCGAGCAGCGTGCCGACGATCCCGTGCGTCGGAACCGGGTAGCCTGCCGGTTTCACGGAGGAGAACCAGAACCGCCCTTCCGCATCGGTGGTGAACTGTCCCCGCAGGTTCATATCCGCCTGGTCAGGGTCCTGGTTCTCGTACATGCCGACGGGCGAGGCCTGCCACACGTCCACAACCGCCCCCGCCACCGGTGCGCCGTTGACGTCCCTCACCGCGCATCGAACCGCGAGATTTTCGCCGGGGGTTGGCGAGCGCACGATGCTGTCGCCATTCCGGGTCACAGGCGAATTCATGCGCCAGAACGGGCCGAGCAGCGCGGCTGCCGTTTCGGTATTGCCCGCCGGTCCGTTGTTCATCAGGCAGACGAGCGTCGAGAGCCCGATGACATCTGCGGCGAGCACGACCTCGTTATGCGTTGCGGTCGTCAGTTGCCCCAGCGCGACCACGGCCC
Organism: Phreatobacter sp.; assembly: GCF_052440005.1. GTDB lineage: Bacteria > Pseudomonadota > Alphaproteobacteria > Rhizobiales > Phreatobacteraceae > Phreatobacter. The sequence continues at coordinate 31,813 of NZ_JBQVQL010000020.1, forward strand.
CGATCGCCTGCTCGAACTCGGGCTCGGTCAATTGCACCTCACGGACAAAGTCGTGGAGGTGGCGGACGAGGGAGTTCATGATGACGGCGAGACGCGGATTGCCTGTGTCCGACATGGCTGCCAGAACGGCGTCCGTCACCTGCTCCTGCCGCTCAATGATCATTATCGACTCCCGATAAAAACGCTAATGCAATCGATTGCATTCGTCAATGAACATGTGCCTTTCGGCGGCTAGTGTCGTGTGGCCGCGGGAGATGCCGCCTCGCCTGGGAAGGCCTCTCGTCTCAGTCGCGCAACCGACTCCACCAGGCGCTCTCCCATGGACGTGAGCCACCCCTGCTCGGCCAGCATGCGCCCGTCCCGCTTGCGCGTGATGCCATCGATGATCACCGTATCGACGTTGCCTGCGTGAGCCTGCTCGACCAGCGACGCGATCGGATCGTGGACGGGGAAGAGGTTGAGGTCGTCGGCCCGCAGCATGATGAGATCCGCCTTCATGCCGGGCTGCAGCCTGCCGATTGCTGTAGCCATTCCGAGCGCCTCGGCTCCTGCCGTCGTGACCCAGCCGAGAGCCGAGCGGGACGCGATCATGGCGTCGCGTCGCCCCGATCGCAGCCCCTCGTTGCGGGCGAACAGCAGCGCCGTCTGCATCTCTCGCCAGAGATCTCCCGACACCATGGCTTCGACGTCGACACCGAGCGATGGCCGGTGCCCGTGATCCATCACCTTCCGCACAACCGAGTCGGTCGGATAGTCGTGGAACTCGTTGCTGGTGGTCGCTGTGACGGTGCAGCCGGCATCGAGGAGCCGGCACACCTCGTCCCGCGTCAGATGATTGCAGTGGACCAGATTGTGGTCGGGTCCGAGCAGGCCGAGTGCCGCGAGGCGATCATAGCCGTCGGGAACGACCGCATCCTTGTGGGCACGCGTGACGTGTGAGGAGACGATGAGGCCGAGATCGCGGGCGAGGCGGACATTGTGGAGGCTTGCCTCCCAATCCGCCCAGTGCGGACCGGCGATCCCGAGGGCGAGCGTGACGCGGCCGGGCCCGGAGAACCGGCTCCGGCGCAGAGCCTCGACACGGTCGCGCGGGTGCAGGCGCCGGGCCGGCATGGCGCCGGGCGACACCGGCTCCCGCAGCCCGTCGCCATGGATGAAGACCGCCCGAATGCCTGAATCGCTGAGGGCATCGACCGAGCGCTCGGCCTGTTCGAGGGTGCGCAGGTTGTGTGAATAGTCGGCGAGTGTCGTGACCCCGGCACTGATCTGGCCGAGCGCCCCGAACAGTGTGCCGAGGTAATTGTCCTCGGGCGTAAAACGCGTGGCGATATCGCCGTAGAACAGCCGGAAATAGTCCGGGGCGAGCCACTCTGACCCGATGGCGCGAAAGCCTGTCTGGAACGTGTGGAGATGCATGTTCACGAGGCCAGGCATGACGATCATCCGCCCGGCGTCGATGACCTCCTCGCACGGCTGCTCGAGCCGCTGCCCGACGGCGACGATGCTGTCGCCCCGGATGATCAGTTCGCCGCCGCGCAATGCTGGCTCGTTGGCGCCGGTGACGAGCCAGCCGCAGCGGATGAGGGTGTGCCTGGCCGCGTCCATCGTCTCAGCGGCCGAAGGGCACGTAGGAGGCCTCGTCCATGATCCGCGCGACCGAGGCTGCCAATTGCTCCATGCGGCGCCGTCTGACGTCCGGCGGGAACACAAGGGCCTTGTTGCGTTTGCGGATGACGCCGTCGATGAGGACCGTATCGACGTTGCCGGCATTGGCTTGCTCGACGATCGACAGGACGGGATCGTGGACGGGGAAGAGGTTGAGGTCGTCACCATCGAGGAGGACGATGTCGGCCTTCTTTCCCGGCGTCAGCGTTCCAATGCGATCTTGCAGTCCGAGCGCCTCGGCGCCGCCGATCGTCGCCCAGGCGAGCGCCTCGCGTGAGCGGATCGGAACCGTGCTGAACGGGGGCTTTGCATCGCGGGCATTCTCGCGCTGGCAGACGGACAGCGCATAGAGCAGCGCGACGTGCATCTCGCGGAACATTTCGCCGGACACGCGCGGCTCGACGTCCACCCCGAGAGAGGGCGTGCCGCCGAGGGCCCGCACGCGTCCGACGAGGGGATCGCCGGCATAGCCGCGCAGCTCGGTCTGGACCGTGGCGCAGAAAGTGACCCCGGCGTCGAAGAGCCGCTTCAACTCGTCGTCGGAGAGGTAATTGCCATGGACGACGCTGTGATCGGCGCCGATCAGACCCTCGTCGAGCAGAGGATAATAGCCGCGTGGATCGATGGCGAGTTCAGGACGCTTGGTGGCGTGGGAGGAGGATCTCAGCCCCATCTCCCGGGCAAGCCGCAAGTTGATCCGCGTCGGCTCCATCTCCGCCCAATGCGGCCCGGCCACCGCCAGTGCCATGGTGACGAGACCGGCGTCGTCGGCGAGGCGCGCGCGGATGTGCGCGACGCGCTCGCGCGGATTGATCCGCCGTTCGAAGGGCTCGCGCGCCTCGCCCTCCGGCGGCAACTTGCCGGCACCGAGCGTGAAGACCGCGCGGATGCCGGTCTCCTCCAGCGCGTCGATCGATCGTTCGGCCTGCTCCGTCGACGTGATGTTGTGGCAATAGTCGTTGAGGGTGGTGCAGCCGCCGTCGATCTGGTTCAGCGCGCCGATGAGGTTGCCGAGGTAGTTGTCCTCCGGGCCGTACTGGGTCGCCATGCCGCCGTGGAGATACTTGAAATATTCCCCGTGCGCCCATTCGCAGCCGATCGCCCTCAGGCCCGTTTGCCAGGTGTGGAGATGGGCGTTGACGAGGCCCGGCATGGCGATCATCGCCGGCGCCTCGATCACCTCGTCGACCTCTGCGCCGAGCTGGCGACCGACGGCGGCGATACGATCGCCGTGGACGAGGATTTCCCCGTCCCTGAGATCACCGACAGCCGGATCCATCGAGACGATCCAGCCGCATTTAAGCAACGTCCTACGCATCGCCGTCAGCTCGCGGCCGGCGTGAAGTTGCCGGCCCGCATGATGCGGTCGATCGAGGCGACGAGTTCGCCCTTGCGTGTCTCCAGCAGCGCATCGGGGAAGCTACGGCGCCCTCCCCGCTTTTTGATGACCCCGTCGATCATGACGGTGTCGACGTTGCCGGCATGGGCCTGGTCCGTGATGGACAGAAGCGGGTCGTGAACGGGGAAGAGGTTGAGATCGTTGGCCCGCAGCATCACGATGTCGGCCCTCTTTCCCGGCGTGATGGAGCCGATCTGGTCCTCAAGGCCGATGGCGCGGGCATTGCCGATCGTCGCCCAGGTCAGCGCTTCACGCGAGCGGATCGGGATCGTCTGGAAGGGCGGCCGCCCGGCGGCCGCATTGTCGCGGAGCGAGGCCCAGCGCGCATGCAGGAGAGCCGCCTGCATCTCGCGGAACATCTCGCCGGTGACGATGGGCTCGACGTCGATCCCGATGGACGGCATGCCACCGAAGCGGCGCACCCTGAGCGTAACGGGCTCGGCCGCATGGCCATGAAGCTCGACGAGCACGGTGGCCGTGACGGAAGCGCCGGCTTCGATCAGGGGTTTGAGCTCCTCGTCCTCGATGTAGTTGCCGTGGACGAGATTGTGGTCGGGTCCGATGAGGCCGGCGGCGACAAGCTTCCCATAGCCCCCGGGGGCCACCTGATCGGGAATCTTGCGCGTCGCATGCGAAGTCGAGAGGAGGTCGAGCTCACGTGCGAGCCTCAGGTCCTGCTCGGCGACCTCGTAGGTGCCCCAGTGCGGGCCGAGGATGGCCATGGCGAGGGTGACCAACCGATCGTCGGAGGCAAAGCGACCGTTGCGCAGCGCCTCGATCCGGTCGCGCGGATGAGGAACGTGCGTGTAGGGGAGCTCGCCCGGCTTCGTCGGCGGCTTCGCCGTGCCGTGGGCGAAGACGGCGCGAATGCCCGATTCCTCAAGCCCGTCGACCGATCGCTCGGCATGTTCGAGCGAGGTCAGGTTGTGACACCAGTCGAGGATGGTGGTGACGCCGCCGTCGATCTGCCCGAGAGCGCCGATCAGGTTGCCGAGGTAGTTGTCCTCCGGTCCGTAATGGGTCGCGAGATTGGCGTGGATGTTCTTGTGGTAGTCGGGCCCGAGCCATTCCGATCCGATGGCGCGCAGGCCCGCCTGCCAGGTGTGGATGTGAGCATCGATCAGGCCGGGCATGACGATCATGTCGCGGGCGTCGATGACCTCGTCGGCCTCCGCCTCGATGCCCTTGCCGGCGGCAAGGATGCGGTTCCCCTCCACCAGAATGCGGGCATGCCGGTGGTCGCCGACCGCGTCGTCCATGGACACGAGCCAGCCGCACTCGATGAGGGTGCGCTTCATGGGATGCTTCTCCGATATGCGCCGCGGTGGCGCTGGGTATGCGGTATGCCCGGTGCCGTCAGTTGGCGCGCCAGCGATTGACGAGATTGCCGATCCTGTCCTGAGCCTTGGTCAGGAAGATGCCGAGAACGGCGAGCAGCAGCAGGATGGCGAAGACCTGGCCGGTCTCCAGCACCTGGCCTGCCATCTGAAGCTTGGCGCCAAGCCCATAGCGCGCCGTCTGCATCTCCGCGGCCACCACGAGGATGATCGAGATGCCGAGGGCCAGCCGCAATCCGCCGAAGATGGCGGGGATGGCTGCCGGAAGGACGACCTTGCGCTGGATTTGGAGCGGGCTGGCGCCGAGATCACGGGCGGCGAGGATCAGGCCCTCGTCGCATTGCCGGACCCCGATGATCGTGTTGACGAGGATCGGAAAGATGCAGCCGAGAGCCGACAGGGCGATCTGGAACGAGTTGCCGGTGCCGAGCCAGATGACTAGGAGCGGCACCAGCGCGATCTTCGGCACGGGATAGAGCGCCGCCACGAAAATGTCGGCGATCGCGTAGACGCGCTTCGACATCCCCATTGCAAGTCCAAGCCCGATGCCGATGAAGGCCGCGAGGAAGAAGCCGCCGAAGATGCGGTAGAGTGTAATGCCGAGATCGTAGAGGAGCCCTCGGGTGGCGAAGAGGTCGTAGAGCGTCACCACCACGACAGAGGGGCGCGGCAGGAACAGCTCGGGGATCGAGCCGTACATCACCGACAGCTCCCAAAAGACCAGGAAGCAGGCCATCGCCACCGGGCCATACCACCAGGTGTCGTCCTTGAGGCGTTCGTCCGGCGGCGCGGGGGGCGCTGAGCTGTCTGTCACGAAGGTTATGGTCCTGTTGATGTCAGTCATGCGCCGCAAGCCTCAATTCAGCATCGACTTGCGCACTTCGTCGCGGAGCAGTCCGTAGATTTCGGAAAAGAGTTCGCCGAACCGCTTGTCATGCTGGATATCGACGCCCCGGGGGCGAGGAAGGTCCACCTCGAGGCTGGCAGCGATCCTGCCCGGACGAGCGGTCATGACGATCACGTGGTCGGCGAGAAAGATCGCCTCCTCGATGGAGTGGGTGATGAGGACCACGGTCTTGGCGCTCTTCTCGACCAGCGTCGACAGCTGCTCCTGCAGATAAAGGCGCGTCTGTGCGTCGAGCGCCCCGAAGGGTTCGTCCAGGAACAGAACGTCGGGTGCCATGACCATGCCCCGGGCAAGGCCAACGCGCTGCTTCATGCCGCCGGACAGCTGGCCCGGATAGTGGTTCTCAAACCCGCTGAGTTCGACCAGCCGGATGGCCTCCATCGCCTTGTCCAGCCGCTCGGCCTTCGCCATTCCCTGCAATTCAAGGCCGAACGAGACGTTGTCGGCAACGGTCCGCCAGGGGAGCAAGTTGAACGACTGCCAGACCGTCGACATGCGGGGCGGCGCTCCAGCCGTGACCCGCCCAGCGCCGTCACCGTACAGGAACCTGATCTCGCCCTGGCTCGCCTTCATCAGGCCGCGCATGATGAGAAGAAGGGTCGACTTGCCGCATCCCGACGGACCGACGATGGCCGTCACCTTCCCTGCCGGAAACGTGCACGTCACATCGGTCAGCGCTGTCGTCGGTGGACGTGTGCGTGACAGGAAGCGGTGCGACAGGCCCTCGATGGAAATGGACTGAAACTGCATGAACGAGACGCGCCTCCCAGCGCGGCGGAAGGCGGCAACAGGTCAGATGAAGGGGTTCTTGTCGTCGAGGCGCTTTCTGGCCTCGCGCACGGCCCGATCGTCGAACAGCTGGTTCTCGGGAACCATGCGCTGGAGAAGATCGGTTTTCTCGTGCCAGAACCGCTGCTGAGCGACGATCGACGGCATGTTCGGCAGGCCGTCGGCCGACATGAAGGTCCAGCGCGGACGCGTCGAGTTGATGACCTCCGGCGTCAGCCCCGTTCCCTCGGCCATGATCTTCAGGATCTCTGGAGTGCCGTTGCGAGCCGCTTCCATGAACTCGGCGTTGCCTTGCATGATCGCCATGGAAAACCGGACGGCGGCCGAATGCCTCTCGCGGAGGAATTTCTCGCTGGCGACCGAGCAGGCGAGCACAAAGTCAGGAGCGATCTCGTCGCTCCATGTCGCGATCTTGCCAACCCCGCGGTTCTGCGCGGCATAGGCGGCCGGCAGCGGCATGTTGAGGATGTCGATGCGGTTCTGCTGCATCAAAGGCAGACTGACCTGTGGCGACATTCCCCAGTTCCAGTCGGCATCGTCGAACTTCAGACCCGCCCGTTCCAGGCCGACCGTATGGAGGTAGTGGGCGACACTGCCGCGCGACGAGATGCCGATCTTTGCGCCCTTGGCGAGCTTATAGCCGTCGAGAGAGCGGAAGCCCTTCTCCCACATCGCATTGGACACCATGATGGAGTTCGAGCCCCAGCCCGGTGCCTCGCGGCCGCGCTCGAAGAAGAGGCGCAGGCCCGCGCCCTTGGCCATGAGGTTGAACAGACCAGCGCTGAGGGTGGCGCCGGTGATGTCGAGTTCACCTGCCGCAAGCGCCGGCATCGACAGCGACCCGTCGACGTGGCTGGTCGGCACAATCTCGATATTGAGCTTGCGGAAATAGCCCTTGGCCTGCGCGATGTAATAGGGGCCGGCGGAAATGTAGGGCGCAAAACCCATCCGGATGCGGGCCGGCTCCATGAAGTCGGTTTGCGCCATGACCTGGGGGGCGTGCAGTGCTCCCACCGCTGAAGTGGCAATGAACGTCCGTCGCGTCACCTTCAGCATTGCACCCTCCGTAAGAAGCCCCTGCGGCCAACATTGCCGGGAAAGCCGTGAAATTTAGCGCCGCAATCGATTGCAATGGCAGGTTGCGATAAAGATCATGCTGGTGTCAATCCTTAGGCCTGCACATCTTATCGGCGCTGGGCCGCCTTGTTGGGCGCCCCGGTGGAGCCGCGGACAATCAGCGTCGAGGGGAGCACGACGCGCATCTGCGGGACGGCCTCGCCGTCGATCAGGGCCAACAGCATCCGGGCGGCCTCCTGGCCCATCTGCCGGGGACCGATGCGGATCGTCGTCAGCGACGGCTCGACGAGGTCCACCAGAGGCATGTCGTTGTGCCCGACGACGGAGACATCGCCCGGGCAGGTCAGGCCCCTCCCCCGGATCGCCGCGCAGGTGCCGAGAGCGAGGAGATCGTTGCCGGCGACGATGGCGGTCAGTCGAGGATGCCGGCGCATCAGGTCGGCGGCGGCGGACTGACCCGCCTCGATGTCGTAGGCCCGCGCCTCCACAGCGAGGTCGGGCCGGAACGCGAATCCGAAATCGGACAGGCCCTTCTCAAACCCGATGCGACGGAGGTGGCCGGTCGACAACCGTTCCGGGCCACCGACGAAACCGATCTCCCGATGCCCGAGCCCATAGAGATGCTCAACGGCAGCCCGCATGCCCAGGATGTCGTCGCTGACGACGGCCGGCGCGCGATCAAGGTCATCCGCCCGGTTGACGAGGACCACGGGAATGCCCTCGGCAAGGCAATGGTTGAGCACCGGGTCGTTGCGGGTCGCGCTGGCAAGGACGAGCCCCTCTACCCTTCTGGCGATCAGTTCGTCCACCAGCCTGAGACCACTGTCGGCTTCACCGCCCGTGTCGGCGACGATGGTCGAAAACCCCTGCCCGCGGACAACCTCCGTGATGCCCGAAATGATCGGAGAGAAGACAGGATTGGCGATGTCCGGAACGAGAACTCCCACGAGCGTCGAGCGCTGGGTTCGCAGGCTCGCGGCGACCGAGTTGCGCCGATAGCCATATTCCTCGGCAATCCGGCGAATGCGATCGGCCACATCTGCCGCGACGAGACCATTCTTCAACGGATCAAGGGCGCGCGAAACGGTAGACGGATGGACGCCGGCGACCTCTGCAAGCTGCTTGAGCGTAAAGCCAGTTCGGGCGGGGCGGCGCTCGCTTACCATTGGGGCGGCTCTGGCGATCTCATGTCAGCCAAAGCCTTACCACCGGTTTTTTCAAGGGCAAAGAAATGTCCCGCTCCTGCTCGGCCATCCTTGCGTCCAGCAGCTCCACAGCTCCGAGGGATTGTCGCCGCCACCGAGCCCGATACCATTGAGGAGAGATCAGCGGTCCACAAGTTGGCGCAAACGGTCGAGCTGGCGTCGCCGCTTCCACGATCCAGGGGCCCTCCCCTTAAACTAGCCTGCCATGGAGACGTTCATGTCCGCCATAATCCCTCCTCCTGCCGGCCGTTTCGCCCTCCTCGATCAGAAGGTCGTTGCCTGGGGCCAGCATCTTGACGCTGCGCTATATGAGGAGGTGAGCAAGCGCGGGGCCCGCCGGCTCTTTATCGTGACAACGCGTTCGCTGAGCCAGCGCGCGGCAGCGATGGCCAAGGCCCATGGCGACCTCGATGCGGTGGCGGTTGAAGACGCCATCCCTGCCCACACGCCGATGCCCTCAGTGTTCGCACTCGCTCAGCGTCTCGCCGCATTCCGTCCGGACCTGATCCTGGCGCTAGGCGGTGGAAGCGTGATCGACGCTGTAAAGATCGCAGGGCTCATCCAGGCCGAGGGAATCGACGGCCGCGACGGACTTATCGCCCGCTCGATGCAGAAGGGCGGTCAGCCATTGGCGATCTCCGATCCTCCCCGCTACATCGCCGCACCGACGACGCTGTCGGGGGCGGAATTCGGAACCATCGGCGGCTCGGTCGATCCGGAAACGCGCATCAAGTTCGGTTTCGCAGCGTCCTGGTTTCCGGCCGAGACGGTGATTTTTGATCCGGCGCTTTGCCAGGCGACGCCTGAAGGACTGTGGCTGTCGAGCGGCGTGCGGGCGACAGACCACGCGGTCGAGGCCATCCTGTCGCCGGACGCCAATCCGTTCATCGACGGCTGCGCGTTGCACGCCCTGCGGCTCCTCGGCAGGAGCCTGCGTGCGACCAGGGCAGACCCAGGCGACCTTCTTGCCCGGCAGGAGAGCCAGTTCGGCGTCTGGCTCGCTTCGCAAAGCGTAGGCCGGGTGCGCTATGGGGCGAGCCATGGGATCGGCCATCAGCTGGGAGCCGTCGCGGGTGTCGCCCATGGCCACACATCCTGCATCATGCTGCCAGCCGTGATGGCATGGAACGCCGGCCATGTCGGCGGCCGCGACCGGTTGGTCCACGAGGCGGTAGACCCGAACGCCCCGGACGCGGCGACCGCGGTGGCGCAGCTGATTGCCGACCTCGGTCAGCCCCGGCGTCTGGCGGATGTCGGCGTACATGAGGACCAGTTCGACCGCATCGCGGAGCTCGCGATGAGCAATCCTTTCGTGAAGGCCAATCCGCGGCCGATCGCCTCACCGGCAGACGTCGTGGCCATCCTGCGTCTGGCGGCGTGACGGGTTGTCGCCCTCCTCTCCTTCCAGAACTCAATGCGGCAAGAACGGTAGCGACGCTGCAGCAGGTCAGCTCGTATCGAAAAAACGGCCAAATACCTGCCTTTCCGGGCTCGCTGGCGAGCCTCCGCGAGGAATGGTCCGAACGGCAACCTGCCGGTCTTGAGCGAAGCCAAGCCCCCAATGGTTGGGAAGCTCTTCGGGCTTCTCACGAGTTGGGCATGAAAGCTGCTTCTCAATGTGTTGATGCATAGGGCGGGGTCAGTCATCGTGCTCCCGCCTGAGCTCTGCTCACGATTTGAGCCAGCGTACGGGATTTCGTTATGGGCCGTTTCTTCGAAGACGCCATGACCGATTATGGCGACACAAATCGCATTGTTGCCCACGCAACGGTTGGCCGTTCGCAGACCTGGATTTCAGTCGCCGCCTGCCGAAAACAGGAAGGCCGGTGGCTTAGGGGGTTCGACGACCTGGTCGTCGGGATCTTCGATGTCTCGAAGCCCTTCATCATGGAGCGCGATCGCGGTGACGGGTTCGAGCGTTTGAAGATCAAACCAGGCGCGGTCTATGCGATCCCCTGGTCTTGCGACCGGTTCGCCGCATGGAACACCAACTACCGTTTCCCCAGCATCGCAGTGCCACGAAAATGGGTCCGCGATTTCCTCGACGGCGCCGGAGTTGGAAGCGAAGACAGCGTCGTCAAAGGCTCGAAGCTCGCAGCCGAAGACCCCGTCATTGCCATCCTGATCCGCCGGCTGGTGGATGCCCATACCAATAGCGCCCGGGCGGTCGACGACCTCGACGACCTCTATTGCGATCAATCGATCGGGCTCATCATTTCAGCTCTCATGCGGGCAGGTGGGGAACGCGACATCGACAATTCCCGGGGGCCGCATTGGCGGATCAGGCGAGCAATGGAGTTTGTCGAAGCCCAAAGCCAGAGGCGCATCATTCTGGACGACATGGCACATGCCGCCGGCCTGTCAAAGTTCCACTTTTCGCGGTCATTCAAATCCGCGACTGGCTACACGCCCCACGAATGGGTCGTTCGCCACCGGCTCGCAAAGGCAAGGGAAATGCTCATGAACAGCAACTTGCCCATTGCCGAGATTGCCCGTTCAACAGGCTTCGCCTCGGCGAGCCGGTTCGGGGAAATGTTCAGGCGACGCTTTGGCAAGCCTCCACGCGCCTGGCGTGAAGCTGGGCGATAGAGCGGGTCTGAACACCGCAGCAATATCTGGCGAGAACAGCAAGGCTTGCAGATTGTCCTGCCGGCACCGGGTCGTAGGCTCTGGGGGCTGAATTTGCCCCAAGTCCGCCCAATCGAACTCTGGTGATCCCATGGTCAGGCGTTTTCTCCGTCATATCCTCTCGGCGACCGCTCTCGGAGTAATGGGAGCGATCTCCATGGCCCCCGCACACGCCCAACAGCGCGTGGTGGTCGGCCTTCCCTCCCCGTGGAACGTTCAGTTCGCCCTGTTCACCTTTGGCGAACAGCTCGGCTTCTTCCGCGAGGAAGGAATGGTGCTCGAACGCGTCGGCGTGACGGGTTCAGCAGTGCTTCTGCCCCAGATCGCTGCAGGTCAGGTCCAGTTCGGCTATGCCAATCCGGATCTTGCCATTATCGCGCTCGCCCGCGGCGAGCCAATGCCGGTTCGCTTCTTCATGAACTGGCTCCGGAGCCAAACCTTCGAGTTCGTGGTGCCTGAGGCCAGCCCCATCGGATCTCTCGCAGATCTCAAAGGCAAGAAGCTCGGCGTTGGTGCCCTCACATGGGGCAATCTCCCGCTCTCCCGCGCCATGCTCGCGAGCCAAGGCGTGACCTGGCAGCGTGATGTCGAGGTCCTCCCCGTCGGCCTCGGCGCAGCAGCCTGGCGCCGTATGCAGACCGGCGAGGTCGATGCCCTGAACCTCTTCGTCGGCGAGCACCTCAGGATGGAGCTCGCAGGGATCAAGATCAGGCGTCTGCCGATGCCCGAAGCTTTCCGGACCCTGTTCTCAAACGGCTGGGTCGCAAGCGAGGCGACACTGCGTGACAATCCCCGCCTTGCGGTCGGGTTCGGACGAGCCCTCGTGAAGTCCTGGATTGCCTGCAAGGCCAACCCGGAGGCCTGTGCTCGCAGCTGGTGGGCAGCCGTCCCCTCCTCGCGCCCCCCCGCGGGGCAGGAGGCTGCAGAACTCGCGACGCAGTCGCGCATCGTGATGACCGATCGCGTCCAGATCGACGACTTCGCTGCCGGCAGCGCGCCGGTCTACGGCCAGTTCCCGGACGGGTCCTGGCAGCGCCTGATCGACGTCATGCGTTCAGAAGGTCAGATCCAAAGGTCCGATCTCGATCTTGCCCGACTGATGACAGGTGAACTCCTCGCAGACATCAATCGTGGCATCGATCCAGCCGCTATCGAGGCAACGGCCAAAGCCGCGCGCTGAGGACAGCATGTCTCGTCTCGCAGTCGAGAACGTATCGCTCGTCTACGACACCAGCAGAGGGCCGCTGACGGCCCTCTCAGACCTCAGTTTCAAGGTCGGGGACGGAGAGTTCGTTTCCGTCCTCGGCCCGTCGGGCTGCGGCAAGTCGACCCTTCTCAGATTAGCCTCTGGCCTGATGGCGCCCTCTCAAGGGACCCTGCGACTGTCGGGAGAAGCCATCAAAGGCCCAAGACCGGACGTTGGCATCGTCTTCCAGCAGCCAACCCTCCTGCCCTGGCGCCGTGTGATCGACAACGTGCTCGTCCCCATTCGCGCCATGGGGCGCAGCCTCAGTGAATATCGTCCGAAGGCGCTGGCACTCCTTGAGCTCGTCGGGCTCAAAGGGTTCGAGAACCACTACCCACACGAACTCTCAGGAGGCATGCAGCAGCGCGTCGGGATCGCCCGCGGCCTCATCCACGACCCCTCGATGCTCCTCATGGACGAGCCCTTCGCGGCGCTCGATGCCATGACGCGCGAGACCATGATGGACGAGATCCAGCGCATCTGGTCGACAACTGCCAAGTCCGTGCTCTTCATCACCCACTCGATCCCGGAGGCCGTCTATCTTTCGGATCGGGTTCTCGTGATGTCGCCGCGCCCCGGACGCGTCATCGAAGAGGTTGCCATCGACCTGCCGCGGCCGCGCACGGTCGCAACACTCGATGACCGGCGCTTTGTTGCGCTCTCAAGCCACCTTCGTGCCCAATTCCGTCCGAAGGCAGGCGATCCATGATCGCCTGGCGAACACGGCTCCAGGAACTTGCCTATCCCGCCATTGCGCTCGCCATGACGATCGGCGCCTGGCACATCGGTACGGTCACCGGCGCCATCCCATCCTATTTGCTGCCGCAGCCCGCGCGGGTGCTTACAGCCTTCGTCGAAGGCGCCCAGAACCCGCTCGTGTGGCGCCATCTCGCCTCTACCCTGCAGGCGACCATCGTCGGCTATGCGACGGGCTCACTGATCGCTCTCGTCCTCGCCGCGCTCATCGCAGAGTTCCGGCCGGTCGAACGCTTCCTGATCCTGCCGCTCACCGCCATTCAGGCCATCCCGAAAGTCGCGATCGCTCCCCTTGTGTTCCTGTGGGCGGGCTTTGGGCTGCAGGGCAAGACCATTCTGGTCGCCCTGATCTGTTTCTTCCCCGTCTTCGTCAACGGCCTCGTGGGCTTCCGCTCCGCCGATACCAACCTTCTCGACCTCCTGCGGGTGAGCGGCGCCTCCCGCCTCCAGCGGTTCTTGGATGTCAAACTCCCAACCGCCGCCCCAACCATCTTCGCCGGGCTCGAGGTCGCCGTCTCGTTCGCCCTCATCGGGTGCGTCGTCATGGAGTTCATCGGCGCGACGCGCGGCATGGGTTTTCTGATCCAGGACGCCTCGAGCGCCTTTGATCTCCCACTCGTTTTCGCAGCCATCCTCACCTTGGGGATGCTGGGCGTCGGCCTCAACGCCATCGTGCGCACCATCCATCGGCGCGTCGTCTTCTGGAACCGTTCGCCCGCGACGGCTGCTCCGAGCGCCTCGCCATGATCGCAGACAACCTCAAGACCCTGGTTGCCACCTGCGCCACGCTTTGCCTGTGCGCGATCGGCTGGGAGTTGGCGATTAGAGTCTTTGACCTTCCTTCATTCGTTCTGCCGCCGCTCTCGGCCATTGGCCAGGCGCTGTACCAGGGATGGATTGTCGGAACACTCTACGAGCACGCCCTCTTCACCCTCCAAGGCACCCTCATTGGCCTCGTGATCGGGGTCATCGTTGCCATCGTTCTTGGAGCACTCGTCGCAGAGATCAGGCCCGTCGCGCTGGCCATCTATCCGCTGGTCATCGCGACACAGTCCATGCCGACGGTCGCGATCGCTCCGCTGATTATTGTCTATCTCGGAGTGGGCATCGCATCGAAGGTCGCGACGGTTGCGCTGCTCTGTTTCTTCCCCGTGTTCGTGAACACCATCGTCGGCGTCCGCGGCGTGAACCCTGCGCTCATCGACCTCTACCGCGCATTCGGCGCATCGCGGTTCCGGATCTTCAGGGACGTCAAGTTCCCCGGGGCCATCGATCAGGTCATGGCCGGCATCCAGGTCGCAGTCGTGCTCGCATTCGTTGGCTGCGTGGTGTCCGAATTCATCGCAAGCCCCAAAGGCCTCGGCCACATCGTGCGCACCTATGCGGCTGATCTGAACGTCTCGGTCATGTTCGCTGCGATCATCGGGCTGGGTGTCCTCGGCGCCTTGGCAGGCGCCTTCACCCGCGCGGCTCACCGCGCACTCGTGCCCTGGCGTCGATCCTAGGAGGCAAGATCAATGGACCCGCAGGATCTCCTCACCCGCAATCTCGGCTCATGCTTCGACATCAAGGGTCGCGAGACCAAAGTCGCCATCATCGATGTGGCCGATCCCGAAAGCCCGTTCGAACTCACCTATGCGGAGCTCGATGCCGCCGTGAATGCCTTGGCGCGAGGTCTCCTTGCCAAGGGGTTTGCAACAGGCGATCGCATCGGAATCCTCGGGTTCAATTCGTGGCGATATGTCGTGGCCTTCCTCGCGACCATGCGCGCCGGCCTGGTGACGGTGCCGATCTCGATAAAGCTTGCCACCAACGTCATCGAGTACATCGTTGCTGACGCGTCGCTGAAGGCCGTCTTCCATGACGCTGCCCACGCGCGTCTCGTGCCGGCGGGACTGACAGCCTTCGACATGGAGCCCTCAGGCGCTCTCGACCAGATGGCGCTTCCCGGACCGTTCGAAGCCGTTCCGCCGGGCCGGCATGACGTCGGCATGATGCTCTACACGTCAGGCTCAACGGGTAAGCCCAAAGGCGTGTTGCTCTCGCACTACTCGCAGCTTTGGGGCCTGTCCCAGTCGCTGACGCTCTTCGGCGACATCTCGGAAAATCGGTACATCGTCGCGGCGCCGCTCTACCACATGAATGCGACCTTCAGCATCAAGATGGCGCTCGTTGCCGGCGCAAGCTTCGTCCTGATGCCCTCGTTCAATGCGGCGGCCTATCTGCGCGCGGTGGCCAGGCATCGGGTCACCTGGTTGACCTCGGTACCAACGATGCTCGCGCTGTGTGCCCGCGAGAAGGACCTCTTCGCAACCCTTGACCTATCGAGCGTCAAGCGCGTGATGATGGGCTCGGCCCCGCTCACACAGGCGCTGATCGACAAGGTGGAGGCGCTCTTCCCCGGCGCGATCTTGTCGAACAGCTATGGGACGACGGAGGCAGGCCCCGTCGTGTTCGGCCCTCATCCTGACGGCACACCGCGCCCGGTGATCGCTCTTGGCTACCCCCTTGCAGGCAGCGAGATGGAGCTGCGCGAGGGAACATCGCCTGACGAAGGCGTCCTCTACATGCGCAATCCATCGCTCATGGAGGGCTACCATAATCTGCCGGCCCGGACGGCAGATGCCCTGCGTGAGGGCTGGTACCGCTCCGGCGACATCATGAGGCGCGACAAGGACGGGTTTTTCTATTTCGTCGGCAGAGCCGACGACATGTTCGTGGTCGGCGGTGAGAACGTCTGGCCGGGCGAAGTTGAAAAGCTCTTGGAACGCCACGGCCACGTCCATCAGGCCATGGTGGTCCCTGTGCCGGACGACGTGAAAGGCGCCCTGCCCTTCGCCTTCGTCGTCGCAAAGCCCGGCACGACCATTGAAGAGGCCGACATCAAGGCCTTTGCGCTCGCAAACGGACCGGCTTTTGCCCATCCGCGCTTCGTCGAGATCGTGCCGGAAATCCCGCTTGCCGCCACCAACAAGCCCGATCGCAGCGCCCTGACAAAGCGGGCCGCGGTGATCGCCGAGGAACGGCGCGCGCGGGGCGAGCGCGCCGACAAGGCCCTGGCCTGAGGAGCACTGAAATGGACACCAACGCCTTTGCGAACATCGTTGCCGGGTTCCAGAGCTCTCCCGCGATCGCAGCCCTCGGGATGGAGGAGATCACCCTCGATCCTTCAGGAGTTGTGACGGGCGAACTCCCCCTTCTGGCGGCTCACGAGCGACAGGCAGGTACAGGCCAGTTCCATGGCGGCCCCATCGCCTCGTTCATCGACACGATCGGCGACCTGGCGGTGGCGGCAGCGGTCGGTGGCGGTGTTCCGACGATCAACCTGCGGATCGACTACCTCAAACCTGCAACGGGGCCACGGCTGACGGCCAAGGCGAGCGTCCGTCGGCTCGGGCGCACGGTCGCCGTCTGCGACATCGATGTCTTTGACGCCAAGGGTTCGCTCGTCGCCATCGGGCGCGGCACATACGGCTCACAGACCGGATAGGGGAGGCAAAAACAATGCGCGCGATGGTGCTGACCCAACACGGCGGCAACGAGGCTTTCAAGTTCCACACGGATTGGCCCGACCCGGTACCGGGACCGGAGGATGTGGTTCTGCGCGTGCGCGCCTGCACGCTGAACTATCATGATGTCTTCACCCGCAATGGCATGCCCGGGATCAAGGTTCCGATGCCGATCATCATCGGCATCGACATCGCCGGCGATATCGTTGCGACAGGGTCCGACGTTGAGCGCTTCAAGGTGGGCGATCGCGTCCTCGTCGATCCCATTGACCGCGTCAAAGGGGGCCTGACCGGTGAGACTTACGACGGGGGTCTTGCCGAATATGTGAGGATTCCTGCTCACCAGTTGGTGCCGCTCGATGACGCCGTCGGATACGCCGAAGCCGCAGCCCTCCCCGTGGCCTATGGCACCGCCTATCGGATGATGGTTGCCCGCGGCAAGGTGACCGCCGGCGAGACCGTGCTCATCCTCGGCGCCTCTGGCGGGGTTGGTACGTGCTGCGTTCAGTTGGCCAAGGACGCTGGCGCAACGGTCGCGGTCTGCGCATCATCTGACGATAAGCTGTCCAGGCTCGCCGAGCTCGGCGCCGACTTCGGCATCAACTACGCAACAGAAGACTTCGTGAAAGTGTGTCAGGCCAAATTTGGTCGCGCCCGCGTCTTCCAGGATGAGGGCAAGGGGGTCGACGTCGTGGTCAATTTCACCGGCGGCGACACGTGGACGAAGTCGCTCAAGGTGATGAAGCGGGACGGCCGGCTCCTGACCTGCGGCGCAACAGCCGGCTACAATCCGCCAGAGGACATCCGCTTCATCTGGACCTTCGAGCTCAACATCGTTGGCTCCAACGGCTGGAGCCGCAATGACGTCATCGACCTGCTCGGTCTCGTCAAGTCGGGGCGCTTGAAGCCGGTTCTGCATCCCGAACGCTTTTCTCTCGAACGCGCCGTCGAGGCGATGTCGGTGCTCGATCGCCGCGCCGTCATAGGCAAGATCGTCGTCGAGCCATGAGTTTCTCGCCATGCCCTTGGCCGATCGGTGGTGTCGATCACATCGTCATCACGGTCGCGGATCTCGATGAAGCCGAAAGGACTTGGTCCTCGCTCGGCTTCACGCTCTCGCCTCGCGGCTACCACCCGCACGAAGTGGGCACCGCAAACCACACGATCATGCTCGGTGACCAGTACATCGAGCTTCTCGGGGTCGTGCGCCCGACACCTTACAATGAGGGCACGCGAAGGTTTCTGAAGGGCGGCGGCGGTGTGGAAGCCATCGCTTTTGCGTCGCGCGATGCAGCTCAGGCTGCAACGCGCATTCGTGACCAGGGACATATCCCGACCGGTCCAGGCTACTTCGATCGCGAGGTCGGAAGACGGGATGGCGCCAAAGGGGTGGCACGGTTCGGCATTGTCAGATGGCCGGACGATGTCTCGGTCGCTGGCACCAAGTTCTTTGTCTGTGAGCATCAGGCGCCGGAATGGGTCTGGCTCCCCGAACTCATCAGCCATCCGAACGAGGCTTCAGGCATCGCGGCGATCTATGTTGCGTCGGACCACCCCGATCGGGACGCAGCAGCGTTCCTCGACCTCGGCGGCGAGGGTTACTCCGTGATCGAAACGGACGTACCAGCCTTCAAGACGCTCCGACAGGCCAATGGTTGTCTCATCCATTTCGCACCAATCGACGACCTGAAAGGCCGCTTAGGGGACAATTCAAGGCCCTCAACACGGCGCGAAGGCGTAATCGCCATCGATATTGCCATCCGGAACGCTACACCTGGAGGTGAAGGCCAGACCTCCGAACAAGATCTGCCCGGTGCGGCGCCGATGTATGGCTCCGGCATGATGTTGCGCTTCGTGCCACCGCTTAGTGTCAGCTGACAACGGTTGGCCTCCGATGCATTTGTCGGCAAAGGAACCGCGAGGCGAGAAATCGGAAGCACGAACAACTACACCGCAGCCGGTCCGATTCCCCTTGAGACAAGTGTCTGCTGGCAAAAAGCCGCGAGGGTCAGGGCTGGCAAAACAGAACTAAAAGGTAGTTGGCGCTCCCTACGGGATTCGAACCCGTGTACCCAACGTGAAAGGCTGGTGTCCTAGGCCTCTAGACGAAGGGAGCGAACCGCATGGCGGCGGCGGGCGTTATAGGGGTGTTCCCCGCCGCCATCAAGCGCCCGGACGGAAAATCAGCTCGCCTTGATCGAATTGTCGCGGACCACCTCGCCCCAGATCTTCATCTGCTCGGCGAAGAAGCCCCTCAGCGCGTCCGGACCGGTCGCCAGGAGCTTGATCTGCTGGGTTTCCGTCAGCTGCCGCGCCGTGGCGGGCTCGCGGAAGGCGCCGGCGAGGGCCTCCTGGAAGCGCGCGACGATGGGCGCCGGGGTCCCGGCGGGCGCGAAGACGCCCCACCAGGCCTCGGCCTCGAACCCGGCGAAGCCGTTCTCCGCCACCGTCGGCACGTTGGGCAGCGTCGTGGCCCGCTGGGCGCCGGTCTGCACGATCGGCCGCAGAGTGCCGGCGGTCAGATGCGACGCCAGGACCGCGACGGAGGCGATGGACAGCGGCACATGGCCGCCGAGCGCGTCGTTGATCAGCGGTCCGCCGCCGCGATAGGGGATATGGTTGAAGCTGGTGCCGGCGCGCTTGGCGAGCAGCGTCATCGCGAGATGGCCGAGGCTGCCGTTGCCGATGGTGCCGTAGGGAACGCCCCCTGCCCGCTCCTTGCCGGCCTGAACCACCTCGGCGAGCGTCCTGTAGGGCTGCGAGGGATGGGTGACGATGACCATCGGCGCCGTGCCGATCAGCATCACCGGATCGAGGTCCTTCACCGAATCGAAGGGCATGTTCGGCAGCAGGGACGGGTTCACCGCATGGGTGTCGAAGACGAAGAGCCAGGTGTTGCCGTCGGGAGGCGCCTTGGCGACGGCATTGGCGCCGACGCTGCCGCCGGCCCCTGCCCGGTTCTCCACGATCACCGCGGTGCCGAGGCTGCGTTCCAGCACCGGCTGGGCGAGGCGCGCCAGCGCATCCACCGAGCCCCCGGGCGGGAACGGCACGACGATCCGGATCGTGCCGGAAGGCCATGACTGCGCCCGAACGACGGCGGGCGCAAGCGGCGCGAGCAAGGATGCCGCGGCGAGGCCGCGGCGCGTCAGGATGGGCAGTGGCGTTCTCCCGGTCGATGTGACGGCGGAGGCGTCGATGCCTCCGCCCGTCCGGGAGTATAGGGCAAGGTCAGGGAATGCGAAGGACCCAGCCCGGCTGGATGAGGTCCGGATTGACGATCGGCGGATTGTTGGCCGCCACGATCTTCGGATAGTCGGCGCCCTTGCCGTAGTGGGTCTCGGCGATCTTCCAGAGCGTGTCGCCCTTCTTCACCGTGTAGAACTTGGCCGCCGGCGTCTCAGCCGCGACGATGAGCTGGCTGGTGTCCACCTGCGCCACGCCCACCGTGTTGCCGAGGGCAAGGATGATGCGCTCGGCCTCTTCCTGCGACTTCACCTGGCCCGACAGCTGCACGTTGTTGCCGCTCGTGCCGATCTGCAGCTTGCTCGTGTCGAAGCCGTGGCTCGCCACCTCCTGCGTCAGCGCGGGGGCCGGCGCCGCCTGCGCTTCGCTGGCGCCCACCAGCTTCTTGCCGACGTTCTTCACGAAATCGAAGAATCCCATGCTCTGCTCCTCCCGGACCGGCCGCTCCCCGGCGGCATGAGCGAACAGTAGCGCCGCGAGGGCGCCCTGACCAGCGGACATGACGTTAAGTCATCTTTCGGTGCTGCGGTGCATCATGGGGCGCTGTGGATAAGGCTGCCGTACGGTCACGGGGCTGTTGCAACCGGTTCGCGGCGCGGTTGCAATCGTCTCGACGGACCAGACGATTCCGTGCGTTCCGTTGCGTGACAGGTGCCATCATCATGGGGACTGCGTCGTTGGACGTCGTGCTGCCGGACGGCAGGACCAGCGAGGACAGCGTGGTCGCGCTCGTCCTGTGGCGCCTGCACGACCCGGCCTGGAATGCCTCCTTCGCCGATCTCCTCGAGGATGCGCGGACCTGCGCGGACCCGGCGATCCGGGAATCCGACCTGCTCGCCGTGCTGCGCACCGCGGTCACGTCCGACAAGACGCTGGCGCCGCGCGCCGGCGCCCTCGCGGTCCAGGCGAAGCGTCTGATGGCCGCGCGCGGGCTGTCGCGCCAGGGCGCCAGCGAACCCGCAC
>NZ_JBQVQL010000021.1:0-51295 GCF_052440005.1 Phreatobacter sp.
CCTCCGCGGCGCTGCCCCAGGCCGGGCCCGATCCGGTGCCGGCCGCACCTGCGGCTCCGACGGTGGACCCTTCCGCGGTGCCCGCCGCTCCGGTCGCAACAGAGCCGCCGCGGACCGAGGCGACGCCCCCGGCCGAGACGGCGCAGAAGCCCGGCGAGAGCGATGGCGTGCTGATCGACGGCCGCTTCCTCGGCCCCAACGGCGAACAGCTGCCGCCGACCGGTGGCCCGACGACGACGCCCGGCGTGCGCCAGGTCACGCCTCCGCCATCGAACTGACCACCGCCCTCCAGCTGACGGCGCTCTCTCCCGACCCGACGCAAACGAAACGCCCCGGTGATGCCTCACCGGGGCGTTCGTGCATCTCAGGAGGGGCCGTTGGAGGACGGCCCTGCCGTCAGTTCGATGCGGGTCAGGCGGCCTGGCGGTTCGCCGTGGCCTCGATCGCGCGGGGGCCGGAGCCCGTGCCGATAGCGATCTGCCGGGGCTTCATGGCCTCGGGGATCTCGCGGACGAGGTCGACATGGAGCAGGCCGTGGTCCAGGGCGGCGCCCTTCACCGAGACGTGGTCGGCGAGCTGGAAGCGGCGCTCGAAGGCGCGCGCGGCGATGCCCTGGTGGAGATAGTCGGGCTTCGCCTCGGCCTCGCCGGCCGACTTCTCGCCGCGGATGGTCAGCGCCTGCTCCTTGACCTCGATGGAGAGGTCCTTGTCGGTGAAGCCAGCGACGGCGACGGTGATGCGATAGGCGTTCTCGCCCGTGCGCTCGATATTGTAGGGCGGGTAAGTCGGCGAGGGCGCCGCCTCGAGGCCGGACGCCTGGTCCAGCATGGAGAAGAGGCGGTCGAAACCGACGGTCGAACGATAGAGCGGAGCAAGATCGAAGCTGCGCATGGGATGTCCTCCTTCAAGCGACACCAGAGAGGGAAGGCCCGCCTGATCGGCCGGGCCTGTCGATGCGTGCAGCCACATCGGGCCTGCACGGAACCAGAGTTAGGAACGCCTCCCGGGCCGCGCAAGAGGGGTCGCGCGAGGCTCTCACGGATGAAGAGCGGGTGAATGGCGGCTTCCGGACCGGTTCACCCGGCAGGGTGCAATCTCGCTCCCATGATGGCCGGGACCTGCCTCCCAGCCGCCTTCGCCTCACGGCAGACCGGGACCGGGACAGACCCGCCATGGCCCATACGACCTCAGCCCTCCCCACCGGCGCCCTCCGCCTCTCCGGCCGGGCGCCGCGCGCAACCTTCCTGCCCGGCCTCGCCCTCGGCGCTCTCGCCGGCACCGCCGGCATGGCCCTCCTCGTCGCGGTGATCGCCTGCACCAGCAGCCTCGCCCGCGCCGAGGGCACCCTCTCCGCCGGCGACGTGACCGGCCGCCTCACCGCCCGCGGCTATGCCGTCAGCGAGCCGCCGGTGAGGCGCGGCAGCACCTATCTCGCCCACGGCAAGGACAGGCACGGCCAGCAGCTGCGGCTGGTGATGGATGCCCGCAATGGCGAAATCATCGGCCTCAGGGTGATCGGCGAGCGGCGGGCGCCGCAGCGCGAGACGTCGTGGCGCCCCTGGACCGGGCGGCCGGCAGCCATAGCCCCCTCCCCGCAATGACCTTGCGGAACGGGCGGCGATCGAGAAGACTGGTATCCAACCACACCCGGGAGGTGACAATGCGCAACACCCTGATCGCGACGATCGCCCTGATCGCCGCCCCTCACCTCGCCGCCGCCTCGCCGGTCGACCCCGCAGGCTTCGCCGGCTACCACATGCAGGTGCAGTACAATTGCGGCCCGCCGCGCCGCGTCCGCGTCTACGATTCCACCACCGGCTCGATGATCGACCAGGTCATTCCCGGCCGCTGCGACGGACCGCGCCGCTCGTTCGACGACCGGCCCGTCTACCGGGATCCTCCGCCGCGGCGCTATTACGACGAGCGCCCGGTCTACCGCGAGCGGCCGCGCTACTATGACGAGGACCGTGGCTACCGCCCGCGCCGTCCCCCGCCCCCCGGCTGGGAGCGCGATCCCTATACCGGCCGTGACATGCGCATCCTGCGCTGATCCGCAACCGTTCAGGCGATGTTAGCGAGGCGGGGGCATGGTGATGCTCCCGCCTTCCTCGTTCGCGAGCCCTGGTTCCGATGGATCTCGTTGCGCTGCCCGACAGGCCGGTTCCCGCGGGCGTGCGGGCCGGCACCATCACCACCGCCGACCGCATCCCGATCCGCTATGCCCGGTGGGAGGCGACGGGCGCGCCGCGCCGCGGCACGGTGGTGATCTGCCAGGGCCGGGCCGAATTCATCGAGAAGTATTTCGAGGTGGTGGACGAATTGCGCGAGCGCGGCTTCGGCGTCCTCGCCTTCGACTGGCGCGGCCAGGGTGGCTCGGGCCGCCTCCTCGCCGACGGGCGCAAGGGCCACGCCCGCCGCTTCGCCGACTACCAGATCGACCTCGAGACGGTGATGTCCGTCGTCGGCCTCCCCGATTGCCGGCCGCCCTTCTATGCCCTCGGCCACAGCATGGGCGGCGCCATCCTCATCGAGGCGGCCCATGCCGGCCGCACCTGGTTCGACCGGATGGTGCTGGCGGCGCCCATGGTGGCGCTGGCCCAGGTGAGGCGGCCGGCCCTCATCCGCCCGGTGCTCCGGGCGCTGAGCCTCGCCGGTCTCGGCAGCGCCATCGTGCCCGGCGGCTCCGCCCGACCGGTGGCGCTGAAGCCCTTCGCCGGCAATCCCGTCACCTCGGATCCCGTGCGCTACGCCCGCGTCGCCGCCTATGCCGAGGCCGATGCCCGGCTCGGCCTCGGCGCGCCGACGGTCGCCTGGGTACGCGAGGCTCTTGCCGTCACAGCCCGCTTCGCCCATCCGCTCTACACCCGCGGCCTGCGCCAGCCCATGCTGATGATCGGGGCCGCCCGCGACCCTCTCGTCGACACCCCGAGCGTGGAGGACTTCGCCCACCGGCTGAAGACAGGCGGCGCGGTGGTCGTGCCCGGCGCCCTGCACGAGCTGATGCAGGAGCGCGACGAGATCCGCAGCCAGTTCTGGGCCGCCTTCGACGCCTTCGTGCCCGGGGAAATGCCGTTCCTCTGACGCTAGCGTTGGACGCTCAGGCGTTGAGGATCGCCAGCGCCTCGTCATGCACCCGCCGGTCGCCCGAGGCGATGATGCGCCCGCCCGCGCCCGCCGGCCCGCCGTCCCAGGTGGTGACGATTCCGCCGGCCCCCTCGATGATCGGCACCAGCGCGACGATGTCGTAGGGCTTGAGGCCGGCCTCCACCACGAGATCGACATGGCCGGCCGCCAGCATGCAATAGGCGTAGCAATCTGCGCCGTAGCGATAGGTGCGGCAGCGCGCCTCCACGGCCTCGAAGGGGCCGCGGGTTTCGGCGTCGAAGAGGCGCGGCGACGTCGTCATGATGGTCGCGGCCTCGAGGCCCGCGCAGGGCCTGACCCTGAGGCTGCGGCTGCCTGCGGGCCCCTCGTAGCGGGCGCCGGCCCCATCGCCCCAGAAGCGCTCGCCGATGAAGGGCTGGTGCATCATGCCGAAGACCGGCACGCCATGGCGGGCGAGCCCGATCAGCGTGCCCCAGACGGGAATGCCGGCGATGAAGGCGCGGGTGCCGTCGATCGGGTCGAGGATCCAGACGTGTTCGGCATCGGCGTTCTCGTCGCCGTGTTCCTCGCCGACGATGCCGTGCTCGGGGAAGGTGCTCTTGATGAGCTGCCGCATCACCGCCTCGCCGGCGCGGTCGCCCTCGGTGACCGGATCGAAATGGCCGAGGCCGGCCTTGTTGTCGACGCCAATGGCGGTGCGGAAGAAGGGCAGGATGGCTTCGCCCGACAGGCGGGCGAGTTCACGCACGAAGCTCTCGAAATCCACAGCGCTCACGTCTCGTCTCCTCGCCCTGCCGGCGTGAGACCTATAGGCACGGGGCTGCCGGGCGGCAACACCGGCCGGTTCCATGCGCCGGAAAGGCCGCAGGCCTGTGCGATGGCGCCTTGCGTCCCGACGCCCCGGCAGGCAGTTTCCGCGCCCCGGAGGACGACGTGCCACACCAAGAACAACGCGGGGGCGCCAGCTCCGCGGGCCTGACCCGGCCGGCGGTCGTCGCCCTCGTCGCCGTGCTCGCCACCGCCACCGCGCTCAGCCAGTTCTTCCGCAATTCCGTCGGCGTCATCGCCACCACGCTCGCCGGCGAACTGGGTCTCGACCCCGATCAGCTCGGCCTCGTCGCCTCCTCCTTCTTCCTCATCTTCGCGCTCTGCCAGATCCCCGTCGGCATCGTCATCGACCGCTGGGGCCCGCGCGTCGCCCTGCTCGGCTCCAGCCTCTTCGCCGTGGCGGGCGCCCTCGTCTTCGCGCAGGCCGAGGGGCAGGCCGGGCTCATAGCCGGGCGGCTCCTCCTCGGCATCGGCTGCTCCACCTTCTTCATGGCGCCGCTGGTCATCTATGCCCGCGCCTTCCCGCCCACCGTCTTCGCCAGCCTCGCCGGCTTCCAGATCGCCTTCTCGAGCCTCGGCACCATCCTGGCGACGGCGCCGCTCGGCTGGATGACCGCCGCCTTCGGCTGGCGCTCGGCCTTCCTCCTCGCAGCCCTCGTCTCGGCGCTGCTCCTCGCCGGCATCGTCCTTCTGGTGCGCGGCAGGGCCGCCGGCCGCCTGCCGGGCAAGGCCGCGGAAACCCTCCCGCAGGCCTTTGCCGGGATCGGGGCGGTGCTGCGCACCCCGGGATTCGGGCCGCTCTTCCTGATGTCCTTCTCCACCTTCTCCACCTTTGCCCTGTTCATCGGACTGTGGGGCGGGCCCTACCTCGCCCATGTCCACGGCGCCGACCTCGCGGCCCAGGGGCGCACCCTCTTCGTCATGGCTCTCGCCCAGGTCGTCGGCACACTCGCCTGGGGGTCGGCGGACCGGTTCACCGGCGCCTACAAGCCGCTGGCGGTGGCCGGCGCGGTCCTCACCCTGGTCCTCCTCGCCGCGCTGATCGCCTTCGGACACGGCGGCGCGCTCCGGGCCGAGATCATCGTCGCTCTCCTCGGCTTCTCCTGCGCCTTCACGCCCGTCCTCGTCGCCCATTCGAAGTCGCTGTTCCCGCCCGACATCACCGGGCGTGGCCTGTCCCTCATCAACATGGGGACGATGAGCGGCACCTTCGTCACCCAGTGGCTGACGGGCCTCGCGGTGAAGGCGGTGGCGGGCGGCGCCGCGGTCTATCCGGTGGCGGCCTTCCAGATCGCCTTCGCCCTGCAGGCGGCGCTGCTGGCGGTCGCGACCCTCGTCTATCTCAGGGCGCCGGAACCCCGCCGCCCGGGCGTCTGAGACGAGGCGCCTCATCGGCCGAACGACGGCCGCAAAAAAATGGGACAGCCTTCTTGCCTTTTCCGGAGAGCCTAGGCATATTGTTGCAGCGCGGTATCGCCCTGCGATGCCTCGCAGCCCTCCTTGGGCGTTTCCTCCCTAGACTTGGGCCGCTCACGAAAGTGAGCGGCCTCTTTCTTTGGCGGGCCGGTTTTTCCGTTGAGTTTTCAACGATGTAACCGGCGGCTTCCGTGCCACGGAAGGACCTGACCCGGCATCGTATACAATCGAAAACGCGCACGACTCGTTGTGCGTCGCACCCTGATCATTCGATCAGTCTCCCGTTTGTGACGGCAAGACGATTCCGCTGCGGCGGCCCCTCAACCAGGCTGATATGCAAAAATGACGGAGCTGCCGTGGCTATTCCGCAGCGATCCGCCAGTCGCCCGCCCGGTCCAGCGGCAGCCGCGCCAGCGCCTCCGCCAGGGTCATAAGGTCGGTCTGCAGGCGGCCGAAATCGGCGGTGGGGCGATAGGTCCGCTCGTCCATGTAGATGGCACGGTTGATCTCGATCTGCACGGCGTGGACGCCGGTCTGCGGCTGGCCGTAATGCTCGGTGATGAAGCCGCCCGCATAGGGCTTGTTGCGCACGACGTTGTAGCCGCGCGCCCGCAGCACGCCCTCGATGAGGTCGCCGACCGACGGCGAGCAGCTGGTGCCGTAGCGGTCGCCGATGACGATGTCGGCGCGCGGCTTGTCCTCACGCACGGGTGCCATGGACGGCATGGAGTGGCAGTCGACCAGCAGCGCCTCGCCGAAGGCCCGGTGCACCGAGGCGATGAGGCGGCGCAGCGCCCGGTGGTAGGGCTTGTACAGCGTCTCGATCCTGACCAGCGCCTCGTCCACCGGCAGGCGGCGGGCGTAGATCTCCTGCGCCTCGCCGACGACGCGCGGGATGGTGCCGAGCCCGCCCGCCACCCGCATGGAGCGGGTGTTGGCGAAGGTCGGCAGCCGTCCGTCGAACATGCGCGGGTCGAGCTCGTAGGGCTCCCGGTTCACGTCCACCATGGAGCGGGGGAAATGCACGCGCATCAGCGGCATGCCGCGCTCCACCACCCCGGCGAAGAGCATGTCCACGCCGGTGTCCTCGGAACGGCGGAGCAGCGGCAGGTCGAGCCGCACCTGGTCGATGAAGTGCGGCGGATAGAGCCGGCCGGAATGGGGCGAGTTGAAGATCACCGGCGCCCGCGTCTCCGCCGGCTCCAGCGCCTCGAAGGCGGGGTCGATGTCGCAGATCTCGGCTTCCATCGTCACGCGTCCGTCGTGCTGCATGCCTGTCTACTCTAGCGCGCGGCGCGCCGGTGTGAACCCGCCTCGCAGGCAGGCCAGCGCCGCAAGAGACGCCGCGCACCCGGCGGAGCTCGCGAGGCGACGTCACCGGGGCGGATCTACCCCAACGTCAGCCCCCCTGCGCGGGCCTGTGGACATTCACGGCCCATTTACCATCTTCGTGCTTGATGAGGCACAAGCGGAACCGGGTTCGCTACACCGCCACCCGGACCACGGACGGACGAAGGACCGCATTCAGCATGGGCAAGATTCTGCTGGCCGAAGACGACAACGACATGCGCCGGTTCCTGGTCAAGGCGCTGCAGACCGCCGGTTACGACGTCGCCCATTTCGACAACGGCCTGTCCGCCTATCACCGCCTGCGCGAGGAGCCCTTCGAGCTCCTGCTCACCGACATCGTCATGCCCGAGATGGACGGCATCGAGCTCGCCCGCCGCGCCACCGAGCTCGACCCCGACATCAAGGTGATGTTCATCACCGGCTTCGCCGCCGTGGCCCTGCAGCCGGACTCGCAGGCCCCCAAGGACGCCAAGATCCTCTCCAAGCCCTTCCACCTGCGCGACCTCGTCAACGAGGTCGAGAAGATGCTCCAGCAGGCCGCCTGAGGCCTCGTCCACAGCGGCGCATTTGGGCCGCGCGATCCTCTTGCACGCTCGCGCGACCCCCGCTATACGGTGCGCCTCGCTTTCGCGGTCCCCGGATCGCAAAAGGGCGCGTAGCTCAGCGGGAGAGCACTACGTTGACATCGTAGGGGTCACTGGTTCGATCCCAGTCGTGCCCACCATTCAGACGAAAACCCCGCCGGAGCGATCCGGCGGGGTTTTTCGTTGGTGCGGCGCGGGCAGCCTATTTCCCGGAGCATCGCCGCGGCTGATCCCGTAGCGTTGCCCCTCGCGCCCGCCCCCTCACCCACGTTGCCTATGGCACCCGGTGGGATTTAACGCGACCTCCGCCCGCCCGGTGGTGGTGGCTCGATGGCCGGTGGGGTTATGGTCGGCGGCCGGATGGCCGGTGGCCGTGGGGTGGTCGGTGGGGTTATGGCCGGCGGCTGGATGGCCGGCGGCTGGAAGGCCGGCGGCTGGAAGGCCGGCGGCTGGAAGGCCGGCGGCTGGATGGCCGGCGGCTGGAAGGCCGGCGGCTGGAAGGCCGGTGGCCGTGGGGTCGGTGGCTGGATGGTCGGTGGCGGCGGCGAATTCCGCGAGGTCGACGGTCCGGATCCGGACCCCGATTGCGCATTGGCCAGCTGGACCGCCGTCTGTGCCACAGACAAGGCGATGCTGAGCGCCGCTGACACGGCGGTACGTCGATACATCATGATGTCCCCTACAGCGCCCCGTTGGTACCATAGGGTGGTGCAGCTGTCCGAGCAAAGCCCCAAACGGGAACCAGCCCTCTGATACCGCGTTAACCCGGCATGCCCCAACCGCGGACCCTGCGAGCAGCGAAAGGTCTGGCGGGCGCAGCCCTTGCGCTCGCACTGGGCGCCTGTGCCTCCAACTACGCGACGCAGGGCCCCCTGACGGTCCGCTCCGACCTGCCTGCCTCCTACATCGCCGGCTGCATCGAAGGCCTGTTCAACACGCGCATTCCCCTGGTGCGGCGCTCGCCGCTCATCGGCGGCACGCTGATCAAGGTGATGGACCTCAACGACCACACCATCGCCGCCGTCTCGGTCCTAACCGAGGATGGTGAGACGCGCGTCGCCTTCGTCTCCGACCATGCCGACCGCTTCTTCTACGAGCATCTCTTCCGCCAGTGCGTGGCGGTACCCGGCCGCTGAGCGGGGACGTCAGAGGCAGCGGCCGCGCCGCGGATCGATTATGATCGGCCCCTGGACGAATCGGGGCACGACATGACGGCAGAGGCGGCAGCCCGCGACATCGAGGCGAAGATCCGCGATCTCGTCGCCTTCATCACCGGCGAGGACGCCGCGGGTTACGACGACGCGTCCCCGCTGATCGGCGAGAAGGCTGTGGTGGATTCGCAAGGCCTCCTCGAAATCATGCTGGGTCTCGAGGATTTCGCCGGCGAGCGCTTCGGCAAACCCTTCGACTGGATGAACGACGCCGCCTTCTCCTCCTCCCGCAGCCCCTTCCGCACCATCGGCACGCTCGCCGCCCACATGGCCGGTCAGATGGTGGGCGGCGCGTGAGGCGTACGCTCCTGGTCACGGGTGCGAGCCGCGGGCTTGGCCGCGCCATTGCCGAACGCGCCCTGGCGGCAGGCTACGACGTCGTCGGCATCGCCCGGACCGAGGCCGAGGCGCCCTTCCCCATCCATGCCTGCGACGTCGCCGACGCCGCAGCGGTGAAGGCGGTGGCCACTGCACTCCCGCGCGAGACGCCGCTCTGGGGCGTCGTCAATGCCGCCGGCATCGCCTCAATGAACCTCGCGCTGATGACGCCGGCCGCGACCGTGCAGAAGGTGATCGCCACCAACCTGATGGGCGCCATCCATGTGTCCCAGGCCTTCGCGCCGGCGCTGGTGCGGGCCAAGGGCGGCCGCATCATCCATTTCTCCACCATCGCCGTGCCGCTGGGCCTCGCGGGGGAAGCCGTCTATGTCGCGTCCAAGGCCGGGGTCGAGGGCTTTGCCCGCACCTTCGCGCGCGAGGTCTCGGGCTTCGGCGTCACCGTCAACTGCATCGCGCCGGGTCCCATCGACACCGACCTCATCGCCAAGGTGCCGGCCGAGGCCATCGACCGCATCGTCCGCCGCCAGGTGGTGCAGCGGAAGGGCACGCCCGACGACGTCTGGGACGTCGCCGCCTTTCTCCTCTCCGACGCGGCCGGCATGATCTCCGGCCAGGTCCTCGCCATCGGGGGGGCGTGATGGCCGGGCTCGTCGACGAGATCCTCGCGCGCCAGGCCGATCCGACCCGGCCCTTCCTCGTGTCGGCGGCCGGGAGCCTCGCCTTCGCCGACATCGTCGCAGCGAAGGGGCCGGACCTCTCCGCCGTCCAGCCCGGCGACGTGGTGGCCCTCGTCGGTGATTTCGAGCCGGACAGCGTCGCCACCCTCCTGCGCCTCGTCGACGCGAGGGCCGTCATCGTGCCGCTGACCCGCCAGACCGCTGCCGACCATTCCTATTTCCATGACGCCGCCCATGTGAACGTCGTCATCGTGGACGGCACGGTCACCCGGCGTCCCCAGGCCGGCCTCGACCACCCCATGCTCGCCGAGCTGCGCGCCCGCGGCCATGCCGGCCTCGTGCTCTTCTCCTCCGGCACCACGGGGCGGCCGAAGGCGATCCTCCACGACTTCGCGCCATTCCTCGCGAGGTTCCGCACGCCGCGCGAGGCGCTGGTGACGATGAGCTTCCTGATGTTCGACCATATCGGCGGCATCAACACGCTGCTCCACACGCTGTTCAACAACGGGCGCATCGTCGTGCCGTCGAAGCGCACGGCCGAGGCGGTGGTCGCCGAGATCATCGCGCATGGCATCGAGCTTCTGCCGACGACCCCCACCTTCTTGCGCATGGCGCTGATGAGCGGCCTGCTGCCGCGCCTCGCCGGATCAGCGCTCCGCGTCGTCACCTACGGCACCGAGCGCATGGATGAGCCGACGCTCCGTGCGCTCTGCGAGGTCCTGCCGGGGGTCGATTTCCGTCAGACCTATGGCATGTCCGAACTCGGCATCCTCCGCGTGAAGTCCGAGGCGCGCGACAGCCTGTTCATGAAGGTCGGCGGCGAGGGCGTGGAGACGCGGGTGCGCGACGACGCCGTGCTGGAGATCCGCGCGGCCAACCGCATGATCGGCTATCTCAACGCCCCCTCCCCCTTCTCCGACGACGGCTGGTACGACACCCGCGACGTGGTGGAGGTGAAGGGCGACCTCGTCCGCATCGTCGGCCGCACCAGCGACGTCATCAATGTCGGCGGCCAGAAGATCCTGCCCGGCGAGATCGAGCGGGTGGCGCTCCTCCACCCCTCCGTCGACCTCGCCAGCGCCTGGGGCGGGCGCAATCCGATCACCGGCGAGCACATCGAGGTGACGGTGCAGCTGCGTCCCGGCGAGAGCCTGACGCGCGAGGACATGATGCGCCATTTCCGGGCGCACCTTCCCCCCGGTCTCCATCCCCACCGCGTGCGCTTCGGCGAGGTGGCGGTGGGCCACCGGTTCAAGCGGCTGTAGGCGAGCGCGAAGAAAAGAGGCCCCACCCGTACCCTCCCCGCGCCAGCGGAGGGTGCGGGTGGGGCTTTTGGAGTGAAGACGCAGGTGAGAAACAAATCCGCCAGTCGGACGAACCAATCGCCCCTCACGCCTGCTGGTGGTTCAGCAGCAGGCCGGAATTCTCCCATTCCGTCGCCACCAGCCGGCCGGTCGAGGACAGCGTGATATAGGCGGTGCGCAGCTCCGGCCCGCCGAAGGCGATGTTGGTCACCCAGCGCTCGCCCGGCACGGGAATGTGCCTGAACTCACCCGTGTCCGGGGCGATGACGGTGATCCCGCCGTTGACCAGCGTCGCCACGCAGATGTTGCCGTCGGCGTCCACGGCGAGGGAGTCGAAGCGGTTGTAGCCGCCGATCCCCGCCACGATCCGGCCCCCGTGCGGCGAGGGGAAGGGATGGCGCCGAATCTTGCCCGGCCCGTCCAGATCGAAGGCCCAGAGCCGCGCCGTCTCGGTTTCCGCCACATAGAGCACGGACCCGTCCGGCGACAGGCCGATGCCGTTCGGTGTCACCATGGGATGGGCGACCTCGGTGATGAAGGAACCGTCGGCCCTGGCGTAATAGACGCCGCCGCGGTCCATGTCGCGGGGCCGCGCCTTGCCGAGGTCGGTGAAGTAGAAGCCGCCCTGGTCGTCGAAGACGATGTCGTTCGGCCCCTTGAACGGGCAGGCCTCGGTGGCGGTGTAGAGCACCTCCAGCGCGCCGGTGGTGAGGTCGAGCCGCTCGATCCGCCCGCCGGAATAATCGTCCGCCTGGCCAATCGGCAGGAGCCCGCGCGCGTCGCCCGGCGGCGTCCATTTGAAGCCGCCGTTGTTGCAGATGTAGAGCTTGCCGTCGGGTCCAAGGGCCAGGCCGTTCGGTCCGCCGCCCTGCTGCGCCACGTAGCTGACCGTCCCGTCGGGCGTGACCTTCGTCACCGTGCCGCGGCCGATCTCGACCAGCAGCACCGTGCCGTCGGCGAGGATCACCGGCCCCTCGGGAAACAGGAGGCCCGAGGCGAGTTCGCGAAAGTCCATGTCCATGCCGTCCTCCCGATGCCGGCCCTTGCATGGGCTCTGTCCGCCGGGCGCGGCCGGCGGGGCCCATCCATCAGAGCACCGCTCCGGCCGCGAGGCGAGCCCGGCTCCCGCAGGGCAGACCGGTCGCCGCCGCCGACGCGACCGAAGCTCGACATTGCGCCGTCACGGTTCCTGGGGCTTGATGCCCGCTGGCGAGGAGCGGAAGACGGCATGGCCACCGAGATCGAGCGCAAGTTCCTGGTCGTCGGCGACGGCTGGAAAAAGGCGCCGCGCATACGCGCCATCGCCCAGGGCTATCTCGCCACCACCCCCGGTTCCGTGCGCATCCGCATCCAGGACGGAGCCGCCACCCTCACCGTCAAGGGCGAGACAGAGGGGCTCGTGCGTGACGAGTTCGAGTATCCCGTTCCGCTCGCCGATGCCGAGGCCATGCTCCGCCTCTGCCCGGAGCCCCCCATCGTCAAGAAGCGCCACGAGATCGTCCATGCCGGCAAGCTCTGGCAGGTTGACGCCTTCGAGGGGGCGCTCGCCGGGCTCGTCGTCGCCGAGGTGGAGCTGGAGCGGGCCGACGAGGTCATCACCCTGCCGGACTGGGTCGGCCGGGAGGTCACCGACGATCGCCGCTACCGCAATTCCTCCCTGATCCGCGGCGGTCTCGCCGGGCTCGACCTGTCGGACACCGGTCCGCGGCGCTGCACCGGCTGACCCCCTGCCGCTGCGTCTGGTCGCGGCGAAGGACCGGTGCTAGACCGGGGACGGTCCAAGGTTCCCCCGCATCCCCAGATCCCCAGAGAAGGCTCGGATGTCAGTCGTCACCAGCATCGAAGATCTCCGCATCCTCGCCAAGCGGCGGGTCCCGCGCATGTTCTACGACTACGCGGATTCAGGGTCGTGGACCGAGGGCACCTACCGGGCCAACACGACCGACTTCGCGAAGATCAAGCTGCGCCAGCGCGTGGCGGTCGACATGCGCAACCGCACACTCGCCACCGAGATGATCGGCCAGCCGGTGTCCATGCCGGTGGCCCTCGCCCCGACCGGCCTCACCGGCATGCAGCATGCGGACGGGGAAATCCTCGCCGCCCGCGCCGCCAACAAGGCCGGCATTCCCTTCACGCTGTCCACCATGAGCATCTGCTCGCTGGAGGACATCGCCGAGGCCACCGGCAAGCCCTTCTGGTTTCAGCTCTACGTGATGCGAGACCGCGAATTCGCGGCGAACCTCATCGACCGGGCGAAAAAGGCCGGCTGCTCGGCGCTCGTGCTCACCCTCGACCTGCAGATCCTCGGCCAGCGCCACAAGGACATCAAGAACGGGCTCTCCGCCCCCCCGAAGCCGACGGTGAAGAATCTCATCAACCTCGCCACCAAGCTGCGCTGGTGCATGGGCATGCTCGGCACCAAGCGGCGCACCTTCGGCAATATCGTCGGCCACGCCAAGGGCGTCGACGACATGTCCTCGCTCTCCTCCTGGACCTCGGAACAGTTCGACCCGGCGCTGAACTGGGACGACGTGAAGTGGATCAAGGACCGCTGGGGCGGCAAGCTGATCCTGAAGGGCATCCTCGACGCCGAGGACGCCGAGCTCGCCCTCGGGTCCGGCGCCGACGCGATCATCGTATCCAACCACGGCGGCCGCCAGCTGGACGGCGCCATGTCCTCCATCGAGGCCCTGCCCGGCATCGTCCAGGCGGTCGGCTCGAAGATCGAGCTGCACATGGACGGCGGCATCCGCTCCGGCCAGGACGTCATCAAGGCGATCGCCCTCGGGGCCAAGGGCACCTATATCGGCCGCGCCTTCCTCTACGGCCTCGGCGCCAACGGCGAGGAGGGCGTCACCGCCGCCATCGAGATCATCCGCAAGGAGCTCGACATCACCATGGCGCTCTGCGGCCTGCGCGACATCCGGACCGTGGACGGCAACATCCTGGTGCGCTGAACCTTTCGCTCAGCGTCCCACCACCTCCGGCTCGTGCTCCGGCCAGAGCAGGGCGAGCCGCGAGGCCGTGCCCCAGGCGTTGGAGGCGAACTGGCGGACCTCCAGCCCGACGCCCTGCTCCGCGAGGGTGATCAGGTTCCAGCTGTTGACCTGGCCGCGCAGCCGGTCCGACGTCGCCGTCCCCGCATGGATGATGAGCACGTCGTCACGGCCCACCGACGTGCCGGTCACCGCCGTGCGCTCGCCCTCGGCAGGATTCCAGAGGCTCGCATGGGCCCGGTGCCGGTGGCCGAGCAGGATGAGGCTGCGCGGGCGTCGCGCCAGCGTCGCCAGCAGGAGGTCGCCGCGCGTCACCAGGTCGTAGTCGTGTTCCATATCTTCGCCATAGGCCACGGGGTGATGGGCGGTGACGACGAGGATGCGCGGATCCCGCTCGGCGGTCGCCACCGCGGCGATCTGCGCCGGGGCGATCCGCCCGCGCGACCAGTTGAGATAGGGGCCATAGGGCCGGGCGCTGTTGATGCCCTTCACCAGCACCGTCCCGCCGGACCATTCGGGCGCAAGCCCTTCGGTGATGTAGCGCCGCCAGCGGCGGAAGGGCCGGAAGACCATCTCCCACAGCGGGATGGTCGGGA
The DNA here is from genome assembly GCF_052440005.1 of Phreatobacter sp. Classification (GTDB taxonomy): domain Bacteria; phylum Pseudomonadota; class Alphaproteobacteria; order Rhizobiales; family Phreatobacteraceae; genus Phreatobacter. The sequence continues at coordinate 14,407 of NZ_JBQVQL010000021.1, forward strand.
TGTCGTGATTGCCGGGCACCACCAGATAGGGAGCGGGGATGCGGTCGAGGAAGGCGCGCGCCGCGGCGAACTCCCCATGGCTGGCGAACTGGGTGAGGTCGCCGCTGATCACCACCACATCCGGCCTCGCCGCCCCGAGGTCGGCGAGGAGCGCGTCCACAACGCCCGGCAGCTCGCGCCCGAAATGAATGTCGGAGATATGCGCGACCACCGTCATGACGGATGCGTCATGCCGAGAGCTCCAGAGGACGCGGCACGATGACGGCGAGCGCACCCGGCTTCACCGCGAAGCGCAGCGGCGTGTTCACCCGCCGGATCTCGCCGTCGTTGAGGATGGTCAGCCACTGGCGGCGGGCGTCGATGGTGAGCACGGGGGTCTCCCGATAGGCGATGTCCGGATCATTGCGCGCCCTCCCGCCGAAGATCGAGGCGGCGAGCTTGAACAGGGTCAGGTAGCCGCGCTCCCTCGCCGCATAGACCGCCAGAAGCCCGGCATCGAGCTTCTCGCGGAAGGGAACCCGCGAGACGATTTCGGCCAGCGGATTGACCGACACGATGACGCCGCGCGTCTCCTCCGTCCAGGCGCTGCGGTCGTCGCGGATGGCGAGCGCCGCCGGGCGCAGGGTCATCGCCTTCATGCCGGTACGCAGGAAGGACAGCATGGTCGCGCCCATGCGGCCGCGCGCCTCCTCGCGGTAGCGCTGCAGCTTGGCCAGCGGACCGATGACGCTGGTGCACAGGAAGAGCTTGCCGTTGACCATTCCGACGTCGATGGCGCGCCGCTCGCCGTCGACGAGGGCCGCCACCGCGAGCACGGGATCGAGGGGGATGAGCAGGTCGCGCGCCAGCTGGTTCACCGTCCCCTGGGGCACGATGGCGAGCGCCGTCTTCGTGTCGCAGAAGGCCTCGGCAGCCGCGAGGATCGTGCCGTCACCGCCGAGCACGACGACGATGTCGGGCTGCTGCGCCTTGCAGGCGGCGATGGCCTCCGGCAGGCGGCCGCCCCCCGCCATGAAGATGCGCGGATAGACGCCCCGGGCCGTGATGGCGGCAACAATGGCTTCGACGGCCCGGCTGCCACCGCCGCCGAAGCCGGAACGGCTGTTCGCCAGGACGGCGACCGACGGCGTGCCGTCGATGCCGAAAATGCCTGTCTCGGCCATGTGAACGGTTCCCCGGATGACGCGCCGCTGCGGGGCGCGGTCATAGCAACGGCCGGAAGGCCCGAGAGTTCCAGGGGACATGAGCGCGCAGGCGCCGCGGCGGGCCCAAAAGCAAAGGGCCGCCTTGCGGGCGGCCCTGGGATCGTCAGGTGATGTGCGTCGGTCTCAGCGACGGGCGCCGCGGGCGGCAGCCTTGGCGCGGGCCTCGGCATAGGCCGCGATCTCGCGGTAGATCTGCTTCGGACGCGCCTTGGCGCGGGCCTCTTCTTCCTCGAGACGCTTCAGCTCGGCCTCTTCGGCCGCGATGCGCTCGGCTTCCTTGCGGGCAGCTTCCTCGGCAGCCAGGCGCTCGGCCTCGGCCCGGCGGATCGCTTCCTTCGCGGCTTCCCGCGCGGCGCGGGCCTCGGCGACGGCACGGCGCTCTGCCTGGCGCCTCTGGAAGTCCGGATCATCCGGACCCGGGCGCGAACGGAACTTCTCCAACAGTGCCTGCTTAGCCTTCTGGGCAGTCTCAAGGCGTTCGGACAGGCCGTTCTGGGTATGGATGGACAAAGGGCAGTGATCCTTGGTTCGTCTGGCTGGTACGGGGGCGATGGAGGGACGTCGCAGGCGGGAGGCGCGCCCCGGATGTCCGGAGGCCTCGTCGCGACTGCACTCCGGTACAGAAAGCGTCACGGAACGTCAACGTCAAACCACCTTGTCGTGACATATGGTTGACGCTTGGCAGCTATTCCAGTGCTGCGGGCCGTCAGGCCGCCTCTCCGCCAGTCGCGCCGGAGCGTACCAGCACCCTCAGAAGGTCGCTGCGCACCGATTCGATATGCCGCTGGAGAAAGGCGCAGGCCTCCTCGAAGCGGCCGTCGCGGCACAGCCTGATGAGGGCGGCATGTTCCTGCTCGGCGATACCCATGGCCGCGGTGTTGGACAGCTGGACGCGGGTGTAGCGGTCGCTGGTCTGCAGCAGCGCGGCGACGATCGACTGGGTGCGTGGCAGCCGCGCCTTGGTGTAGAGCGCCATGTGGAACTCGGCGTTGATGACGCCCCACTGGCCGACGTCGCCGGCCGCGATCGCCGCCACGAAGCGCGACTGGATGGCGTCCAGCGCCGCCAGGTCGGCCGCGCCGAACCGCGGCCCCGACTGGGCCAGCAGCCGCGGCTCGAGGAGGCAGCGCAGATCGAAGACGTCGTTCACCTCGTCGAGCGAGAGCTCCGAGACGATGGCGCCCTTGTGCGGCACGATGCGCACGAAGCCCTCAGCCTCGAGCTGGAACAGCGCCTCGCGGACGGGAATGCGGCTGACGCCATAGGTCTCGGCCAGCGCATCCTGGCGCAGCTGGGTGCCTGCGGGGTGCTCGCCGGCGAGGATCGCCTGGCGCAGCCTGTCGACGATGGCGGCCGACAACGTGCGGTGCTTGAGGGGTGCTGACATCCGATTCCTGACAACCCGATTGCGCCATCGGATCACGAAATTCCGCCCTTGCCCATCCGCACCGGGCGCAGCACCGGCGCGGGATGCCCGCCCTCGACGGGAGGTAAGAAAGTCCTTCCGAAGGCATTGACTCCCTGATTGTATAAAATCTACGATACCACAGTTCCAGAGCAAAACACATCGGGGATCCACCGATGGCGCACCAGGCCATTCCCTCCGGACGCATCAGCGCGCCCGCCCAGGCCCTGCAGTCCCTCTCCGCCGGTCTCCTGGCGGTCGAGCGGCTGGCCATCATGGGATTCATGTTCCTGCTGGCCGGCCTCATCCTCCTCAACGTCGTCACCCGTTACAGCGGCGTGCCGATCTACTGGGTCGACGAATCCGCGGTCTATTCGGTCGTCTGGCTGACCTTCATCGGCGCCTCCGCCATGACGCGGCTGAGGCTCGACTTCGCCGTCTCGATGTTGTCGGAGCGGCTGTCGGAGCGGGGACGGAATGTGGCCAAGGTCATCGCCACCGCCATGGTCGTCGCCTTCGGCCTGTCGCTCGCGGCCATGTGCTGGCTGTGGATGGACCCGGTCGGCATCGCCCGCGCCGGCTTCGACGCCCGCGCCTTCGCCGGCGAAACCTTCAACTTCCTCTACACCGAGCGTACACAGACGCTGAACTGGCCGACCTGGGTGCTCTACCTGATCCTGCCGATCTTCGCGGTGTCCATGATCATCCATGGCCTCGCGAATCTCGTCGAGGACATCGGACTGGTGCCGCCCGCCGCCATCCGCGGCTTCGTCCTCTCCGACGTCGACGGGGTGAACTGATGATCACCTCCGCCGCCTTCATGGCCGTCATGCTGGTCGGCGTGCCGATCGGCCTGTGCCTCTGCCTCGCCGGCATCGTCTACATCCTCGCCTCCGGCAACCCGCTGCTGTTCCAGTCCTATCCGCTGCAGATGTTCGGCGGCGTCGACAGCTACGGCCTCATCGCCATCCCGCTCTTCATCCTGATCGGCGAGATCATGAACGGCGGTGGCATCACCAAGCGCATCGTCGACCTCGCCATGGCGGTCATCGGCTCGGTGCGCGGCGGGCTCGCCTACGTCAACATCCTCGCCAACATGTTCGTCGCCTCCATCCTCGGCTCGGCCACGGCGCAGGTCGCGATCATGTCGCAGATCATGGTCCCGGAGATGGAGAAGCAGGGCTACGACAAGACCTTCGCCGCCGGCCTCACCGCCTATGGCGGCATGCTCGGGCCGATCATCCCGCCCTCTGTCATGTTCGTCGTCTATTCGGTGCTGGCGCAGGTCTCGGTCTCGGACATGCTCATCGCCGGCATCGTGCCCGGCGTGCTGCTGACCCTGCTCTTCTTCGTCGTCATCGCCCTGATGGGCTACGTCTACAACTACCCCAAGGCCGAGAAGCGGACCGCGCGCCAGCGGATCGCCACCATCCTCGATGCCGCCCCGACGCTCGCCATCCCCGTCGTTATCGTCGGCTCCATCCTCGGCGGGCTCGCCAATGCCACGGAATCCGCCGCGGTCGGGGCCGTCGCCGCCGCTCTCGTCGGCCGCTTCTGGACCAAGCAGTTCTCCTTCTCCCGCCTGCCCGAGATGATGCTGCGCGCGGGCGTCTATTCGGCCATCGTGCTGTTCCTCGTGGCCGCGGCCGCCGTCTTCTCCTGGATCCTCATCTACGGGAAGGTGCCGCAGGAGACCGCCGCCTGGATCCAGACGGTCGCCAAGGATCCCGTCTCCTTCATGCTGCTGGCCAACGTCATCCTGCTGGTCATCGGCACGGTGATCGACGGCGTTCCCGGCCTCATCATGACGGTGCCGATCCTGCTGCCCATCGCCACCGAGGTCTACGGCATCGACCCCCGTCACTTCGGCGTGGTGGTGGTCATCAACCTCGTCCTCGGCCTGCTCTCGCCGCCGGTGGGCCTGTGCTTCTTCGTCGCCGCCGCCGTGACCGGGGCGAAGCCGGGGAAGATGTTCCTCGTCACCATGCCGTTCTTCGGGGTCAGCTGCATCCTGCTGGTCCTGCTCTCGCTCTACCCCTTCCTGTCCCTCGCCCTGCTCAAGTGAATGCCTCCCTCCAACCCCTCAGGAGCATGACCATGACCCTCTCCCGCCGCCACCTCCTCGCCGCCGGCGCCGTCCTGCCGCTCGCTGCGCCCTCCCTGGCTCTGGCGCAGGCGAAGGAGTTCCGCCTCGGCATCCTCACCCCGGCCGGCCACCCCTGGAACCGCGCCGCGCTGAAGGTCGGCGAGGACCTCAAGGCCGCCACCAACGGCCGCCTGACCCTGACCGTCTTCCACTCGGGTCAGCTCGGCAACGAGGCTGCCATGCTGCAGCAGATGCAGTCGGGCGCCCTCGACATGGGCTGGATCATGGCCGCCGAGCTCGGCTCGCGCGTGCCGACCATCGCCGCCATCACGGCGCCCTACGTGGTCGATTCCACCCCGAAGATCGCCAAGCTGGTGCGCGACCCCGTCGCCATGAAGCTCTTCGACGTGCTCCCCCGCGAGACCGGCACCATCGGCCTCGCCTGGGGCATCACCGGGATGCGCGCCGTCTTCGCCGCGAAGGACATCTCCAAGGTCGCCGACATCCGCGGCATGAAGCTGCGCATCAACCCGACCCCGGTCTACCGCGACTTCTACCAACTGCTCGGCGCCGCCCCGACCCCGATCCCGACGCCGCAGGTCTTCGACGCCATGACCAACGGCCAGGTCGACGGCCTCGAGGCGGACCTCGAGTTCTCCTGGAACCAGCGCTTCGACAAGCCCTCGAAGTCGATCCTGCAGATGAACGCCGTCTTCATGCCGGTCATCGCCCTCGTCTCGGGCCGGGTCTGGCAGACGATCTCGGCGGCCGACCGCGAGCTCATTACCAAGACGGTGAAGGGCGCCCTCGACATCCAGATCGACGAGCTCGCCGGCAACGAGCCGAAGCTCGTCGAGCAGTTCAAGGCGACCGGCATCCCCTTCCGCAATGCCAATCCGGCCGATGCGGCGGCGGTGGTCGCCGAGTTCGACAAGATCTGGCTCCCCAAGGCGCCCATCCTCGCCGACCTGCGCAAGGCCGGCGCGGCGCTCTGAGCGGCAGGAGCCCCCTCCGTCATCCCGGCCGAAGCAAGGCCGAGGGGACGGGGATCCAGGCGTTGCAGCGCCGCGCTCGCGGCCCCTGGACCCGCTTCCCTCGGCCTGCGGCCTCGCCGGGGTGAGGGACCCTCGAGCCTCACCCATTCCCGCCCGCGGCGCGCCGAGTGCCGCCGCGCCACGACATTCTCTGGAGAAAACCCCATGGCACCCCGCATTTCCTGGGAAGGCGTCTTCCCGGCCGTCACCACCCAGTTCCACGCCGACCTCTCGCTCGACATCGACGCCACCGCCAAGGTGATGGACAACCTGATCCGCGACGGCGTGTCGGGCCTCATCGTCTGCGGCTCGGTCGGTGAGAACACCTCGCTCGAGCGGCGCGAGAAGATCCAGATCATGGAGACGGCCAAGGCGGTCGCCGCCGGCCGCGTGCCCGTGCTCTGCGGCATCGCCGAGTTCACCACCGCTTTCGCGGTCGAGACGGCCAAGGAAGCCGCCCGCATCGGCATCGACGGCATCATGGTCATGCCGGCGCTGGTCTATTCGTCCAAGCCCCACGAGACGGCGCAGCACTTCCGGACGGTCGCCACCGCCACCGACCTGCCGGTGATGCTCTACAACAACCCGCCGATCTACAAGAACGACGTGACCCCCGACATCCTGGTCTCGCTCGCCGACGTCGAGACGGTCGTCTGCTTCAAGGATTCCTCTGGCGACACCCGCCGCTTCATCGACACCCGCAACATGGTCGGGGACCGGTTCGTGCTGTTCGCCGGCCTCGACGACGTCATCGTCGAGAGCGTCGCCATGGGCGCCGTCGGCTGGGTGTCCGGCATGTCCAACGCCTTCCCGCGCGAGGGCGAGACCCTGTTCCGCCTCGCCAAGGCCGGCCGCTTCAAGGAGGCCATGCCGCTCTACGAATGGTTCATGCCGCTGCTCCACCTGGACGCGCGTCCCGACCTCGTCCAGTGCATCAAGCTGTGCGAGCACATCATGGGCCGCGGCACGGCGCTCACCCGGCCGCCGCGCCTCGCCCTGCTGCCGCACGAGGCGGCCGAGGTCCAGGCCATGATGGCGAAGGCCCTCGCCAACCGGCCGAAACTGCCCGACGTCGGCCTCAAGGTCGCCGCCTGACTCCCGCCGTCACCAACGATGACGTGATGTGGAATTAACGCAATCTTCGGGTGTGCCGTGCTGCAGTGCGGCCACCTGAGGGTGTCATGGTCGAGAATGAACATGGGTTCAGTCCCCCGCACTGGGGCCTGACGCGCTGGTTGGCCGGCACGAGCCAGCCGGTGCCGGACGACGTGCGCGCCGCCCTCGTCGCCTCCCTCTTCGGCGCCATTCCCATCTTCCTCGGCGGCGTCGCCAATACCCTCGCCATCGCCGTCCTCGTGACGCTCTGGCATCCGGCCCCACTGCTGATCGCCTGGTGCGCGCTCGAGGTCGTGATTTCGCTCACCCGCCTCGCCATCCTGCTGCATGCGCGCCGCGCCGTGCGCCGCGGTGGGCGCACCTTCACCGACCTCACCATCGTCCTCGCGGTCGCCTGGGGCTTCACCACGGGCCTCGGCGCCTGCCTCATCCTCGTCACCGGTGACTGGCCCACCGCGATCGTCGTCTGCATCTCCGCCGCGGGCATGGTCGGCGGCATGTGCTTCCGCTATGTCGGCGCGCCGCGCCTCGCCACCGCCGTCATCGCCGGCGCGCTGCTGCCAGCCACCGCGGGCGCGATTCTGTCCGGCAACCCGATCCTGCTGGTCTCCGCCGTCCAGGCGCCCGCCCTGCTCGTCGCCATGAGCATGGCCGCCTTCCAGCTCCACCGCATGCTCGTTGCCACCATGATGGCCGAGCGCGAGCAGCGCCAGCGCACCCGGCTCGACGTGCTCACAGGCCTCGCCAACCGTAACGGCCTCGTCGAGGACCTTGCGGGACGTCTCGCCCGCGGTGCGGCACAGGAGGCGCCCTTCGCCCTGCTCTATCTCGACCTCGACGGCTTCAAGGCGGTCAACGACACCTACGGCAATCTCGTCGGCGACCGCGTCCTGGCCATGGTGGCCGAGCGCCTGCGGGAGATCGTCGGGCCCGGTGACACCGCCGCAAGGCTCGGCGGCGACGAGTTCGTCGTGCTCGCGGCCGGCGGCAGCGCGATTTCCGCGCTGGCCCTCGGCCGCGCCCTCCTCGCCGCCATCGCCGCGCCCTATCCGCTGGCCGACGGCCGTACCGCCCGCATCGGCGTCAGCATCGGCATCGCCCTCGCCCCCGCCGACGGCACCGACGCAGACACGCTGATGACCCGCGCCGACACCGCCCTCTACGTCGCCAAGGCCCGCGGCAAGGCCGCCGTGGCACTCGCCAGCGAGGTCGACGGCGACACCCGCTCGCTCTGGGAATCCATGCGCCGGGCCGGCGCCGGGCCCCGCGACCACCAGCTGGCACGCGCCGGCTAGCACCCCGGCGCCCGTTGGCGCCGGGACACAGTGCAGTGAACCACCGGTCTTTCTGTACCGTCGTTTACGTGACGTTGAGGCGGATGGGTCATCAGTCCCGCAAATCACGGCGGAGTCGCGCGAATGCAGACTGAGAAGGCGAGGTTTTCGGCACCGGAATGGCGGTTCACCCGCTGGCTCGCGGAATCGCCTGCCGGCACGCCGGACGCCATCCGGCAACGCCTCGTCGCGGAACTCTTCGGCAACCTGCCGGTGTTCTACGGCGGGCTGATCGCGACCCTCGTCGGCCCCCTCAGCGTGGTCGTCTTCAAACCGAGCGCCCTGTTCATCGCCTGGCTGGCGATGGAGGTGATCATCTGTGCGGTGCGCCTCGCCGTGCTCGTGCATGGCAGGCGTGCGGCGCTGCGCGGCGAGAAGACCTGGACGGACCTTCACATCGTCATGGCCCTGGCCTGGAGCGCCAATCTCGGCCTCGGCTGCCTGATGGCCATTCTCTCGGGCGACTGGCTGATCGCCACCGTCGCCTGTGTGCCGGCGGCCGCCATGGTCGGCGGCATCTGCTTCCGCAACTTCGCCGCCCCGCGGCTCGCCTCGGCGATGATCGCCCTGTCGCTGTCGCCGATGCCCGTTGCCACCCTGCTGTCGGGCGAGCCGGCGCTGATCGGCGTCACCATTCTGGTGCCCCTCTTCCTGTTCTCGATGAGCGTGTCGGCGTTCCAGATGAACGCCACCGTCGTCTCCGCCATGGTGGCCGAGCGCGAGATCCGCCACCGCGCCTGCCACGACGACCTGACGGGCCTGTGCAACCGCGCCCACCTCGTCACCCAGCTCGACGAGCGCCTCGCCCGCGAGCGGCCCGATGGCCTCGCGCTCTTCTATCTCGACCTCGACGGCTTCAAGCAGGTCAACGACACCTTCGGCCACGCCACCGGCGACCGCCTCCTCCAGCTCGTCTCCGAGCAGATCAACGCGAGCGTTCGGGCCGGAGACGTCACCGCCCGTCTCGGCGGCGACGAGTTCGTCGTCCTCGCCGACGGGCTCGACCGGAATGCCGCCCTCGCCCTCGGCCACAGCCTGTCGGAGCGTATCGCCCGCAGCTATGCCGTGAACGGGCACGACTGCGTCATCGGCGTCAGCGTCGGCATCGCCCTCGCCCCCGCCCAGGGGCGCGACGCCACCAGCCTTCTGGCAGCCGCAGACGCCGCGCTCTACACGGCCAAGGGCCGCAGCGCCCCGGCCGTCGTCATGGCCGGCGAGACCATCGCGCGCGCGCCCTCCATCGTGCCGGAACCGGATGCCCCCCTGCCGCGGCCGGCGCGACTGCACCTCAGCCCGACCTGAGACCCGGTTGCGCGGCGCCCGCCGCCGCCGCATACCCGTGTCGTCCTGATGGGGATCCCGGCGCCATGACCCGCTTCACCTTCACCTGCATCGACGGCCATACCTGCGGCAATCCCGTGCGGGTCGTCACCGGCGGCTCCATCCCGCAGCTCGCCGGCGACACCATGTTCGCGCGCCGCCAGGACTTCCTCGCCCGCCACGACTGGATCCGCACCAGCCTGATGTTCGAGCCACGCGGCCACGACATGATGTCGGGCTCCATCCTCTATCCGCCGACCCGGGCCGACTGCGACGTTGGCATCCTCTTCATCGAGACCTCGGGCTGCCTGCCCATGTGCGGCCACGGCACCATCGGCACGGTGACCACCATCATCGAGCACGGGCTCGTCACCCCGAAGACGCCGGGCGTACTCATGCTCGACACGCCGGCCGGCCTCGTCGAGGCCCGCTATGTGCAGAACGGCCCCTATGTGGAGAGCGTGCGCCTCACCAACGTGCCGTCCTTCCTGCTCGGGCGCGGCTACGAAGTCGAGGTCGAGGGCCTGGGGACGCTGACGGTGGACGTCGCATATGGCGGCAACTTCTACGCCATCGTCGAGCCGCAGCCGGGTTATGGCGACCTCGACGACCTCCAGCCTTCGGAGGTCATCCGCTTCTCCGGGCTCCTGCGCCGGGCCTTCAACGCCCGCCACGCCATCGTCCATCCGCAGAACGCTGCACTCGACCGCCTGACCCACGTCCTGTGGACCGGCGCACCGCGCAACGGCGGCACGGCCCGCAACGCCGTCTTCTACGGCGACAAGGCCATCGATCGGTCGCCCTGCGGCACCGGAACCTCGGCCCGCATGGCCCATCTCGCCGCCACCGGCAGGCTGAAGGAAGGCGAGGAGTTCGTCCACGAGTCGATCATCGGGTCGAAGTTCACCGGCCGGATCGAGGGACGCGCGAAGGTCGGCGACCTCGACGCCATCATCCCCTCCATCGAGGGCTGGGCGCGGGTGACGGGCATCAACACGATCTTCGTCGATCACCGCGACCCCTACTGGGAGGGGTTCCAGGTGGCGGACCGGTAGAAGGGCGAGCGGCCATTCGGAAATGAGTTACGGTGCCTTGCATGGGCGCAAGTGCGTCCTTCGAGGTTCGCCTCCGGGCGATGCTGGCGCATCGCCGGGGCTCGCACCTCAGGATGAGGAGGGTTGTGAACTGCACCGATCCCGGTGAGTTCCACTGGCGCGCTGCAGCCTTACCCCGATGCCGATCGCCAAGTTCCTCATCCTGAGGTGCGAGGGCAAGGCCCGAACCTCGAAGGACGCACTTGGCCGATGCAGGGCGGCAGCTTTCACGCGCGGAATGGCCGCTCGTCGAGCAAGCGGCAACAGGCGCCTCAGGCCGCCGGCGCCACCACCGGATGGGCGGCACGATAGGGCTCGATGCGGACGATACCGGCGGCCATGAGGGCCACCTTGGCCGTCGGCGCCATGACCAGCGCGCCGCCGTCACCACGGCGAACGCCATACTGCCAGACGGTCATCTGTCCGCGGGCGGCGATCGTCTTCGCCAGGGTCTCCACCGGATTGCCCGCGCCGAGGCCGGCGATCTCCTGGGCGGTCAGGCCGACCACGATCGTGTCGCGCGGGCCGACGACGTTGAAGAGCGTCACGGCCGCCGTCTCGGCGAGGACGGGGGCGATCGCCAGCGGCGCGAGGGCGGCTGCGGCGGCGAGCGAGGCGAGGATGCGGCGGCGGTTGGCCTGGCGCAGGATGAGGGCGGTCATGGGATCTGTCTCCGGATGGCGGGGCGGGACATGGCCCGCTGTTCGGCCCGGCTTGTCGTCCCCCGCGGTTTCAGCCGGACGCTCCGCACCACCGGCATCGTTTCAGGACTGAAAGCCACAGGCCCGCCAGGCTCGGCTTCCCCGCGCATGGACGCCGCTTGACAGGGCGCTGCCGGAGCAGGATTAAGTTACGTTGTAACATTGCATACCGTGGAGTTGTCATGCGCCCCGCCCGCCTCGCCGTCTCCTCGGCAAGCCTCCTGGTCCTCGCCATGGCCGCCACGCCGGCCACGGCCCAGACGGCGCTGCCCGAGATCCTGATCGAGGCGCCGCGCAACCCCGACGGCGCGACGCGCGACCTCGGTCTCACCGACGGCCAGCTGCAGGTCATCGACCGCGCCTTCGTGCCCGTCACCGTGGTGCGGGAGACCGAAATCCGCCGCAACGGCGGCGGCACGCTCGGCGACCAGCTGAACACCACGCCGGGCGTCACCGGCTCGAGCTTCGCTCCGGGCGGTGCCAGCCGGCCGATCATCCGCGGCCTCGACAATGCCCGCGTCCGCATCCAAGAGAACGGCATCGGCGCCCAGGACGTCTCCGACCTCTCCGAGGACCATGCCGTGCCCATCGACCCGCTCGCAGCCGAGCGCATCGAGGTGGTCCGCGGCCCTGCGGCCCTGCGCTTCGGATCGCAGGCCATCGGCGGCGTCGTCAACGTCACCAACGAGCGCATCCCGACCCGCCTCGGCGCCCCCGGCGTCACCGGCATGATGACCGGCGGCCTCTCCTCGGTAGACCGCGGCATCGACGGCGCTGCCCGCGTGCGCGGCTCCTCCGGGCAGTGGGCCTTCTCCGCCGACGTCTTCGGCCGCAATGCCGGGGACTACGCGACCCCGCAGGGGCGGCAGGACAATTCCTTCGCCCGCACCTTCGGCGGTTCCTTCGGCGCCTCCTACTTCTTCGACCAGGGCTATATCGGCGCGGCCATCTCACAGTTCCGCTCGCTCTACGGCATTCCCGGCGCCAGTTCCGCGCCGGACCGGGTGCGCATCGACATGATCCAGACGCGCCTCACCTCGAAGGGCGAGATCCGCTTCGACGGTTCGGTCGTCGACAACGTCCGCTTCTGGCTCGGCGGTTCGCTCTACCGCCACAACGAGCAGGCGCTCGAGCTCGGTTCCTTCGCCACCGCCTCCACCTTCCGGAACCAGGAGCTGGAGGGACGCGTCGAGACGGCGTTCCGCCCGTTCCAGACGGGGCTCGGCACGCTCAATACCACCGTCGGCGTGCAGTTCGGCGCCCAGAGCCTCGGCACCTCGGGCGAGGCCGGCGGCCTGCTCGCGCCCACCAACACCCGCACCGCCGCCGCCTTCCTCTTCAACGAGCTGGCGCTGACCCCGACGACGCGCCTGCAGGCCGCCGCCCGCATCGAGCAGGCGCGCGTCTCCGGCACCGCCTCGATCTTCCCGGCGGGGTTCGATCCGGCCGGCGGCGCGCCGGTCGAATTCGGCGCGGTGCGCAACTTCGCGCCGATGAGCGCCAGCCTCGGTCTCCTGCAGAACCTGCCGGGCGGCTGGGTGGCCAGCCTCACCGGGCAATATGTAGAGCGCGCCCCGCGCGCCCAGGAGCTCTACTCCAAGGGGCCGCACGAGGCCTCCGGCACCTTCGAGATCGGCAGTCCGAACCTTAGCAAGGAGCGGGCGCAGACCATCGAACTCGGCCTGAGGCGGGCGCAGGGCGCCTGGCGCTTCGACGCCACCGCCTATTACACCCGCTATTCCGGCTTCATCTACAAGCGCCTCACGGGCCTGACCTGCGACGACGACTTCGCCACTTGCGGCTCCGGCGGCGGCACCGAGTTGCGCCAGCTCGTCTTCTCGCAGCAGGACGCGACCTTCTACGGCGTCGAGCTGCGCGGCCAGGTCGACCTCGGCGAGATCGCCGGCGGCACCTTCGGCGTCGAGGGCCAGTACGACTTCGTCCGCGCCACCTTCGCCGACGGCACCAACGTGCCCCGCATCCCGCCCCACCGCCTCGGCGGCGGCCTGTTCTGGCGCGACGCCAACTGGTTTGCCCGCGTCTCGCTGCTGCACGCCTTCGCGCAGAACCAGATCGCGGCTGAAGAGACGGCCACCCCCGGCTACAACCTGCTCAACGCCGAGATCAGCTACCGCATGGACCTGAAGCCCGGCCAGGGCGCCCAGAGCCTCACCTTCGGGCTCGTCGGCACCAACCTGCTCAACGCCGACATCCGCAACCACGTCTCCTTCAAGAAGGACGAGGTGCTGATGCCCGGCCGCGGCGTGCGCTTCTTCACCACCGTCCGGTTCTGAGGCGCCGCCCCCTCCCTTCGCCCGCGTTGACACCTGCGGCGGGGCGGCATTTCAATCGGTTCGCTGCCGGCTCACCCGGCTGACGGACGGGCTGACCATGCCGCGCCCCCGCGCCGCCGACTTCGACGACAAGCGCCGCCAGATCCGCGCGGCGGCCGCCGTCCTCTTCGCCCAGAAGGGCTATGACCGGACGTCCATCGGCGACATCGCCCGCGCCTGCGCCATGTCGAAACCGCTGGTCTATCACTACGTGGCGAGCAAGGAGGACCTGCTCGTCGCCATCATCGCCGACCATATCGAGGACCTGACCCAGCGCGTGCGCCGGGCGGCGCGGCGGGCCGCTCCCGAGGGCCGGCTGCTCGCGGTGGCCCAGGCGCTCCTCGACGGCTACCGGCAGACCGACGCCCTCCACAAGATCCACATCAACGAGCTCGCCCGCCTGCCCGCCCCCGCCCAGGCCTCGCTCATGGCCGTGGAGCGCGAGCTCGTCGCCATCTTCTCCGACGCTCTCGCGGCGGCGGTACCGGAGCTCGCCGGCTCGCCCCGCCTCACCGCCGTCACCATGTCGCTCTTTGGCATGCTGAACTGGCACTGCATGTGGTTCCGCACCGACGGACCCATGTCGCGCGAGGCCTATGCCGACCTCGCCACCAGCCTCATCGTCGCCGGCGCCCGTGACCTCGCGGCCCGGCACGCGCCCGTCGCGGCCGCCTAGCCGCCCCTTGCCGGTCCCCCGCGAAGGGCAGACAGTGCGGCCATGGCGACCTATCCGACCTTCCTGACCCGGCCGGGCCTGCGCGGCATCCTCACCGGCACGCTGGCCGTGCTGACGGCCGCCCTGATCCTGTCGGTCACCGCCGTGGTGGTCTGGACCGCGACCCGCGAGGCCCAACGCTCCATCGGCCGTTCCCTCGGTGACCTTGCCGCTTATATGCGCGAGGCGCTGGAGAGCGACGTCTACGAACGGTGGCGCTCGGCGCGCACCCTCTCAACCCTGCCCGCCTTCACCAATCCCGCCAGCAGCTACCCGGGCAAGCGCGTCATCCTCGATCGGGTGAAGGGCAATGTGGACGAGATCGTCTGGATCGGCTTCGCCGACCTGTCCGGCCACGTCACCGTGGCCTCGGGCGGCGTCGGCGAGGCGACCGACGTCACCGGCCGGCGCTGGTTCGCCGCGGCGCGTGACCGGCCGGCCCGTGCACCGGGCGAGCCGGAACGCCCCACCATCCAGACGACGCCCGGCGAGCGCGTCGTCGAGATCGGCGTCAATGTCCGCGACGCCTCCGGCGGCTCGGTCGGCATCCTCGGCATGCTGGTGAGCTGGGACTGGCTCGGGCACCTGCGCCGTTCGCTCATCGACCGCTCCCAGGGCCGGCAGTCCGACCTCGAGGTCATCGTTCTCGACCGCGAGGGACGCACCGTCATCGGCGACCAGAACCATCTCGGCCCCACCCTCGCCCGCCAGATCGCCCAGCGCCCGGACGGCTTCGCCACCGACACCCTGCCGGACGGGCGCGTCATGGTGATCGGCACCAGCCGCGCCTCCGGCGGCCGCGGCATCGAAGGCCTCGGGTGGCAGATCGTCGTCACCTCCAGCGCCGCCGTCGCCTTCGCCCCGGTCGACGAGCTGCGCCGCCAGATCATCGCCGCCGGCGGCATCGTCGGCCTCATGGTGCTCGCCGCCGGCTGGTGGGTCGCCGGCCGCATCGCCAGTCCCCTCCAGGCCATCGCCGCCCGCGCCGACCGCGTCGGCCTCGCCGAGGCCCTGGACGGCGTCGAGATCGAGGTGCCGAAGTCCTCCTCGCGCGAGATCGTCTCCCTCGCCGCCTCGCTGCAGGGCATGATCGACCGCCTCGCCGACAACGAGGAGGCGCTGAAGCACCTCGCCAACACGCTGGAGCACCGCGTTGCCGTCCGCACCGCCGAGCTCGAGGCGGCCAACCGCGCCCTCTCCGCCGCCCGCGACGACGCCGTCGCCGCAACCGCCGCCAAGTCGCGCTTCCTCGCCGCGGCCAGCCACGACCTGCGCCAGCCGCTGCACGCCCTCTCCCTCTTCGCCAACGCCCTGTCGCGCCGCGTGCAGGGCGAGGAGCCGCGCCGCCTCGTCGCCAATATGGAGACGACGCTCGGGTCCCTGCAGGACATGTTCAACGCCCTGCTCGACGTCTCGCGGCTCGATGCCGGCATCGTCGTCGCCGAGCCGCGCACCTTCGTCATCGGCGACCTCCTGGAACGCGTCGCCGCCGGCTTCCGCGCCCAGGCCGCCGCCCACGGCCTCGAGTTCCGCCTGGTCCCGTCCCGGCTCGCCGTCGTCTCCGACCCCATCCTCATCGAGACGGTGCTGCGCAACCTCGTCGGCAACGCGCTGAAGTTCACCGCCTCCGGCAAGGTGCTGGTCGGCGTGCGCCGGCGCGGCGACCGTGCCGTGCTGGAGATCCACGACACCGGGCCCGGCGTCCCCGAGGAGGACCGCGAGCGCGTCTTCGAGGAGTTCGAGCGCACCAAGGCCGCCGCCCACGGGCAGAACGATGGCCTCGGCCTCGGCCTGTCCATCGTCCGGCGCCTGTGCGCCCTGCTCGACCACCGCATCCTGCTGACGAGCCGCCATGGCCGCGGCACCGTCTTCCGCGTGGAGCTGCCGCTCGCCGCCCGCGCCCTGCCGCTGGTCGAGGCGCCGGGCGTGCAGCCGGACCTCTCGCTCGCCGGCCGCCACATCCTCGTCCTCGACGACGAGCCGATGATCGTCGACGCCCTCGCCCGCACCCTGCGCGACGACGGCGCCACCGTCACCGCCGCCTGCAACAGCGCCGAGGCGACGGAAGCGCTCGCCGGCGCGCGAGAGGTGGATCTCGCCGTCATCGACCTGCAACTCGAGCGCGGCGTCGACGGGCTCGACCTCATCGACCGCTGGCGGCGGGAGCGCGCCTATGCGAGGCCGACGCTGATCGTCACCGGCGCCACCGATCCACAGACGCTGGCGCGGCTCCAGGCGAGCGGCACGCCCTGGCTGACCAAGCCCGTCGCGGTCGACGTGCTGCGCGCCGCCCTGGCGCGGCTGGTCGTCTGAGGCGTCAGCCGCGCGCCAGCAGCGGTGCGGCGACGGCAACCGCGGCGGCGCGGTTCGAGACGCCGAGGTGGCGGAACACGGCGGCGAGATGGATCTTCACCGTGCCGTGGCCGAGGTCCAGCGCCCGGGCGATTTCCTTGTTGGTGCGCCCCTCGACGAGCAGGCCCAGCACGTCGCGCTGGCGGGGCGTCAGGCGGGCGAGGTCGATGGTTCCGGAAGCGGGTTCGGCCGCGGTGGCGGCGCCCTGAGCGAGGCTCGCCGGCACATAGATCGCCCCGCCGAGGATCGCCTGCAGCGCCGCCACGAGATCGTCGTCCCTCAGGCCCTTCGGGACGAAGCCGTTGACGCCCGCCGCGAGCGCGGAGAGCACGTCGGCACGGTTGTCGGACCCGCTCACCACGGCGATCGGCAGGTCGGGGTAGCATTCACGTACCGCGGCGAGCGAGGCGGCGCTCTGCATGCCGGGCATCGAGAGGTCGAACAGGGCGAGGGCGATGCCGTCGGTTTCGCCGAGCCGGGCCAGCGCCTCGTCCAGCGAGGCGGCCTCCTCTACGCCGTCGAACCCGAGCCTGTCCTTCAGCGTGAAGGCGAGGCCCATCCGATACATTCCGTGGTCGTCGGCGATGACGGCGATACGCGACATGGACGCAAGGCGTAGGGCCCGCGCGGGACGGCTGTCAATGCGGCTGTGCCGCGGGGCCGATCACAGCCCCGAGACCCTGCCATGCCGGCCCGCAGACTATTCGGCCGGCTGGCTCTGGGGCGCACCTGCGGGGGCGGGCGAGACGGTCGCGGCGGGGGCGCTGCCACGCCGCGAGATCCAGCCCGACAGGCCGTCGAACATCAGGTACACGACCGGCGTAATGTAGAGCGTCAGGAGCTGCGACACCGCGAGGCCGCCGACCACCGCGACGCCCAGCGGCATGCGCAGCTCGGCGCCGGCGCCGTGGCCGATGGCGATGGGCACGGCGCCGAGGATGGCGCAGAGCGTCGTCATCATGATGGGGCGGAAACGCAGCACAGCCGCCTCGACGATGGCCTCCTTGGCGGAGGCCCCCGCATTGCGCCGCTCGATGGCGAAGTCGACCATCATGATGGCGTTCTTCTTGACGATGCCGATGAGCATGACGAGGCCGATCATGGCGATGACCGAGAGGTCGAAGCCGGTCAGCTGCAGCGTCAGCAGCGCGCCGATGCCGGCCGAGGGCAGGCCCGACAGAATGGTCAGCGGGTGGATGAAGCTCTCGTAGAGGATGCCGAGGATGATGTAGATCACCAGCACCGCGGCGAAGAGCAGAAGGCCCTGGTTGGCGACCGCCTGCTGGAACACCTGCGCCGTGCCCTGGAAACTGGTGGCGATGTTCGCCGGCAGGCCCACCTCGCGGGCAGCCCCCTCGATCAGCGTCACGGCCTGGGACAGCGCGACGCCGGGCGGCAGGTTGAACGAGATCGTCACCGCCGGCAGCTGCGCCAGATGGCTGACCGTCAGCGCCGTCGGCTGTTCGCGCAGGCTCGCCACCGCGTCGAGCGGCACGATGGCCCCCGACGAGGAGCGCACGGTCAGGCGGCGGAGCATGTTGGCGGTGTCGTTGTATTTGGGATCCGCCTCGAGGATGACCTGGTAGGTGTCCTCCGAGGCGTAGATGGTCGACACCTGCCGTGACCCGAACGCCGAGTAGAGCGTGTTGCGCACCTGGTCGGCGGTCACGCCGAGGCGCGAGGCCGCATCCCGGTTGACCTCCACGATGGTCGACCGGGCCCGCATCTGCAGGTCCGAGTTGACGTCGAGAATGCCGGGCAGGGTGCGCATGCGCTGCTCGACCAGCGGCGCATACTGGCGCAGCAGGTCCAGATCGCCCGCCTGCAGCGTGTACTGGTACTGGGAACGGCTCTGCACCGCGCCGACATTGATCGACTGCACCGGCACGAAGAAGATCTGGATGCCCGGCACCTGCGCGGCGATGCGGCGCAGGCGCGAAATGACGACCTGGATCGAATCCTTGCGCTCCGGCTTGTCGCGCAGGGTGATGAACAGGCGGCCGGCGTTCTGCGTGTTGGCGGCGTTGCCGCCGCCCGCATTGGCCATCACCATGGCGACGTCGGGATCGGTGCGGATCGCCGCGGCGAGCGCTTGGGTGCGCGCCACCATGGCCGCGAACGAGGCGTCGTCCGGACCGATCGTCGCGGCGGTGATGAGGCCGTTGTCCTCGATGGGGAAGAAGCCCTTGGGGATGTCGCGGAACAGCACGTAGGTGAGGGCGAAGGTGCCCAGCGTGATGCCGAGCATGATCACCGGCATGGCGACGACCTTGCGCACCGACCAGCCGTAGCCGCGCGTCATGGCCGAGAAGAAGGCCTCGAACCAGCGCAGCGGGAAGATCGGCCTGGCGTGGTGGTCGACGGGCTTCAGGACGCGCGAGCAGAGCATCGGCGTCAGGGTGAGCGAGACGACGCCCGAGATCAGGATGGCGGTGGAGATGACGACGCCGAACTGCGCGAACATGCGCCCCACCACGCCGCCCATGAACAGCACGGGGATGAACACAGCCACCAGCGAGATGGTCATGGAGATGATGGTGAAGCCGACCTCGCGCGAGCCGACCAGCGCCGCCTGGAAGGGATCCATCCCCTCCTCGATGTAGCGCATGATGTTTTCGAGCATGACGATGGCGTCGTCGACCACGAAGCCCACCGCCAGCGTCAGCGCCAGCAGCGAGATGTTGTCGATGGAATAGCCGAGCACGTGCATCACCGCGAAGGTGCCGACGATGGAGATCGGCAGCGCCAGGGCCGGGATCAGCGTCGCCCGCCAGCTCTTCAGGAAGAACCAGATGACGATGATGACCAGCACCGCCGCGAGCGCCAGGGTGAACTCGACGTCCGCCACCGACTCGCGGATCGACTTGGAGCGGTCGTTCAGCACGGTGATCGTATAGGAGGCTGGCGCCTCGCCCTGGACCTGCGGCAGCAGGGCGCGCACGCGGTCGACCACGTCGACGGTGTTGGCGTCGGGCTGGCGCTGCACGGCGAGCACGATGGCGCGCGTGCCGTTGAGCCAGGCGGCGATCCGGTCGTTCTCGACACTGTCGATGGGCGTGGCGACGTCCGAGACGCGCACCGGCGCGCCGTTCTGCCAGGCCACCACCACCGGCCCGTAATCGGCGGCGCGGGTGATCGGGCCCGTGGCGTCGAGGATGGCGGCACGGCCGCCCTCGTTGACCGACCCCACCGGGCGGTTGGAATTGGCGGCGGTGAGAGCGTTCTGCAGATCGGCCAGCGTCAGGCCGCGGGCGGCCAGCTGTTCCAGGTCGGCGCGCACCCGCACCGCGTACTTCTGTGTGCCGAAGACCAGCACCTGGGCGACACCGGGCAGCGAGGCCATGCGCGGCAGGATGGAGGAATTGGCGAAGCGGTCGATGTCGGAGAGCCGCGCCACATCCGAGGAAATGGCGAGGAAGATGACCGGCTGGTCGGCCGGATTGACCTTCCTGAAGCTCGGCGGCGTCGTCAGCTCCGCCGGCAGGCGGCGCATGGCCGTCGAGATCTGCGACTGGACGTCGAGCGCCGCGCCGTCGATCGACCGGTTGAGATCGAACTGCAGCACGATGGAGGTGTTGCCGAGCGAGGAGGTCGAGGTCATCGAGGTGACGCCGGCGATGGTGGAGAACTGCTTCTCCAGCACCAGCGCCACCGAGGAGGCCATGGTCTCGGGGCTGGCGCCGGGAAGCTGGGCGCTGACCTGGATGGTCGGGAACTCGACGCGTGGAATGGCCGCCACCGGCAGCTGCCGGTAGCCGAACATGCCGGCGGCGAGGAACGAGACCATCAGGAGGATGGTCATGACCGGACGGCGGATGCAGAGTTCGGAGAGCATGGCGACGATCTCCTCAGCTCTGCGGGGCGCGGGGCGTGGGCGCGCCCTCGGCGGTGCCGGCGGGGCGGGCCGCCACCGGGGTGCCGTTGGCGAGGCGCAGCTGGCCGGAGGTGATCACCTGCTCGCCGCCCGTCAGGCCTTCGGCGAGGATCGCGAGGTCGCCCATGGTGCGGGCGACCCGCACGGCGGCGACCGCCGCCCGGCCGTCGCGGACGACGAAGACATAGGGCCCGTTCTGCCCCACCTGCAGCGCCACCGAGGGAACCACCACCGCGTCGTCCTGCACGCCGAGCATCACCTTCACCGGCACGAAGGAGCCCGGCCAGAGCTGCTCGGAGCCGTTCTCCATCCGCGCCTTGGCGGTCACCGTGCCCGTCGTCAGGTCGACCTGGTTCTCGATGAAGGCGATGGCGCCGGTGGAGGTGCGCCCGCCGATGCTCGCCTCCACCTTGATGCGGGTCGGGTCGTCGCCGAGCAGGGCACGCATCTCGTAGAAGGTCGACTGCGGCACGGCGAAGGCGATGTGGATGGGGTTGATCTGGTTGATCGTCGTCATCGCCGTCGTGTCGGCGTTGCGCACGGCGGTGCCGACCTTGGCGGCGATGGAGCCGATGCGGCCCGAGATGGGCGCGCGGATCTGCGTGTAGCTGAGCTGGGTCTGCAGGTTGTTGCGGCTCGCCTCGTCGGAGGCGAGCTGGGCTTCCACCGACTTCACGTTGGTGATGGCGTTGTCGCGCGCCACCTCGGTGCCGACGCTGCGCCTGTTGAGGTCGATGGCCCGCTCGCGGTCGCGCACCGCCTGTTCGAGCTGGGCGCGGGTGCGCAGGATCTGCGCCTCGACCTGCGCCAGCTGGGCCTTCAGCGACCGGTCGTCCAGGGTGAAGAGGAGGTCGCCCTCCTTCACCGCCGCGCCCTCGGCGACGTGGACCGTCGCCACCTGGCTGTCGATGCGCGCCTTGATCTGCAGCGCGGCGATCGGCTGCACCGTGCCGACCGCCTCGACGATGATCGGCATGGCGCGCTTCTCGGCGCGGGCCATGGTGACCGCGACCGGCGGCGGGCCGCCGCCCGGGCCACGCCCCTGCGGCGCGGCGGCCGGCTTCGGCGCCATCAGCGCCTGCGCCTGGTGATAGGCCTTCTCCGCCAGGTCGGGCCGCCAGGTGGCGACGCCGCCGACGACGGCCAGCAGTCCGAAGACGATGATCACGCGCAGCATGGAACCCTCAGACCTGGCCGACGCCCCGCATGGCGCGGGGACATGGTTGCCCATGGGGCAACCCTAGGCCGCCTGCGGCGATGCGCCATTCGGCCCGATGGACTAGGCCACCGGCGGGACGGCTCACGCGCCGCCCGGCTCCGGACGCACGGTACGGGTCCACAGCGACTGCGCGGGGTCGGTGATGAAGGTAACGAGCAGCCGCGTCCAGGACCTGTGGCTCGGCAGGGTCAGGTAGAACTCCGGCGCGAGCCGCGTCACCTCCGGCAGGCGGTTCCACGGGATCGACGGGAAGTCGTGGTGCTCGTTGTGGTAGCCGATGTTCAGCGCCACGGTGTTGAGCGGGCCGTAGTAGTTGGCCGTGTCGTGCTCCTCGTCGCCGGTGAAGTGCTCCTGCACCCAGCGGGCCCCGAGGGGATGCAGGCTGATGGCGAACCAGAACGAGGCGAAGAGGTAGAGCACGGCGGTCCAGCCCGCGAGCCAGCCGAGCAGCGCCGCGAAGCCGAAATTCACCGCGTAATTGGCCAGCGTCCAGCGGTCGAAGGTCGCGACCCCCCTCACCCGCGTCACCCGCAGCACCTGGAAGACGGGGAAGAACAGGAACCACAGCGCCTTGCGCCAGGTGGAATGGCCGATCAGCCGGGCCTCCCAGGCATGCGGGATGTCGGTGTCGCCGTCCATCTCGCCGAGATGGGAATGGTGCGCGAGATGGCAGGCGCGAAAGCCCATGGCGCCGGGCAGAACCTGGGGGATGTCGGCGACGAGCAGCACCAGCCGGTTGGCGAGGCGGCTGCGGAAGATGAGATTGTGGGTGGCGTCGTGGACGACGACGTAGAGCCCGTGGTTGAGGAAGGCGCCGAACCCGTAGGCGACGATCAGCGCCAGCCACCAGTACGACGCGCCGGCCCAGCCGAAGGCGACGGCGACGGCGATCTGCGCGCCGACATAGGCGGCGGTGATCGCCGCGGTCCAGGGATTGCGGCCGATCAGCCCGCGGATCTCGGGATGGGCCTTGAGGATCTGCTTTGCCCGCGTGGAATGGGTTTCGCCCAGCGCCGGGACGAAGGTTTCCTCGTCGTCGACGTCGAACTCCACCGCCTGCGGTATGCTGGTCATGTCGTGAGCCTCGTGGCGGGCGCCGCCACGGCGTGCTGCGCCGCGTCAATCGCCATCCCGAGCGATGCCCGATGCGGGGAAGGGGGTCAAGATCACGGCTCCCTCACGCCGTTCACGATTGATGTATTCGTGCCGCCCCCCGCAGGCCGCCCCCTGCGCAGGGGCGCGATCCCTCCACAGGCCTAACTCAACCACCGCGTGCCAGGATTGATTTTTCCCGGAGGCTTGTATTTGTTTGCACCTTTCAATGACGTTCCGTATTGCGGCAGGTCTCCATGCTCTCCTGGTCAACCGACGACTTGCCGCCGGCCGACCGTTTCGACTACTGGCGCGAGGAGCGCGGAAGACACCTCTTCGGTGTCACCATCGAGTTGCCCCCGGAGCGCCGGTACCAGTTCCGCGGCACGTTCTCCGCGCGGCATGCCGGCGGCGCCGTGCTCGCCGCCCTCGGTGCCTCGGCCTATCGGGTCAGCCGCACCGCCGCCGACATCGCGAGGGTGCCGAAGGACAGCCTCGTCGTCGGCCTCCAGATGGCGGGACCCGGCTGGTGCGAAACGCCGTCCGGCCAGACCTATGTCGGTGCCGGAAGCGTCGCCGTCGGTCACACCGACATCGCCTCGCGGGGCACGCCTGCGACGACCGGCGACTTTCTCGCCCACATCGTGACGATTCCCCTGGCCCGCATCGGGGTGGATGGCGAGGCCGCCCGCCGGCTGCATATGGCGGCCATACCGGACGCCCGCCTGTCGCTTCTGCTGGATGCCGCGGCTCACGCCCTGTTCGACATGGCGGAGGACCTCGCACCGCAGGAGGCCGATGCGGCCGTCGATCATGTCGCCCGGCTCGCTCTCCTCGCCCGCGGCGCCGTTTCGGCACGCACGCCGGAGAGCCGCCTCGCCCTGCATGCCGGCTATCGGCAGGCAGCCCAGCGGCTCATGCGGCGCAACATCCATCGCCCCGGCCTGACGCCCGAAGACGTCGCGCGGATGCTCGCCATATCTCCCCGGCAACTCCACGTCGTCTTCGAACCGACCGGCAGCAGCTTCCACCGCACGCTCACCGCGATGCGCATCGCCATGGCGCGCCGCCGCCTCGCCGACCGGCCGGACGAGGCGGTGATCGACCTCGCCTTCGCCTGCGGCTTCGACAGCCTGGCCACCTTCTACCGGGCGTTCCGGCGCGAGACCGGCGGCACCCCCCGCGACTTCCGCTGACCCATCCGCCGGCTCGCCGTCTGCGGCGCGGTACGGTTGCGTTCGCGTCTCGGGGAACCCGCCGCTGCGTTCCTCATCCCACACGTCGATCGACGATCGCGTCCATGTCCGCTCCCGACGGCAGCACGCCGAAGCTGCGGCCACCCTCCGCCCCGAGCCGCGTCGCGATGAAGGCGTCGGCAACCGCCGCCGGTGCGCCCTGCACCAGCAGCGCCGCCTGCAGCACCAGCGCCATGCGCTCGGCCACCCGCCGGGCGTCCGCCTCCGCCGGCACCCGGCGCAACATGCCGAAGAGATCGTCGATCGCCGCGTCGAGAGTCGCATTGGCCCCCCGGGCCGCCCCGAGCTCCGCCGCAAAGGCCTCGCGCGCCGCCGGTTCGCGGCCGAGGGTCCTGAGGATGTCGAGCGCGATGACGTTGCCCGAGCCCTCCCAGATGGCGTTGAGCGGGCTTTCGCGGAACAGCCGCGGCAGCGGGCTTTCCTCCACGTAGCCGGCGCCGCCGTGGCACTCCATGCACTCGTAGACGAAGTTCGGGTTGCGTTTCGTGAGCCAGTATTTCGCCACCGCCACCGCGAGGCGCGCGAAGGCCCGCTCCCCCTCCCCCGTGCCGGAGAAGGCCCGCGCCACCCGCATCGTCAACGCCACCGCCGCCTCATATTCGAGGGCGAGGTCGGCCACCACCGCCCGCATCGCCGGCTGGTCGATCAGCGTCTTCTGGAAGGCCCGCCGGTTCGCCACGTGGTGCCGTGCCTGCGCCAGCGCCATGCCCATGATGCCGACCGTACCGGCGATCGTGTCGAGGCGGGTGTGGTGCACCATCTCGATGATAGTCGAGACGCCGCGCCCCTCCTCCCCGAGCAGCACGGCATGGGTGTCGTGATACTCGATCTCCGAGGAGGCGTTCGACTTGTTGCCGAGCTTGTCCTTCAGCCGCATGACGTGGAGGCTGTTGCGCTCGCCGTCCGGGGTGATGCGCGGCACCAGGAAGCACGAGAGCCCCTTCTCCGTCTGCGCCAGGGTCAGGAAGGCGTCGCACATGGGCGCCGAGCAGAACCACTTGTGGCCGACGAGCCGGTACGCGTCGCCGTCGCGGGTGGCGCGCGTCGTGTTGGCGCGCACGTCGCTTCCCCCCTGCTTCTCCGTCATCGCCATGCCGATGGTGACGCCGCGCTTCTCCGCGATGGGCCTCAGCGGCGCGTCATAGGTTCCGCCGACGATCTTCTGCACCCAGGTGGCGGCGACGTCGGGCTGGTGGCGCAGCGCCGGCACGCTCGCATAGGTCATGGAGATCGGGCACATCGTTCCCTGCTCGGCCTCGGTGAAGAGGGCGAGCAGCGCCGCATGGGCGACGTGGTTGCCGGGGCGCTCCTCGGCCCAGGCGATGGCGTGGATCCGGTGCGCCATGGCGAGGTCCATGAGCCGGTGGTAGCTCGGATGGAAGCGCACCTCGTCGATGCGCCGGCCATAGCGGTCGAAGACCGTCAGTTCCGGCGGATAGCGGTTCGCCTCATCGCCCCAGGCCAGCACCTCCTCCGAGCCGACGGCGGCGCCGAGCGCGGTCAGCGGCCCGTCCACCCAGTCGCCGCCCTCCCGCAGCGCCCAGTGGCGCAGCACGGGATCGGCGGTGAACAGGTTGCGGCCGGCGAAATCCGGCGGCTGGTTCGTCACCTCGTGGGTGGCGAGGCGGGTCGACGGCGCGTGACGGGGCATCGGGTTCTCCGCAGATGGGGGCGGTGCGGCGGCGAGACTGGCACGGGCGGCTTCCCCCGGCCATCGGCCGAAGGAATGGTGCGAAACGTGAGCCGCCTGAAGTCTCTCGGCCTATGCCCGGCGCCGAGGCCGTCAGCGGCCTGGGACCTGGCGCCAGCGATTGACGAGTGCGATGGCAGCCCACGCCCCGGCAATGGCGCACAGGACGCTGGCCACCAGAGCGACGGCGAAGACGACACCGCCGGCGGCCGCCAGCGAACCCGTATATGGAAGGGACATGGCTGCGGCGAAGCCGCCGAGCTGGGCGCCCAACAGGCCGCCGATCGTCGCGACGACGAGGTTGACGAGCCAGCCTAAGGGACCGCGCCGCCTCGACCAGGCCTCGTGGATCCCCACGGACAGAATGATCCCCAGGATGACTGCGCCGATCGTGAGCGGCCCGCCCACACTGGCCAGAGGGATCATGCCAGTCGCCTGCAACAACAGGATGGCGGTGACACCGAATACCGCGATGTAGACCATGGCCAGGCCCCCGCTCAGGTCGCACGGGAAGCCTAGAGGGTGGAACGACCGCTGGCAAAGCAGCCGCAGAGCCGTCTTGGCCAGCGGGCGGTCACAGTCCGAGGGCGGTGCGGTAGGACGGATGCAGCAGGTCGCGGTCCTCCGGATGCTTGCCGAACCAGGCGGCGAAGAACGGGCACACGGGCATGACCTTGAGTTCGCGCTCCCGCGCCGCCTTCAGCCCGGCCTGGATCAGCGCCGACCCGATGCCGCGCCCGCCGAGGGCCTCCGGGACCTCCGTGTGGGTGAACAGGATCGCGCCCTTGATCAGCCGGTACTCGGCGAAGGCGAGATGGCCGTCCACCCGCGCCTGGAACTGCTGGGCTTCCGGATTGTCGACGACGTCGATGACGGCGGTGGTCATGGGAAGGCTCCTCTTCGGGGGAAACGGTGCGGGAGGATGGTCGTTCCCGCGGTCCGCCAACGCAAGCCGCCGGCGCCCAAGCCGGACTTGCGCCGATGCAAGGGAAGCGGAGGGGGCACCAGCTTTCGCTTCTGGCGCCAGACGATCGGGACAGGAGCGGGGCGTGGCAGTGGCGGTCCCGTCATCCCCGGCCGAGCGCAGCGAGGGGATGGGGATCCAGGGGTTGCAGGACAGCAGCCTCTCGGACGCAGCCCCGCCCTCACCACCTGTCCCCTTCTGGACCCCCTTCCCTCGGCCTTCGGCCCCGCCGGGGGTGACGGGCGATGCAACAGCCTCATGCAGCCTTCGGCCACCTCTCCCCGGCAGGGGAAGGCCGACACCGCACAACGCGGGGCGTGCGAGGCGAATGCAAGGACATGCCCCACCCGCACCCTCCCCTCGCTCCGCGAGGAGAGGGGGACTTCAACGTCCCGCCCTCTTGCAGTCCGCGCCACCAGGCCGACCGCACCGCGGCAGCCTGTAGGGTCGACGACGACGCCATCGCACGGGCGGCACGCTGGAGCGCCCCCTCCCCGCGCCAGCAGGCAGGGTAAGGGTGGGGCATGCGAACGTGGCACGCCCCGACGAATGAGCAGTGCCACCTTTCTCCAGAGCAGAGGTGAAGGAGCGTCCCGCACCGCGCCGGCACCCTCCCGGCGCACCTCCCCAACCTGGCCCAAATCCTACCATGCAGCGTAACGCTGATGGATAACTTTCCGCACCAACCCAGGCGGCGCCTGGCTTTGCGCCGAAATCTATCCCCCCTCCCCCAGCTCCAGGACCACCTTCTGCAGGGCGGGATCGTCGGGGTCGGCGCCGATGCGGAAACCGAGGTCCCGGGCCAGCGCCAGCATGCGGACGTTTTCCGCCAGAACCTGGCCGTAGATGCGCCGCGTGCCCTGTTTGCGGCCATAGGCGATGATCATCTTCATCAGCGACAGGCCGAGGCCGCGGCCCTGCTGGTCGGAGCGCACGAAGATCGCGTATTCGGCGTTCTCGTTGTCCGGATCGGCATGCAGGCGGACCGCGCCGAGCATGTCGCCGCCCGTCGGGTCGAGGGCCACCAGAACCATCGAACGGGCATAGTCGATCTGGGTGAGGCGGGCGATGAAGGCGTGGGAGAACTCCTTCACCGGGGCGAAGAAGCGCTGGCGCACGTCGTCCGGGTTCACCCGCTCGAAGAAGCTGCGGAACAGCTGCTCGTCCTCCGGGCGCACCGGGCGCACCTTGCAGGCGAAGCCGCTCTCGGTGACGAGATCCTGCTCCCACTCCTTCGGATAGGGCCGGATGGCGAAGCGCGGGTGGCCGCCGCGCACCAGGCCCCTGGCCTTCGGCGCGCCGACCGCGATGCGGGCGTCGAGGGCGAGGATGCCCGAGGCGTCCGCCAGCAGCGGGTTGATGTCGATCTCGGCGACCTGGGGCAGGTCGGCGGCGAGCTGCGACAGCCGCACCAGGATTTCCGCCACCTTCGGCGTGTCCACCGGCGGCACGTCGCGATAGCCCGCCATCTGCTTGGAGATGCGGGTGGCGGCGATCATGTCCCGAGCGATGCGCATGTCGAGGGGCGGAAGCGCCAGGGCGCGGTCCTTGATGAGCTCCACCGCCTTGCCGCCGCGGCCGAACAGCATCACCGAGCCGAAGGTCGGATCGTCGGCGAG
Organism: Phreatobacter sp.; assembly: GCF_052440005.1. Taxonomy (GTDB): domain Bacteria; phylum Pseudomonadota; class Alphaproteobacteria; order Rhizobiales; family Phreatobacteraceae; genus Phreatobacter. Next base: position 42,816 of record NZ_JBQVQL010000021.1, read on the forward strand.
GCCGGCGATGAGCTCGATGGCGCCGGGGCGGTGGATCATCGGCTGGATCATGACGCCGTCGATGCGCGCTTTCGGCATGGCGGCGGCGACGCGGGCGAGCATCTCGGCGACCGCCGTCTCCACCGCCTCCCGCGTGGCGAGCCCGAGCCTGACCCCGCCGACGTCCGACTTGTGGGTGATGTCGGGGGAGAGGATCTTCACGGCGATGGCCTGGCCGGCCTTGAGGAAGAGTTCGGCGAGGTCCGCCGCCTCGCTTGGCGAGGCCGCCGCGGCGATCGGCACGGTGGGGATGCCGTAGGCGGTGAGGATGCGGTCGACGAGAATCGGGTCGAGCCAGCGTTTTCTGGCCTTCACTGCCGCGTCGAGCTCGGCACGCAGCGCCGCGAGGTCTCCCGGCGAGACGATCTCGGCGTTCTCCGGCGTCTCCATCAGCGCGTCCTGGCCGCGCCGGTAGCGCACCATGTGCATGAAGCCGCGCACCGCCTCCGATTCGGTCGGATAGCTCGGCAGGCCGGCCTTGGCGAAGAGGTCGGTGGCCGCCTCCTGGTCGCCGAGCCAGACGGTGAAGACCGGCTTCATCCGCCCGCCGCGGGCCTTGCGGGCGGAGACGACGCCGGCCACCGCCTCGGCGGCGTCGAGGCTCGGCAAGAGCGCCGTCGGGCAGTTCATCACCAGCACCGCGTCGACGTCGCGGTCGTCGAGCGCGGCCTCCATGGCCGCAGCGTAGCGGGCGGCGTCGGCGTCGCCGATGATGTCGATGGGGTTGCCGCCCGACCAGGTCGGCGGCATGGCGGCGTCGAGCTTCGCCTTCGTCGCCTCGCCGAGCCCCGCGAGCCTGCCGCCGTGGTCGACGAGGGCGTCGACCGCGAGGACGCCGAGCCCGCCGCCGTTGGTGACGATGCCGAGGCGGTCGCCGGAGAAGGCGGGATAGCGCGACAGCGTCTCGGCGGCGGCGATGAGTTCGTCGAGATCGTTGACGCGCACGAGGCCCGCGCGCGCGAAGGCGGCCGCGTAGACGTCGTCCGCGCCCGCGAGCGCGCCCGTGTGCGACTTCGCCGCGCTCGCCGCCGCGAGGCTGCGGCCCGATTTCAGGACGATGACCGGCTTCGAGCGCGCGGCCGCGCGCGCAGACGCCATGAACTTCCTCACGTCCTTGATCGCCTCGATGTAAACGAGGATCGCGCGCGTGCGATAGTCGGCGGCGAAATAGTCGAGGCAGTCGCCGATATCGACGTCGAGCTGGTCTCCCAGCGTCACGACGCCGGAAAAGCCGATGTGCCGCACCTCCGCCCATTCCAGCAGCGCCGCCGCGATGGCGCCCGACTGCGACACCAGCGCCAGCGATCCCGGCCGCGTCCGGCGCGAGGCGAAGCTCGCGTCCACCCCGCCGTGCGGCGCGATGACGCCGAAGCAGTTGGGCCCGACGAGGCGGATCGCCTTCTCGCGCACCGCCGCGTCCAGCCGGCCGCTCGCGGTCTCATAGCCCTTGCGGTCCAGCGCCGAGATGACGACCGCCGCCGGCACGCCGAGCCGTGCGGCCTCCTCGACCAGCGCCGGCACGGTCGGGCCGGGCGTCGCCATGACCACCAGGTCGGGAACGGACGGCAGGCTGGACAGCGAATCGTAGGCGGTGAGGCCGGCGACCGTCCGGTGCTTCGGGTTGACGGGCAGAAGCGCGCCAGTGAACCCCGCCCGGGCCATGTTGGCCATCAGCGCCTGCCCCATGGAATGTGGCCGGTCGGTGGCTCCCACCACCGCGACGGAGCGCGGCGCGAAGAACCGGTCGAGACGATAGAGGGACATGGCAGGTCTCCGTCGGGGCGTGGGGGCAGAGGCCGGTGGCGCACTCTAGGCACAGGACGAAGGCGCAGGAAGGCCGGCGGCGCCATCTCGCCGTCATCGCCTCTTCCGAGGCGACGACATGGATCAATGCTGCACCGCACACATGACGCTAGAAAGGCCGACGCGGCTCAGCCGCCATGCTTCTCGAGGAAAGCCTCCACCGGCAGCGTGCGGAAGTCCGGCAGCGCCTGCCGCAGCCGCTCGTGGTCCCAGTCCCACCAGGCGAGCGCTTCCAGCCGTTCGGCAACCGCTTCCGAAAATCGACGCTTGATCACCCGCGCCGGATTGCCGCCCACCACCGTGTAGGGCGCCACGTCCTTGGTGACGATGGCGCCCGCCGCCACCACCGCGCCGGTGCCGACCGACTTGCCCGCCAGCACGACGCCGCCATGGCCGATCCACACGTCGTGGCCGATCGTCACGGCATGGGAGCGCCGCCAGTCGAAGAAGCCCGCCTCATCCGGCTCGCCGTCGAAATAGCGGGAGGCGCGGTAGAGGAAATGACTCTGGCTCGCCCGCTCCATCGGATGGTTGCCGGGATTGATCCGCACAGGGGAGGCGATGGAGCAGAACTTGCCGATGGTCGACATGTCGATCTGCCCGTCCTGCACGATGTACGAATAGTCCCCCATCACCGTCTCGGAGATCACGGTGCGGGCGCCGACCTCCGTAAAGGCGCCGAGCCGGCTGTCCCGCACGGTGGCGCTGGGGTGGATCGAGGGCTCGAGGCCGAGCTTGCTCATGGCGGCGACATCCTTGGGTCATGTCCGTGCGAAAGGCTGCACGTCCCCGCCACGGATGACGTGATGATGACGGCTGCATGACGGCGATCGTGTATTCCCCAGAATTCGGCCGGCGCCGTCCCGCACGTCACCTGTCACACGACTGTAATTCGGCTGGCCTAGAGCGCTGGAAGGCGGAGGCTCGGTCCTTTGCCGACTCGCTGTTCACCGAGGGCTGGCGGATGCTGACGATCGACGGACTGTCGCGACGCTTCGGAGCGAAGACCGCCGTGGACGACGTGTCGCTGGAGGTCTCCCGCGGCGCCTTCGTCGGCATCATCGGCCGCTCCGGCGCCGGCAAGTCCACCCTGCTGCGCATGGTCAACCGCCTGCAGGAACCCTCCTCGGGGCGCATCCTCTTCGAGGGACGCGACGTCACCGCCCTGTCGGGCGCTGCGCTGCGCGACTGGCGCCAGTCCTGCGCCATGATCTTCCAGCAGTTCAACCTGGTCGGCCGCCTCGACGTGCTGACCAACGTGCTCATGGGCCGGCTGAACCACGTCGGCCAGGCCCGTTCCCTCCTCAAGCTCTGGAGCCCGGAGGACAAGGCCGTCGCGCTCTCCGCCCTCGAGCAGTTCTACATCGCCTCGCTCGCCGCCCAGCGCGCCGAGAGCCTGTCCGGCGGCCAGCAGCAGCGCGTCGCGATCGCCCGTGCCCTTGTGCAGGAGCCGCGGATCATCCTCGCCGACGAGCCCATCGCCTCCCTCGACCCGCGCAATACCCGCATCGTCATGGACGCGCTGCAGCGGATCAACCGCCACTACGGAATCACCATCGTCTGCAATCTGCACTCCCTCGACCTCGCCCGGTCCTATTGCGACCGGCTGGTCGGCATGGCCCAGGGCCGCGTCGTCTTCGACGGCACCCCCTCAGCCCTCACCGATGACGTCGCCCGCGACCTCTACGGCATCGAATCCGGCGACGTTCTCGACGGCCACACGCCCGTCCCCGCGCCTGCCCTGCCGGCAGCGGCGGCCTTCGCCTGACGCATTCCCTCATCCACCCCGGGTCCCGGAGACCATCCCATGTTTGACCGCCGCCAGATCGTCGCCGGCCTCGCCGGCCTGCCCCTCGCCTCCGTCGCCGCCTCCGCCCAGGGCACTTGGCAGAGTCGCTATCCCGAGCTCGTCTTCGCCGTCGTCCCGGCCGAGAATGCTTCGGGCCTCACCGAGCGCATGGCGCCCTTCAACGCCTACCTGTCGAAGGAGCTCGGCGTGAAGGTGACGCTGCGCATCGCCAACGACTACGCCGCGGTGATCGAGGGCCAGCGCGCCGGCCAGATTCATCTCGGATATTACGGCCCCTCCTCCTATGTCCGCGCCCACACCGTCACCAATGGCGGCGTCGAGCCCTTCGTCACGACGATCAATTCCGACGGCTCCATCGGCTACTACTCGGTGCTCTACGTGAAGGCGAACAGCACCGCCGCCTCCATCCAGGACCTGAAGGGCAAGAACCTCTGCCTCGTCGACCCCAACTCGACCTCGGGCAACAACGTGCCGCGCTTCGCCATGAGCCGCATGGGCATTGCCAACCCCGACCAGCATTTCGCCCGCGTCGTCTATGCGGGCAGCCACGAGAACGCCATCACGGCGGTCGCTCAGGGCACCTGCGACGCCGCTTTCAACTGGTGGAACTCCGAGCAGGACTCCAACTTCTCGCGCATGGTCAACAAGGGCATGGTGCGCAACGAGGACTTCAAGATCATCTTCAAGTCCGACCTGATCGCCGGCTCGCCCTATGCCTGGCTCACCTCGCTGCCGGCCGATGCCAAGGCCGCCATCATGAAGGCCTTCCTCGAGGCGCCGCAGAAGGACAAGGCGGCCTTCGACCGTCTCTCCGACGGCAAGGATCGCGGCTTCCAGAAGGTGACGCATCAGGACTACATCCCCGTCGTCGAGCTGCAGAAGTTCGTCGACCAGATGCGCCGCGCCCGCTCCTGACGGCATGAACCGGGGCTCCCGCCGCGCGGGGGCCCCTCCTCGTTCGAAGACCTCCCAGGACATCCGCCATGCTCTCGCGCCGGCTCGCCCTGGCCCTTGCCGCCAGCCTGTCCCTCGCCGTGCCCGCCGTGGCGCAGGGCGAGGACTGGCGCCGCACCCATCCCGAACTCGTCTTCTCGATCATCCCGTCCGAGAATTCCTCGGGCGTCCTCGACCGCTACTCCCCCTTCATGGCCTATCTGTCGAAGGCCCTCGGCGTGAAGGTGACCCTCAGGGTTGCCAGCGATTACGCTGCGGTGATCGAGAGCCTGCGCGCCGGCCAGGTGCACTTCGCTCATATGGGCCCGGCCGCCTATGCACGGGCCGCCATCGTCACCCAGAACGGCGTCGAGCCGCTCGTGACCATGGCCAACTCCCAGGGGGCGATCGGCTACTATTCCGTGCTCTACGTGCGCGCCGCCGATCCGGCCCAGGGCCTCGCGGACCTCAGGGGCCGCAACCTCTGCCTCGTCGATCCCAATTCTGCCTCGGGCAACAACGTGCCGCGCTTTGCCCTGAACAAGCTCGGCATCGACCCCGAGGCCCATTTCGGCAAGATCGTCTATTCCGGCAGCCACGAGAACGCGGTGATCGGCCTCGCCCAGGGCACCTGTGACGCCGCCTTCAACTGGTGGAACACCGAACGGGAATCGAACCTCCTGCGCATGGCCGCCAAGAACATGGCGCGCGCCGAGGACTACCGCATCATCTTCAAGTCCGACCTCATCCCCGGCTCGCCCATCACCATGATGCGCACGGCGCCCGAGGCTTTGAGGGACGCGGTACGCCGCGCCTTCATCGAGGCCGCTGCGGCCGATCGCGAGGCCTTCCTGCGCATCAGCGACGGCGCTGCAACCAGCTACGTTCCCGTCAGGAGCGAGGACTACCAGGTGATGATCGATCTCTCGCGCTTCATCGACCAGATGCGTCGCCGGCGGAGCTGAACCCTTCCCATGTCCAGCGCCGTTCCCCGCCTGCCCGATCACCAGCTCGCCGCCCACGGCACCGCCTATGCCGAGGCGGTCTCCGCCAAGCGGCGCCAGCTCTATCTTGGCCTCGCGCTGTTCGCGCTCGCCTATGTCGTGGCCGGCATCGTGGCGGAGGTCCGCCCTACCACCTTCTTCACAAACCTCTGGCGCTTCACCGACTATCTCGGCCGCATCTTCACCCTGGAGCAGGGCGCCGCCGCCGGCCGCTTCGTCCTCTTCGACGTGGTCGAATGGATGTGGGGCTTCGACAAGTGGGTGAAGCTCCTCTGGGAGACGCTGCTCATCGCCTATGTCGGCACGCTCACCGGCGCCGTCGGCGGCTTCGTCTTCGCCTTCCTCTCCGCCCGCAATCTCACGCCCAATTCCACCATCGGCTTCCTGGCCAAGCGCTGGCTGGAGTTCTGCCGCACGGTTCCCGAGATCGTCTTCGCTCTGATCTTCGTCGTCGCCTTCGGCCTTGGTCCCGTGCCGGGGGTGCTGGCGATTGCCATCCACACCTTCGGCGCGCTCGGCAAGCAGTTCGCCGAGGTGGCGGAGAACATCGACATGAAGCCGGTGGACGGACTGACGGCCACCGGCGCCACCTGGGCGGAGTGCATGCGCTTCGCGGTCGTGCCGCAGGTCCTCTCCAACTTCGCCAGCTACGCGCTGCTGCGCTTCGAGGTGAACGTGCGCGGCGCGGCCGTCATGGGCTTCGTCGGCGCCGGCGGCATCGGCCAGGACCTCGTCGAGGCCATCCGCAAGTTCTACTATTCCGACGTCTCCGCCATCCTGGTCCTGATCATCGCCACCGTCATGATCATCGACCTCTCCACCGAGCGGCTGCGTCATCACCTCATCGGCATGGACAACCGCTCATGACCATGCCGGCCACCGACCATCCGCTGCGCCTCGCCGCCCGCGCAGACCGCGACGGCCTGATGCGGCGCCATCCCGAGATCTTCCACCCCTCGCCGATGCGGCGGATCCGCACCGGCCTGATCCTCGCCCTGCTCGCGGGCCTCTTCGGCTATGGGCTCGTCGTGCTCGACTTCGATGCGGCGAAGCTCGCCACCGGCGTCGGCAAGCTCGGCCAGTTCCTCTGGTTCATGCTGCCGCCATCCACCGGCACCTGGGCGAAGTTCTTCGTCTATCTGCATGCCCTGGCCGAAACGGTGGCCATTGCCTTCCTCGGCACCTTTACCGCAGCCCTGGTGGCCTTGCCGGTGGGGTTCCTCGCTGCGAAGAACGTCGTGCCGAATGCGGTCGTCCATTTCCTCTCCCGCCGCATCGTCGACACGATCCGCGGCGTCGACGAACTGATCTGGGCGCTGATCTGGGTGAGCGTGGTCGGCCTCGGCCCCTTCGCCGGCGTTCTCGCCCTGCTCTGCGCCAATTTCGGCCTGTTTTCGAAGCTCTTCTCCGAGGCCATCGAGGCGGCTGACCGCAAGGCCTCCGAGGGCATCGCCTCGACCGGCGGCAGCAAGCTGCACGGCATCCGCTTCGGCATCCTGCCGCAGGTCCTGCCGATCTTCGGCAGCCAGGTGCTCTATTTCTTCGAGAGCAACACGCGTTCGGCGACCATCATCGGCATCGTCGGCGCCGGCGGCATCGGCCTTCATCTGGCCGAACAGATCCGCGTGCTGGAATACCAGCACGTCTCGGCGCTGATCCTGATGATCCTCGTCACCGTGGCGATCATCGACCAGGTCTCGACGCGGCTGCGCTTCGCCCTCATCGGCGAGCGCGCCGCGCCCTAGTCTCGAAACGGCGCATCGGGATGATGCCCCAGCCGCCTCAGCCGCCGACGGTCAGCCGCACCCGGTCGGCGCAGAAATGCGAGCGGGCCCACTGGATCGGCACGCCGTCGGGATCGACGTTGATGCTGTCGATGACGAGGACCGGCCGCCCCTCGGCGATCTCCAGCCGGGCCGAGTCGGTGGCATCGGCCACCGCCGCACCGATGCGGGTCGAGGCCCGGCGATAGTCGGGCACGCCGCAGGCCGTCAGCGCCGCGGTGATCGATCCGGTCGCGCCGTAGACCCCGGGCACGTCGGCGAAGCGCGGCAGCGGAAAGGCTGCCACCGCCCACGAGATCGGCACGCCATCGGCGAAATGGGCGCTCTCGACGAGGACGACGGGATCCTCCGGCGACAGGTCGAGCGCCTCGGCGATCTCAAGGCTGGCGCCGGCCTGCCTGTGGCCGAGCAGCCGTCCGGCGGGGTCGCGCGCCTGCCCCACGACGATCTCGGAGAAGCGCGTGCGCGTGCTGATCGGATAGGAGAGGGGCTTGGCTTCGACATAGGTGCCGGAGCCCTGGGTGACCCGAACGAGGCCCTTGTCGACCAGCGACTTCACCGCCTGGCGCACCGTGTGGCGGTTGACGCCGAATCGTTCGGTCAGCGCCGCCTCCGTCGGCAGGCGCGTGCCCGGCACGAGGCCGCCTCCGGCGATCTCGGCCTCGATCGCCTCGGCGATCTGCCGCCAGACCGTCACTCCCCTGCCCCTCGCCAGCATCGGCCCTCCCGTCATCCGCGTGTCACGGCCGGCGGCCGATATGCGGATCATCCCCGTCACCCGATCGGCCCCGGCGCATCACGCTGCTTGCCCCAGGGCCCGAACTGTCATAAAACCATAATCGTCTAGACGAATATACAAATCATGACAGATCGCCACGAACCCACCGATTCATTTCAAAGCGCCCGCAAGGCTACCATGGCGACCGTCGCCCGCGCGACCGTCGGCGAGCTCGCGGCCCTGGACGCCATGGCCGGCGACCGCGCCGAAGTGCTGCGCGCCCCGGAGATCGGCCTCGTCATGGTGCGTGGCCGCGTCGGCGGCGACGGGGCCCCCTTCAACCTCGGCGAAGCCACCGTGACGCGCGCCGCCGTCGCCCTGCCCGACGG
>NZ_JBQVQL010000022.1:0-50916 GCF_052440005.1 Phreatobacter sp.
GCTGGGCCGTCGGCGGGCCGCGCCCGGCGACCGCCCCCGCGACGCGCCAGATCGCCAGCCGCCCGCCACTCGCCCGCCTGGTGCACTGACATGAGCGAGGCTTTCGATGCGGCCTTCGCCGCCATCCCCAAAGTGACGGTGGGCGGGCTGCCCATCGCCGTGCTCGACCGCGCAGAAACCGCCGACTGGATGATCCGGGCGGCGCGTGAACGGCAGCGGGGCCGGCCACCGCTCTATCTCACCTCGGCCAATGGCGAAGTCCTGGCACGGGTCGCGGCCGAGCCGGAGCTGGCCGCCCTCGTGCGGTCCGCAGACCAGATCGTCGCCGACGGCCAGCCGCTGGTCGTCGCCTCGCGGCTGAGGTGTCGCACGCCCCTGCCGGAGCGGGTCGCGACCACCGACCTCTTCCACGACGTCGCCCGCAGGGCGGAGCAGACCGGCACGACCTTCTACCTCTACGGCGCCACGGCGGAAGAAAACGCCCGTGCCGTCGCCAACGTCCGGCGCGCCTATCCGCGCCTCGTCATCGCCGGCCACAGCCACGGCTTCCTCGCCGGCGCAGCGCTGGAGGCGAAGATCGCCGAGATCGACGCCCTCGCTCCCGACATCCTCTGGCTCGCCATGGGCGTGCCGCACGAGCAGCGCTTCGTCGCCCGCCACGGCGACCGACTGACCCATGTCGGCATGATCAAGACGTCCGGCGGCCTGTTCAATTTCCTCTCCGGTACCAACAGGCGCGCGCCCACGTGGATGCAGCGCGCCTCTCTGGAGTGGGCCTACCGCATCTGGCTGGAGCCGCGCCGCCTGTTCTGGCGCTACGCGGTGACCAATCCGAAGGCCATCTACCTGATGGCCCGGCGATCGGCCTGACCCATGGGCGCACCCGGTTTGACAGCTCCCTTCGAGGCCCCTCATGGTCCCGCCCCCGCCGGGACCCGCACAGTGACGCCGAAGCAAGCCGACATCGCCATCGTCAGCCCCTCCCCGACCCTGCTGACGGATTTCAGCACGGCGCGCCGGCTCTCCGTGCGCCCCATGGAGGGACGTGAGGACGACTACGACCAGAAGTTCGACGCCGAGACGCTGTTCTTCGACGCCTTCATCGGTATCCGCGGCCGCATCGTCCTCGTCGGCCCGCCCTTCCTCAACCTGAAGGCGGCGTTCGAGGCGGCGACCATCGAGGCGAGGCCCTCGGGACGGACCTGTCCCTTCGAGCTGCGCGAGCTCGACCGTCACGGCCAGATCCATGTCGACGCGCCCGACGGCACCGAGACCCTCGTGGTCACCTCGGCGCTCGGACGTGTCGAGGTCGCGGTACAGCCGAGCGAGGTCGATATCTTCGCCGGCCGCAGGGTCATCTTCACCCAGTCGCGCAACAACGATCTCGCCTGGATCCAGGACTGGGTGCGCTATGCGCGCGACGCCCACGGCGCCGACGCCGTGCTGATCTACGACAACGCCTCGACCCGCTACGACGCCGCCGCCATCGCGGAGGCCCTCTCTGCCGTCTCCGGCATCGCCGCGGCGCGGGTGGTCGAGTGGCCGTTCAAGTATGGGCCGCAGGGGCTGGACGCGCGCCGCTTCTGGGATTCCGACTTCTGCCAGCACGGCGCCTGGGAACATGCGCGGCGCCGCTTCCTCGAGGCCGCGCGCTCCGTCCAGAACGCAGACGTGGACGAGCTCGTCGTCTCGACCGGCGGCCAGAGCGTTTTCGCCGCGGCCGAGGCCGACCCGTTCGGCATCCTGCGCTATCGCGGGCGCTGGGTGGTGGGAACCGGCGAACGGGCCGATGGTCCGGTGCGGCACGCCGACTTCGACACGGTGCAGCGCGAGAAGATCGCGCGGCGCTTCGGCGTGCTCCCCATGAACGTTCTCGCCTGCCCGCCGAAATGGACGCTGGTGCCCTGGCGCTGCCCCGACCGGGCGCAGTGGCGGGTTCACACGGTCGGACACTGGCCGGCTGCCCTCCGCACGACGTCGGATTTCGGCTACCGGCACTTCCGCGAGATCAACGACAACTGGAAGTACCAGCGCACCAGCGCCGACCGGTTCGATCCTGCCATCCATGAGATCGACGCGCCCCTGAAGGCGCAGCTCGCCCGCGTCGACTGGTCCGCCTGACGCTGCGGTCCCCGCAGCCGTCCATCCGTTCCGATCAGGACGCCCCGCCGCTCCAGCCCACCCGCTGCATCATCGCCGAACGGACGCCCGCGATGTCGAGGGCGAGTGCCGCGGCGGCATAGGTGACGATGCCGGTAACGACGGCGGTCGCGAAGACGGCGATGTCACCCGTTGCACCGGTCCGGGCGACCAGGGCGGTGGGCGCCGCCATGATGAGCACGGCAGCCACGACCTTGACGAGGGGCCGCCAGGCGAAGGGCAAGGGATGGGCCCACCGCGACAGCACATAGCCGGCGACGACGCCCGCCGCCTCCGCGATGACCAGCGACCAGGCCGCCCCCTTGAGGCCGAAGGGCGGCACGAGCAGGGCCATGGCCACCACGTTGACGACGAGGCTCGATAGGCCATGCGCCACCATAAGGAAGGGCTTCTTGGCGAGGTGGAAGCTGATCTGGACGAACTGCTGGGAGACCGTCTGGAACAGCCAGGAGAAGACGAGGATCGGGATGAGAAGCGCCGCCGTGTCGCGAAATTCCGGGCCGAGGATCAAGGCGGCGAAATGCGGCGCGACGATCGCCAGACCCACGACGGCGGGCATGACGACGGCGAGGAGAAGCTCGCCGCTGCGCGTCAGATGGATGTCCGCCGCGGCGGCTCCCTCCTCTGCCAGGGCGCGGATAGCCAGCGGCACCACCGCGGCGGCCACGGACAGTGCGGGGAACAGGATGATCTGCCGGACGAGATCGGCCGCCGCGCCATAGACGCCCGCGGCGGCGTCGCCCAGCAGGGCGGCGACGAGCAGCCGGTCGAGCGCGGCGTGAAGGGCGAAGACACCGCCCGACAGGGCCATGGGCACGCCGAAGCCGAGCATCGTCCGGAACGTGACGGCGTCGAAGGGCTTTCTCGGGCCCTTCCAGATGACGGGAGAAAAGGCGAGTGCCGCGATCACATAGGCGCCGGCGACGCCGGCGACGAGGCCGAAGCCGCCCCACCCCGCGTGAACGAGAGCAAAGGAAATCCCGATGGCCGCGAAGGCGCGCACCACGGTGGCGCGCATGTACGTGGTCGACTGCAGGCGAGCCCTGAGGATCTCCTGGCCGAGCTCGAAGAGGCCGAGCGCCGCGGCCAGGACGAGGGCTGCGAGGGCCTTGTCGAGCGGCACGGCGAGCGCCCAGACCGTGACGCCGAGGGCGAGCGGCAGGGTCGCGACGGACAGCGCATAGGCGGCGAGCGCCGTCAGGCGGATATCCGTCGCCTCGCCCTCCGACTCGAAGCGCAGCACCGACAGGCGGACCCAGGTGAAGAGCAGCGAGGAGACGATGCCGGCAACCGAGAGCGCCACGACATAGACGCCGTATTCGGCCGGCGTGAGCAGCCGCGTGAACAGGATCACCGACAGGAATCCGAGCGCCGACGAGGTGCCATGCGCAACCATGTAGGTGGAGGTCTGCCGGATCAGCATCAGCGGCGGTCCCGCAGGAAGTGCGCGATGACCCGCGCCAGGGGCTTCACCCGGTAGCCGGCGTCGAGCGGCAAGGGCCGGTTGGGCAGGCCGTCGGTGCGCCTGAAATAGGTCGGAACCCAGGTGTGCCTGTCGGTGATGCCCCAGGTGAGGATGGAATCGATGGGCGAGCCGGCGCGGACGGCGTCGAGGAACTCGTAGGCCTTCGCGGCGACGAGAATGTCGCGCACGTCGGGCGGGCCGGGCAGCTTGTCGTCGATGACGTCCAGCTCGGTGACGAGCACGGCGAGGCCCATGGCCCGGCACTCCGCGGTGAAGGCGGCGACGCCCTCGCGGTCGATCGCCAGGTCACCGCGCAGGTGGCCCTGCAGGCCGACGGCGTGCAGCGGCACGTTGCGCAGCTTCAGGTCGCGGATGAGACGCAGGAAGGCCTCCCGCCGGCGGCGATAGCGGTCCCCGACGAATTCCACGTCGTATTCGTTGATGACGAGCTGCGCGTCAGGATCGACGCGCGCCGCGGTGCGCAGGGCGAGCGCAAGATGGGCTTCCCCGAGGCGCTGCTGCCAGATGGAGGGGCGAATGTCGGAGCGACTGGCGGGATCGTCGGGGATCGCCTCGTTGATGACGTCCCAGCTCTTGATGCGGCCGCGGTAGCGGCCCATCACCGCCTCGATATGGCCGACGAGCAGCCGCTCGGCGTCCGAGGCGGACGCAATGGTCTTGGTCCAGTCGGGCATGGCGCCGTACCAGACGAGGGTGTGGCCCCGCAGCGTCATGCCGTTGGCGGTGGCGAAGGCCATCTGCTTGTCGGGCGAGTCGTAGACGAACTGCTCGCGGGTCGGCCGGATGTCGAACCATTTGAGGCCGCCCTCGCCGACGATCTGGCGGCAATGGCGGGCGATCGCCGCCCGGAACTCGGGCTCGACGGCGAGTGGCACGTCTCGGACCGCCGCGCCGTAACGCAGGCCCGCCAGGGGCGAGGCCTCGTCGGCGGCGGCAGTGCCAGCCAGCAGAGTCCCCAATGGGGACGCCGAGGCCAGGCCGAATCCGGCGGCGGCCTTCAGGGCGGTCAGGATCGTTTCGCGGCGGGACAGCATGGGGCCTCCTCGACCCGCCCTCGCAAGGGCCGTTCCGGACCCGGCCGAGAACAGTTCGCCGGCAAGGCTGGCAGGTGACGGAAGGGGTTGGAACGCACTACAACGAATCGTAACACGGTGGTGGCGTTGGAACGCATGGATCCGGCTGGCAACGGCGTGATCCGGCAGGACGAAGGGACAGGCGACATGGTGAAGGCGATCCGCATCCACAAGACCGGGGGACCGGATGCGATGGTCTACGAGGACGTGCAGGTGAAGCCGCCCGGTCCGGGCGAGGCCTATATCCGGCAGACCGCCATCGGCGTGAACTTCATCGACGTCTATTACCGCAGCGGGCTCTACAAGTTTCCCTCGCTGCCGCACGGGATCGGCATGGAGGCGGCCGGCGTGGTGGAGGCCATCGGGCCGGGCGTCACCGAAGTCGCCTTCGGCGATAGGGTCGCCTATGCCGGCGGACCGCCCGGCGCCTATGCGGAGAAGCGGATGATCCCGGCGGCGCAGCTCGTCAAGCTGCCCAAGGCGATCGACGACAAGGTGGCCGCCGCCATCATGCTGCAGGGCATGACGGCGCGCTACCTGCTGAAGGAAACCCACCCGGTGAAGAAGGGCGACACGATCCTCGTCCACGCCGCGGCGGGCGGCATGGGGCTCTGGCTCTGTCAGTGGGCGAAGGCGCTCGGCGCCACCGTCATCGGCACCACGTCCAGCGCGGAGAAGGCGGCGCTCGCCAAGAAGAACGGTTGCAAGTTCCCGATCATCTACACCGAGGAGGACTTCGTCGCGCGCGTGATGGAGATCACCGGCGGCAAGGGCGTGCAGGTGGTCTATGACGGCGTCGGCAAGGACACGTTCCTGAAATCGCTCGAATGCCTCGCCGTGCGCGGGCACCTCGTGCTGTTCGGCACTGCGTCCGGCGTTCCGGACCCGGTCTCGCCCGCAGTGCTCTCCGCGAAGTCGGCGACGCTGACCCGGCCCGGGCTCTACCACTACATCGCCACCCGCAAGGACCTCCTGGCCAATGCCAAGGACGTGTTCGACGTGGTGAAGGACGGCACGGTGATCGTCCAGAAGCCGCAGGAATATGCGCTGAAGGACGCCGTCAAGGCGCACAAGGACCTCGCCGGCCGCAAGACGACAGGGTCGATCATCCTCATCCCCTGACGGCAAGGGCCGCCCGATGCACGAACGCCCGGCCGCAAGGACCGGGCGCTCGCCATTTCAGGAAGGCGAGGTCAGCCGCCCTGCCCCGGCCTCAGGCCCGGGGGCACGTTGAGGAAGCCACCCTGCTGCTGCTGCTGCGGCGGCGCCGGCTGCGGCCAGCCCTGCGGGGGATGGCCGGGCTGCGGGGGATAACCGGGCTGCGGAGGATAACCGGCCTGCGGAGGATAGCCGGGCTGCTGCGAGTAAGCGGCCTGCGGAGGATAGCCGGGTTGGGCGGGATAGCCGGCGGGCGCGGCCTCGGCCGGCCAGCCCGCGGGCTGGGGCCCCGCCATCGGGTTCGCGACCATGGGGCCCCCCATCACCTGGCCGCCAGCGGGCGGCGCGGCGGCGCGGCGGCGCTCGCCGAGGAGCTTCAGGCCATAGGCGCCCGCGATCCCCGCTGCGATCAGCGCGATGGACATGACCGGGCGGTGCCAGAACCAGGCAATGGCGAAGGTCGGCAGCGCCACCACCAGGGTCAGCGCCAGGGCGACGATGCCGGCACCGGCCGCCATGGCCGAGCCGAAGAGCGGAATGACGTCGGCCAGGACCACGAAGGGCCGCAGGACGAGGTTGAAGCCGATCCACATGACGATCAGCGCGACCACACGGAGCACCCAGGTCAGGATCCGGTTGGACTCGTGGGCGTGGGCATAGAGCTCCTGCGCCGCCTTGGTCCCGGTCTCGCCGAGGAAGACCTCGCGGCCATTGGAGGCCTGGTAGGGACCGAAGCCCTGCGCGACCTGCTTCGCCACCACGGTCACCGGCCCCTCGGGGAGCACGGTGTAGGAGATGCGGACGTCACCGACGGCCGGGCTGCCTGCGTCGTAGCCGACATAGACGTTGCCGTCGGCGAGGCGCGCCTGGGAGCCGAAGCGCGTCTGGAAGGCGCGCAGCTGGGCGTCGGTCACCTCGAGGCGGCGCTCGGCCGAACTGCCGAACAGGCCGACGACGCGGCTCTCGGCGCGGAAGGCGCCGATGGTGGCGTTGGGCGCTGTCTGGCTGCGGCCGGTCACCGGCATGGCCGGGTTCTCGTGGCCGCCAGGACGGCGGAAGCGGCTCGAATCGATCGGCCTGTCAGACCAGACGCGGGTGTATTCGTACGTCGTGGTGCGCGTCTGCGAGCCGCCGGCATTGCTGCGCGTCTCGGTGCGCTGGTCTTCCTTCCACTGGTACATCTCGACCTTGCGGACCAGGCGCACGGCGTCAGTGGTGATCTGGAAGTCGGCGTCGGTCAGCCGGCCGCCGGAGCGCAGGTCGCCGGAGACGTGGACGAGCTTGCCCTCATTGGCGGGATCGACCCGCGTCGGCGGCACCGTGACGGTGATCCCGGCGCCCTCGTTCAGCGCCCGAGTCGTGCCGATCGCACGTCCCTCGTTCCAGAAGATGCCCCAGATGGTGGCGGCGACCAGGCCGAGCCCGATCAGGATGCCTGTGATCGACTGCCAGAGCCTCTCCAGGAAGCCGACATGTTCGGTCGTCGAGTCGCCCCCGACTTCGCCGCTCTCCGCCGGTCCCGCGCTCCAGCCGTCCTGATCCATGCTCATCCTGATTCCCCCTCACGTAAGGTGAGGGTAATCCGCCACGGCCGTGTTTCAACGCGCCCGCGCAGCCACGCACGACTGTTTCAGGCGCGCAATCAGGGCGTGGCGATAAGCCGGTAGCCGATGCCGCGCACCGTCTGCAGGTGCAAGGGATTGGCGGGGTCGACCTCGATCTTGCGGCGCAGGCGGTTGACCTGGACGTCGACGGTGCGCTCGTTGATGTCGCCGCCGGGCGCCGCGAGGTCGTAGCGCGGCACGGTCTCGCCGGGCTTCACGGAGAGGACGCGCAACATTTCCTTCTCACGGTCGGTGAGGCGCACGACCTCCTCGCCCTTCTTCAGTTCCAGCCGGCTGATGTGGAAGTGGAAGTCGCCGAACTTGACGGCCTCCACCACGGGCTGCGGCGAGGGCATGGCGCGGCGCAGGATGCCGCCGATGCGCAGCAAGAGCTCGCGCGGCTCGAAGGGTTTGGGCAGATAGTCGTCGGCGCCGATCTCGAGGCCTGTCAGGCGGTCGGAGAGGTCGGCCCGGGCGGTGAGCATGAGAATGGGGATGTCGCGCGGTCCCGCGGTGCCCGCGCGGATCGCCTTGGCCAGATCGAAGCCCGTCTCGCCCGGCATCATCACGTCGAGAATCAGGAGGTCGAAAGTCAGGCCGTCGAGCTTCTTGCGCGCCGCGGCGGCGTGGCCGGCGGTGGTGATCCGGTAGCCGTTGTTGGTGAGGTAGCGGGCGAGCGTCTGGCGGATGACGCGGTCGTCGTCGACGATCAGGAGGTGCGGCGCGTCGTCGGCCGGCGGTTTCAACGACGTCGACATCGCGTCAGCGCTCCTTGCCGCGCTGGAGGGCGCGATCGGCCTGGGTGATCATCCGGGTCACGTCCTCGCGCCCTTCCGGATCGATCATCGCATAGAGGAACCGCACCGCCTGGTCGCGGGTGGTGCCGGACTGGGCGATGGCGCGGGCGAAGCGCTCGGTCTGCAGCTTGGCGAGTTCAAGGGCCAGCACCCTGCCCTTCTCCGTCACCGCGAGCAGCCGCTGGCGGCGGTCGACCTGGCCCTCCTTCTGCAGGATGAAGCCCTGCTCGACCAGTTCCTTGAGCACCCGCGCCAGGCTCTGCTTGGTGATCTTCAGGATGTCGAGGAGGTCGGCCACCCGGATCTCCGGATGGCGGAAGACGAAATGCAGCACGCGGTGATGGGCGCGGCCGAACTGATAGCGCTCCAGAACGTGGTCCGGATCGCCGACGAAGTCGCGATAGGCGAAGAACATCAGCTCGATGAGTTCATAGGCGGGGTCGCGGCCGGTCGGCTCCGCACCCGCCGCCGCGGTGCCGGACGTGGTGCGGCGCTGGGCCGGAGAGACATTTATGTCAGCCATGTTGACATATTCGATGCCGATTGTTACTCATCTGCCCGCATTCACGAAACGATCGTACCCAAAGGCTGCTCACCCCGTCGGGAATCGCCGCTCAGCGCCGGCTCTCGCATGACAAGGTTAGCCGGACCCGGCCCAGTTCGCAAAACGCGATGTGGACGCCCGAGAAGCCCGGAGAGTACAGGAGGAAGACATGTCTCTGGTCCCGTTCCACGACCGCGATGGCTTTATCTGGATGGACGGCAAGCTCGTCCCCTGGCGCGACGCGCAGGTGCACGTGCTCACCCACGGCCTGCACTACGCTTCGGCGGTGTTCGAGGGCGAGCGGGCCTATGGCGGCGCCATCTACAAGTGCACCGAGCATTCGGCCCGCCTGCGCAAGTCGGCCGAGCTCCTCGACTTCGAGATCCCCTTCTCGGTGGCCGAGATCGACGCGGCGAAGATGGCGACGCTGAAGGCCAACGGCCAGACCGATGCCTATGTGCGCCCCGTCGCCTGGCGCGGCTCGGAAATGATGGGCGTCTCGGCCCAGCACAACAAGATCCACCTCGCCATCGCCACCTGGGAATGGCCGAGCTATTTCGATCCGGCGACCAAGATGAAGGGCATCCGCCTCGACATCGCCGAGTATCGTCGCCCCGATCCGGCGACCGCGCCCTCGACCTCGAAGGCGGCGGGTCTGTACATGATCTGCACCATCTCCAAGCACAAGGCGGAGAAGAAGGGCTATGCCGACGCCCTGATGTTCGACTGGCAGGGCCGGGTCGCCGAGTGCACAGGCGCCAACGTCTTCTTCATCAAGGACGGCCAGGTGCACACGCCCATCGCCGACTGCTTCCTCGACGGCATCACGCGGCGCACCGTCATCGACCTCTGCCGCAAGCGCGGCTTCGAGGTGATCGAGCGCCGGATCATGCCGGAGGAGCTGTCGAGCTTCAACGAGTGCTTCATCACCGGCACGGCCGCCGAGGTGACGCCGGTCTCCGAGATCGGCCCCTACCGCTACACGCCGGGCAACATGTCGAAGACGATCATGGACGACTACACGGTCGAGGTGACGCCGAAGGCCGCCGCCGCCTGAGCCGCACCGCCCTCACCGACTGCCGCGAAGGCCGGGCTCGCCCCGGCCTTCTTGCTTTCCGGATCGGTGATGCGCCCGACCTGTCGCTTTCCGCCGGGTCCCTGCTAGGCTGCTCAGGAGCGGCGTCCGTACGGATGGCGGGCGTCGCAACCAGACAACATCCAGAGCGGAAAGCACCACCACCATGAAACGGATCGTCTCGTCCCTCGCGCTCGCCGCTGCTCTCGGCATGGGAGCGGCCAGCGGCACGGCGCTCGCCCAGAGCGGCGGCGCAACGCTGCGCAACATCCAGAGCGCCGGCGCGGTCAAATGCGGCGTCAGCCCCAGCCTCGCAGGTTTCTCGCAACCCGACAGCGCCGGCACGTGGACCGGGCTCGACGTCGACCTCTGCCGCGCTGTGGCCGCCGCCATCTTCAACGACCCGACCAAGGTGCGGTTCTCGCCGCTCTCGGCGAAGGACCGCTTCACGGCGCTGCAGTCGGGGGAGGTCGACCTCCTGTCCCGCGTCACCACCTGGACGCTGCAGCGCGACACGGCGCTCGGCCTGAACTTCGCCGGCGTGAACTACTATGACGGCCAGGGCTTCATGGTGCGCAAGTCGCTCAACGTGAAGACGGCGCGCGAACTCTCCGGTGCCTCGGTCTGCGTGCAGACGGGAACCACGACCGAGCTGAACGTCGCCGACTATTTCCGCACCAACGGGATGCGCTACGAGCCGGTCGTGTTCGCCACCGCCGACGAGACGCTGAAAGCCTATGAATCGGGCCGCTGCGACGTCTTCACCACCGACGCGTCGGGCGTCTATTCGCAGCGCCTCAGCCTCGCCAAGCCCGACGACCACCTCGTCCTGCCGGACATCATCTCGAAGGAGCCGCTCGGGCCGGTCGTGCGCCACGGCGACGACCAGTGGTTCGACATCGTCAAGTGGACCCACTTCGCCATGGTCACCGCCGAGGAGCTCGGCATCAACCGCGGCAATCTCGACCAGATGCTGCAGTCGACCAATCCGGAGATCCGGCGCGTGCTCGGCGTCGAGGGCAATGGCGGCGAGGCCCTGGGCCTGACCAAGGACTGGGTCGTGCGCATCGTCCGCCACGTCGGCAACTATGGCGAGAGCTTCGACCGCAACCTCGGCGCCGGCTCGCGCCTCGGCATCGCCCGCGGGCTGAACGGCCTGTGGAACGCCGGCGGCCTGCAATACGCGCCGCCCATCCGCTGAACCGCGCGGACGGCGGGCGCCTTCAGAAGAGGCGCCCGCCGATCGGCACCTGATGGCCCGGGCCGATCAGCACGACCTCGCCGTCGGCGTCGGGGACGCCGAGGGTGAGCACCTCCGACATGAACTTGCCGATCTGCCGCGGCGGGAAGTTGACCACCGCCAGCACCTGTCGGCCGACGAGTGCGGCCGGCTCGTAGTGGCGGGTGATCTGGGCCGATGACTTCTTCCGGCCGATCGTCCCCCCGAAGTCGATGACGAGCTTGATGGCGGGCTTGCGCGCTTCCGGAAACGGCTGGGCCTCGACGATCTCGCCGACGCGGATGTCGACCTTCAGAAAATCGTCGTAACCGATGATCGGGCTGGGCTCGGCTGGCAGCATGACGCACTCGCGCTCAGGAAAAAGGCCGGGACGGGACCCGGCCTTTCTCGCCTATCGGCGCGTGAGGTCAAGCGGTCTGCCGATCCTCAGACCGGGGTGACCTTGGGGTCGCGGAAATCATCCCCCCGCCAGCCGCGCTGCGGCGCGTCGCGGTCCTCCGCGTCCGGGCCCCAGGAGGATGACCGGCGACGCCACCCGAACGGGGCGCACAAGAGGCTCTTCAGCGGTGCGGTGAGCTGCTCGACCGATTTCAGGGTCTTTGCCGCACGGCCGGCCTTGGCGAGTTCCTCGTCCAGCACCCGCATGGTGCGGGCGAGCGCGGGATCATCGTCGTCGAGCCAGGCACGCACCACCTTGGCGAAGGCTATGGCGAGCCCCTGGGCGCGGATCATGCCGCCGGCGCCAGGGACCTCGACGCCGGCTGCCGCCAGCATCCAGCGCTGCGACCGCCGCGCCACGCCGTTGAGCGCGATGGCGAGGCCCGGATCGCGCATGGCGGCACGCGACAGGTTGCGGATGGCGGGCTTGTGGGGCGCGAGGAGGTCGAGCCGCCGCATCAGCACGTCGAAGAGCTTCTCCTTCGTGTCCTGGTCGGCGAGATCGGCGTCGATGCCGTCGAGAACCGCCTTGTCGATGCCGGCGACGAAGGCGTCGACGATGGCGAAGCGCGACTCGAAGAGTGCGCGAATGTCGCCGAGGGAGACGCCTGACCGCATGGCGATGTCGGACAGCGTCACCGCCTCGAAGTCGCGTTCGGCCAGCAGGGCCATGAAGGCCGCGACCACGGCCTCGCGGCGGCCGGTGGTTGAGGTGGTGGTCTCGGTCGCATCGGTCATGGCCGTCTCCATCGGTGGAATGCCCCGCCCCGAGAGATAGGTCGTTCCGCTCAGCCCGCCAGTTCCCGCGAGCGTTTCGTCGCAGCCGCGATGGCGGCGACGAAGGCGGAGTCGATCCCGTCCGCTCCCATCAGCACCTGAAGCGCCGCGTGGGTGGTGCCATTGGGCGAGGTGACGTTCTGCCGGAGCGTCGCCGGCTCGACGTCGGGCGAGCGATACATGAGTTCGCCGGCCCCCTCGACGGTGGCGCGGGCGAGGCGCGCGGCGAGGTCTGCCGGCAGGCCGGCGGCGGCCCCCGCCCTGGCCAGCACCTCGGCGAGGAGGAAGACATAGGCCGGGCCGGAGCCGGAGACGGCGGTGACGATGTCGATCCAGTTCTCCTGGAACAGCCACTCGACCCGGCCGACGGCGGAGAGCAGGGTTTCCACCGCGGCACGCTGGGCCGGGGAGACGTGATCGTTGCCGGCGGCGCCCGTGATGCCGCGGCCGACGGCCGCGGGCGTGTTGGGGATGGTGCGGACGACGGCCGTCCCGGCGCCGAAGATTTCCTCCAGCCGGGCGATGGTCTTGCCGGCCATGACGGAGACGACGACCGTGCGCGGACCGACGAGGTGGCGCACGAGCGGCATGACGTCCTCGGCGATCTGCGGCTTGACGGCGAGGATCAGCACGTCGGCGACGGCGGGCGCAGGCGGATCAAGGGCGATGCCGTGCGCGTCGATGATCGCTTGGACATTGGCCGGCGGGCGCGGGTCGACCACGGTGATGCGGGCCGGCGCGAGCCCGTGGCCGAGCCAGCCGCGCAGCAGTGCCCCGCCCATCTGGCCGGCGCCGACCAGCACGACGTGTCCGGCGAAGGCGGCGAGGGATCGGGGGGCGGTGGCGTCGGTCATGGCGTCCTCGGGAAGCTGGGTGCCCCCACGGATAGCCGCACCGCCCTGCCCTGTCACGCCTCTCCGGCGGTCTCGAACAGCGCCGAATCCATCGCCTCACGCGCCGACTTGCCGGCCCAGACGACGAACTGGAAGGCCTGGTAGTAGCGGTCGCAGGCTTCCATGGCCGCGTCGAGCTGGGCCTCGCACTGGCGGCCGGAGGCCTCCGCCCCACCGGCGAGCAGCAGGGCGTGGCGGAACATCACCACGCCTTCCTGCGGCCAGAGGTCGAAATGGCCGAGCCAGAGCTGCTCGTTGATGAGCTGAATGAGCTCCTTGACCTCCGACCTCCGGCGGTCGGGCACCTTCAGGTCGAAGGCGCAGGCCAGATGCAGCGACTCGATGTCGTCCATCCAGGTGAAGGAGGCGTGGTAGTCGGACCACCGGCCGGTGACGGAGAGGGTGATCTCGTCATCCCCCGAACGGTCGAATGACCACTCGTTGAGAGACGCCAGGTTCTCCACCAGATCGACGGGATTGACCTGCCGGTCCGTGCTTTCAATATCGATCAAGGACATTCCGCCCCCGTGCGGTTCGCTCGGTTGTCGGACAGACGCGACGGGACGCAACTGGACGCGAGACCGGCGGGCGGCAGGCTTTCTGAAGCCGGCTGCAAGCTTTTGATTCGACTGTTCGAATCGATCTCTGACCCAGACCCTAACGCAGGATGGCGGCGCTGCCTACTGACCCCACCAGCGATCTTGGATTCGCGTTCCGGCCGCAATCGCACGGGCCTCCTTATCCACACGGGAAGGGCCGCGGCGAGCCCGTCCTCCACCGTTTGCCGCCGCGAACGGCGGAGCGGTGTTCCGCCGCATTTTGCTCAAAATGCGGGCATGCTGCCGAGGCGTGCGGCAGGTGAAATCCAGCCATGCAGGCACTCCGGTTGTGCGCTGCACACGAACACGCCATCTTCGGGTGGTCGATAGCATTTTTTGGGTCACGTCCTCCCTGTGACCCTCGCGTCGCTGTCGGCGTTCCCCTCTGGAAGGCGGCTTCCTGGTGTTCGTCATCGGAAGCCGAAACTCAAAAGGCCGGGCTCGTCGAGCCCGGCCCTTTTTTTGTCGTTCGCAGTCGTCAGGCGGCGCGGCTCTGCACGATCTTCTCAGCATCGCGACCCGTCAGCTCGGCGAGATGGTCGAATTCCGACGTGAAGGAGCCGACCCCCGCCGTCGCCGAGCGGATCTCCACGATGAGTTCGCCGATCTCCGCCTCCGGCATGAGGGCGCTCACGAGGTCCCAGCCAGGCCAGCGGTCGCGGGCATCGAAGCCGAGAATCTGGCCGCGCCGCGCCGAGACGATGGCATTGACCCTCGCTGTGGCCTCGGCGGGCACCGCCACCTGGATGCGCAGGACCGGTTCCAGCAGCACCGGCTGGCAGGCTGCGAGCGCCTCCTGGATGGCGATCCGGCCGGCCTGCTGGAAGGCCATGTCGGAACTGTCCACCGTGTGGAAGCTGCCGTCGGTGAGGGTGACCGCGAGGTCGACCACGGGAAAGCCGAGCGGCCCCTTGCGCAGGGCGTCGGCGACGCCGTCACGCACCGCCGGGATGTACTGCTTCGGCACCACGCCGCCCGTGATCCGGTCATCGAAGACGAAGCCGCTGCCGCGGGGTGACGGCCTGACGTCGATGACCACGTCGCCGAACTGGCCGTGGCCGCCGGATTGCTTGCGGTGTCGACCACGCACGCCGGTCACCGCCTTGCGGATCGTCTCGCGGTAGCCGATCGCCGGGCGTGCCTGGTTCACCGCCACGCCGTAGCGGTTGGCGAGCCTGGCGATGGCGACGCGCAGGTGCATCTCCCCCTGCCCCGCCAGGATGATCTCGCCCGTCTGCGCATCGTGGGTGACGGCGAGCGAGGGGTCCTCGTCGACGAGCTTGCCCAAGGCGAGGCCGAGGCGGACGTCGTCCTTCCGGTCGCGGGCCGCGAGTGCGGCCGAGAGGACGGGCTGCGGGGCCGCGACCGCAACCAGCGGCGCGGGCGCGGCGCGGCCGGTGGTGATCGACTCGCCGGTCGCGACATGGTCGAGCTTGCCGAGCGCGACGGTATCCCCGGCCCGGGCCTCCCGCATCTTCTCGACGCCCGGGCCGAAGAGCCGGAACAGGCCCGAGGTGCGTTCGGCCACACCCGCCGGCCCCGTGAGCACGGCGCCTTCCGCGAGCGAGCCGGCCAGCACCCGCGCGACGGAGATCTTGCCGCCGTGGGGGGTGTGGATGGTCTTCATCACCTGCGCCACCGCCTCGCCTGGCGCCGTGCCAAGGCGATCGGCCGCGGCGGCCACCGTCGGCACATCGTGGCGGAGCGCCTTGAGCAGACGCAGGACGCCGTGGGTCTGCAGCGCCGAGCCGAAGAGCACGGGCACGACGAGCCCTGCAGCGAGTTCGCGGCCGAGGTCGTCGAAGACGCGGTCGCGTGGCGGCTCGAGGTCGGAGAGCAGGGTCTCCATCAGTTCGTCGTCATGGTCGGCGAGCGTCTCCAGCATGGAGAAGCGCGCCTCCTTCTCGCGGTCGAGATCGGCGCCGTCGAGGGGAATGACCTCGGACGCCGCGTGCTCGCGATAGACGAAGGCCCGCTCCAGGGCGAGGTCGACGAAACCGGAGACGATGCCGTTCCTCCAGATCGGGATCTGCCGCAACAGCAGGGGCACCCGCGAGGCCGGCCGCAGCACTTCCAGCGTCTCGCGCAGGCGGCGGCTGGCCTTGTCGATCTTGTTGATGAAGAGGATGCGGGGAATGCCGCGATCCTCGAGCTCGCGCAGGATGACCCCGAGCGCCGGCACCTTCTTCTCGTCGGCTTCGCAGATGACCACCGCCGCGTCGACGGCGGGGATGACGGTGCGCATGTCGTGCAGGAAATCGACCGATCCGGGGCAGTCGACGAAGGTGTAGTCGTCACCCATGAAGGTGGTCGTGGCGAAGCCGGCCTCGACGCTCATCTTGAACTGCCGGGATTCGGCACTGGAATCGGACACCGTTGTGCCGCTGTCCGTGGCGCCCATCCGGGCGATGGCGCCGGTCCGTTCCAGCACCGCCTCCAGCAATGTGGTCTTGCCGCTCTGGAACGGGCCCACCAGCGCAATGCACCGGGGACCCGACTGTCTTCTGCCGGCTCGATCGCCCATGTCTGCAACCCATCGTGTCGGGGCCCGGGCGAGAAGGTCGACCCGGAAGTGACAGGCCAAACGGAGGATCTTGTTCGGGGACCTCGCGTGGGAGGCATGGTCCTCCCGCAGGAGGCCGGGCGCAAGGGTGCCGTCTCGCGCTGCAACGTCGCTATGTGACTCTGCCGCGCCTCAGCGCTGCGGCGGGCGGCGGACCGAACCGGTGCGGATATCGTCGTCGGAGACCGGCGCACGCGCCGTCTGCAGGCCTTCGGCGAGGTCCTTGGAACCGCGATCGACGAATTGCGCGAGAAGGACGGAGCCGGCGGCGACCGCGATCAGGACCCAGCGGGACATTGGAACCTCGGCACCTCTGCAAGCGACGACGTCTTGTCGCATGGGCGTGGTTAAGGTCGGGTTTACCTTGTGAAAGAGCAGAGCGACCCCACATCCATCACGCAACAGTGAGACGTTGCCGCATTTTCGCCCGGAACCATCGTGTTGCCACCATGGTTTCCGTCACTGTCGTTCACCGGACGACCGGCCGAAGTCCAACCGATTCCCATCTTCGGAAAGACCCTGGCCGACAGACATCAGGACGGAGCTGCCGAATGTTGCGTTCGCCTCAATCCTTCCGTATCGGCGCCCCCCGCGCGGGCTTCGGACGTGGCTATCCGCGCGTCCCCACCATCGTTTCTGCCGGCATCGTCGTGGCGCTGATCATCGCGCTCCTGGTCGCCGGGATTTCGCTCACGTCGGAGCTGTTCGATGCGGCCGGGCTCGAGGAGGGTTCCGAGGCCGAGACGCTGGTCCTTTCCGGCACGGTGATCGTCCTGACGCTCGGCCTTGGCGTGCTGCTCGTCGCCATGCTCCGCCGCTACGTCTCCGTCAGCCAGGATCGCAAGGATCCCCCGGTCGCGGCGTGACGGGGCGGCGCATGTCCGGGACGCGTGTCCATCGCCGCACCGTTCTAGCTTCCGGCCTCGCCGCCGTTGCCGCGGCGGGGTTGCCGCGGCGGGCGGACGCCCGCACGGTCCGGGCCGATGCGCCAAACCAGCCGCTTGCGGTCACCACCGTCGCAACCGGCCTCGAAAATCCCTGGGGCCTCGCGTTCCTTCCCGACGGATCCCTGCTCGTGACCGAGCGTCCCGGCCGGCTGCGCCGCGTCACGCCAGACGGCGAGGTATCGCAGCCGCTGGAGGGCGGCCCCCGCGTTCTCGCCCGCGGACAGGGCGGGCTCCTCGGCATTGCGCTCGACCGCGACTTTGCGCGCACCCGGCACGTGTTTCTCAGCTTCGCCGAATCCCGTGAGGGCTCGACCAACGGCACCTCCGTGTTCCGCGCCCGCCTCTCGGCGGCCGGCGACGGGCTGGAGGACGGCCGCGTCATCTGGCGCCAACAGCCGGCCTTCGCCAGCAGTAACCATTTCGGCTCCCGGATCGTTCTCGACCGGTCCGGCCATCTCCTGGTCACGACCGGCGACCGCTTCAGCCAGATGGACCTCAGCCAGGATCCGTCGAACACGATCGCAAAGGTCGTCCGCATCACGACGAACGGCGAACCGGCAGCCGACAATCCCCGGGCGGCGGGTCGGGGCGACTGGGCGCCCGAGGTCTGGGCCATCGGCCTGCGCAACGTCCAGGGCGCTGCGCTTCATCCCGAGAGCGGCCTCCTCTGGGTCAGCAACCACGGGCCACGCGGCGGCGACGGGCTCTATGCCGTGAGGCCTGGCGAGAATTACGGCTGGCCGCTGATCTCCTGGGGCACCCATTACGACGGCAGACCGGTGAACGGCGGCCTGCGCGAACGCCAGGGGCTGGTTCAGCCGCTGGTGCACTGGACCCCGTCCATCGCGCCCTCGGGCCTCACCTTCTACACCGGCGATCTCATGCCGGCCTGGAAGGGCAGCGCCTTCTCCGGCGCGCTGGCGGGCCGGATGATGGTCCGCCTCGTGCTGGAGGGCGAGCGCGTCGTGCGGCAGGAGCGCCTGCTGACGGAGCTCGGCCACCGCTTCCGCGACGTCCAGGCGGGCCCGGACGGGGCGCTCTGGGCCCTGACCGATGCCCGTGACGGCGCCCTGCTGCGCCTCGCCCCTCCTGCAGCCTGAGCCTCAGACGTTGGCGATCCGCGGATGCGGTGTCAGCACGACACAGTGGTGGCCCATGGCGTCCCCTCCGAGAACGAAGTGCTGGGCAGAGAAGCTCGTCATCAGATCGTTCTCGTAGAGCTTCACCGCATCCCGGCGGCATATGAGGAATTTCGCCGCGGCGACGATGTCCTCGCGGTCGATCACGCACATCAGGCACATGTCCGGGTGGGCCGTCAGATAGGCATGCACCGTCACCACCAGGAACGGGTAACCCGGGTGCAGCATGTCGTCGAGGCAGATCAGGCCCTGGGGATGCAGCCGGGCATGGGCGAGCGCGAGGTCGTGGCCGAGGGCCTCGGGTGAGTGCTCGCCGTCGATGTGGATGAAGCGCAGCAGTCCCCGCCCGGTCAGGCCGGCGAATTCGTCGGCGGTGAGCTTGCCGGTGTCGAACGGGCGCGGCGTGAAGCGTTCGGCCGGCAGGCCGCAGCGCGCCGCATTGGCGACGAAACGGTCCAGGACGTGATCGTCCGGCCAAGAGAAGATGTCGAAGCCGTAGGCGTGTTCCCCCGGCGCCAGTGCGTGGCCCATGGCGATGAAGAACCGGCCCTCGAAGGTGCCGATCTCGGCGAGGCTGCCGCGGATGCCCATCTCGCTCTGGCGACGCAGGAGATGGCCGCAGATGGTGGCCGCGAAGTGCGAGGACATGCCCGGCACCGTCTCGTAGCCCTCGGCGAGATAGGCATCGAGGGCGGGAATGCCGCTGACGAAGGCCGTGGTCATGCGGTTCTCCCCTGGAAAATGAAGAATGCCCCGGCGGCGATCAGGGCGAAACCGATCGCATGGTTCCACGACAGCTGTTCCTTCAGCACCACCACCGAGAAGACGGCGAAGACGAGAAGGGTGATCACCTCCTGGATCGTCTTGAGCTCGGCGGCGCTGTAGACGGCGTGGCCGATCCGGTTGGCCGGCACGGCGAGGCAGTATTCGAAGAAGGCGATCCCCCAGCTCACGAGAACGACGGTGACGAGCGGGGCCGCCTTGAACTTCAGGTGGCCGTACCACGCGACGGTCATGAAGACGTTGGAGGCCAGAAGCAGCAGGATGGGGGAGACGAAGGGCGATGTCAGCGACGCCATGGGGAACTCCGGTGGGACGGAGCATGGCTAGCACGAACCGGGCCGCGGCAGCACGACACCGCGACGATCAGGGCGTGCAATTGGTGACGCTCCAGACGCCGTCGAGCGGACCGCCTCGGACGATGAAGCTTTCGCCCAGGTCCCAGCGCCCTGCCCGCTCCCAGCGCAGTGGCGCGGGCGGGCTGTCGAGACGGTAGGCGAGATGGTGGTTGGGGCCGGAGGTGCCGGGAATCTCGTCGAAGGTGAGATAGGTCGTGCGGGCACCGATCCGGCCCCGCCAGATCTGCCGCCCGTAGCTCCGCATCCGCCCGTCGGAGGCGCGCTGACGCCAGACGGGATGGGCGAAGGCGTCGGCGGTGAAGACGAGGCCCTTGTCCGAGCGGATGACGGGCATGGCCGGATTGCAGGCGGTCGCCGGGGCGGCGGCGGTCATCAGCGCGAGAGCGGCCAGGGGCAGGACGGGCGTGCGGAACATGGAAACCTCCCGCCGCACGGTGTGCCCGGCGATCGTTTCAATCCCGATCCATCCGGCAGCCTCACCCGTATCTGACCTTGAGACCGACGATGGTGAGCTGGAGGCACAGGCTCACCGTGTTGGAGAGGATCAGCGGCAGATCGCCCAGCGAGATGCCATAGACCAGCCAGAGCGCAATGCCGCAGGAGAAGGCGGCATAGGCCGGCAGCGAGATGGCGCGGGTGTCGCGGGTCCGGATAATGCGGAGCGCCTGCGGCAGCCAGCAGAAGGTCGTAACGAAAGCGGCAGCCAGGCCGATATAGGGAACGAGGGTCTGCGGCAGCACGTTGGCCTCCGGGCGTGTCGGGTCGACTCGCCATAGCGTGATTGGATGACGGGCCGGCCGGCCTATAGCCTGTCGTAACGACGAAGGGAGCCCCCATGCTGATCAAGTCGAAGCGCGGATGGGAATTGCCGGAATCCGCGGTGACACCGGAGAACATCTTCCTGTCGCGTCGGGCGCTGGTGGCGGCAGGCGCCGGCCTCGCCACGACGGCACTCGCCGGCCGGGCGGAAGCACAGGCGGCTGATCCGACCGCCGACCTCTACCCGGCGCGGCGCAACGAGACCTACACGGTCGAGCGACCGCTGACGGCGGAAAACGTCGCCGGCAGCTACAACAATTTCTACGAATTCGGCACCTCGAAACAGATCGCGCGCGCCGCCCAGGCCCTGCCCATCCGCCCCTGGACGGTGAAGATCGACGGCCTCGTCGAGAAGCCGCAGACGATCGACATCGACAAGCTGATCCGCGCCATGCCACTCGAGGAGCGCGTCTATCGCTTCCGCTGCGTCGAGGCCTGGGGCATGACCGTCCCCTGGACGGGTTTCCCCATCAAAGCGCTGATGGACATGGTCCAGCCGCAGGGCTCGGCGAAATATCTGCGCATGGAGACCTTCGACACGCAGAGCTGGGCGCCGGGCATGCGCTCGCCCTGGTATTCCTGGCCCTATGTCGAGGGCCTCGCCATCGACGAGGCGGCGCATGACCTCGCCATCCTCGTCACCGGCATCTACGGCAAGCCGGTGCCGCGCCAGCACGGGGCGCCGCTGAGGCTCATCGTGCCGTGGAAATACGGGTTCAAGTCGGTCAAGTCGATCGTCCGCATCTCTTTCGTCGAGCAGCGCCCGCAATCATTCTGGGAGCGGCTGCAGGGCGGGGAGTACGGCTTCTGGGCGAACGTGAACCCGGCCGTCGCCCATCCCCGCTGGAGCCAGGCGACCGAGGAACTGATCGGTGGCGGCGGGCGCGTGCCGTCCCAGCTCTTCAACGGCTACGGCGAATATGTCGCGCCGCTCTACCGTGGCCGCGAGCGCGAGCGCCTCTGGGCCTGAGGCGTCAGCTCCCGCCCCCCGCGACACAGCGGAATCCGTCCCGCCAGGGGCGGATTCGCCCGACCGAGGGCGAGGGGAAATGCGCCATGCAGCACAACGTGTCGGTGTCGGTGTAGCGTTCGAGGAAGTCGCGGCGGGTCCTCGCCGCCTCGACTCTGTCGACGTCGAACTTGGTCGAGAGGTCGGGAAAGAGCGCCTGCAGCGGCGAATGAATGAGGTCACCAGGCGCGACCGCCGCGTCGCGGCCCTTGCCGAAGACGATCGAGACGTGGCCGGGCGTGTGGCCCGGCGTCGGCATCAGCCTGACATGGTCGCCGATGGCGTGGTCGCCGGCGACGAGATCGGCCCTTCCCGCCTCCACCACCGGCAAGACGCTGTCCTGGAACGGAAAGACGGGCGCCTTCGCGTCTGCCGCCTGCCAGTGGGCAAACTCGCGTGCGCCGAACACGTAGCGCGCCTTCGGGAAGGTCGGCACCCAGCGGCCGTTCTCCAGCCGCGTGTTCCAGCCGACGTGGTCTGCATGGAGATGGGTGCACATGACGTAGTCGACGTCGTCCACCGACACACCAGCCGCGGCGAGCCCGTCCATGAAGCGCGTGTCCGTCTTGCCGTGCCAGTCCGGCCGCGTGGGCCGGTGCTTGTCGTTGCCGATGCAACTGTCCACCAGCACGACGTGGTGGGGCGTGCGCACCACATAGGTCTGGAAGGCGAGGCTCAGCCGCCCGTCGGGGGCAAGGCCACCGGCCGCCGTCAGCCAGTCGCGCTCGGCGGCCATCGTCTCGACGGTCAGATCCGGCAGCATGTCGAAGGGGTCGAGGAAGCCGCCCTCCTGCTCGACGATACGGTGGATGACGAGATCGTCGGCGCGAAACGTGTCGGTCACTCTGGCCTCCCCTGATACCCGTGGCGCGAGGATCGGGCTTCGCCGGGCGCGGGGCAATCGCCATTTGCTGATGGCGACGATCGGCGCCGCTGATCGGGCCCATGGCCGTCAGGCCGCATTCTGGTCCCATTTCACCTCTAGCTCCCGTCCATCGCTTGGTGGCCGGCGTGACACTCGTCCCGGCTGCTGGAACCCACCCGGGTAGTGGCGCGTTCGCCCACCCGAGAGCCGAGATCCCCACCGATGACGTTTTCCATTCGCCTTGCCGCGATCGGCGCCGCATTTTTTGCCCTCGCCCCCTTGAGCGAGGCCCGTGCTGCCGACGGCGTCGGACTCGCCTCCTGGTACCAGCTCCCGGGCCGGACCGCCTGCGGCGGACGCCACAACCCCGAGGCCATGACCGCCGCCCACCGTTCGCTCCCCTGCGGCTCGGTCATCACCGTGACCAATCTCGCCAACGGCCGCTCCACCGCCGTCACCATCGTCGACCGGGGCCCCTTCGTCCGCGGCCGGATCGTCGACGTCTCGCGCGGAGCCGCCCGCCGCATCGGCCTCATCGAGCGTGGCGTCGGCCGGGTACGCATCGCCCGCCACTAAAGTCGGATTGCTCCCACGGCGCATGAAAAAAGCCTCGCAAGACATTGCGAGGCTTTTTCTTTGCTCATCTGGACCGGATCGGTCTCAGCGCCTGTCCGCCGCCGATCCGCCTGTGGATAACGTGGATAAAGATGCCGCGCCGCCGGTCAGGCGGGAGACTTGGCCTTGGCCTTTTCCATCATCGCGACGAAGCGATCGAAGAGGTAGTGGCTGTCCATCGGGCCGGGGCTGGCCTCGGGGTGATACTGCACCGAGAAGGCCGGCTTGTCGGTCAGCGCAATACCGGCGTTGGAGCCGTCGAACAGGCTGATGTGGGTCGGGCGGGCATTGGCCGGCAGCGTCGCCTCGTCCACGGCAAAGCCGTGGTTCATCGAGGTGATCTCGACCTTGCCGGTGTCCATGTCCTTTACAGGGTGGTTCGCCCCGTGATGGCCCTGGTGCATCTTCTTGGTCTTCGCACCGACGGCGAGGCCCAGCATCTGGTGGCCAAGGCATATGCCGAAGGTCGGGATCTGCTTGTCCAGCACGGCGCGGATCACCGGAACGGCATAGTCGCCGGTGGCGGCGGGATCGCCGGGGCCGTTGGAGAGGAAGACGCCGTCCGGCTTGAGGGCCATGACCTCGTCGACCGTCGCGCTGGCGGGCACGACCGTGACCTTGCAGCCGGCATTGGCGAGGAGGCGCAGGATGTTGCGCTTGACGCCGTAGTCCAGCGCCACGACGTGGAAGCGCGGCTCGCCGGCGGTGCCGTAGCCCTCGTCCCACTCCCAGACCGTCTCCGACCAGGGATAGCGCTGGGTGGAGGTGACGCCCGGCACGAGGTCCAGCCCGTCCATGGAGGGAAGGCCGGCGGCGCGGCGCTTCAACGCCTCGACGTCGAACTCGCCGCTCGGCGAATGGGCGATGACGGCATTGGGCATGCCCTTCTCACGGATGAGCGCGGTGAGCGCGCGGGTATCGACCCCGCACAGCCCGACGATGCCGCGGCGCTTCAGCCAGAGGTCGAAATGCCCGCCGGAGCGGTAGTTCGAGGGGCTGGTGATCGCCGCCTTCAGCACCACGCCGCGCACGCCCGAGGCGGCGGCCATGTTGACCGTCTCGATGTCCTCGTCGTTGGCGCCGACGTTGCCGATATGCGGAAAGGTGAAGGTGATGATCTGCCCGGCATAGGAGGGATCGGTCAGAATCTCCTGGTAACCGGTCATGGCCGTGTTGAAGCAGACTTCGCCGTCGGCGATGCCGTCCGCTCCGAGTCCGAAACCTTCAATCACCGTTCCGTCCGAGAGGACGAGCAGGGCCGTCGGCTTGGGATCCGTCCAGCCGGATTCGTATTGTCTGTGTGTCATGAGGCGCCTACATAGCGACGACTTGGGCGTCGGTCAAAAGGAATGCGGGCTCCCGCCTGCGGAAATCCACCGCCGCCTCCGGCTTTTTCGACGCAGTCGGCCCTGCCCTGCTCTTTCCGGGCCCGGGCCGCCGCCCGCGTCTCACCTTAGGATTTTCCGCATGCTGCGCGACCGTTTCATGAGCGATCTGAAAGAGGCCATGAAGGGCGGCGACAAGCCGCGCCTCGGCACGATCCGCCTCATCCAGGCCGCGCTGAAGGACAAGGACATCGAGGCCCGCGGCGCCGGCAAGGGGCCCATCTCGGACGACGAGATCCTGCAGCTCCTCCAGAAGATGGTGAAGCAGCGCCAAGAGAGCGCCAAGATGTATGGCGAGGGTGGACGGCCCGAACTCGCCGACCAGGAGAATGCCGAGATTGCCGTCATCTCCGCCTATCTGCCGAAGCAGATGGACGAGGCGGAGGCCAAGGCCGCCATCGCTGCCGTCATCGCCGAGACGGGCGCCACGGGCGTGAAGGACATGGGCAAGGTCATGGGCGAGCTGAAGGCGCGCTATGCCGGCCAGATGGACTTCGGCAAGGCGAGCCCGCTCGTCAAGCAACTTCTCGGCTGAGCCCCGTGGAGACGCTGGTCGGCCTCTGGACCGATCTCGGCCGGATCACCGGCGTCGCCCTCTCGACACCCGTCTATGCCGCGGTGTCGGCCCTCCACGTGGTCGGCCTCGCGCTGCTCTTCGGCCCCATCGCCCTGGTCGATCTCAGGATCGCGCGGCTTCTTCGCTCCCTCGATGTCTCCGCACTGGCGCTGCTGCGCGCCACCGCCAGGATCGGCATCGCCCTCGCGGTCGCGACGGGCGTGCTGCTCGCTGCGGCCCGGCCGGACGAATATCTCGCCAACCCGACCTTCCTTGCAAAGCTCACGGTGGTCGGGCTCGGCCTCGCCAATGCGCTGGCCTTCGAGGTCGCGGCGCGGCGGACGGGGATCGCCGCAATGCTCGACCAGCCCCTCGCCCGCGCGAGCGCCCTCGCCTCGCTCGCCCTGTGGCTCGCGGCGATCGGTCTCGGCCGCTGGATCGCTTTCACCTGAGCTCGACGCGACGGCCGGCCACCTCGACCCATTCGGCGCGATAGACAGTCGGATTGCCGCGGTTCTGATAGGCGTAGACACGCACGGTCTTGCCCGCCGCGATGTCCTCTGCCGTCAGCCCGCGGGCCTGCATCCGCGAGGTCGGCGCGAGCTCGATGGTGAGTTCCTGGCCGTCCTTCTGCATGAACAGCGTGCCGTGGGGGTTGGCATAGGTCGAGCGGGCGACCGGGCCGGAATGGTCGAGGACCTTGTCGCGGTCGAAGCCGCCCCAGCCGTGATGGGCCAGGGCGGCGCCGGACACGAGGGTCGCGCCGGCGATGGCGGCGGCGCTCAGGACGGTGCGGCGGTTCGGCATGGTCGGTCTCCCACGAGCGGCGGATGCACCAGACTAACGCAGGGTCCCGCGGGCCGGACACCGACGGGCGCTCACGCCTGCGTGAGGGAGCCTGCGACCCTTTATCGCCCGATCCGCAGGCGCGTCTGCGCCATGGAGACCATCATGTTGTAGTTGTTGACGATCCACATGCGCTCGTGGCCGCCGGCCCGCCGCGCGTCGCCGCGGACGCGGCCGAGCTTCTGGCGGTATTCGCGCAGGCTGCCGAGCCAGGACCCGGCCTGGCTGTCGATGACGGAGGCGCCGGAGGGATCCGTCTCCTTCAGCTTGTCGAGGTCGCGGAGCGCCGCGGAATAGCGGCCGATGGCGGCGTCGAAGGCGGCGAGATCGACCACGGGCCGCTCATCCGACGGCATCAGGTCCATGACGGCGCGCGCGGCGATCATCACGTTGCGCACGTTCCAGCGGGCCGAGCGCCCTTCCCGCCGCTCGATGTCCGCGAGTTCGCGGCCATCGAGGTCGGCGCGCATCGCCCGCATGTGCTGCTCGACCTCTGCGCGATCCTTGAGGAAGGCCTCGGCGGCCGGCACCATCTCGCGGTGCAGTTCGCGGCCCAGCGCCGCGCCGTCGTCCTGGTAGTCCTTGCGCTCGTAATAGACGTTGGCGCGGGCAATGAGCGGCGCCAAGGTCGCATAGGACTGGATGTAGCGGCGCATGGCGTCGTCCAGGTCCGGCATGGCCGGCTCCTGGACCACCGCCTGCTCGGCCTTCTCGATCTCGCTGCGAACGTCATAGAGGCTGTAGAGGCCATAGGTGATGTAGCGCTCGCGCCCCGTCGGGCCGCGCCGCAGGTCGACCCAGCTGCGGTAGCGGTTCCACGAGTCCACGGCCCGCAGAGTGCGGTTGAGCAGCGCGGTATAGGCGTTGGACTTGACGATGGCGGCCTGTAGCGCGGCATCCGGTGCGGCCCTG
The DNA here is from genome assembly GCF_052440005.1 of Phreatobacter sp. Lineage (GTDB taxonomy): Bacteria > Pseudomonadota > Alphaproteobacteria > Rhizobiales > Phreatobacteraceae > Phreatobacter. Next base: position 26,640 of record NZ_JBQVQL010000022.1, read on the forward strand.
TCCTGCGCGAGGGCCGGCGCGGCGCCGAGGATCACCGCTCCGAGCCCGAGAAGAAGCGCGCGGCGGCGGTCGGGCCGATCGGTCGGGCAAGGCATCGTCATGGCGGAACGTCCTCTCCTGGTGACCGCCATGATGGCCGGAGGGCGTTTCAGTCCGTCAGCGAGGCTTCGGGTCCATCGTTTCAGCGGCGCGAAAAAGGCGCCGCCCGCCCGGACGACGCCTTCCCACGCCTTGCCTTTGCGCAGGCCTCAGCCCCAGCGGATCTCCAGGACCTCGTAGCTCTGGGCGCCCTTGGGCGTATTGACCTCGACGACGGTGCCGGCGGCCTTGCCGATGAGGGCGCGCGCCAGCGGCGAGGAGATGGAGATACGGCCGGCCTTGGCGTCCGCCTCGCTGTCGCCGACGATCTGCCAGACGCGCTCCTCCTCGGTGTCCTCGTTGACGAGCTTCACCGTGGCGCCGAACTTCACCGTATCACCGGAGAGCTTGGTGACGTCGATCACCTCGGCGCGCGCGATGAGGCTCTCGAGTTCCGCGATGCGGCCCTCGTTGAGCGACTGCTGCTCCTTGGCGGAATGATATTCGGCATTCTCCGAAAGATCGCCGTGGGAGCGCGCCTCCGAAATCGCCGCGATGATACGCGGGCGCTCGACCTGCTGGCGTTCCTTCAACTCGGCTTCGAGCTTGGCGAAACCGCCGACGGTCATCGGAACCTTTTCCATGATGCTCGCCCTTGCCTTTCAATGACGAATAAAGGTCCGCGGGCCGAGGACGCCGGCCCCGCGAACCTTCATGGTGAACCCTTGCGTGTTCCGGCAGTGGCCGGAAATCAGGCCTTGCCGAAATAGCTCTGCAGCGCGCGCACCTCGAGGTCCCCCTCGAGATAGGCCTTGATGCCCTGTGCGGCGGCCACAGCACCTGCAAGAGTGGTGTAATAGGGGACCTTCTGCAAGAGGGCCGCACGGCGCAGGGACCTGGAGTCCGAGAGCGCCTGGGCACCCTCCGTCGTGTTGAAGACGAGCTGGACCTCGCCGTTCTTCAACGCGTCGACGATGTGCGGCCGACCCTCCAGCACCTTGTTGATCTTGCCGCAGGGGATGCCCTGCTCGACGAGATAGCGCTGGTTGCCGGAGGTGGCGATGATCCTGAAGCCGAGGCCGTGCAGCATGCGGATGGCGTCGAGGATGCGCGGCTTGTCGTCATCGCGCACCGAGACGAAGACCGTGCCGGAGACGGGCACGATGGTCCCCGCGCCCAGCTGGCTCTTGGCGAAGGCCGTGGCGAAGGTGCGGTCGAGGCCCATGACCTCGCCGGTGGAGCGCATCTCGGGCCCGAGCAGCACGTCGACGCCGGGGAAGCGGGCGAAGGGGAAGACCGCCTCCTTGACGCCGACATGGTCGAGAACCTTGGGCTTCAGGCCGAAGGACTCCAGACTCTCGCCCGCCATGATCCGCGAGGCGATCTTGGCGATGGGCTCGCCCACCACCTTGGCGACGAAGGGCACGGTGCGGGAGGCGCGCGGATTGACCTCGAGGACGTAGATGTCGCCGTCCTTGATGGCGTACTGGACGTTCATCAGCCCGCCGACGTCGAGGGCGATGGCCAGCGCCTTGGTCTGGCGCTCCAGTTCGGCCAGCATCTGCCCGGGCAGCGAATAGGGCGGCAGCGAGCAGGCGCTGTCGCCGGAATGGATGCCGGCCTCCTCGATGTGCTCCATGATGCCGGCGACATAGCTGGTCTTGCCGTCGGCGAGGCAGTCGACGTCCACCTCGATGGCGTCGGAGAGGTAGCGGTCGAAGAGCAGCGGGTTCTTGCCGAGGACCGTGTTGATCTGGCCGGTCTTGTCGTTGGGATAGCGCGCCTTGACGTCGGCGGGTACCAGCTCCGGCAGGGTCCCGAGCAGGTAGTCGCCGAGCTGGCCCTCCTCGCGGATGATCTGCATGGCGCGGCCGCCGAGCACGTAGGACGGGCGCACGACCAGCGGATAGCCGAGCTCGCCGGCGATCAGGCGGGCCTGCTCGACCGAATAGGCGATGCCGTTCTTCGGCTGCTTCAGGCCGAGCTTGTCGAGGAGGCGCTTGAACCGGTCGCGGTCCTCGGCGAGGTCGATGGCGTCCGGCGAGGTCCCGAGGATGGGGATGCCAGCCTCCTCCAGCGCGCGGGCGAGCTTCAGCGGCGTCTGCCCGCCGAACTGGACGATGACGCCCTTCAACGTGCCGTTCTGCTTCTCCCGCTCCATGATCTCGATGACGTCCTCCGCCGTCAGGCTCTCGAAATAGAGCCTGTCCGAGGTGTCGTAGTCGGTGGAGACCGTCTCCGGGTTGCAGTTGATCATGATCGTCTCGAACCCGGCGTCCGAGAGCGCGAAACAGGCGTGGCAGCAGCAGTAGTCGAACTCGATGCCCTGGCCGATCCGGTTGGGGCCGCCGCCGAGGATGACGATCTTCTCACGCCCCGAGGGCTGCGATTCGTCGGCGAGCGCGCCGGCGAAGGGCGTCTCGTAGGTCGAGTACATGTAGGCGGTGGGGGATGCGAACTCCGCCGCGCAGGTGTCGATCCGCTTGTAGGCGGGCCGCACGCCGAGGGCCCGGCGGGCGCGGGCGACCTCGCCTTCCGTCTTCTCGGTCAGCACGGCGAGGCGGGCGTCGGAGAAGCCCATGGCCTTGAGGCGGCGCAGCGCGCCGGCCGTGGTCGGCACGCCCTTGGCGCGCACCTCCGCTTCCATGTCGACGATGCCGCGGATCTGCTCGAGGAACCAGGGATCGATGCGGCAGTAGGCGTGGATCTCATCGTTGGAGATGCCGAGCCGCATGGCCTGGACCACCTTCAGGAGGCGGTCCGGCGTCGGCGTGCCGAGGGCGGCGCGGATGGCGTTCTTGTCGTCGCCCTTGCCGAGGCCCTCGATCTCGATCTCGTCGAGGCCGGTGAGGCCGGTCTCGAGGCCGCGCATGGCCTTCTGCAGCGATTCCTGAAAGGTGCGGCCGATGGCCATGACCTCGCCGACCGACTTCATCGAGGTGGTGAGGACAGGGTCGGCGCCGGGAAACTTCTCGAAGGCGAAGCGCGGCACCTTGGTGACGATGTAGTCGATCGTCGGTTCGAAGGAGGCCGGGGTGGCGCCGCCGGTGATGTCGTTCTTCACCTCGTCAAGCGTGTAGCCGACGGCGAGCTTGGCCGCGACCTTGGCGATGGGGAACCCCGTCGCCTTGGAGGCGAGCGCCGAGGAGCGCGACACGCGCGGGTTCATCTCGATGACGACCAGGCGGCCGTCGGCCGGGTTCACGGCGAACTGGACGTTGGAGCCGCCGGTCTCGACCCCGATCTCGCGCAGGACGCGGATCGAGGCGTCGCGCATCATCTGGTATTCCTTGTCGGTCAGCGTCAGCGCCGGCGCGATGGTGATCGAATCGCCGGTGTGGACGCCCATCGGGTCGAGATTCTCGATGGAGCAGACGATGATGGCGTTGTCGGCGCGGTCGCGCACGACCTCCATCTCGAATTCCTTCCAGCCGAGCACGCTCTCCTCGACCAGGACCTCGGTGGTCGGCGAGGCGTCGAGGCCGCGTTCGACGATCTCGATGAACTCGGCCTTGTTGTAGGCGATGCCGCCGCCCGTGCCGCCCATGGTGAAGGAGGGGCGGATGATGGCGGGAAGGCCGATGTCGTCGAGCACGTCGAGGGCGGCGCCGAGCGACTGGACCACGTGGCTCTTCGGCGTCTGCAGGCCGATCTTGGTCATGGCCTGGCGGAAGCGCTCGCGGTTTTCCGCCTTGTCGATGGCGTCGGCCTTGGCGCCGATCATCTCGACGTCGAACTTCGCGAGAACCCCCATCTCCTCGAGCTTGAGGGCGGTATTGAGCGCGGTCTGGCCGCCCATCGTCGGCAGCAGGGCGAAGCCGCCGGGCGTGACGTTGCGCTCCTTCTCGATGATTTTCGCCACGATCTCGGGCGTGATCGGCTCGATATAGGTGGCGTCCGCCATGTCCGGGTCGGTCATGATGGTCGCGGGATTGGAGTTGACCAGGACGATCCGGTAGCCCTCCTCCTTCAGCGCCTTCACCGCCTGCGTGCCCGAATAGTCGAACTCGCAGGCCTGGCCGATGACGATCGGGCCGGCGCCGATGATCAGGATGGAGGAGATGTCGGTGCGTTTCGGCATGAGGCTCCGGCCCTTTGAAGGCTCGTCTGGATCTTCGGGGACGCCCGGCGCAAAAAAAGAGGCCGGACTCGCTTCGAGCCAGCCTCCCGCAACCGCATCCCCTGAACATCGGGTCGCGTGATTAAGCGGCCCCTATAGACGGCTTTCCCGCCGATGGGAAGCCGCGACGACGACGCGGGCGGCAGCCGCCCGGTCGCGGAGTTGAAACGCCGCCGCGCCGGGGTGGGCGCGGCGGCTTCCGGCTCACGCCGAGACGTCGAACAGGAGCGAGGTCGTGCTTCCGGAGGTCGATTGGCCGGAGGTGCCGTAGCCCGACCCGAGCTTCTCCTGGAGCTGCTTCAGGAAGTCCTGGAGCGCCGTGCTCACCGCCGAATCGTTGGTGGTGATCGTGAGGCTGGTGGTGCCGGAGCTCTCGCTCTCCTCGCCCGGGGGCGGGCCGGGGGGCGGACCGCCCGGACCACCGGGGCCGCGCCCCCCGCCAGGGCCGTTGGCGAAGGTCTCGGAGAAGATCTCCTTGAGTTCGGCCGCCTGGTCCTCGGTGAGCGTGCCGGCCTCGACTTGCTCGGCGATCAGGCTGTCGATCTTGGACTTGGCCTCGTCGGGACTCGGAGGGGCGGTGCGCGTGGCGGAGAAGCTGCCGCGCTCGGCCTTCATCGCCTGGTCGATCTGGTCGAGCGCGGACGAGAGCGCGCTCGCGTCCGTCGAGGATACCTCGCCGGACGAAACCTGTGCGGCGAGGGTGTTTTGCAGCATGTCGCGCGGCGAGGGTCGCTGCGCGGCGTACGAGGACGATGAAATCGTCGTCGTCATGGGTGCCTCCTTCGGTGGCGGTAACAGGACTACACTGACAACCGCAGGACGCGCCGATATGCTTAATGCGATCTTAGCGCCCCCGCCGACTTGGTTTCGAACTATTTCCGCAGCCCCGCACCGAAACAGACCGAAACAAATTTCTGTTTCTCCACCCGTCTCCCCTCACCTATCTGTCCGCCATGTCGAGCGAACCCCACATTCTCATCGTCGAGGACGACCGCGAGATTCGCGGCCTGATCGCGCGTTTCCTGAAGTCCAACGACTTCCGCGTCTCCACGGCCGGCGACGGCCGCGAGATGGACAGGATCCTGGTCGACAGCCGGATCGATCTCGTCATCCTCGACGTCATGCTGCCGCACGAGGACGGCCTTTCGATCTGCCGCCGGCTGCGATCGCAGACCAAGCTGCCGATCATCATGGTCTCGGCCAAGGGCGAGGAACTCGACCGGGTGCTGGGCCTCGAGCTCGGCGCCGACGACTACCTCGTCAAACCCTTCGCCTCCCGCGAGCTGCTGGCGCGGGTGCGGGCCGTCCTGCGACGCTCCAACGGGCAGCAGGACGAGCCGCCGGCCGACGCGTCCCACCGGTTCCAGTTCCACGGCTGGACGCTGGATGCGCTGCGCCGCAGCCTCACAGATCCGGGCGGCGCCCGCGTCTCGGTCACCGACGGCGAGTTCGACCTCTTGCGCGTCTTCTGCCAACGGCCGGGCCGCCTCCTCAGCCGCGACCAGCTCATCGACCTCACCCAGGGTCGCGCCGCCGGCCCCAATGAGCGCAGCATCGACATCCTGGTGGTGCGCCTGCGTCGCAAGATCGAGACAGATCCGCAGCGTCCTGATCTCATCAAGACCGTCCGGTCCGGCGGCTACATGTTCACGCCCGACGTCGAGGCGCAGTGATGGCCGACCGGCCGGGACCACTCTGGGCACGGCTCCTTCCCGACAGAATCGCCGGCCAGATTGCCCTGCTGGTCATCCTCTCCGTCTGCGCGCTCCATCTGGTCTTCTTCATCACGGTGATCTGGTCGCGGCAGGATCGGGCCGAGCATCCGGCCGAGACGACCGGCCGCGTCGCGGGCTTCGTCCGTCTGCTCGACGTCACGCCGCCCGCCGAACGGCCGCAAGCGATCGCCCGCATCCGCAGCAGCACGCCCGACCTGGGCATCGAGCTTCCGGCGGCTGAAACGCCGGCCGCCCCTTCCGTCCCAGACCACCGCGCGATGCACCTGAGGCGCCTGCTGGGCGAGGGTTTCAACGTCGGCGAGCCGGTGGAGGCCCGGGGCCAGGCAGGAGGCGACCGTGTGCGGATCGTCATCGGGCTGAGGGATGGCACGCCCGCGGCGGTGACGCTGCTGAGGGACAGGCCGCCGCCGCCCCCGGGCGGTCCTGTGCGGGCGACGATCATCTTCGTTCTGGTCAGTCTGGCCATGCTCGGATCATGGGCGGCGCTGTCGCTCACCAAGCCGCTGCGCGCCATCGAGGCGACGGTGGAGTCCTATGGCTTCGGGCAGACCGTTCAGCCGCTGCCCGAGAGCGGGCCGCGCGAGATCCGCACCGTGGCGCGCGCGCTCAATCGCATGCAGGAGCGCATCACGAAGCTGGTCGACGACCGGACCAAGACCCTCGCCGCGGTCGGCCACGACCTGCGTACGCCCATCACCCGGCTGCGGCTGCGGGCGGAGATGCTCGATGAAAGCCCGGAACGCAGCCGCATGCTGGCCGATCTCGACCAGATGGACGCGCTGGTGCAAAGCGCCCTCACCCATCTGCGCGACGGCCGCAGCGACGCCGCGTCCACCACCTTCGACCTGCAGAGCCTGCTCCAGACGATCGCCGACGGCTATGCCGACATGGGCAAGCCGGTGACCATGACCGTCTCGGGCCGCCTGCCGGTCCGCGGCCGGCCGCTGGACGTCGAACGCGCGGTGGCCAACGTGGTCGACAACGCGATCAAGTACGGCGGGGCGGCGGAACTGTCGCTGACCCGCGAGGGCGACATGGCGGTGATCGTCGTGGCGGATCACGGCCCCGGCATTCCGGCCGCCCGGCGCGCAGCGATGCTGGAGCCATTCGTGCGCGGCGAGGACGCACGGACCATGAATGACACGGACGGCTTCGGCCTCGGGCTGACGATCGCCCGCTCGGTGATGGAAGCCCATGGCGGCGGCATCGCCCTCGGCGACAACACCCCGACAGGCCTTGTCGTCAGGCTCAGCCTGCCGATGTCCTGATCGCCTTCAGGGGCGGACGGTCGCCGCGCGCGGGGAGAGTTTCTCGGCGAGCGTGCGGGCGAGGTTGACCCCGAGGCAGTGATAGCTGCCATCCACCATGTTGTCGCCGGCTGTCGGCAGCATCTCGTCCGGGCGGAGCCGGCCTTCCGTGATCAGGGTCGAGAACAGCTCGCTGCGACGGAACACCGGCGTGTCGGTTTCCACAGCCACCTCATGGAGGGCGGCGACATAGCCGGGATAGGCCGGGAAACGATCGGCGCGCGGCAGCGGCAACTGGTCCATCAGCAGGACGTCCGCCCCGCCCTCGCGGATCATCGCAATCCCTTTGCGCAGGATGCGCTTGAACTTCTCGATGCCGATATCGTGGATCGCGTCGAAGACGCCGGCCTGCCAGATGACGAGCTTCGGCTGCTCCGACAGCACGTCCGCTTCGATGCGCTGGTACATCTGGTGGGCGGAATTGCCGCCGACGCCGGAATTGATCACGTCGATCTCGTGCCCCTGCAGCAGGGACGCCAGAGCGGCGCGCATGACGGCGGGATAGGCGCGCTCCTCGGAAGAGGCGCCGGTGCCGAGGGTCGACGAAGAGCCAAGCGCTACAATCGTAAGCTTCTGCCCGTCGGCGATGGCGGCACGGGCACGCGGCAGGTCGGCCGGGAAGCTGCGGAGCGCGGCGGGCACGGGGCATGACACATCGGCCACCACGCGCGTCTCCGACCCCTGGGCAGGGCCCAGGAGGACCGACAGGGCCAGAAGCGGCCCCAGGGCACGGGACGACCGGAAGGATCTCACGCCGTCTTCACCTCGCTGACGCCGGATGCGGCCTTGGCCGGCACCTTGGCTGTCGCACTCTTGTACCATTCAAGCACGGCTGCCGTGGCAAGCAAGAGGGTGATGCCGACGAAGTTCACGAGGACCTGCATCACCGGACCTCGCCCGATCTCGGTGAAGGCGAACGTGCCGAGGAGCGAGAGGATGACGCCGAAGCAGAACAGCGGCAACGAGTGCCGGCCTGCCTGTTCCAGCAGCCGGGCCGGCGCGGCGGCGAGCCAGGCGGCCGTGCGCGGCACATGGGCGGCGACGAGATAGGCGAGCGAGAGGGCGTGAGCGAAGCGCCACAGCGAGAGATTGGTCTTGTCGAGGTCGAGACGCCACTCGTCGGGCAGGACGACGCTCTCGAACCCGGCGATGACGGCCCAGGGCGCGGTGCTGACGAGGCCGAAGAGGACCACCGCGAGCGCCGCCACGGTGATGACCGGCGAGCGCGGCAGCGCGACGCCGCGCAGCACCGCCTGGCCGGCGATCAGTCCGGTGGTGAAGAGGAGCTGCCAGGCGAAGGGATTGAAGAACCAGGAGCCGCCCGTGGACATGTTGGGGATGGCGAGCTCCAGCAGCCAGGAGCCGGCGTAGAGGGCGGCGGAGGTGGCGAGCGCCAGGGCGGGCGCGATGCGGGCAAGCAGCCACAGCACCGGCAACATGGCCAGGAGAACAATGTACAGCGGCAGGATGTCCAGGTAGTTCGGCAGGAAGACCAGCGCCGCGGTCTGCAGCAGGGTCGTGGCAGGGTCCTGGAAGAAGGGCAGGATCGCGACGTGCTCGTAATAGACCGGGTTGCCGAAGCGCACGGCCATAAAGGCAACGGCAACGGCGGTGAAGACGAAAAGGCCGAGATGGGCGAGATAGAGCTTCCAGATGCGCGCGACGATCTGGGCGGTGCCGGTCACGAAGCTGCGCCGGTCCATGACCGTGCCGTAGGCGAGCGCTGCGGAGAAGCCGGCGAGCAGCACGAAATATTCGGCCGCGTCGGAAAAGCCCATGGAGGTCGGCGTGACGCGGGTGAGCACGTTGCCGGCCACGTGGTCGACGAAGATGATCAGAAGAGAGAGCCCGCGGAAGACGTCGACGCGCACGTCCCTCTCCACGCGCACCGCCGAGGCGGGTGACGCGCCGAGCCAGAACCAGGAGCCGAAGGACAGTGGAGCGGGCATGGAGACCGGGGCGGGAGGGAGACGGGGCATGGCGGATGCACGTCTGCGGTTGGACGCTGCGTCTCTACGCGCAAATCATGGCTAAAGTTTCCACAATGCGATCACGATCACCCACGGGCGATCACGACTGCGCGAGCGTCTCCACCAGCACCTCCCGGACGCGCTCGGGGCTTTCCATCGGGAAGAAATGGGTTGTGTCGGGAAGTGTTTCCACGCGCACCCGCGGGGCGACGCGGGCGATCCGCGCGGCCCCGCCATAGACCGTCGACCGGTTGCTGCCGGCGAGGATGGTGACGGGCACGCGCACGCGCCCGAGCGCGCCCCAGGGGTTCTGCGTCTGGGTGGCGAAGTTGGCGGCCTCCCACGCGGGCGCGCAGGCGAGGCGCACGCCGGCGGGATCGTCCACGAAACCGCCCTCGACATAGCCCTCGAGGAAGCCCGGCTGCCAGGAGGCGAAGGTCTTGCGCGTGCGATAGGTGGCGACAGCCTCCGCCTTTGACGGAAACACCGCGCGGCGCTTCGCCGCACCGACGGCGAGGTCGAAGCGGCGCATGCGGGCGGCGCCCCACGGCGTGCGCGCGAAGAGCCAGAGCCAGGGGTGCATCATGACGGGGTCCAGGAGGACGAGCGAGCGGACCCGCGCCGGCCGCCGCGCCGCCGCGATGAGGGCCGCGACCGAGCCCATGGAATGGCCGGCGAGCACGGGCGGGCGGGCACCGTCCGGCACGATGCGGTCGAGGACCTCGACGAGGTCGTCCGCATAGGCGTTCCAGTTGGTCATCCGCTCCGGGTCCGCCGGGAGGGTGGAGAGGCCGTGGCCGCGCATGTCGAGGGCGACGATGCTGCGATCGGCCGCGAGCGGCGCGAGCAGCGGCCCGTAGGTGGCGGCGTTGAAGCCGTTGGCATGGAGGAAGACGAGATCAGGCGGCATGCGCTCCGCCCCCCAGCGCAGCCCGGACATGGCGCCGTCCGTCAGGGTGACCATCAGGCGATCGCCGGGTTCGGCCAGGGTCGTGGTCATGATGCCATCCGCAATGCTCGTGCCCTGCCCTCTCGCAGCGCCGCCCCTAGTCGGCGGGCGCGATCTCGAGGGGAACTGCCGCCTCGTCCTTCACCTGGCCGAGGGTGAGGACCGTGCGCACGTTGCGCACGTTCGGGGTGGCGGTCAGATCGGAGACGAAATGCTGGAAGCTCGCGAGATCGGGCGCGACGCATTTCATGACGAAGTCGAAATCGCCCGATACCGTGTGGCACTCGCGGATCACGGGCCAGTGGCGGACCTTTTCGGCGAAGGCGTTGAGGTCGGCCTCGGCCTGGCTCGCCAGGTGGACCATGGCGAAGACGGTGACGCCGTAGCCGAGCTTCTCGGCCGCGAGCAGCGCGCGATAGCCGCGGATGACGCCCATCTCCTCGAGCGCGCGCACGCGCCTGAGACAGGGCGGCGCGGAAATCCCGACCCGGCTCGCCAGTTCCACATTGGTCATGCGTCCGTCGGCCTGGAGTTCCCTCAGGATCTTCCAGTCGATGGCGTCCAGGCGGGCCTTCACGGGGGCACGTCTCCACTGTGGCGGCAGGTTGCAGCGCGGTATCCGCCGGATAGCCCAGCCCCCCTCGCCACGCAACAAAATTTCGCCGCATCGGCCCGTCACGACAGGATCGCGAGACGGTGCGCCGGCGTCGTTCGCGCGTGGACAGCACCCCCGGTCCCGGCCATATAACGTCGACGTGTTGAAAGACTCTGCGAGGCCCTGATGAGCTTTATCGATATGGAGCGCCTGCGCGCGACCCCGCTCGAAACCGTCCCCTACGACTACCTGGTGGTGCCCAACTTCGTCCGGGCCGACCGCCTGCAGGACGTCCTCAAGGACTATCCGGACGTTCCCGGCCCGGGCTCGCATCCGCCGGCCGTGCTCGACATCCGCGGGGACTTCAAGGCGCTGATGGATGAACTCGACCAGGAGCCGTTCCGGAAGGCGATCGAGGAGAAGTTCGGCGTCGACCTGACGGGGCGGCCGACCATGTACACGGTGCGTGGCTTCACCCGGGCGACGGACGGCAAGATCCACACCGATTCCGAGACCAAGATCATCACCGTCCTTCTCTACATGAACGACGCCTGGGATTCGGACGGCGGCCGCCTGCGCGTCCTCAACAACGGCACCGACCTCAACGACTACGCCGCGGAAATCCCGCCGGACGGCGGCACGCTCCTCGTGTTCAAGCGCTCCGACAAGTCCTGGCACGGCCACGAGCCCTTCGCCGGCAAGCGCCGCGCCATCCAGATGAACTGGGTGACGAGCCAGGCCGTGGTCGACCACGAACAGGGTCGCCACGCCCGGTCCAGCCGATTCAAGAAGTTCATCCGGATGATCACCGGAAAGGCGGCCTGATCCGCAGGAGATGCATCGCAGCCCGCCCCGCGGGTATCGCCTTGCGATGCATCCCATTCAGATTTGTGAGGATTTCCATCAACGCATTTCGTTGAGAACGCCAAGAAGTCGCAGGAATGAGCCTTGCGCCATGCGCATGGCTGTTCCAGATTGCCGGTCCGCAGGGAACTTTTTTCCACCCCCATCCCGCGGCTGGACATCATGGGTATCCACAGCGAGCGCGTCGTCATCATCGGTTCCGGCCCGGCCGGATATACGGCCGCGATCTACGCGGCCCGTGCCATGCTGAAGCCGGTGCTGATCCAGGGCATCCAGCCCGGCGGGCAGCTCACCATCACCACCGATGTCGAGAACTATCCCGGCTTCGCCGACGTCATCCAGGGCCCCTGGCTCATGGAGCAGATGGAGAAGCAGGCGGCCCATGTGGGCACCCGCATCGTCTCCGACCACGTCGCCTCGGTCGACCTGAAGCAGCGACCCTTCCGCATCACCTGCGAGTCCGGCGACGTCTACGAGGCGGAATCGCTCATCATCTGCACCGGCGCGCAGGCAAAGTGGCTTGACCTGCCCTCGGAGCAGAAGTTCCGCGGCTTCGGCGTCTCGGCCTGCGCCACCTGCGACGGCTTCTTCTACCGCAACAAGGAAGTCCTGGTCGTCGGCGGCGGCAACACCGCGGTCGAGGAATCGCTGTTCCTGACCAATTTCGCCTCGAAGGTGACGGTGGTCCACCGCCGCGACGCCTTCAAGGCCGAGCGCATCCTCCAGGAGCGCCTCTTCGCCCACCCCAAGATCGAGGTGGTGTGGGACAGCGCACTGGACGAGGTGATCGGCCGCGACGACCCGACCGCCGTCACGCGAGTCAGGCTGAAGAACGTCAAGACCGGCGAGACGCAGGAGCGCCCCGTCGACGGCGTCTTCATCGCCATCGGCCATGCCCCGGCCGTCGAACTCTTCGAGGGTCAGCTCCGCAAGAAGCCGTCCGGCTACCTGTGGACCGCCCCCGATTCCACCGCCACCGACGTTCCCGGCGTCTTCGCCGCCGGTGACGTCACCGACGACACCTACCGCCAGGCGGTCACCGCCGCCGGCATGGGATGCATGGCCGCCCTCGAAGCCGAACGGTTTCTCGCCCACCACGCGACGATCCGCCAAGCCGCCGAATAAGACGGACAGAGCAGCCGGCTCCGGGAGACAGTGATGGACTGGGACAAGCTGAGGATTTTCCACGCCGCCGCAGCGGCCGGAAGCTTCACGCACGCGGCCGATACGCTGGGACTGTCCCAGTCGGCGGTCTCACGCCAGGTGTCCTCGCTCGAGCAGGACCTGAAGGTCCCTCTCTTCCACCGCCACGCCCGCGGCCTCGTTCTCACCGAGCAGGGCGAGCTTCTCTACCACACGGCGCAAGACGTGCTGATGAAGCTCGAGAGCGCCAAGATCAAGCTGACCGATTCGAAGGAGCGGCCGAACGGCGAGCTGAAGGTGACGACCACGGTCGGCCTGGGCACGGCCTGGCTCGCCCCCCGGCTCGGCGAATTCCTCGACCTCTACCCCGACATCCAGATCAAGATGATCCTCACCGACGAGGAACTCGACCTGTCGATGCGCGAGGCCGACGTCGGCATTCGCGTGCGCCAGCCGGTGCAGCCCGACCTCATCCAGCGCAAGCTCTTCCAGATCAAGTTCCACGCCTTCGCCTCGTCCGACTACCTGAAGCGGCACGGCTCGCCGAAGAACGCGACGGAGCTCGACGGCCACCGCATCCTCGCCTTCGGCGGGCGGGCGCCGAACTACATGCAGAACGTCACCTGGCTGTCGACGGCCGGTCGCAACGGCATGGCGCCGCGCTCTTTCGCCATGACGATCAACAACATCTCGGGTCTGGTGGCGGCGGTGGAGAACGGCATCGGCGTCGCCGTGCTGCCGGTCTATCTCATCCGCGACGGGTCGGGCCTGGTGCAGATTCTCGATGACGAGGAGATGCCGGTGCTCGATGCCTGGTTCGTCTATCCGGAAGAGCTGAAGTCGGTCGCCCGCGTGCAGGTGTTCCGCGACTTCCTGGTCTCCAAGGCCTCTCGCTGGCCGGGCTGAGCCCCCCCGTCACGATGCCCACCATCGTCCGGCAGCTTCGGCGGGGCGCCTTCCAGTGCGGAAGGCGCCCCGCCCTTTTACGGGTTCAGGCCGCGAGACGGCTCTCGACGAGCTTTGCCCAGTAGCTCATGCCGATGGGGATGATCTCGTCATTGAAGTCATAGGCCGGGTGGTGGACGGAGGCCGTGTCGCCCTGGCCGATGAAGATGAAGGCGCCGGGGCGGGCCTCGAGCATGAAGGAGAAGTCCTCGCCGCCCATCACCGGCACGGTGTCGCGGTTGACGCCGTCCTCGCCGACCACCGAAGCCGCGGCGTCGCCGGCGAACACGGCGTTCTCGGCGTGGTTCCGGGTCACCGGATAGTCGCGGTAGTAGGTGAGCTTGGCGGTGCCGCCATAGACAGCTGCCGTGCCCTCGACGACGGCATGCAGGCGCTTCTCGACGAGGTCGCGCATTTCCGGGGTGAGCGTGCGCACCGTGCCGAGCAGCGTCGCCGTCTGCGGAATGACGTTGTCGGTGAAGCCGGCGTTGAAGGCGCAGATGGAGACGACGGCGTTGCCGAGCGGGTCGACGTTGCGCGAGACGATGGACTGCACCGCGTTGACGATCTGCGAGGCGATGAGGATCGTGTCGATGGACTGATGCGGACGCGCGGCATGGCCGCCCTTGCCCTCGACGTCGATCTGGATGCGGTCGGCAGCCGCCATGAGCGGGCCGGCGCGTAGCGCGAACTTGCCGACCGGCAGGCCCGGCGCGTTATGCATCCCGTAGACCTCCTGGATGCCGAAGCGGTCCATCATGCCGTCGTTGACCATCTCGCGGCCGCCGCCGCCGCCCTCTTCCGCCGGCTGGAAGATCACGGCCACCGTGCCGTCGAAGTTGCGCGTCTCGGCGAGGTACTTGGCGGCGCCCAGCAGCATGGCGGTGTGGCCGTCATGGCCGCAGGCGTGCATCTTCCCCGGAACCTTCGAGGCGTGCGGCAGGCCGGTGATCTCGCTGAGCGGCAGCGCGTCCATGTCCGCGCGGAGCCCGATCACCTTGCCCGAGCCGGTGTTGCGGCCCTTGATGATGCCGACGACGCCGGTCTGGCCGATGCCGGTGACGACCTCGTCGCAGCCGAACTCGCGCAGCTTGTCGGCGACGACGCCGGCGGTGCGGTGCACGTCGAACATCAGCTCGGGATGCTCGTGGAGGTCGCGGCGCCAGGCGGTCACCTCGTCGTGGAGGGCGGAAATGCGGTTGACGATGGGCATGGTGGTCTCCGGGAAGGCGACGCCGGTCAGGCCGGCAGGCGGGTCTCGACGAGTTTGGCCCAATAGCTCATGCCGATGGGAAGAATTTCGTCGTTGAAATCGTAGGAGGGGTGGTGGAGGCCAAAGGCCCCGCCCTGGCCGATGCCGATCATGCAGCCCGGCCGCTCCTCCAGCATGAAGGCGAAGTCCTCGCCGCCCATGGCCGGGTCGACGTCGCGCCAGACTGCGGCCTCGCCGAGCACGGAGGCCGCGGCGCGCGCGGCATGGCCGGATTCGGCCGCCGTGTTCATCACGCTCGGGCAGGCGCGCTCATAGGTCAGGGTGGCGGTGGCGCCGAAGGTCGCCGCGACGCCGGCGACGATCTGGTGCAGCCGCTCCTCGACCAGGTCCTGGACCGCCTTCGACAGCGTGCGAACCGTGCCGCGCAATTCCGCATTCTGCGGGATGACGTTGAAGGCCGAGCCCGCATCGACATGGCAGAGGGAGATGACGGCATTGGCGAGCGGATCGACGTTGCGTGCCGCGACCGACTGGGCCGCGGCGATGACATGGGCGGCGACGAGCACGGTGTCGACGGCCAGGTGAGGCCGCGCCGCGTGGCTGCCCTTGCCTTCGATGGCGATGCGGATCCAGTCGACGGCGGCGCTGGCGGCGCCGGAAATGACCGAGATCGTTCCGACCGGGTCCTGGCTGTTGTGCATGCCATAGACCTCTTGGATGCCGAAGCGGTCCATCAGGTCGTCGGCGATCATGGCGCGGGCGCCATGACCCCCCTCCTCATCGGGCTGGAAGATCAGGACCGCGGTGCCGTCGAAGTTGCGGGTCTCGGCGAGGTATTTCCCGGCGCCGAGCAGCATGGCCATGTGCCCGTCATGGCCGCAGGCGTGCATCTTGCCCGGCACCGTGGAGGCATGGTCCGCGCCGCTGGTCTCGTGGATGGGAAGCGCGTCCATGTCGGACCGCAGCCCGACAACCCGGCCCGAGGTCGTCCGCGCGCCGCGGATGATGCCGACGACGCCGGAGTGGCCGATGCCGGTGATCACCTCGTCGCAGCCGAAGTCCCTGAGCTTCGCCGCGACCAGCGCCGAGGTCCGCGGCAGGTCGAAGCCGAGCTCCGGGTGGCGATGGAGGTCCTGCCGCCAGCCGGCGACCTCCTCGTGCAATGCGGCGATGCGGTTGACGATCGGCACCCTGGTCTCCGGTGGCAGGCGGTCAGGCCGGCATGCGGGTTTCGACGAGGCGGGCCCAATAGCTCATGCCGATGGGGAGGATCTCGTCGTTGAAGTCATAGGCGGGATGATGGACGCCGAATTCGCCGCCCTGGCCGATGCCGATCATGCAGCCGGGCCGCTCCTCCAGCATGAAGGAGAAGTCTTCGGCGCCCATGGTCGGCGGCTTGTCGCGGCGCACGAGGCCCTCGCCGACGATGGAGGCGGCCACCGCCGCGGCATGCTCGGCCTCGGCGGCGTGGTTCACCACCATCGGGCAGCCGTAGGTGTAGGTGAAGGTCGCCTTGGCGCCGTAGCTTTCGGCCGTCATCTCGACCACCTGCTGCAGCCGCTGCGCGACGAGGGTCTGGATGTCCTTGGTGAGCGTGCGCACCGTGCCGAGCAGTTCCGCCGTCTGCGGGATGACGTTGTTGGCATGGCCGGCATTGAAGGCGCAGATCGACACGACGGCCGAGCCCAGGGGATCGATGTTGCGGGCGACGACGGACTGCACGGCGATGATGATCTGGGCGGCGACGAGGACCGTGTCGACAGCCAGATGGGGCTTCGCCGCATGGCCGCCCTTGCCCTCGACGAGGATGTGGATCTTGTCGGCCGCCGCGCTGGTCGGCCCGGGGCGGACCGCGAGGGTGCCGGCGGGGTCGAGGTTGTTGTGCATGCCGTAGACCTCCTGGATGCCGAAGCGCTCCATCAGGCCGTCGGCCACCATTTCGCGGGCGCCGCCGCCGCCCTCCTCCGCCGGCTGGAAGATGAGCGCGACGGTGCCGTCGAAGTTGCGGGTCTCGGCGAGGTATTTCGCCGCACCCAGCAGCATCGCCATGTGGCCGTCATGGCCGCAGGCGTGCATCTTTCCCGGCACGGTGGAGGCATGGGGAAGGCCGGTGATCTCGGTCATCGGCAGCGCGTCCATGTCCGAACGCAGGCCGATCACCTTGCCGGACGTCGTCCTGGCCCCGCGGATGAGGCCGACGACGCCGGTGCGGCCGATGCCGGTGACCACCTCGTCGCAGCCGAAGGTGCGCAGCTTGTCCGCCACGATGGCGGAGGTGCGCGGCAGGTCGAAGAGCAGTTCGGGATGCTGGTGGAAGTCGCGGCGCCACGCCGTGGCTTCCTCATGCAGCCCGGCAATCCGGTTCACGATGGGCATGGATGCGTTCCGAGGGGAGAAAGACCCACAGAACCGGAGCCCGGGCGGCGGGTCAACCGGGCTGCCATGCGGTCGGCTCCTCTTGACGCGCATGGCTCCTGTCGGCTCCCTCGGTCCCATGACACTCACCAGCATCGAACTTCTCGAACGCCTCGTCGGCTTCCCCTCGGTGTCCGACGCCAGCAACCTCGATCTCGTCGCCTTCATCGGCGAGTACCTGACCGCGCACGGCGTCGCCTACGAGGTGATCCACCAGCCCGACGGCCGCAACGCCAACATCTGGGCGACGGTCGGCCCGCGCATCGACGGCGGCGTCGTGCTCTCGGGCCATCTCGACGTGGTGCCGGTGGAAGGCCAGCCCTGGACCTCGGACCCGTTCACCCTGACGCCGAAGGGCGACAGGTTTTACGGCCGCGGCACCTGCGACATGAAGGGGTTCGACGCCTGCGTGCTGGCGGCGGTGCCGGCCATGGTCGCCGCCGACCTGAAGCGGCCGATCCACATCTGCCTCACCGCCGACGAGGAGATCCGCATGGACGGCGCCCGCGCCGTCATTTCCCGGCTGGGCAAGGACTGGACGCGGCCCTCGCTCTGCATCGTCGGCGAGCCGAGCCGCATGAAGGTGGTCACCGGCCACAAGGGCTACATGCGCATCGACACCCATGTGCGCGGCCACGAGGTCCATTCCTCCAACCGCTATGCCGGCGTCTCCGCCATCTTCGTCGCCGCCCGCCTCGTCAGCTGGATCGAGGAGCGCGACCTCAAGAACAAGGCCGAGGCCGAGGCGAATGGCGGCGCGCCCTATTTCGACCCCGGCTGGACCATGCTGCATGTCGGCACCCTGTCGGGCGGCACGGCGCACAACATCACCGCGCTGGACTGCCACTTCGTCACCGGCATCCGCGTCGTGCCGGGCGACGACGGCATGCGCTACGTCAGGGAATACCAGGACTTCGTCCGCCGCGAGATCGAACCGGCGATGAAGGCGGTGCATCCCGACGCCGGCGTGAACATCACCTGGCGGGTCGGCGGCGAGCCGCTGGTGCGAGAGGAGGATGGCGAGGCCGAGCGCCTCGCGCGCCGGCTCACCGGCGACAACGGCATCCAGGTGGTGCCCTACGGCGCCGAGGCGGGCCTGTTCCAGGCGGCCGGCATTTCCACCGTCATCTGCGGCCCGGGCGACATCGCGCAGGCGCACCAGCCCGACGAGTGGGTCGAGGTGTCCGAACTTGCCAAATGCGACGCCTTCATCGCCGGCGTGATCCGCGAGTGCTCGGCCTGAGGGAGGCACCGGGACGGCTTCCCCTGCACGGATCACGTACGTCCTTCGTCAGGAGGCGAGCCTCGAAGGACGCACTCGGGTCGTGCAGGCAATCACCGAATTACGACCGCACCGCCCGCGCCTCCCGGCGCGGACGGTGACGAGCCTGCGGATCAGCGCTGGCGGGCGATGATGCGCGCCTGGATGCCGTCATAGACGCCCTGCGGCACGATGTTCTTGCGGACCAGCTCGTCCTTGCCGCGGTAGGGCCGGCCGGCGATGATCGCGCGGGCCCGAGCCTCGCCGATGCCCGGCAGCACGCGCAATTCGGCCTCGGTCGCCGAGTTGATGTCGATGAGGGCCGCGGCCGGGGTCGTCGCGGCAGGTGCCGGCGTCGTCGCGGGGGCCGTGGGCCGGGTCGCCGGCTGGGTCGCGGTCTGGGCCATGGCGGCGGTGCCGGCGAGAGCGAGGGAGGCGGCGAGCATCAGGGTCTTCAGCATGGGCGTGTCCTTCCGTGGTGCCGGTTCCAGGGGGCCTCGCAACGCTGCGCCGCTCCTGCCGACCATGCGAGGTCACCATCCGTTGATGGCGCATGCAAGACGGCTTTTCGCTGCGACCGTGTTCCTGCGATGAACGCCGGCCGAACATGCCGTTGAGGCATCCGTCAGAAGCCACATCCGACGGGCGCTGCCTTACGGGCGGTCTTATAAAAATGAATGTTCATTCTCTTTTTTGTTGCAGTGCGTTTCGCCCTGCCCTATGGAGACTGCGCCCCGAGGATCGCCCGTCGCCATGCCGCGGATCGACATAGCCCAACGCATCGACCGCAAGACGGCCATCCTCGACGCCGCCGAGCGCTGTTTCGTGCGCTCCGGCTTCCACGGCACCTCGATGAGCGAGATCTGCGCCGAGGCCGGGATGAGCCCGGGCAACCTCTATCGCTATTTCCCCTCGAAGGAGGCGATGATCGAGGGTCTGTGCGAGCGCGACTTCGCCGAGGTCGGCGAGGGTTTCGCCGCCCTCGCCCAGGCCCCCGACATCTGGGGCGCCTTCGAGGCGCTCGCCCGCTTCCACATGATCGAGGAGCCGCGCGAGAGCTGCCAGCTCTGGGTCGAGATCATGTCGGAGGCGACGAGAAATCCGCAGATCGGCGCGCTCCGTAAGAAGATAGACGCATTCATCGAGGCCAAGATGCGCTTTGCGATGGATGTGGCCCGCGACCGCGGCCAGACCCATCCCGGGGCTGATCTGGAACGTGCCGTGCAGTTCCTCATCACCTTCGCCGACGGACTCATGCTGCGCCGCGCCCGCGATACCCGCTTCGATCCCGAGCCGCATGTCGCACTGATGTTCACCATCCTGCGTTCCATGCTGCTGCCACCCGCCACGCCGGCCGATGATAGGCTGATAACACCATGACCGCCCCCGCCCGCACCTTCCTTCTCGTCGGCATCCTCGCAGGCGCCCTGGCCGGGGCTGCGGCCGCCCAGTCGGTGGCGCCCGCCATCACGGTGGCCGCCGCCTCGCGCACCGAGCTGCGCGAGACGGTGATCGTCACCGGCTCCTTCGTCGCCCGCGACGAGGTCATGGTGTCGCCCGAGGTCGACGGACTGACCATCGTCGAGATCATGGCCGAGGAAGGCGACAAGGTCTCGGCCGGCCAGGTGCTGGCGCGACTCAACCGCGAGATGCTGGACGTGCAGCTCGCCCAGAACGCCGCCCAGATCAGCCGTGCCGAGGCCGCCATCGCCCAGGCGCGCGCCTCGATCGTGGAAGCCACCTCCGCGCGCACCCTCGCCCAGCAGCAGCTCGAGCGCACCCAGCAGCTCCAGCGCAGCGGCGCATCGACCGCCGACGCCCTCGACCAGCGGACCAGTGCCGCCCGCACCGCCGGCGCCCGGGTCGAATCCGCGACCAACGCCCTCGCCCTCGCCGAAGCCGATCTCGTGCTCGCCCGCGCCCAGCGCCGGGACATCGAGCTGCGCATCGCCCGCACCGAGATCAAGGCCAAGGTCGGCGGCACCATTTCCCGCCGCACGGCCCGTCTCGGGGCCCTCGCGGCGGCGGCCGGCGATCCGCTCTTCCGCATCATCGCCGACTCCGAGGTCGAGCTCGAGGCCGACGTGCCGGAGACGACGCTCGCCCGCATGCGTCCCGGCCAGCCGGCGACGGTCGAGGCGGCGGGCTATGACAAGCCCTTCGCCGGCACGGTCCGTCTCGTGGCGCCGGAGGTCAACCGCACCAACCGGCTCGGCCGCGTCCGCGTCACCCTCACCGCCGACGAGCGGCCGCCGCTCGGCGCCTTCGGACGCGCCACGGTCGAGGTCGCCCGCTCGACCGGGCTCACCGTGCCGCTCTCGGCGGTGATGTTCGGGCCGACCAGCACCATCCAGGTCGTGAAGAACGGCGTGGTCGAGACCCGCGAGGTCGTGGTCGGCCTGCGCGCCCAGGGCCGCGTCGAGATCCGCGGCGGCATCGCGGAGGGCGACGAGGTCGTGGTGGTCTCGGGAAGCTTCGTCCGCAACGGCGACCGGGTCACCCCGGTCGCGGCCACCCAGCGCTGAGGAGGCCGGGTCATGTCCTCCTTCAACATCTCCGCCTACTCGATCCGCCAGCCGGTCCCCTCGATCGTGCTGTTCATCGTGCTCTGCTTCCTCGGCTGGATGAGCTACAACAACCTGCCGATCACGCGCTTTCCCAACATCGACGTGCCGCTCATCCAGATCCGGGTGACGCAGGCAGGCGCGGCGCCGGCCGAGCTCGAAAGCCAGATCTCCAAGCGTGTCGAGGACGCGGTCGCCAACATCACCGGCGTCAAGAACGTCATCTCGAACCTGACCGACGGCCAGTCCTCGACCGTGGTCGAGTTTCGCCTGGAGGTGAACACCGACCGGGCGCTGAACGACGTCAAGGACGCCATCGCCAAGATCCGCGCCGATCTGCCGCGCAACATCGACGAGCCGATCATCGAGAGGCTCGACATCGAGAACCAGGCCATCATGACGGTGGCCGTCGCGGCCCCCGCCAAGACGTTGGAGCAGCTCTCCTGGTTCGTCGACGACACGGTGAAGCGCGAGCTGCAGGGGCTGCGCGGCATCGGCCGCATCAGCCGCAACGGCGGCGTGCTGCGTGAGATCCGCGTCGCCCTCGATCCCAACAGGCTGATGGCGCTCGGCATCACCGCCGGCGACGTGAACAGGCAGCTGCGCGCCACCAACGTCGACCTCGCCGGCGGCCAGGGCGACATTGGCGGCCAGCAGCAGTCGATCCGCACGCTCGCCGGCGCCCAGACGGTGGAGGAACTCGCCGCCACCCGGATCGTGCTCCCGGGCGGGCGACAGGTCGTGCTCTCCGACCTCGGCACCGTGACCGATCTCTACGAGGAGCCGAAGAGCTTCACCCGCCTCAACGGCGAGACCCCGACGGTGGCCTTCCAGGTCTTCCGCTCGAAGGGCGCCTCGGACGTGCGCGTCGCCGCCCTCGCCCGGGCCAAGATCAACGAGCTGCGCACGGCGCATCCCAACATCACCTTCACCGAGATCGACAATTCGGTGAACTACACGGCCGGCAACCACACCTCGGCCATGACCATGCTGCTGGAAGGCGCCGGCCTCACGGTCATCGTCGTCTTCCTGTTCCTGCGTGACTTCCGCGCCACGATCATCTCGGCGGTGGCCCTGCCGCTGTCCATCATCCCGACCTTCTGGGTAATGGACATGCTCGGCTTCTCGATGAATCTCGTGTCCCTGCTGGCGGTCATCCTCGTCACGGGCATCCTCGTCGACGACGCCATCGTCGAGATCGAGAACATCGTCAGACACATGAAGATGGGCAAGTCGCCCTACCGCGCCTCGATGGAGGCGGCGGACGAGATCGGTCTCGCGGTCATCGCGATCTCGCTGACCATCGTCGCCGTCTTCGCGCCGGTGTCGTTCATGGGCGGCATCGCCGGCCAGTACTTCAAGCAGTTCGGCCTCGTGGTGGCCATCGCGGTGCTGTTCTCGCTGCTGGTGGCACGCTTGATAACACCCATGCTGGCGGCCTATTTCCTCAGGCCCCACGAACACAAGGAAGCCCGTGACGGCGTCCTCATGCGCGCCTACTTGCGCTTCCTGTCGGGCACGATCCGCTTCCGCTACCTCACGCTGCTCGCCGGCATCGGCGTCTTCGCGGTGTCGATCTGGGCGGTGAAGTTCCTCCCCACGGGCTTCATCCCGTTCCCGGACGAGGCGCGCTTCGTCATCTCCATGGAACTGCCGCCAGGCTCGACCCTGGAGGACACGCGGGCACGCTCCGACCAGCTCGCCAAGCTCATCCGCGAGAAGACGCCGGAGGTGGAATCGGTCCTGGTCATCGGCGGCTCCAACCCGGTGGGCACGCTGGAAATCCGCCGCGCCACGGTCATCGTGCGCCTGGTCCACAAGACCAAACGCGAGCGCAAGCAGCGGCAGATCCAGCAGGCGACCTCGCCGCTCTTCACCCAGATCCCGGATATCCGCGCCTGGTACGTCAACGACCGCGGCGAGCGCGAGCTGTCGATCATCGTGCGCGGCGACAATGCGGCGAACCTGTCGAAGGCGGTCGCCTCGCTGGAAGCCGAGATGCGCCAGCTTCCGGGCTTCGTGAACGTCGCCGCCACCGCCGGCCTCGACCGGCCGGAGATCCGCGTCGTGCCGAAGACGGACGAGGCGGCCCGCTACGGCATCACCACCGACCAGATCTCGGAAGCCGTGCGCATCGCCACGATCGGCGACGTGGCGGCGAACCTCGCCAAGTTCAACGCGGGGGACAGGCTGGTGCCGATCCGCGTGCAGCTCGACACGGACGCCCGCGCCCGCCTCGACATCCTCTCTGCGCTGACGGTGACCACGCCGTCCGGCCAGCAGGTGCCGCTGACCGCGGTGGCCGACATCACCTTCGGCCAGGGCCCCTCCTCGATCGAGCGCTACAACCGGGTGCGCCGGGTGAACATCGGCACCGATCTCGGCCGCGGCCTCGAAATCGGTCCGGCGCTCGAGCAGGTCTTCGCCCTGCCGGCAGCCCGCAACCTGCCTGCCGGTGTGTCGTTCCAGCGTGGCGGCGACGCCGAGGTCATGGAGGAGGTCTTCCAGGGCTTCGCGGTCGCCATGGGCACGGGTCTGCTCATGGTGCTCGGCGTGCTCGTGCTGCTGTTCCACTCGGTTTTCCAGCCGCTGACCATCCTCATGTCGCTGCCGCTCTCCCTCGGTGGCGTCATCATCGCGCTGCTGCTCACCAACAACGCGATCTCCATGCCGGTGGTCATCGGCATCCTCATGCTGATGGGCATCGTCACCAAGAACGCGATCATGCTGGTCGACTTCGCGGTGGAGAAAACGCGGGAGGGCATGCCGCGCCGCGAGGCGATCCTCGACGCCGGCCGCAAGCGCGCCCGTCCGATCATCATGACCACCCTCGCCATGGGCGCGGGCATGATCCCGCCGGCTCTCGGCGCGGGCGACGGCGGCGAGTTCCGCGCGCCGATGGCCATCGCGGTGATCGGCGGCCTGCTGGTGTCGACCGTGCTCAGCCTCGTCTTCGTCCCGTCATTCTACACGGTGATGGATGACGTCGGCCGCATCTTCGGCTGGATCTTCGGCCGCTTCGTCGGCCCGACCGACGAGCCCGACGCGGCGACCGCCGGCCATGGCGGGCACGGCGCGCCGCCGCTGCTGCTGCCGGCCGACGCCCCGCCTCCCGGC
>NZ_JBQVQL010000023.1:0-49964 GCF_052440005.1 Phreatobacter sp.
ACACCACCATGGTCGCGCCTCTGCCGCTGCGCCGCCCCGCGCAGGCTTCCGCCACCGCGACACCGGAGACGCCGCGCGTCGCCGCCCGTCGCCCGGCCGGCGAGACGCAGGCCGCGGCACCGGCCGCCCAGTCCGACGGGCGCAACTTCTTCGAACGCATCTTCGGCCAGCGCCGCGAGGCCGACGGCCCGCAGCTCGCCTATGCCCCCTCCAGCGGCGGCGCGGTGGACGGCGGCAGCGCCGGCACCGGCGGCGGTTTCGGCGGCAGCCTCGGCCTGAGCTTCCCCGGCATGTCGGCGCCGAAGCCCCCGATGGGCCTCGCCATCTACGACATCGGTTCGCGCATGGTGTACCTGCCCAACGGCGAGCGGCTGGAGGCCCAGTCCGGCCTTGGCGAGATGCGCAACGACCCGCGCTATGCCCATGTGCGCATGCGCGGCCCGACGCCGCCCCACACCTACGACCTGACCGAGCGCGAGGCGCTGTTCCACGGCGTGCGCGCCATCCGCCTCAATCCGGTGGGCGGCAGCCAGGCGATCCATGGCCGCGCCGGCCTCCTCGCCCATACCTACCTGCTGGGGCCCAACGGCGATTCCAACGGCTGCATCTCGATCAAGGACTACAACCGCTTCCTTCAGGCCTTCCTGCGCGGCGAGATCCGCAGGCTGATCGTCGTGCGCACGCGGTCCGAGGCGGTCGCGGCGGTGGCGCGGGCCAATCTCCAGGTGTCCCAGCGCTCGGACGCGTCGCAGCGCTCGGACGTGGCGCAGCGCTGATTTCACGGTCAGCGGTCACATTCATGTGACAAGGCTGGACGACACCCCCATTCCGGCAATGTAATCGCCTGCGCGTGACGGCTGCCATGGTCGTCGTGCGTCCTGCTGCCGGAGGAGCTCCCATGACCACGATCGACCGCCGCACCGCCCTTGCCGCGGGCGCTGCAACCCTTGCCGCCCCCGCCTTCCTGACCGGCGCGACGACGCCGCTCTTCGCCCAGGCCGCCGCTGCCGCCGCCCAGGCGCCCGGCTTCTACAAGTACAAGGTCGGCGACATCACCGTCACCGCCATCAACGACGGCTTCTTCGCCCGCCCGATCGATGGCTTCATCCGCAACGCCGAGCTTCCGGCGGTCCAGGCAGCGCTCGGCGCGGCCTTCCTGCCGACCAACGCCGTGCCGATCCCCTTCAACACCCTCGTCGTCGAGACCGGCGGCAAGGTCGTCCTGCTCGACACCGGCAACGGCAATGTCGGCGCGCCGACCTCCGGCACCTGGATGTCCAACTTCAAGGCCGCCGGCTTCGACCCGGCCAAGGTCGACTCGGTCGTCATCAGCCACTTCCACGGCGACCACATCAACGGCCTGCGCCTGCGTGATGGCACGGCCGTCTTCCCCAATGCCGAGATCTCCGTGCCGGCCCCGGAATGGGCCTTCTGGATGTCGGACGAGCGGATGAACGCGGCTCCCGAGGCCATGCGCGGCGGTTTCCAGAACGCCCGCCGCGTCTTCGCCCCGATCGCCGCCAACGTGAAGCGGTTCGAACCGGGCGCCGAGGTCGGCAGCGGCATCACCTCCATGGCGGCCTTCGGCCATTCGCCGGGCCACACGGTCTTCGTGATCTCGTCGGGCAACGCCAAGCTCACCTACATGGCAGACGTGACCAACCATCCCGCGCTCTTCGTGCGCAACCCCGACTGGTCGGCGATCTTCGACATGGACGCGGACGCTGCCAGGGCGACCCGCCGCAAGCTGCTCGACATGGCGGCGAGCGAGAAGACCCGCGTCCACTTCTACCACGCGCCCTTCCCATCCAACGGCTTCATCGCCAAGGACGGCAACGGCTTCCAGCTCGTCCCGGCGCAGTGGACGCCGTCGATCTGATCCACCGGACCTGACGACGGAAGGCCGGCCGGCGACGACCGGCCTTTCTGTTTCTGGGGAAAGCCGGCGTTCCTTGACAGGGCGGCCGCACGCGGCGCATTCATGGGGCCTCGCGACGGCGGCCGCCCATCATCCGGGACGGCCACGGGAATGCGGTGCGTGGCGGGCCCCAAAGCCTTCCACAAGGCCGCAGCTGCCCCCGCAACTGTAAGCGGCGAGCCCTTCCCCAGATGCCACTGAGGCCGCAAAGCCTCGGGAAGGCGGGACCGGGCGACGACCCGCAAGCCAGGAGACCGGCCGCCGCGACGTCACTGTCCGACCGTGCGGGATGGCGCGTTCGGGAGCGGTTGGTTCCGCTTGATCCGTGACACCGAATGTCGCGGATTCATGCCCTCGCCCGTCGAGGCACTCCGCGACCCTTTGTGGTCCCGAGCGGAGTGCCGCCCATGTCGTCCCCGTCTGCCCCCTGTCCCTTCCAACGCCGTCTTCGCGCCGGCCTGCTCGCTACCGCGGCGCTGGTCGCGACCCCCGCCCTCGCCCAGCAGACACCGGGGCAACTCCCCGAAATCACCGTCTTCGGTGCCAGCAACGTGCCGCTGGAGGCGCCGCGCGTCGGCGCGTCGGTGACGGTGATCACCGCCGAGGACATCGCCACCCAGGGCGCCGCCTCGGTACCCGACGTGCTGCGCCTCGTTCCCGGCGTCGCGGTCAACCAGTCCGGCGGGCGCGGCGGGCTCACGCAGACCCGGGTGCGCGGCGCCGAATCCAACCAGGTTCTGGTGGTCGTCGACGGCATTCCCATCAACGACGTCAATTCGGGCGACGCCGACCTCGCCAACGTGCCGGTGGACAACATCGCTCGGATCGAGGTCATCCGCGGTCCGCAGTCCGGCATCTGGGGCCCGAACGCCCAGGCCGGCGTCATCTCCATCACCACCAAGTCCGGACGCGGCCTCGCCAAGCCCGAAGTTTCCGCGCGGATCGAGGGCGGCTCCTTCGGCACGGTGCAGGGGTCGGCGCTGGTGCGCGGCGCGCAGGGACCGTTCTACGGGTCGCTGTCCATCTCCGGCCTCAGGTCCGGCGGCTTCGTCGTGGCGCCGGGCACGACCCGCCCCAACGGCTCGGACATGGGTGCCTTCACCGCCAAGATCGGCGCCGACCTGACCGACTGGTTCAACGTCGAGGGCGTCGTGCGGATGGTCAGCCGCGGCGGCTTCTACAATCCCGGCAACACCGCCTTCGGTCCCGGCTTCGTGCCCGATCCCGGCTACGGGTTCCTCGCCGACGGCACCGGCCGCAACACCGCCAACGACCTGCAGGGCCGCTTCGTCGCCAATCTGAAGCTGCTCGACGGCGCCTGGACACATCGCTTCTCGGCCGACGCCTCGCAGCAGTCCACCAATGCCCGCGACAGCTATCTCTCGGCCTTCGGCTTCCTGGAGTCCCAGGGCTTCTGGTCGCGCACCCAACGCACCCGCGCCGACTACCGCACCGCCTATACGTTCGAGACGCCGGGCCTCCTCGGCGCGCGCCATACGATCGTCGGCGGTGCCGACATGAGCCGCGAGCATTTCCGCTACTACTACGAGAGCGACGGCTTCTTCGGGCCCTATGTCAACGACAGCTACGCGACCGCCGGCCGCTCGCGCGAACGCAAGGGCCTCTACGGCGAGTATCTCGTCAGCCTGCCGACCGGCCTGTCGCTGTCGGCGGCGCTCCGGCAGGACTGGAACTCCACCTTCCGCAACGCGCTGACCTGGCGGATGACCGCCGCGCAGACCTTCTCGACGGGCACGCGGCTGCACGGCTCGGTCGGCAAGGGCGTCACCAACCCGACCTTCTTCGAGCTCTTCGGCTTCCTCGCCAACTTCACCGGCAATCCGACGCTCAGGCCCGAGCACTCCATCGGCTGGGACGCCGGCATCGAGCAGCGCTGGTTCGGCGGCCGTCTCGTCACCGACGTGACCTATTTCCGCGCCAGCGTGCGGGACGCCATCGTCCAGTCCAACGGCACGGCGATCAACCTGCCCTTCGAGACCACCCGCCAGGGCGTCGAGGTATCGGTGACGGCGCGCCCCGTGGACTGGCTCGCCATCACCGGCTCCTACACCTACACGGACAGCCGCTCGGCGGAGCTCGTCGGCCTGACCTATGTTGCCAAGGAGGCGCTGCGCCGGCCGCGCCATGCGGCGAGCCTCTCGGCGGTGGCGACCCTGCCGGATGACAAGACGAAGATCACGCTCACGCTGGCCCACAACGGCAACATGCGCGACTCGTTCTTCGGGCCGTTCGGCACGACGGACGTGCGCCTCGGCTCCTACACGCTGGTGGGCGCGCAGATCTCCCACGACCTGACGAAGGCGGCGACCGTCTATGTCCGCGGCGAGAACGTTTTCGGCCAGCGGTTCCAGGAGGTCTACGGCTACCAGGGGCCGGGCGCTGCGGTCTATGCCGGCATGCGGGTGAAGCTCGGCGGCGAATAGGGCTTTTCAACCGTTTCGCATCGCAGCCTTGCCGCGCCCCCGTCGACAGGGGCGCGGCTTTCCGCCAGTCTCCGGGCCTCAAGAGCGGGCCGCAGTGCCCGCCGGATCGGGAGGATGACATGTCGCAGCGGATCGCAATCGTCACGGGCGCGGGATCGGGTATCGGCCGCGCCTCGGCCCTCGGCCTCGCCAAGGCGGGCTATGCGGTGGCGGTCGCCGGCCGGCGCAAGGATGAACTGGACAAGACGGTGGCAATGGCCGCCGGCGCCACCGTCATTGCCGTGCCGACCGACGTGTCGGACGAGAACTCGGTCGCCGCCCTGTTCCAGACGGTGAAGGAGCGCTTCGGCCGCCTCGACGTGCTCTTCAACAATGCCGGCATGGGCGCGCCCGCCATCCCCATGGACCAGCTCTCGGTCGCCCAGTGGAAGCAGGTGGTGGACGTGAACCTCACGGGCTCCTTCCTCTGCGCCCGCGCCGCCATGGCGATGATGCGCGCCCAGGACCCCAAGGGCGGCCGCATCATCAACAACGGCTCGATCTCGGCCTATGCGCCGCGGCCCTATTCGGCGCCCTATACCGCCACCAAGCACGCCGTGCTCGGCCTCACCAAGGCCATCTCGCTGGATGGGCGCGCCGATCGCATCTCCTGCTCGCAGATCGACGTCGGCAATGCCGCGACCGAGATGACCGAGCGGATGACCAACGGCGTGCTGCAGGCAGACTTCTCCGTGAAGGTGGAACCGCGCATGGACGTGCGCCACGTCGCCGAGGCCGTCGTCCACATCGCCAACCTGCCGCTGGACGTGAACATCCTCACCATGACGGTGATGGCCAACGACATGCCCTTCGTCGGCCGCGGCTGAGGCTGCGGGACTGGCGAATAGAGCCCCACCCGCCCCTCCCCTTCGCGGATGCGTGGAGGGCTGGGGCGGGGCCGTCCGCCGCACCACCCGTCAGGCCGTCTCCGCCCTCAGCCAGGCGAGATAGTCGGCATCCCCGCCGGGGACCTCGATCACCAGGAAAGCCGGCGTTTCGTAGGAATGGGCCTCGCGGAAACGAAGGCGGGCCGGCTCGACCAGCCTCCGGGCGGTCTTGACGATCATCACCACCTCGTCGGCCCGCTCCACGGCGCCCTTCCAGCGGTAGAGGGAGCGCATCCCGGGCAGGATGTTGACGCAGGCCGCCAGCCGCCGTTCGACCAGATCGGCGCCGATCGTCTCCGCCTCGACAAGGCTCGCCGCCGTCGTATAGACCAGAACCACGTCGTCCGGCGCTTCGGTCCGCGTCATCTTGTGTCCCCGTTCCGATCGGTCGCCCGCCATGCCGGATCATCGACCCGACCCGAAGAAGATCGCCTTCGTCGCCTCGCCGGCGTCGGAAGCCCAGGAGGCGTGGAAGCGCCTCACCGCCCGCTACGGCCAGGTGCCGGGCGACGAGGCCGAAGTGGTCGTCGCCCTGGGCGGTGACGGGCTCATGCTGCAGACGCTGCACAAGTACATCTCCACCGGCAAGCCGATCTACGGGATGAACCGCGGCTCTGTCGGGTTCCTGATGAACGAATATGCCGAGGACGGCCTGGTCGAGCGCATCTGGAACTCGGAACGCTCGGTGATCCACCCGCTGCTCATGACGACGGTGGACATCCATGGGGAGCGGCAGGACGCGCTCGCCATCAACGAGGTGTCGCTGCTGCGCCAGACCTCGCAGGTGGCGAAGCTCCGGATCAGCGTCGACGGGCACCCGCGGATGGACGAGCTCATCGCCGACGGCGTGCTCATCGCCACTCCGGCCGGCTCGACGGCCTACAATCTTTCGGCCAACGGACCGATCCTGCCGCTCAATGCCACCCTCCTCGCCCTCACCCCGATCTCGCCCTTCCGGCCGCGGCGCTGGCGCGGGGCGCTGCTGCCCGACAGGGTGGCGATGACCATCGAGGTGCTGGAATCGGCCAAGCGCCCGGTCAGCGCCACCGCCGACCACCACGAGGTGCGCGACGTCGCGACCGTCTCGGTGGCCATGGACCACACCCGCTCGATGATCCTGCTGCACGATCCCGGTCACTCGCTGGACGAGCGCATCCTGCGCGAACAGTTCGGCGCCTGACGCCATCAGCCTTAACGGAGCGCTAACGCCCCTCCGGTAAAGTTGCTGGCGATGATCCGCATCGACTTCAACCGGCTGCGATTCCTGGTGATCGACGACAACGCGCACATGCGCCGGATCGTGAGAACCCTTCTGCACGGCTTCGGCGCCCGCGAGGTCTACGAGGCGGAGGACGGCGCGGCCGGCCTCGAGGCCTTCACCCACTACATGCCTGACATCGTCATCACCGACTGGTCCATGCCGATCTTCGATGGCCTGGAACTGACCAGCATGATCCGCCAGCCGGGGGCCAATGCGAACCCCTATGTCGCGATCATCATGCTGACCGGTCACTCGGAAAAGAAGCGCGTGCTGGAATCGCGCGATGCAGGCGTCACCGAGTTCCTCGCCAAGCCGATCTCGGCCAAGGCGCTCTACCAGCGCATCCTCAACGTGGTGGTCAATCCGAGACCGTTCATCAAGACCAAAACTTTTTTCGGACCGGATCGCCGCCGCAACCACGGTTCCAGCTATGTGGGTCCCGAGCGCCGCAAGGGCGAGAAAGCCGAGATGATCAAGGTCCAGCCGCTGCTGGACAAGACCAAGAGCTCGATGTGAGGGGAGCGGCATGACCAAGACACCTGTGAAGAGCCCCTCCCGCATCGGCTCCAAGGGCGGCCTGGACGAGGCGAGCGTCTCGGCCTTCGCCGACCACGAGGTCGTGACGCCCAAGCGCAACCTGAAGGCCTACGGGAAGAAGGCCAACATCAAGGTCGATGAGTTCGGCTTCGACATGGAAGCGATCGAGCGGGCGGAAGCCGCGCTGGCCGACCTCTCCTCCGAGTTCGACGACTGGATGGCGAAGGAGGTCGAGCGCCTCACCCGGGCACGCGATGCGGTGGCCGCCGAAGGCATCAACGCCGGCTCGCGCGCCAACATCTATATCGCCTCCCACGACATCAAGGGCGAGGCCGCGACCTTCGGCTATCCGCTCGCCGCACGCGTGGCGGAGAGCCTCTGCCACCTCCTCGACGGCGTCGCCGACGACGCCAGGGTGCCCGCAGACCTGGTGATCCAGCATGCGGACGCCATCCGCGCGATCGTGCGCGAGAACGCCAAGGGCACCGACCATCCGCTGGCCGTGACGCTGTCGGAGCGGCTGGGCGAAGCGACGACGCAGATGCTCGTCACCATCAACGGCGCCCCGTCCATCACGCCCTGAGCCATCCCAGAATCAGCCCTGCATCCGACCAGTACGTCCTTCGAGGCTCGCACCTCAGGATGAGGACCGGTCTGCGTGGCCCGGCGCCAAGCCATCGCCGCACCCTTCTTGCAGGCCACACTCCTCCGCATCCCGAGGTGCGAGCGCATAGCGAGAAGCGGACGCATCTCGCGTGCGCTCGATGCTATGGAGCCTCGAAGGGCGCACTCCATTGATGCAGGGCGCGAAGCCGGGCTCAGGCCGCGGCGACCATGGGGAAATCCAGCGCGTCGTCGTCCAGCGCCTCGTTTCCGGCAATGAGGTCGCGGGTGAAGGCGCGGGCCTCGTCGCGCGCTGCCTCGGCAGCGAACCGGCGGAGCTGGGCGAGAAGCTGGTCGAGGTCGTCCTCGGCGAGCGGCGCATAGGCGGTCAGTACACGCTCCACCATGCGGCGGCGCAGCTGGGCATGGCCACCGCGCTGGGTGCCGCCGCCGTCCTCGTGCCAGGCATCGAGGGCGGCGCGGAAGGCCTGCCAGGTGGAGGCCGGCAGCCCCGCCCTGTCGTAGAGGGCGCGGAAGCCGGCGCCACGGCGGTCGTGGACGAGGCCGGAGGCCTGGCGGAGGGTCAGGCCGGCGAGCTCTGCCAGCGCCTCTTCGAAGAGCCGGACATTGCCGGACAGGAGGGCACGGAGGACCAGCCCGGTGGAGAGCTGGCCGGACTGGCGCAGGTGGCGCACGAGCGGGCCCAGCCCCTCGCCCCGGCAGTCGGCGGCGATGGCGACGGTGGCCTTGTCGGAGGCCTCGCGGGCGATGCGCCGGGCGCGATCCTCCGGCAGCCAGGCACGGCCGGCGACGAAGGCCGACAGCGCGGCCGACAGCTTGACGACCAGGGCCTGGCGGGCGCCAGGGGAGAGGTCGGCGCGGGCGAACAGCGCCTCGCGGATGTCCGGGTCCTCGCCAAAGCGCTCGATGATCCGGTCGATGGAGAAGGCCGGCACCTCGGCCGTACCGAGCGAGACAACCGCGAGGCAGGCCTCGAGGCAGCCGACCTCGGCGATGGCGGCCGCCACGGGGGCCGGCACATGGTCGCGGCGGGAGACGGCATATTGCACCTGCGGATCGCCGCCGCCGACGAGGTCGACGAGTTCGGCGTCGAAGAGCAGGGGCGAATGGCGGGCGATGATGGCGGCGATCTCAGGCTGGTCCTGCAGCAGGCCGACGATCACGGTGTGCGGGGCGTCCTCGGAGGTGGCGAGCGCGTCGGCGAGCGCCCGGCGGACCAGCGGCGAGGGATCGTCCATCAGGGTGATCATCGCGGCCTCGGCCGCGGCGCGGTCGTCGCCGGCGAGGTCGGAGTGGAGATAGGCGCGGGCGAGGGCCGAGGTGGCATCCGCCCGGTCGCCGGCAGCGGCCGTCTGGATCCAACGCAGGAAGTGACGAACGATCATCGGGTGCGCCTGAACGGAGGCATGAAACTGGAACGGGGAACGCGTCTCGCTCCTGGGGACCAGCTTACCGGCGGCGCGCTTAACAAAGCGTTCACCATGGAATTTAAGTGATTTTTATCGCGGCAGCCGCGGACTGCTCAGCGGCGGGTGTCGGGACGCAGGAAGCTCGACAGGTCGAGCGGCTGGCCCCGGCGGGCCGTCTGGACCTGGACCGGGATGAACGGGCCGCCGATGGAAGACCCGCCCGCGGCGGAGAGCTGCGGCGCCGTTGTCCCCGAGGCAGACGACGACGCGGGGGTCAGTACGGCGGCCATGTTGACCGGCCGCGAGGCGGTCGCCGCGTCGCGCCCGAGCGAGGTCCAGGTGGCGGCGACGAAGGCGTTGATCGGCCCGCCGCCGCCCGAGAACAGCGAGTGGAAGGGCCGTGTCGGATCGGCGTTGATGCGCGGCACGGCGGACCAGGAACTCGCCTGCTCCTGGGCGCTGGTGGCGGCGGCGAGCGTCGTCTGGCCGGCCGGGGTGGCCGCGGGGGGCGTGCCGGCAACGGCGGTCGACTGGCCCGAGGCGAGGACCTGGTAGACCTCGGCGACGGTGCGCGGCCGGCCCTGGTCGAAGAAGATGCGGCGGTTGGCGCCGGCCGCGTCGGGAAAGAGCAGCGCGGCGCTCGCCTGCGGATTGGTCTGGTTGGAGTTGATGAGCCGCGCCGCCCCGCCCGAGCCGAGGAAGTGGGCCATGTAGAGTTCGCCCTCGGTCGGGTCGCGGCCGGTGGCGGCGCGCAGGTCCGCGGCGTTGCGGTTGGTAAAGGCACCGGCCATCAGCGCGGCGACGGAGGGATCGTCGCGCAGGGCGAGGATCTCCTGGCGCGCCGCGGGATCGGCGACGGTAGGCCGGCCGCTGGCGTCGCGGCCGATCTTCTCGGCATAGCTGCCGAGGCCGAGATTGCGCCCCTCGTCGCGCACCATGGTGAGCCAGGTCGAATCGATGAACTGGTAGAGGCCGCGGGCGCTGGAGGTGGAGGCCTGGGCGGTGGGCTGGAGGCTCGATTCGCGCCGCGCCGTGCGGAGCAGGTAGTCGAAGCCGGCACCGGTCTTCTGCGCCGCCGCCTGAATGGCGGAAACCACGCGGCTCACGCCGGCCTCGGCCGCCGTGGTCGGGCGGCTCTGCGGTTCGGCGGATGAGCGGAACAGAAACATCTCGGCTATGTCCCCGGGGAGGAGGCGGTGCCGATCAGCGTCCCTCATTATGGTAAACGAAGTCGTAACGACCTGACCCAAGGGGACGCCCTCATGACCGCCACGACGCTCATCACCGACGACAGGCGCCATCCGCGCGGCGGCATCTATTTCGACGACTTCGCCGTCGGCCAGCTCATCCGCCACCGCATCACCCGCTCGGTGACGCAGATGGACAACGTGCTGTTCTCGACCCTGACCATGAACCCCCAGCCGCTGCACATCGACCGGCAGTTCTCGGAGGCCTCCGACTGGGGGCAGCCGCTGATGAATTCGCTGTTCACGCTCGGCCTGCTCATCGGCATCTCGGTGCCGGACACCACCAACGGCACGCTCTTCGCCAATCTCGGCATGACCGACGTGAAGTTCCCGCACCCCCTGTTCGAGAACGACACGATCCATTGCGAGAGCACCGTGACCGCCACGCGCGAATCGAAATCGCGGCCGACCATGGGCGTCGTCGAGTTCCACCACCGTGCCTATAACCAGAACGACAAGCTGGTGGCCGAGTGCACGCGCCAGTCGCTCGTCCTGAAGCGCGGGGCCTGAGGCCATGCGCTCGCTGCTCTTCGTACCCGCCGATTCGGAGAAGAAGCTCGCCAAGGGGCTGGAGAGCGGTGCCGACGCATTAATCCTCGACCTCGAGGATTCGGTCTCGGCGGCAAACAAGCCGCTGGCGCGGGAGACGGCGCGGGCCTTTCTCGCCGCCCATGCGGCGCGCAAGGACCGTCCGCGGCTGATGGTGCGGGTCAACGCGCTCGACACCGGCCTGACCGATGAAGATCTCGCAGCCGTCGTCGGAGCGGGACCCGACGCCATCATGCTGCCGAAGAGCGAGTCGGGCCGCGACGTCGCCCATCTCGACGCCAAGCTGACGGCGCAGGAGGCCATCGCCGACCTGCCCGAGGGACGGATCACCATCACCGTGGTGGCGACGGAGACGGCGAAGGCCATCTTCACGCTCGGCACCTACCAGGGTGCGAGCCCCCGCCTCGCCGGCCTCACCTGGGGGGCGGAGGACCTCTCCGCCGACATCGGGGCAGAGACGAACCGCAGCGAGGACGGCCGCCATACCGAGCCGTTCCGCCTCGCCCGGGCACTCTGCCTGATGGGTGCGGTGGCGGCGGGGGCTCAGCCCATCGACACGGTCTTCCCGGCCTTCCGCGACCTCGACGGCCTGAAGCGCGAATGCGAGGAGGCGCGACGCGACGGCTTCACCGCCAAGATGGCGATCCACCCGGCGCAGGTGCCGGTGATCAACCAGGTGTTCACGCCGACGGCGGAGGCCATCGCCACGGCGGAGGCCGTGGTGGCGGCGTTTGCGGCGCAGCCCACGGCGGGTGTCGTCAATATCGGCGGCGAGATGTTCGACCGCCCCCACCTGACGCGGGCGGAACGGCTGCTGAAGCGCGCGGGGCGCTGACAGGCTGGCGGAGAAACCGGTTCGCAGGGGCCGGTCCGAGGCCCCTGCCCTCACTCCGCCGCGAGCACGAGGTCGTCGCGGTGGATCATCTCGCTGCGGCCCTTGTAGCCGAGCACCGCCTCGATGGCGCCCGAGCTCTTGCCCATGATCTGCACCGCCGCCACGGCGTCGTAGGCGACGAGGCCGCGGCCGATCTCCGCCCCGTCCGGCCCGCGCACGACGACGCAGTCGCCGCGCTCGAACGTCCCGTCGACCTTGGCCACGCCGGCCGGCAGGAGGCTGCGCCCGAGCCGCAGGGCGCCGACGGCGCCGGCGTCCAGCCACAGCACGCCGCGCGGCTCCAGCGAGCCGGCGATCCACTTCTTGCGGCTGGTCACGGGATGGGTGGGCGTGAGGAACCAGGTGCATGGCCCGCCCGCCTCGATGCGCGCCAGCGGTGCGTCGTGCTTGCCGGAGGCGATGACCATGGTGGTGCCGGCCGTGGTGGCGATCTTGCCCGCCTCGACCTTGGTGGTCATGCCGCCGCGCGACAATTCGGAGGCCGCGCCGCCGGCCATGGCCTCGATCTCCGGCGTGATGCGCGGCACCACCGGGATCAGCGCCGCCGAGGGGTCCTTTGCCGGCGGGGCCGTATAGAGCCCGTCGATGTCGGAGAGGAGGACGAGGCAGTCGGCGCCGACCATGGTGGCGACGCGGGCGGCGAGCCGGTCGTTGTCGCCGTAGCGGATCTCGTCGGTCGCCACCGTGTCGTTCTCGTTGACGACGGGGACGGCGCGCACTGCGAAGAGCGTCTCCATGGTGTTGCGGGCGTTGAGGTAGCGGCGGCGCTCCTCGGTGTCGTGGAGCGTGACGAGGATCTGGCCGGCGACGATGCCGTGGCGGCCGAGCACCTCCGACCAGGCGCGGGCGAGCGCGATCTGGCCGACGGATGCCGCCGCCTGGCTTTTCTCGAGCTCCAGCGGCCCGGCCGGCAACTTCAGGATGGTGCGGCCAAGGGCGATGGCGCCGGAGGAGACGACGAGAATGTCGGCGCCGCGGGAAGCGTGGCGGGCGAGATCGGCGCCGAGCGTCTCCAGCCAGGCCTGGCGGATGGCGCCCTTCGCACCGTCGACGAGCAGCGAGGAGCCGACCTTCACGACGATGCGGCGGAAGGCGGCGAGCGCGGGCGTTGCGGCGGGAGCGGACATGGGACGGATGGCCTGGCCCGCCGCGGGCTGCGGCGGGTGCCGGTTCTTAGACGAGGAGGATGGCGCGAGGCAATCGGGCCCCTGCCTGCCCCTCACCCGGCCTTCGACCGATCACAGGCCCACTCGCCCGGCCTGCGGGCGAATCCACCCCTTCACCCGGCCTTCGGCCGACCTCTCCCCATCGGGGAGAGGTGAAGGGAAGCACAATCCTTCTGGCCTCGACAGGCGCGACCGCGCCGTCGCGTCACCTCTCCCCGGCGGGGAGAGGTCGCCAAGCGAAGCGAGGCGGGTGAGGGGGCCTTAGGGACCATCCCGACGCGATTGTCATGCGGCCTCCGGCTATTCTGACGGGAAGTGAGGAGGCTAACCGTGTCCCGCGCCGCGGCCTTCCACCGCCGACTCCGCCGCGAGAACACCAGAGCCGAAGCCACGTTGTGGTACGCCCTGCGCAACCGCCGCTTCGGCGGCTACAAGTTCCGGCGCCAGCACCCCATCGCCGGATATGTTGCCGACTTCGTTTGCATCGACGCGAAGCTCGTTATCGAGGTCGACGGCGAGACGCACTCGACGGGGGCCGAAAGGCGGAAGGACGCAGAACGAACCCACGTCCTGGAGGCAGCGGGCTATTTCGTTCTTCGGTTCGACAATGACGACATCC
Organism: Phreatobacter sp.; assembly: GCF_052440005.1. Lineage (GTDB taxonomy): Bacteria > Pseudomonadota > Alphaproteobacteria > Rhizobiales > Phreatobacteraceae > Phreatobacter. The sequence continues at coordinate 13,596 of NZ_JBQVQL010000023.1, forward strand.
GCCGCAATCTGTCGGGGGTCCTCGACGCGGTATGGATGCATCTGAACATGCGCGCAACGCTCTGAGGTGATTGCCCCCTCACCCGGCCTTCGGCCGACCTCTCCCCACCGGGGAGAGGTGAAGTGGCGCTTCGCCCACCAGCGAACAGGACGCGCGGCCGCCGTTCCCCTCCCCTCAGTTCGCGCTCGGCACCCGCTCCTCGATGCCGCGGATGTAGAAGTTCATGCCGAGGATCTGCTCGTCGGCGAGCGCGCCATTGCCCTTGCACTCCACCGTCTGGCCGTCCTGACGGACGATCGGGCAGCGGAACGGGTGCAAGGTGCCGGCCTTGATGGCGGCTTCCGTCGCCTCGGCCATGGCCTTCACCTCGGCCGGCATGTTGGTGTAGGGCGCCATGTGGACGAGGCCGGTGTTGAGGCCGCCCCAGGTGTCGCCGGAGGACCAGCGGCCGTCCAGCATCGCCTGCACCCGCTGGATGTAATAGGGCGTCCAGTCGTTGACGATCGAGGTCAGCTGCGCCTTCGGCCCGAAGCGGATCATGTCCGAGTCCTGCCCGAAGGCGAGGATGCCGCGCTGCTCGGCGATCTGCATGGCGGCGGGGGAATCGGTGTGCTGGGCGAGGATGTCGGCGCCCTGGTCGGCGAGCGCCTTGGCGGCGTCCGCCTCCTTGCCCGGGTCGTACCAGGAATTGACCCAGACGATGCGGATCTTCAGGTCGGGCCGGATCGACTGGGCGCCGAGCATGAAGGCGTTGATGCCGGAGACGACCTCGGGAATGGCGAAGGAGCCGATGTAGCCCACCGTCCCGGTCTTCGACATGCGGGCGGCGATCTGGCCGAGGATGTAGCGCCCCTCGTAGAAGCGGCCGGCATAGGTGGCGAGGTTCGGCGCCCGCTTGTAGCCGGTGGCGTGCTCGAAGCGGACGTTGGGATGGCGGCGGGCGACGCGCTCGGTCGGGTCCATGAAGCCGAAGGACGTCGTGAAGATCAGCCGGTGACCGGTACGGGCGAGCTGCTCGATGACGCGCTCGGCGTCGGGCCCCTCGGCCACCTTCTCGACGAAGGTCGTCTCGACGCGGTTGCCGAACTGGCGCTCCACCGCCTGGCGGGCGACGTCGTGCTGGTAGGTCCAGCCGTGATCGCCGACCGGGCCGACATAGACGAAGCCGATCTTCAGCTTCTCCTGTGCCCAGGCGGTCGCCGTGGCGGCAACGGCGCCGGCGGCGGCGAGAGCGACGGCGGCGAGAGTCCTGCGGTTGAACCAGACTGTCATGGAGACGCCCCTTGCGAATGGCCGGACCGGCCCTGAAAGGGAATGGTGACGCGGCGGCTTGCGGCGATCAAGTCTTTCGGGCGAGAACAGGCGACACGGCCGCCGGAACCCATGACCTCATCAGCCAGCCCCGCCGAAGGTCCCCTGCCCCGCCCCTGGAAGGAACGGGTGCGGGCGCTCTACGAGGACCACACCGAAGCCTCGGAGCGCTTTCGCTACGCGCTGCTCGCCTTCGACCTCTCCACCATCGCCTTCGTGGTGGCGACGAGCTTCATGCCGCGCCACACCACCATCGAGGTGGTCGACTTCGTCATAGGCCTCGGGCTGCTCGCCGATTTCGCCGCCCGCCTGTGGATCGCCCGGCGCCCGTGGCGGGAGATGGCGAACCCGCTCACCTGGGCCGACATCGTCGCCATCGCGTCCTTCCTCGCCCCCATCGTCGGCGAGGGCGGCGGCTTCCTGCGCGTGCTGCGCACCCTGCGGCTGATGCGGACCTACCAGCTCGTCAAGCAGCTGCGCGGCGACAGTGCCTTCTTCCGGCGCAACCAGGAGGTCATCTTCGCCGCGACGAACCTCCTGGTCTTCATCTTCGTCATGACCGGGCTCGTCTACGAGACGCAGCACCGCACCAATGCCGGCATCAACAACTATGTGGACGCGCTCTATTTCACCGTCACCTCGCTGACGACGACAGGCTATGGCGACATCACCCTGCCCGGCACGGCCGGGCGGCTGACCTCCGTGGTGATCATGATCTTCGGGGTGACGCTGTTCCTGCGCCTCGCCCAGGTGCTGTTCCGGCCCGTGAAGGTCCGCTTTTCCTGCCCAACCTGCGGGCTGCAGCGCCATGAGCCCGACGCCGTCTGCTGCAAGGCCTGCGGCACCGTGCTCAACATTCCCGACGAGGGGAGTTGAGGGCGCGGGAGCGCCCTCCCCGGCTCAGCGCCGCTCGTTGAAATTGCCGCCGCCGGGCGGCCGGGTCATCTTGAACATCTGCTCGGAGCCTACCTGGAAATACTGGTCGTAGCCGCCGCGCATGACCGGGTGCATCCGGCCGGTATCCACGATGCCGTCCTTGATGAAGTCGTCGTTGATGTAGATGCCGACCACCTGGCCGATGACGAGGTGATAGCTCGTCACGCCCTCGAGCGAGGTCAGCGGCACGGTCTGCAGCCACTTGCACTCGAGCGCGGCGGGGGATGCCTTCACCCGCGGCGGCTTGACGAAGACCGAAGGCGCGGCCTCGAGGCCGGCGAACTCCATCTCGTTCTCACCGCGCGGCAGCGGCGCGGAGGTGGCGTTCATCGCGTCCCGCAGCTCCCAGGAGACGAAGGAGCAGGTGAACTCGCCGGTCTCCTCGGCGAAGGCGAGCGCGTCCTTGCGGCCGCCGGAGCCGAAGCAGACCATGTGCGGCTTGTCGGAAATGGCGTTGAAGAAGGAATAGGGCGAGCAGTTCACGCGCCCGTCCTTGTCGACGGAGGTGATCCAGCCGATGGGGCGCGGCGAGACGATCGCCTTGAAGGGATCGAAGGGCAGGCCATGGTCGGCGGCAGTGACGTTGTAGTGCATGGTCTTCAGCCCTCAGAGACGTGTGACGATGGCGGCCATGTCCGGCCTCTGGCGGTCTTCCGCCTTCGCCTCCGGGGTGCCGATATGGACGAAGCCGGCGATCTTCTCCTCGGCCGACAGGCCGAGATGGTCGAGGACCCGGCGGTCGTAGGAGGGCCATTCGGTGACCCAGTTGCCGCCGAAGCCGAAGGCATTGGCGGCATGGAGGAGGTTGAGGCAGACGCCGCCGGCGGAGAGCACCTGCTCCCATTCCGGGATCTTCGGATGGGGAGCAGCGCGCGAGACGACGGCGACGCAGACGGGCGCGCGGGCGAAGCGGGCGCGGTCGATCTCGATCTTCTTCGGATCGGTGGCCGGGTCGTCGGCCAGGACCAGGCGCTCGATCTGCGCACCGAGTCTCGCTCCGGCGGCGGCGTCGATGACGATGAAGCGCCAGGGCGCGAGCTTGCCGTGGTCGGGGACGCGGGCGGCGATCGCCAGCATGGCATCCAGGGTCGCGGCGTCGGGGCCGGGACCGCGCATCAGTGCGAAGGGCGTGGACCGGCGGGTCCTGAGGTGATCGACGAGGTCGGAATCGACAGGCATGCTGGTCCCCGGGGCGCGGCCGTGCCTCCAACTAGGCAAGTTCCCCGCTTTCGCCAAGGGGACAAAGCGCAGGACTTGCCCGCCGATGCTTGCGTCCGGCCGGCGGGCGCACCAAAAAGGGCCATAATCGGACGCGAGATGATCGACGCATGAGTTGGATCGACGCATGAACCGGAGCGCGAGATCGCTCATCGCCGTGGCCGCGCTCGCCGCGATCTTCGGCCTCGCCGTCCCGGCGGGCGAGGCGATCGCGCAGGGCTTCGAGCGCCCGCCCCTGCCGCGCATCACCCCCTCGCCTCACTCGGATCTGCCGCCCATCGCCATCGAGCCCCAGCAGCGCCGCCGCCGCAACATGCCGGGCGGGGCGGCGACGCCGTTCTTCACCCTGCCCGACGGGGCGACGCCCTTCACGCCGCAGATGGGCACGCCGCCTGCGCTGATGCCGAGCATTCCCGGCCTTCCCGGCAGCCCCGGCCTGCCGCCGCAATTCGCCGACCGCACCGCGGTGGCACTCGACGCGCGCTACCGGCAGGGCGGGCAATATGTCCGCGACGGCCTGCACTGGCGCATCTTCGCCGACACGCCGGAGGCGAGCGGCGCCTTCGCGCTGGTGGCCGAATCGCGCGACCCCGCACCGGTGTTCGCCCTGCGGCCGGGCAGCTACATCATGCATGTCGCCTTCGGCACCTTCGCGCAGACGCGCCGCCTACGCATCGCCGGAGAGCCCTATCGCGAGAGCATCATCATGAACGCCGGGGCGGTGCGCCTCGTCGGCAAGGTCGGCGAGAGCCAGATCCGCAACGCCCGCCTGTCCTTCGACATCTTCGCCGGCGGCCTGTTCGACGGCGGCGAGCCGCGCCTCGTGCTGCGCCAGGCGCCGGCGGGCGATCTCATCGCCCTGCCCGAGGGCACCTACCACGTCGTGTCGATCTACGGCGACGCCAACGCCACCATCCGCGCCGACCTGCGCATCCGGGCGGGACAGGTGACCGACGCGACGATCCAGCACCGGGCGGCCAATGTCAGCCTGAAGCTCGTGCAGCAGCGCGAGGGGGGCGAAGCGATCGGCAACGCGGCCTGGACCGTGCTGACGCCCGGCGGTGACGTGATCAAGGAATCGATCGGCGCCTTCCCCTCCATGGTGCTGCAGGAGGGCGAGTACCTCGCCATCGCCCGCCACGAGGGCCGCGTGTTCAACCGGCGCTTCACGGTGGAGGCCGGCAAGGACCAGAACATCGAAGTCGTAGCGCGGTAGGCGCAGGCCAACGCACTGCCCCACTCGTCATGCCGGGGACAAGCCCGGGCATGACGACAAGGTCGGGCGTGCGGACTGGGGCCCGCCCTACTCCGCCGCCTGCGCGCGTCTGACGTCCGGCGGGGTCGCCTCGTCCTTGAGCTGCGCCACAAGCTCGGCGAGGCCGAGCGTCTCCTGCGCCTGGCTGCCGAAGCGGCGGACCGAGACGGTACGCTCGGCCGCTTCCTTCTTTCCGACCGCGAGGATCACGGGGATCTTCTGCAGCGAGTGCTCGCGCACCTTGTAGGAGATCTTCTCGTTCCGCAGGTCGGCATCGGCCCGCAGCCCCGCCTTGCGGCAGGCGGCGAGCACCTCCAGCGCGTAGTCGTCGGCCTCGGAGGTGATCGGGGCGATCACCACCTGCTTGGGCGCGAACCAGAAGGGGAAGGCCCCCGCATAGTTCTCGATGAGGATGCCGATGAAGCGCTCCATCGAGCCGCAGATGGCGCGGTGGACCATGACCGGCGGGGTCTTCTCGCCGTCGGCGCCGATGTAGAAGGCGCCGAACCGCTCGGGGAGGTTGAAGTCGACCTGGGTGGTGCCGCACTGCCAGTCGCGGCCGATGGCGTCGCGCAGCACATATTCGAATTTCGGCCCGTAGAAGGCGCCCTCGCCCGGGTTGATGGCGGTCTTGATGCGGCCGCCGGACTGGCTGGCGATCTTCTCCAGCACCTTCTCCATGACGCTCTCGGCGCGTTCCCACAGGGCGTCGGCGCCGACGCGCTTCTCGGGGCGGGTGGAGAGCTTCACCACGATCTCGTCGAAGCCGAAATCGGCATAGGTGGTGAGGATGAGGTCGTTGATGCGGATGCACTCGGCCTCGAGCTGCTCGTCGGTGCAGAAGACGTGGGCATCGTCCTGGGTGAAGCCGCGGACGCGCATCAGGCCGTGCAAAGCGCCGGAAGGCTCGTAGCGATGCACGACACCGAATTCCGCAAGTTTCATCGGCAGGTCGCGGTAGGACTTCAGGCCGTGCTTGAAGATCTGCACGTGGCCCGGACAGTTCATCGGCTTGATGGCGAACCAGCGCTTGTCCTCGGCCTCGTCGCCGGCAGACTGGGCCGCGAACATGTTCTCGCGGTACCAGCCCCAGTGTCCCGAGGTCTCCCACAGCGACTTGTCGAGGAGCTGCGGGGCGTTGACCTCGTCATAGCCGTGCTCGGCGAGGCGGCGGCGCATATAGGCCACGAGGGTCTGGAACATCGACCAGCCCTTGGGGTGCCAGAAGACGACACCGGGCCCCTCCTCCTGGAAGTGGAAGAGGTCCATCTCGCGGCCGAGGCGGCGATGGTCGCGCTTCTCCGCCTCCTCGAGCATGGTCAGGTAGGCCTTCAGCTCCTCGTCGGTGCGGAAGGCGGTGGCGTAGATGCGGGTCAGCATCGGCTTGGTGGAATCGCCGCGCCAGTAGGCGCCGGCCACCTTCATCAGCTTGAAGGAATTGCCGATCTGGCCGGTGGAAGCCATGTGCGGGCCGCGGCAGAGGTCGAACCAGCCGCCCTGGTCGTAGAGCTTGATGTCCTGGCCGGCGGGGATCGCCTCGACGAGCTCGACCTTGAAGGCCTCGCCCTTGTCGCGGAAGATCTGCGCCGCCTCCTCGCGCGACACGACGCGCTTGGTGAAGGGCTTGTTGGCGGCGATGATCTTGCGCATCTCCGCCTCGATCGCCGCGAAGTCCTCCGGGGTGAAGGGCTCGTTGCGGAAGAAGTCGTAGTAGAAGCCGTTCTCGATCACCGGGCCGATGGTGACCTGGGTGCCCGGCCAGAGCCTCTGCACGGCTTCCGCCATCACGTGCGCGGCGTCGTGGCGGATCAGCTCCAGCGCCTCGGGGCTGTCGCGGGTGACGAACTCGATCCGCGCGTCGCCGGGAATGGGATCGGTGAGGTCGACGACGACGCCGTCGAGCTTGGCGGCGATGGAGCGCTTGGCGAGCGAGGGCGCGATGGCCTTGGCGACGTCGAGGCTGGAGACGCCGGCGTCATAGGACCGCTGGGCGCCATCGGGGAAGGTCAGGACAGGCATGGTTCTCTCCGCTCACTCCTGCCGACGGAGCAGGTAAGGGGCTGGTGGTCGGGACGAAGGCGCCGGCGGATTTGCCGTCACAGGGCGGCATCAGCCGGGCGCGCACCGGAGATAGCCGAGCCGCAGCGCGATTGCAAAACCTCAGCCGCGCCCCGCGCCGTGGTTTGACAGGAGCGGCTTACCGCGGGCGCGGGGAACAAGGAGGCCAAATGGTGGGTTGATGCCGGCAACACGGAGGCACCACCATGTCACTCGGCACCATCCTTCTCATCCTTCTCGTCCTCGCCCTGCTCGGCGGCTTCAGCGGCATCGGCGGCGGGCCCTTCTACGGCACCGGTTACTACGGCGGCGGCGGCCTCGGCGTCGTGCTGGTGATCGTGCTGATCCTGGTGCTGATGGGACGCCTGTAGGCCCGACGGCGGAGCCGCCTCAGCCGGCGGCCTCCGGCCGGTCAGGAATCTCGCGGCGCGACCGCCTCGCAGACGGGGCCGCCGCGCCGCCAACGCCACCTGCCATAGCGCCACGGCAGATACCAGCGGCTATCCACCGGCCGCTCCATCGGCGGATTGTCGATGCCGGACGTTCCGAAGGGATGGCAGCGACAAAGACGCGCCAGCCCCATCCAGCCCCCCGCCCAGAGTCCGTGCCGCAGCATGGCCTCGTCCATATAGGCCGAGCAGGTCGGCATGTGACGGCACCAGCGGCCGACCAGCATGGAAATCGTCAGCTGATAGGTGCGGATGAGCCCGTGGCCGGCGAGGCGAGGCCAGCGCCGCGGCCTGATGTCGCCGAACAGGCGGTCAAGCTCGCCTCCCGCACTCACTGTGCGGCGGCGGGGACGCGGGCCGCCTCGGCCCGGGCGATGGCGTCCACCACCGCGTCGAAGGTGAGGAGCGTGGAGGCATGGCGCGCCTTGAAGTCCCGCACGGGCTCCAGCACGGCCACGTCGGCCCACTTGCCCGACGGCGCCGGACCGTTCTCCTTCAGCATGCGGCGCACGTCCTCGCGCAGCCTGCGCAACTCGTCGGTCGTCGATCCCACCACATGCTGCGCCATCAGCGCGGAGGAGGCCTGACCGAGGGCGCAGGCCTTCACGTCGTGGGCAAAATCCACCACCACGTCCCCGTCGAGGGCGAGATCAACGGTCACCGTCGAGCCGCAGAGCCTGGAATGGGCGGTAGCCGAGCCATCGGGGGCCGCGAGGCGGCCGAGCCGCGGAATCGTCGCGGCGAGTTCGAGAATGCGCTTGTTGTAGACGTCATCCAGCACGGCGGGCGCTCCCAGGGCCAAGATGAACGGCTGTTCATGGCGCGTTCAGGCCTGCTCATCATATATGCGTCGCATCGAGGCATTAAAGCCCGGCACGAGACCGGGACATCGATGGGCGGCGCAGGATCGCGACAATCTGTCGCAGAGGTGTCCCGATCCCGGGAGCCGGTCCGAAACGTTGTCACGAGGCGTAGCTGGAAACGTTTCCAAGACCGGAGTTGAGTCTGATGGATGCCGTCGTCACGTCCCTTCCCCTCCAGAAGGGCACGGAGGCACTGCGCCGCCGCCGCCCCACCCGCGAGGAGGCGGAGGCCGCAGTCCGAACCCTGATCGAATGGATCGGCGACGATCCCGACAGGGAGGGCCTCGTCGCCACCCCCCGCCGCATGGTCAAGGCCTGGGAAGATCTCTTCCGCGGCTATGGCCAGTCGGCGGCCAAGGAGCTCGGGACGGTCTTCGAGGAGGTCGGGGGCTACGGCGACATCGTGCTGGTGCGCGACATCCCCTTCTTCTCCCACTGCGAGCACCACATCGTGCCGATCAGCGGTCGGGCTCACATCGCCTACTATCCCCGCGAGGGCGTGGTGGGCCTCTCCAAGCTCGCCAAGGTGGTCGACATCTATGCCCGCCGCCTTCAGACGCAGGAGAACATGACGGCGGAGATCGTCGGCGCCATCGAGGAGAGCCTCAAGCCGCGCGGCCTGGCCGTGCTGGTCGAGGGCGAGCACATGTGCATGTCCATGCGCGGCGTGCAGAAGCAGGGCGTCTCGACGATCACCACGGGCTTCACCGGCCTGTTCAAGGACGATGCGTCCGAGCAGGCGCGGTTCATGCAGATGATCCGCGGCTTCCGCTGACCAACGTCGCACGGACCTGAACGACAACGCCCGCCGCACAGGCGGGCGTTGTGCGTTGGGGATCAGAGATCGACGCTCCCGCCCGGCTTCGGCACCGCCACCTTCGTCTTCGATCCCGCCATGCCCGCCACGAACTTGTCGGCGGTCGGGTCGAGCAGGCCGAAGGTGGCGTAGTGGCACGGGACGACCGTGTCGAAGGTGAAGAACTTCTGGCAGGCGAAGGCCGCGGCGTCGCCGCCCATGGTGAAGCGGTCGCCGATCGGCACCAGCGCGTGGGTCGGCTTGTGATACTCGGCGATCAGGCCCATGTCCGGCATCATGTCGGTGTCGCCCATGGCGTAGAGCACGACGCCGCCCTTCTGCTTGACGATCAGCCCGTTGGGATTGCCGAGGGCGTGGCTGACCCCGTCATGGAAGTCGCAGGACGAGTGCAGGGCATTGGTGAGCGTCACCGTGAAGTCGCCATGGTCGGTGGTCCCGCCGCAGTTCATCGGGTCGAAGGCCTTGAGGTCCTTGTTCGCCAGATACATGCAGAGATCGTAGTTGGTGACGACCTTGGCGCCGGTCTCCGCGGCAATGGCCAGCGTGTCGCCCACATGGTCCGCATGGCCGTGGGTGAGGAGAATGTGGGTGGCGCCAGCGATCGCCTCGGCGCGGTCGCCGGTGAAGCTCGGATTGCCGGTGAGGAACGGGTCGATCAGCACCACCGACGCGCCGAAGTCGAGGCGGAAGGCCGAATGGCCGAGCCAGGTGAGTTTCATCGTGCTTCGCTCCAAAATGGGATGAGCCGTGGCAGGGCGCCCGTTGTAGGATGAGACCTCGTTTCAGGCAAAGCGGGGGAGATCCATCATGAGCATCTGGCCTATCGCGCAGCTGGTCCCGGGCACCGTGGCGCAGAGCATCCTGCCCGGCTGGGGGTCGACCAACGTCACCGTCAACTACCAGGGCTCCCCGGATGTCGAGACCGAGGTGGTCCGCGATGTCGCCAGCTTCGGCCGGCAGATCGGCTGGCTGACCGAGATCGTTCTCGCCCAGCGCGACGGCACCCCTGAGAAGGCGGCAGAGGCGGAGGCGAAGCTGCGCGGGGCTGCCGCCAAGATCCGCGAGATCAAGGAACGCCGTGCCGCGAGCGCGCGTGCCGAGGCGGCCGAGGCGCTGGAGCGGTTCCGCAAGGAGCACCCGGAGCGCTATAGACGCTTCCTGCGCGAGAAGGCGGCCGAGCTGCCGCCGGCCGGCCCGGAGGACACCACGACTTGATCGCCGAACTCCACGACATCCGCGGCAAGGTCGGCGTCGGCCGCCGGCTGCTGGGCCTCGACCTCGGAACCAAGACGATCGGCCTCGCGCTTTCCGACGTCAACTGGACCATTGCCACCCCGCTGGAGACGATCAAGCGGGTGAAGTTCACGCCGGACGTGGCGGCCCTGCTGGCGCTCGCCGAGAAGCATGATGCCGGGGCGCTGGTGATCGGCCTGCCGAAGAACATGGACGGCACGGAGGGACCGCGCGCCCAGTCTACCCGCGCCTTCGTCCGCAATCTCGTGCCGAAGACGGAGCTTCCCATCGTCTTCTGGGACGAGCGCATGTCGACGGCGGCGGTGACGCGGACGCTGCTCGAGGCGGATGCCTCGCGGGCACGGCGGGCCGAGCTCGTCGACAAGATGGCCGCCGCCTACATTCTGCAGGGTTTTCTCGACCGGCTGGGCTACGGGGATTTCGAGGGGCGGTGAGGCGCGCAGCCGCAGCCGGAGCCACCGTCGTCGATCTCGCCCTCCCTTGTCGTCATGCCCGGGACAAGCCCGGGCATGACGCGTGGATGGTGCGGCACGACTATTCATCGCCCCCCGGCGCCAGACGGCGCGTGGCCGGCAGGACTCCGACAAGCGCAATGGTCCGCCGTCACCTCATCCCGAAATCCAGCGTCCAGTTCTGCCCGACGAGGTCGACGCCGAAGGAATGGTGCCTTTCCTCCGCCGACAGCGCGAAGCCCTCGTCCACGTAGATGCGGCGGGCGGCGGCGAGAATATCGTTGGTCCACAGGGTCATCCCCGCATAGCCCGCGCCCTTTGCGAAGGCGATGCAGTCGCGCACCAGCCGGCGACCGAGGCCGGTGCCGCGCTGGGAGGCGTCGACATAGAGCATGCGGAGCTTGGCGATCCCCTCGCCGCCGTCGACGCAGAAGACCGAGCCCACGACCTCGCCGGCCCTGTCCGCGATGAAGGCCCGCTCGCGGGCGGGGTCGTTCGCTCTGAGGAAGGCGGCCGCGATCTCGGCGACGAGGGCCTCGAACTCGTCGTTCCAGCCGTATTCTCCGGCGTAGATGCGCGCCTGGCCGGCGATGATCGCGCCCATGTCGCCGGGGCGATGGCGGCGGACGACCACCTCCGGGCCCTCCCCCGCCACGAGATCCCGCACCGTCGCCATGGCGGCGACGAGCCGGTCGCGATCCCCCGGGCCGAGGCGCGTGAGCATGGTGCCGACCTCGGCGCGCGAGGCCTCGTCATAGGGTGAGAAGGCGTCGCGGCCCGCGGCCGTGAGGCTGAGCAGGCTGCGGCGGGCATCGTCCGGCGCGGGGCTGCGGGAGACGAGCCCCTCCGCCTCGAAGCGGCGCAGGATGCGCGAGAGATAGCCGGCGTCGAGGCCGAGGTCCTCGCAGAGGTCGCTCGCCGCGAGGCCGTCGCGGGTGAAGAGCTCGTAGAGCACCCGCGCTTCGGTCAGCGACCAGGAGGAGCCGAGATAGCGGCCAAGAAGGCCGATGGCGCGGGTGTAGAAGCGGTTGAAGCCGCGCACGGCGGCGATCTGGCCGTCGAGGTCATCCGGTATCATATGAAGCTCTCCCCAGACGGGAGGCTTCAGCATTTAGTTGACCGAGTCAACCAATTAGCGGAGCTCGATCGGGCGCGGCAGCATCTCGGTGATCTGCACGCCGATGCGGTTGCCGTTGATGACCACCTGCCCCCGGGCGATGGGCATGTCGTTGGCGAGGATTTGCACCTCGTCGTCCTCCGTGGCATCGAGTTCGATGATGGCGCCGCGGGCCATGCGCAGCATCTGGTGGATCGGCATGACGGTCGTGCCGAGGACCACGGAGATGTCGAGGGAAACTGTTTCGAGCTGGGCCATGTCGCCTTTTGCCAAATGCACGTCGCGGGTTCCCGAGCACCCTGACCAAACATGGTGAACGAGTGGTAAACGATCGTTCCAATCTGGTGCTGGGCCTCGCCGCGCCGGCCGATGCGCCGCCGGTCGAATGGGTCATCAGCGAGGGCCTGGTGCCCTATCCGGAGGCGCTGGCGGCCATGGAGGCCCATGTCGCGGGGATTTCAGCGGGCACGGCGCGCGAGCGGGTCTGGCTGCTGGAACACCCGCCGCTCTACACCTCCGGCACCTCGGCGACGGCAGACGGCGTGGTCGATGCGCGATTCCCGGTCTTCGAGGCCGGGCGCGGCGGGCAGATGACCTATCACGGGCCGGGCCAGCGGGTGGCCTACGTCATGCTCGACCTCAACCGCCGCAAGCGGGACCTCCGGGTCTTCGTGGCGGGACTGGAAGACTGGATCATCGGTACGCTCGACGCCTTCAACATCCGCGGCGAGCGGCGCGAGGACCGCGTCGGCGTCTGGGTGAAGCGACCGGGCAGGGGCGAGGGATCAGAGGACAAGATCGCCGCCATCGGCATCCGGGTGAAGCGCTGGGTCACGCTGCACGGCATCTCGCTGAACGTCGAGCCGGACCTCGCCCATTTCGGCGGCATCGTGCCCTGCGGCATCGCCGATCCGCGCTACGGCGTCACCAGCCTCGTCGATCTCGGCCTGCCGGTGACCATACCGGAGGTTGATGCCATCCTGCGGACTGCCTTCGAGCAACGTTTCGGACCGACGGCGGTGGAAGCTGCCTGAACCGGAGACGCCGCGATGCCCGCCTCGAACGTCCAGACCTTCCGCGCCTCGGCCTACAACAATGCCTGGGCGAACCATCGCCTGCTGACGGCCTGCGCGTCCCTGACGCCGGAGGAGTTCGCCGCGACGCGGACGAGCTTCTTTCCCAGTATCGCGGCCACGCTGAACCACAACCTCATCATTGACTGGTTCTACGTGGATGCGCTGGAGGGCGGCGACCTCGGTCCGAAGGCCTGGGAGAACCAGATCCCTCATCCCGCGCTCGCCGACCTGAAGCGGGAGCAGGCGGCGGTGGACCGACGGCTCATCGCGTTCTGCGATGCCCTGACGGAGGACAAGCTGAACGGCGAGATCAGGGTCAACCGCATCACGCGCTGGCAGGTGGAGCGGACCGACCGGCTCCTCATGCACCTCTTCCAGCACCAGGTGCACCATCGCGGCCAGGCCCATGCCATGCTGGCGGGGACGGCGGTGAAGCCCCCGCAGCTCGACGAGTTCTTCTCCATCGGCGAGGCGCCACTGAGGGCGGCGGAGTTTGCGGAACTCGGCTGGACCGAGGAGATGGTGTGGGGGAAGGACGGCGCGTAAGGCGCCGCTTGCACTACCCGAGTGCGTCCTTCGAGGCTCGCTGACGCTCGCACCTCAGGATGAGGACGGTGAAGTCTGGCACAGCCGGCGACGAGGACAGCGCTCGGGGCAATGCACGGCCTTCCTCATCCTGAGGTGCGAGGCCGGAACGGCCGAGCCTCGAAGGACGCACTGACGTCGTGCAGGGCGCCCATTCCCCCGGAAAGGGCCCCACCCGCACCCTCCCCTCGCTCCGCGAGGAGAGGGGGACTTCGACGGCGAGGGCCTCCTTGTCGGCCGTGCCTGGCTCGGCCGGTCTTCAGAGAGGCGGGCCGCTGTGGTTCCCTCCCCGCGCAGCGGGGGGGTGCGGGTGGGGCCTTCAACCCGAAAGACCGTCATTCCGTAGGTAGGATGGCCATGCCCTCGGCGGGACCTGCCGCACGCTCCGCATCCGTCGCCGCCCGCCGTTCGATCCGGTCGACCTTGGCCCCGGCGGGACCGCTCATCGCAAGGCGGACGAGCGCCTCCACGGCCGCGTCGGCGCCGTCGATCACCGCCTCGACGCTCTCGTCGGCGCGGTTCCGCACCCAGCCCGCCACGCCCAGCTCCAGCGCCCGGCGGCGGAACCACTGGCGGTAACCGACGCCCTGGACAATGCCTTCGATCCTCAGGTGGAGCGCCACGGCAGCCCGCCCTCCCGCGTCGCCAGTTCCGTCTCCCTGGCGGTGATGAAGTCGCGCGTCACCGGCACGGCGTCGCGCCTCCCGGAGAGGAGCAGCTGGTAGACCATGTTGGAGCCGTCGCGAAAGCCGAGCTCCACCGCTGCGAGATAGAACTCCCACATGCGGGCGAAGCGCTCGCCCTGCATCGCGACGACCTGATCCCTCACGCCCTCGAAATTCTCGCGCCAGGCCTTGATGGTCCAGTAGTAGTGCAGGCGCAGCACCTCGCAGTCGTCCACCCACAGGCCGCAGCGCTCGGTGGAGGCGAAGACCTCCGACAGCGCCGGCACGTAGCCGCCGGGAAAGATGTATTTGCGGATGAAGGGTGCCGTGGTGCCGGGCGGCGACATGCGGCCGATGGCGTGGATCATGGCGTAGCCGTCACGCCCGCAGAGCCGCTTCACGGTCGAGAAATAGTCGTCGAAATGGGCGACGCCGACATGCTCCATCATGCCGACGGAGACGACGCGGTCGAAGGTGCCGGTCAGTTCGCGATAGTCCTTCTCGAAGAAGGTGACGCGGTCGGCGACCCCCGCCTGCGCGACCCTGTCGCGGGAGGCGGCGAGCTGGTCCGGCGAGACGTTGATGGCGGTGACCTTGGCGCCGCAGACGGCGGCGAGGTAGGTGGCGAGCCCGCCCCAGCCCGAGCCGATCTCGGCCACCGTCATGCCCGACTCGATGGCGAGCTTGGCGGCGATGTGGCGCATCTTGGCGACCTGCGCCTCCTTCAGGCTCATGTCCGGCCTTGAGAAGTAAGCGCAGGAATAGCTCATCGTCTCGTCGAGCCAGAGCTCGTAGAAGGCGCGGGGATGGTCGTAGTGGCTCGACACGTTGGCCGCCGCCTGCCCCACCCTGTTCGACTGGTGGCGTCGCTTCAGTGCCCGCCAGACCTTGCGCAGGGCCTGCTGCACCGGGTGCGAGCCGAGCCCCTCCCGGTTCACCGAGAAGAGCGTCAGGAGGTCGAGGACCCTGCCGCCGTTCTCGAAGGTGAGGCGCCCGTCCATATAGGCTTCCGCCGCCGAAAGCTCGGGATTGAAGAAGAGCTCGCGCTGCACCTTCGGGTCGTGGAGCTTCATCGTGACGTCGGGTCCTTCGACCCCTGAGCCGAAGCTTTCGCGAGTGCCGTCGTGGTGGATCACCGTCAGCCGGCCGTTGCGGACGAAACGCGACAGCAGATGGGCGAGCATGCTCATGGGTATTCAGCCTCGCAATCCGTTTCGCGCGACGCGGCGAAGATCCGCGATCGCGGCGGCGGGAAGGTGCCAGGACATCGCCGCAGCGAGAACGGCCTCCTCGAAGGGGCGGCGGAGCAGCCTGGCGCCCGCGCGCATCCTGCCGCCATGATAGACGATCGCGGTGCGGGCGCCACCGGGCGCGGTTACCGGCAGGCGGCTGCGGCGATAGCCGCCCGGTCCCAGGCCCTCGTAGACATCGAGCCGCACAAGGTCGCGTGGCGTCAGCCGCCACAGCACGCCGTGAACGGTTCCGGCGAGGACCGGATGCAGGGAGAGATACCCCGCCGGCGTGACGAAGAGCCGATGCCCCGCGAGACGCGCGATGCCGACGGCCCGGGCCGCCGGAGCGCGAAGCGCCATGTCGGCTGCGCTCATGTTGGTGCCATAGGCGAAACAGAACATGGGCCAGGGATGGCAAAGCCGGCGAGGAGGAGCAAGGGGGGCGCTCTTCGGCCCCAATCATCTGCAGATGCGAGATGCAAGCACCGCAAGCAGGAGGTGCGTCCTTCGATGCCGATACAGACAGGCGGGCCGGACGAGCGTTGAGCGCGGCCCTGACGTTCGTGCCGGAGCCTCCCGGAAATCCCTGCGCCGTGCTTTGGTGCGATTCCAAAGGGAGGACAACAACCATGGCGAAACGCCCGACCGGCACCACCAGCAAGGCTCCGCGGGGCATGCGCAAGGGGCTCACCGCCTATGGCGATGCCGGCTTCTCGCTGTTCCTGCGCAAGGCCTTCATCAAGGCGGCGGGCTTTTCGGACGACGCGCTCGACCGGCCGATCATCGGCATTACCGACACCTTCTCCGACTACAATCCCTGCCACGGCAATGTGCGGCAGCTCGTCGAGGCGGTGAAGCGCGGGGTCATGCTGTCGGGCGGCCTGCCCTTCGCCTTCCCCACCGTCTCCATCCACGAGAGCTTCTCCAACCCGACGTCGATGTTCCTGAGAAACCTCATGGCCATCGACACCGAGGAGATGATCCGCGCCCAGCCCATGGACGCCGTGGTGCTGATCGGCGGTTGCGACAAGACCGTGCCGGCCCAGCTCATGGGCGCCGCTTCGGCCGATGTCCCCGCCATCCAGCTCATCACCGGTCCCATGCTGGTCGGCCACTACAAGGGCGAGGTTCTCGGCGCCTGCACCGACTGCCGCCGGCTGTGGGCCATGCACCGCGCCGGCACAATCGACGAGGCGGAGATCGAGGCGGTCTCAGGGCGCCTCGCGCCGACGGTCGGCACCTGCATGGTGATGGGCACGGCCTCCACCATGGGCTGCCTCACCGAGGCGCTCGGCATGGCCCTGCCCCATACCGGCACCATCCCCGCGACCCACGCCGACCGCATCCGCGCGGCGGAGGCCTCGGGGCGCGAGGCGGTGAAGATGGCGGCGGCCGGCCGCAAGCCGAAGGACGTCATCACCCAGGCCTCGCTCCGCAACGCCATGGTGGTGCTGCAGGCGATCGGCGGCTCCACCAACGCCGTCGTCCACCTCGCCGCGCTCGCCGGCCGGCTCGGGCTGACCTGGGACCTCGGCGAGCTCGACAGGCTCGGCCGCGAGGTGCCCGTTCTCCTCGACCTGAAGCCCGCAGGCTCCCACTACATGGAGCATTTCCACTGGTCGGGCGGCGTGCCGCGCCTGCTGCAGGAGCTCAAGGACCATCTCGACCTCGACGCCCCGACCGTGACCGGCGAGCGGCTCGGCGACTGGGTGGACCGGGCCGAGCAGGTGCCGGGCCAGACCATCATCCGCTCCCTCGGCCAGCCCCTGAAGAAGACGGGCGCTCACGCCGTCCTGCGCGGCTCGCTGGCGCCCGGCGGCGCGGTGATCAAGGCGGCAGCGGCGACGCCGAAGCTGATGGTCCATACCGGCCGCGCCGTGGTCTTCGAGGATGTCGAGGACATGACCAACCGCATCGACGACCCGGACCTCGACGTCACCGCCGACGACATTCTCGTCATGCGCAATGCCGGGCCGAAGGGCCACCCGGGCATGCCGGAGGCGGGCCTCCTGCCGATCCCGAAGAAGCTGGCGCAGCAGGGCGTCACCGACATGATCCGCATCTCCGACGCGCGCATGTCCGGCACCGCCTACGGCACCATCGTGCTGCACGTGACGCCGGAGGCGGCGGAAGGCTCGCCGCTGGCGCTGGTGCGCTCCGGCGACAGGATCAGCCTCGACGTGCCGAACCGGCGGGTGGACCTGCTGGTGGACGAGGCGGAGCTCGCCGCCCGGCGGAAGACGTGGAAGAAGCCGAAGCACATGCGCGAGCGCCAGCGCGGCTATCGCAAGCTCTACCTCGACCACGTGACCCAGGCGGACAAGGGCTGCGACTTCGACTTCCTGGAGAAGTGAGGGGGCGACGGCGGGACGGTTGGCTCGGGCAGCGGCCGGAATTTGATGGCCGACCGTTTCGTCCACTCCGCCCGTCATGCCCGGGCTCGTCCCGGGCATCCACGAATTCCTTTCGACGGGCGGTGTTCAAGTCGTGGATGCCCGGCACCAGGCCGGGCATGACGGGTGAGGCTCCCGCGCGAGCAACCGAATCCGCGGCGCCGCGTTCGCACTCCTTCTTGCCCCCTCCCCCTTTCCGCCACCCCCTCATGCGCGGCGCGGCTTGCTCACCGGGCCTGCGCGTGATCGAAGACCCCTCCCACCCTCGCGACCCTTCCCCATGTTCCCCATCATCGCCAGCCTCGCGCCCGTCTTCCTCATCATCGTGCTCGGCGCCTGGCTGAGGGCGCTGCCGCTCATCGACGAGGCCGGCTGGCGGGGCCTCGAGCGCGCCACCTACTACGTCTTCTTCCCCGCCATGATCATCATGACCATGGCCAAGGCGGACCTGCGCTCGGTGCCGGTGCTCGCCATGGGCTTCTCGCTGATCGCCGGCATCCTCGCCATGGCGGCGATCCTGCTCATGCTGCGCCCGCTGCTCGCCCGCACCCTCGGCACCGACGGGCCGGCCTTCACCTCGGTGTTCCAGGGCGCGACGCGGTGGAACTCCTTCGTCGCCATCGCCACGGCCGGGGCGCTCTACGGCCAGCTCGGCCTGACGCTCACCGCCATCTCGGTGGCGGCAATGATCCCGCTTCTCAACGTTCTCGCGGTGGTGGTGCTGCAGCGCTATGCCCAGGACAAGCCGGTGGTGATCGGCCCGACGGTGAAGGCGCTGGCGAGCAATCCCTTCATCTGGTCCTCGGTGCTCGGCATCATCATCAACGTCGTCGGCATCCCGCTGCCGGTGATCGCCATGCGCTTCGGCGACATTCTCGGCGCGGCGGCGCTCGGCACCGGCCTGCTCCTGGTCGGCGCGGGGCTCGACGTCGGCGCCTCCCTGAAGCCGCGCGCCATCACCTGGGTCACCACCGGGCTGAAGCTGCTTCTCATGCCCGCCATGGCCGGCGGCATCGCCATGGCGCTCGGCGTCGACGGCGTGGCGCTGAAGGTCGCCATCCTCTCCGCCGCCATGCCCAGCGCCTCGGGAGCCTATATCCTCGCCCGGCAGATGGGGGGCGACGCGCCGCTCATGGCGGAGATCCTGACGGTGCAGACGCTGATGGCGGTCGTCACCATCCCGCTCGTCCTCGCCCTGGTGGGCTGAGACGGGGGCTGAAACGACAACGGCCCCCGCGAGGGGGCCGCCATCATATCGATTTCCGTGCCGCTCAGTCGTAGTAGCGGAACGTGTGGGGGTAGCGGTCGTCCACCGAGGGGCCGCGACGATAGACGCGGGCCGGCTCGCGGTAATAGACCGGCGGCGGCGCCTCGTACTCGGCCGGCGCATAGGAGCGGTAGCGCGGACGATAGTAGTAGCCGTCGTCATAGGCCTGGCGGCGCTGGTCGGCGGCGATCGCCGCGGCGCCGAGGCCGATGATGCCGAGGGCGATGCCGGCGCCGATGGCGGCACCACGGTCACCACGGTAGTGGCGGCGATACTGCGCCTCGGCGGGCGCTGCCAGGGTGGCGACACCGGCGGCGACGACGACGGCGGCGACGGTGGCTTTGAAGGAACGGGAAAGCATGAGAATGCCCCTTTCTGTCCGTCCGGGATCTCGTGGCGCGACGCGCCTCGCTGCGGACCCCTTGTGAACGTGGGAGCTAAGTAGCGGTTCCCCGTTGAACCGGTTCTGAACGAAGAAAGGCGGCATCGTGGCACCGCCGTGAACGGCCGTTCATCCCGCCGTGGCGGGCGTCCCGGGCAGGGCCTCGAGGATGACGAAGGCCTGCGCCATGGGGAAATCGTCGGTGATGGTGAGGTGGACGACGAGGCGGTGGCCGGCCGGCGTCAGCGCCTTCGCCCGCTCCAGCGCGCCGCCGGTGAGCACCATGGTGGGGGCGCCGGAGGCCATGTTGGCGACGCCCATGTCCTTCCAGAACACGCCGCGGCGGATGCCGGTGCCGAGCGCCTTGGCGCAGGCCTCCTTCGCCGCGAAGCGCTTGGCATAGGTCGCGGCCCGGTGCGCCCTCCCCTCCGCCCTCGCCCGCTCCACATCGGTGAAGAGGCGGTGGGTGAAGCGCTCGCCGTGGCGCTCCAGCGACTTCTCGATGCGGCGGATGTCGCAGAGGTCGGAGCCGATGCCGATGATCACGCCGGCCGCCTCCGCGCCAGCAGGGTCAGCCAGACCCCGCCGGCGAGCACGGCGAGGCCGAGGAGGATCAGCGGCAGGCGCTCGCGCGGCGGATCGTTCAGCACAACAAGGTCCTCGCAGCGCGCGCCCGGCACCACCTGCAGCGTCTCGTGCAAGGGCTTGCCGGCGGGCGCGTGGCGATACTGCACCAGCGGCACGCGGCATTCCTGCGGCATGGGGCCGATGCGCCGCTCGAAGACGAAGGTCGGCACGCCCACCGTGTCGCGGCTGGAGGTGGCGGTCTCCGAGCCCACCCAGCGGGCGGTGACCGCCTCGCCGCGGCTCGCCTGCCACCAGGTGAGGACCGGCAGGGCGTTGGGCACGAGGATGACCAGCCCGGTCAGCACGACGAAGAGCCCGACGAGCGTGCGCGAGCGCGTCGGCGAGAGCTCGTCCGCAGGACCCGGCGCGCTCAAGGCGCCGCCCCCTGGATGCCGCGCGAGCCGGGCTTCACCGCCGGCAGGCTGGCGAGCTCCGGCGGCAGGGCGTCGGCGGCATAGTCGGGCACGTACCAGGAGAGGAGGGAGACCAGCGGCACGCCGACGTCGACCTTGCCGCCCGAGCGGTCCACCAGCACCGCCGCGCCCACCGTCTCGCCGGGATGGCCGGCGATGGCGGCGAGGCATTCGCGGGTGGAGAGGCCGGTGGTGACGATGTCCTCGACAACCAGCACGCGGGCGCCCTTGGGGATCTCGAAGCCGCGGCGCAGCTTGAACTCGCCGTTCTCGCGCTCGACGAAGATGGCCCTGGCGCCAAGCTGGCGGGCCGTCTCGTAGCCCGGCACGATGCCGCCGACGGCAGGCGAGACGACGTAGTCGATGGTGCCGAACTGCGCCTTCACCTTCTCGGCGAGGGCCGCGCAGAGCCGCGCCGTGCGCTCCGGGTCCATGAACACGAACATCTTCTGCAGGAAAACCGGGCTGCGCCTGCCCGAGGACAGGATGAAATGGCCTTCGAGCAGGGCGCCCGCGGCGCGGAATTCGGCGAGCACGTCGTCAGGGGTCATGGGGCAAGGGTCCGTCTGGGGTCGACGGGAGAGACGACGAATGGGGGTGGTGAGTCAATGAGGGAGAAGCGCCAACTGACAGCATGAGGGCTTCGGCCGGACGTGCGGCCACTTCGACCTCGTAAGCCGGTCAGCCCTCCCCGTGAAGACATGCGGGACCCGCCGCGGCGACGGGGCCCGGCTTGATCACATCTGGATGTCGAAGCGCTGGTTGGCGACGTTTGGCCGACATGGCGTGCCGACGATCTTCGCGCCGGGCCGGGGGGCGCGGTCCACCGTCCAGCAGTAGTTGTCGCCGTTGCGGATCTGGCCTGTGCTCTCGTTGAACCGCCAGCGGTCCTGCGTGTCGCGGCACGAGATCATCATGACGTGCTCGGGCGGCTCCGGCGCGCGGTTCACGCTGGCGCAGGTGCCGTGGCGCTCCGACAGGCGGATGGCGTCGCCCGTGGTGACGAAGTTGAACATGGTGGCCGCATCGCAGCGCGCCAGCACGAGATCGGCGGATTCGGGGCCGTTGCCGCCGACATGGCGCACGCAGAGCCCGGTATTGGAGCGCAGGGCGAAGATGGTCGGCGCGTTGACCACCGCCGGCTGGCGCGGCGGCTGGGCCTGGGCCTGCTGCTGGCGCGGCGCGGGCGCATCGAACTGCGGCCGGCCCTGGGCCTGCTGCGGGGCCGAGGCGGGCATCACGCGGCCGAGGCGCTGGCGGCACTCCTCGACCTTGGTGATGGCGGCGGCGATGCCCGCGAGGCTGAAGTCGTAATCGGCGCGGCCGACCCCCAGCACGGCCTGCTGGCCGTTCCGCAGCGCGTCGACCTGACCCATGTTCAACCAGGCGATGGTCCAGTCGAAGACGGCCGTACCGCTGACGTCGGCGCCGGCGCGGCCCGCGGGCTCGCTGCCGTCGATCTCGAGGCGGCCCTGCCAGTCCGGGTTCGAGCGGACCGGCACCGCCAGCTGCCACTGCGTGCCGTCGCCGGGCATGGAGCGGTCGACGCCGATGCGCACGGTGCTGTCGCCGATCCGGGTCTCCGCGACGCAGTACATGAACAGCCGGCCGCTGAAGGCGGCGCTTACCTGCCACTGGCGGGCGCGCCCGTAGGGCTGCTCCATCTGGCCGTCCCCGATGATGGCGTAGCCGCCATAGTCCTGCGGCGCCACGAGCAGGGTGCCGCAGCGGGCCGCGAGCCGGCGGACGTGGACCGACGCGCTCTCGACGCGGTCCTGCGGTGTGCGCGCGCACCACTGGCGGTGCATGTCGCGGTCGCCGTGGACGCCGCGGCCGGGGTCGAGACAGGCGGGATTGGTGCGGATCGCGTCCTCGGCGGCCGTGGCGACCGTATCGGCATATTGCCGGCAGAACCTGTCGTCGCCGGGCGAACCTTGAGCAAAGGCGGCAGTGGAGACGAGAAGCGCGACGAGGGTCAGGAGAGGCGTTTTCGACATGGTGGGTCCGGTGTCTGGGCCGGCGAACCGGCGAAACAATCGAAAGGCGCGGGATCGAAGGCGTCTGTCAGCGCGTGGGGCGCCGCGGAGAGGGATAGCCGCGGAGCCGCGGCCAACCCGACCGGGACGCCCGTAACGACGCCCTAGCGCATGCTGATCGTCGCAGCCGGCGGACGGCTGCTGTCGGAGCGTCGATGCCAATAGCGGCCGTTCATGACGCCCGGCTCGGGGGAGGTCATGACGAACCAGTCCGTACCGTTGTTGGTAAAGGTGTAGGAATTGCCCTGCAGCGTGTAGCGGACGTCGAAGCAGCGACGGCCGCCGCCGGTGCCGTAGCAATAGCCGGCTTCACCCTGGCGGGCCGGATAGAGCTCGAAGGTGGCGGGAAGGACGTTGCCGTTCGACCAGCGCCAGGTGCCGCTGAACCGGACCGTTCCCGGCGTTGCCTGCGGCCGCGGCGCGGCCTGCTGCGGGCGCGGGGGCTGCGCGTTGCCGGTGCATTGCGTCACGATGCGGCGGATGTTGCCCTCGGCGCCCTGGACAGCCTGGGGTGACGACCGCATACACCAGTCGAAATGCAGCCGGTAGTCGCCGTGCACGCCCCTGTTGTAGTCGAGGCAGGCCGGATTGCGGGCGACGGCGCCCTGGCCGACCCCTGCCATGTTCGCGGCATAGCGCCCGCAGAAGTCCCGGTTCCCCTGCGCCAGGGCCGGGCTCACCAGGGCCATCGCGGCTAGCCCCGCCATCGCCAACGTCAAACGCGTGAATACGAGCATTGTATAGTCCCCCTTGGTCGGGCTCTCTTCCCCACCGTTCCGTTACCAAGCTACCGCGTCTCGTTTCGCCCAGCTACCGCACTTACGCAACGCCACTACGACGCCGGCGACACGACATGATTAGCCGAGCATATTCCCGGATATTCGGCAGTCGTCCTACGTTGAGCCGCCGGCTTTTTCCTGCGATCGCTACAACACACCAAACACTAACACATCGCCGCAAGAATACGATGCTTGCCGGTGTTTTCATTTAACTAACCTTTACGCGTGGCGCTCGGAAGAGCTCCTGAACAATTGATCGGCTACCCCACATCACACCCACGTCGCACTGTCGGCATCGGCGGCTGAACGGCAGCTGAATACCCGCTTGCCGTTTTTCCGTATTCACAAACTCTCGGGAAGGACCGTACTATTTCCGTGTCGACTCCGCCCGGGGCAGCATTCCACAGTACCCGCCAGTTTTATTACTTCGATCGCGCGAGAGGCCTTGTCGCAGCCTGGGCGGCGGATCTTCGGGCATGGCGAGCTGGTGTGGAACTCGGCCGTCGTCCGCCGAAGACCGCCGAGCCGAGGACGGCGCGCGCCCTACTCGAACACCCGCTGCGCCTCCGCCGTCATCGGCAGGGTCCTGATCCCGGCGATGATGGCGTTGAGATGCTTCAGGTCCCAGACCTCGAGGTCGATGGCGACGTTGGTGTAATCCGCCGTGGTGCGCTGCATGCGCAGGTTGTCGATGTTGCCGTCATTGTCGGCGATCACCTGCGTCACCGCGGCGAGCGAGCCCGGCGCGTTGCGCGACTTCACGGCGATGCGGGCGGGGTAGCGGGCGCGCCGCGCCTCGTCCACGTCCCAGCGCACGTCGAGCCAGCGCTCCGGCTCGTTGTCGTAGGCCGCCAGCGACGGCGACTGGATGGGGAAGATGGTGATGCCCTCGCCGGGCGTCATGATGCCGACGATGCGGTCGCCCGGCACGGCGCCCCCCTCACGCGAGAAGCGCACGGGCAGGTCGAGATTGACGCCGCGGATGGGAATGGCCCCCTCCGATTCCGGCACCTGGAACTTCAGCGCCGTCTCGCCGCCGACGCCGAACCAGCCCTCGCCGGGCTTGGGGCCGAGCGGCATCTCGCCCTTGAAGTCGGGGTGGACGGCCTTCAGCACGTCGTCCGGCGGGATCTCGTTGCGCCCCACCGCCCAGTACACGTCCTCGACGCCGGAGCGGGCGAGGCGCTTCAGACCCTGGCGGATGATGTCGTCGGAGAAGGGCTTGCCGGCCCGGGTGAAGAGCGTCTGGACGATGCGGCGGCCGAGCTCGAGATATTGCGCGCGGGTCGCCATGCGGGTGGCGCGGCGGATGGCGGAGCGGGCGCGGCCGGTGACGACGATGCTCTCCCAGGCGGGCGAGGGCGTCGCCTTGGGATCGGTGGTGATCTCCACCTCGTCGCCGTTCTGCAGCTCGGTGACCAGCGGGCGCTCGACGCCGTTGATGCGGGCGCGCGCGCAGTGGTTGCCGATGTCGGTGTGGACGGCATAGGCGAAGTCGATGCAGTTGGCCTTGCGCGGCAGGGCGATGAGCCGGCCCTTCGGCGTGAAGCAGTAGACCTGGTCGGAGAAGAGCTCGAGCTTGGTGTGCTCGAGGAATTCCTCCGGATTGTCGCCGTGGGCGAGCATCTCCACCGTGCGGCGCAGCCAGGCATAGGCGCTGCTCTCGGCGTGCTCGGCGCCGTCCTTGTAGAGGGCGTGGGCGGCGATGCCATATTCGGCAATCTCGTGCATCTGGCGGGTGCGGATCTGCATCTCGACGCGCTGGCTCTGCGGACCGATGACGGTGGTGTGCAGCGAGCGGTAGTCGTTGCCCTTGGGCGTCGAGATATAGTCCTTGAAGCGCAGCGGCACCGCCGGCCAGGTCGTGTGGATGATGCCGACGGCGGCGTAGCAGGCGGCGATGTCGTCGACGAGGATGCGGAAGGCGACGATGTCGGAGAGCTGCTCGAAGGAGACCGATTTCCGCTCCATCTTGCGATAGATCGAATAGGGCTTCTTCAGCCGTCCCGTGACCTCGGCGCTGATGCCCTCCCCCGCCAGCTTGCGGGCGAGCTGGGTCTCGATCTCCTCGATGACGGCGGCGGCGGCCTCGCGCTGGCGGTCGAGGCGCTGCTCCAGGGCCTCGTAGGCCTCGGCGTTGATCTGGCGGAAGGCCAGGTCCTCCAGCTCCTCGCGCATGTCGTGCATGCCCATGCGGCCGGCGAGCGGGGCGTAGATGTCCAGCGTCTCCTGGGCGACGCGGTTTCGCTTGGGGGCCGGCACGTAGTGCAGCGTGCGCATGTTGTGCAGCCGGTCGGCGAGCTTCACGAGCAGCACGCGCACGTCGGAGGTGATGGCAAGGAGGAGCTTCCTCAGGTTCTCCGCCTGCACGGCCTGCTTGGAGACGAGGTCGAGCTTCTTCAGCTTGGTCAGGCCGTCGACGAGTTCGGCGATGGCGGTGCCGAACTTCTCGCGGATGTCGTCCTTGGTGGCGTCGGTGTCCTCGATCGTGTCGTGCAGCAGGGCCGAGACGATGGTGGCGTCGTCCACCTTCAGGTCGGTGAGGATGGCCGCCACTTCGAGGGGATGGGAGAAATAGGGGTCTCCCGAGGCGCGCTTCTGCGTGCCGTGGGCGAGCATGGCATAGACATAGGCGCGGTCGAGCAGGGCCTCGTCGGCCTTGGGGTTGTAGCGCTTCACGCGCTCCACCAGCTCGTATTGACGCATCATGGGGGCAGGATCACCGTCGCGACGTCGGATCAGGGGGGCCGGTCAGGATAGCACCCGCCGGGGGGAACGCCGCAAGCTCCGCGGCGGCCTAGACCCCGCGGACGCTGATGGCTCCCGAACGCAAAAGGGCGGCCCGCCGGGCCGCCCTGACTGGGAGAGGAGACGCCGAGAGGCTCAGAGGCCGTCGTCGTCGTCGGTATCCTCCGGCGGCTTCAGGCCCTCGAGGCCGCGCAGCAGGTCTTCCTCGCTCATACGGTCCATGGCGACGTCGGCGTCGTCGGCGGTGGCGCCGGGGGCAGCGATCATCGGCACCATGTCCGGCTCGGGCTCGTCCACCTCGACATATTTCTGCAGCGAGTGGATCAGGTCCTCGCGCAGGTCGTCGGGGGAGACGGTGGCGTCGGCGATCTCGCGCAGGGCGACGACGGGGTTCTTGTCGCGGTCGCGGTCGATGGTGATCGGCGAGCCGGCGGCGAGCATGCGCGCCCGGTGGCTGGCGACGAGCACGAGCTCGAAGCGGTTATCGACCTTGTCGATGCAATCCTCGACGGTGACGCGAGCCATCGCTAGTCCTCGTGGAAAAAACGGGATGGGGCCTTGGAGACAGGCATCTGTCCGGCAAGCTGGCGTGTATAGCCATTGCCGCGCCGCGATACAAGGCGTGCCGGTCCGATTTGGACGGGCGGGGCGGAAGGCGGCCGCCGCTGGCGGAAACTCTGGGGAACGAACCCAATTATCAGATTGTTTCGGGAGAATGAGCTTGCTATAGATCGGCCTCAATAGGTTAGGAACGTTCTAAGCTGACCGTTTGGACAGCGTCTTGGAAGACCCGCCTTGCCCCGTGTTACCCCATTCCCGCCGAGTTCACCGTTTTCTTCACTGGATTGATTCCCCGAGGACGTTACGTCATGTCGACAGGAAATGAGCGCATTGCCCTCTTCATTGATGGTGCTAATCTTTATGCCACCGCAAAAACACTTGGCTTCGACATCGACTACAAACGACTGCTCGGTGAGTTCCGCAGCCGCGGCTACCTGCTGCGCGCCTACTATTACACCGCCCTGGTGGAGGATCAGGAATATTCCTCCATCCGGCCGCTGATCGACTGGCTCGACTACAACGGCTTCACCGTGGTCACGAAGGCCGCCAAGGAGTTCACCGATTCCATGGGCCGCCGGAAGGTGAAGGGCAACATGGACATCGAGCTGGCGGTGGACGCCATGGAGCTGGCGCCGCGGGTCGACCACATCGTGCTGTTCTCCGGCGACGGCGACTTCCGCTCGCTGGTGGAGGCGCTGCAGCGCCGCGGCGTCAAGGTCTCGGTCGTCTCGACCGTGTCCGTCCAGCCGGCGATGATCGCCGACGAGCTGCGCCGCCAGGCCGACGAGTTCATCGACCTCGCCCATCTCGCCCAGCGCGTCGGGCGCGACCCGTCGGAGCGGCCGATCCGGGCGCCGGGCACCGAGGTTCCCGGCTTCGTGCGGGAGCGGCCGCGGCCGCCGCGCCCCATCGCCCCCGCCTCCCCGATCGCCGGCGACGACTTCGCCGACCGCTGACCGTCCATGCCCAGTCCGGACCAGCCGGGGCGTGACTGCCCCCTCTGCCCGCGCCTCGTCGCGTTCCGCGAACGGCAGCGGGTGGCCCATGCCGACTGGCACAACGCGCCCGTCCCCTCCTTCGGGAGCGCGGATGCACGGCTGCTCATCGTCGGCCTCGCTCCCGGCCTGCAGGGCGCCAACCGCACCGGCCGACCCTTCACCGGCGACTGGGCCGGCGACCTGCTCTACGAGACCCTGATCGGCTTCGGCTTCGCCGCCGGCACCTATGACGAGCGGCCGGACGACGGGCTGGTGCTGCGCGACACCCGCATCACCAACGCGGTGCGCTGCGTGCCCCCCGAGAACAAGCCGACGACGGAGGAGATCGCCACCTGCCGCGGCTTCCTCACCGCCACCATCGCCGCCATGCCGAAGCTCCAGGCGGTGGTGACGCTGGGCAAGATCGGCCACGACAGCGCCGTGCGCGCCCTCGGCCACAAGCCCTCGCGGGTGCCGTTCAGCCATGGCGGCGTCCATGCGCTCGGCACCGTGACGCTGTTCTCGAGCTATCACTGCTCGCGCTACAACACGAACACGGGCGTGCTGACGCCGCAGATGTTCCGCGACGTGTTCGCCGCCGTCCGCCGCCATCTCGACGGGGCGTGAACCGTCCCGCGGACTTGTGCGACACAGAAGCGCGGCCTTCGCCGCGCGTCCTGCCCGCCCCGAGACCCGCCATGTCACCCTCGCTCCGCCGTATCCTGCGCATCGCCAGCCTCGCAGCCGCCGGCCTCGGCACCCTGTTCTGGCTCGGCGGGCTGGTCGCGGCCTACGCCGTGCCGTCGGCGCGCGCCGACGGTTTCCACATGCTGGGCGCCATTCTCGTCACCCTCTACTGGGTTCTCCTCGTGCTGCCCGGCCTCGTCCTCGCCCTACTGGACCGCTGGCCTTTGGTCTCGGCCCTTTTCGGCGCGGTGGCCATGGCGGTCGCGACCGACGTCGTCATTCCCTGGCTGCCCTGGGGCCTCCTGTCCTGAGGTTGCTCACGGCTTCGTGATCGCCCGCCCGCGTCCATGCTGCTCTTCTCGGGTGTTGCCTCAAAGACCGCCCCTCGAAGCTGGTCCCAGACACGGGAGACATGACCGATGAACCGACGCCACGCCCTCAAGCTGTTCGGAACCGCCGCCGCCATCGGCGCGACGATGTCCATTCCGGCGAGCCACAGGGTCTTCGCCCAGGCCGCCAGCGGCCCCTTCACCCTGCCCCCGGTCGGCTACGCCTATGACGCGCTGGAGCCGCACATCGACAAGATGACGATGGAGATCCATCACTCGCGCCACCACGCTGCCTTCCTCGGCGGCCTGAACACCGCCTCGCAGACCTATCGCGAGCTGACCCCCGCCAACACCGAGAAGGTGCTGCGCTCCCTGTCGGACGTGCCGCAGAACCTGCGCATGGGCGTTCGCAACCAGCTCGGCGGCTACTGGAACCACGTGCACTTCTGGGACATCATGACCCCCGGCGGCGCCAAGCAGCCCTCCGGCCCGCTGCTCCAGGCGATCAACGCGGCCTTCGGCGACGTCGACAAGATGCGCCAGCAGTTCAACCAGGCCTCCGTCGGCCGTTTCGGCTCGGGCTGGGGCTGGCTGGTGGTCGGCCGCGACGACAAGCTCGCCGTCGTCTCGACGCCCAACCAGGACAACCCGCTGATGGATAACGTCAAGGGCGTGGTGATGGGCATCGACGTGTGGGAACACGCCTATTACCTGAAGTACCAGAACCGCCGTCCCGACTACGTCACCACCTGGTGGAACGTGGTGAACTGGGACAAGGCCGCCGCCAACTTCCAGAAGGCGATGGGCTGACGGCCGGCGTCGGAGTGAGCCGGCGGGTCAGCCCCCGACCGCCGGCCCGCTCCAGAAGCCGCATCGGCGGAACCCCGGTTGCCTCGGCAGCCGGGGTTTCGTTCGTCGGGGAGGCGGCGGGCGAACGCCTGTCCGTGCAGTGGTGCTCGGCCCGCTGTCCCAAGCCTGCCGAAACGGCGCTCATGGGCCGAGGCTAGGCCGCTTTCGCCGCCGGTTCGGCGTCGGCACAGCTGGACGCGATGCGTTCAAAACGGGGCTCTGCCACGAGGAAGGCCGCCACGACCATTGGGTCAAATTGAGCCCCGGCACCATCGATCAGGATCTGGCGGGCTTCGGCGTGCGACATGGCAGGCTTGTAGACACGTTCGCTGCGCAGGGCATCGTAGACGTCGGCGAGCGCCATCACCCGTCCGGCGAGCGGGATCTGCGTGCCCTTCAGGCCCAGTGGATAGCCCGCGCCGTTCCACTGTTCGTGATGGCCGGCGATGACGTCGCGCGCTGCGGCAAGATAAGGCGTCACCCCGACATCGGCGATGACCTTGTCCATGACGGCGAGGCCATGGGCGACATGGGTCTTCATCACCTCGAACTCTTCGGCGGTGAGGCGCCCCGGCTTGCGGAGGATCGCGTCAGGCACGGCAACCTTGCCGATGTCATGGAGCGGCGCCGCCGTGACGATGTTCTCGATCCCCTGAGGGGTGAGCGCAGCGGCGTGTTGCGGATCCAGGGCGAGCTGTTCGCACAGGATGCCGACATAGTGCTGGGTGCGCTGGAGATGGCCGCCGGTCTCGTTGTCGCGTGCCCCGGTCAGACCGATCAGCGCCTGCATGATGGCGTCATTGGTCCGTGTCGTCGTCGCGTGGGCCCGTTCGAGCTCATCGAGGAGGCGGTTGATCTCCGCGGAGACAAAGCCGATCTCGTCATGGGTGCCGATGACGGCGCGGCGGCGCACGCGGCCGTCACGCGCCTCACCGAGGGTGACGACCTGTTCGGAAACCGCCTTCGCGAGCAGTTTCTCGACCTCCCGTGCACAGTTGGCGACGTAGCACAGGATGATCACGAAAACGAAAGCAAATTCAACGATGAGGCGGCGAAAGCCATCGACGTCCCGGACCGCGCCGTCCTCGATCCCGCGCAGCACGAGCAGGGAGACGACACCGAGCACCAGGGCCATCACCAGGCCGAAGCTCAGCCCGAGGCGGACCGCGAAGGGCGCACGCGGTGCTCCCGCGAAGGGGGGCATGCCGCCTTCCTCGAAACGGAGCCGGGTCCGCACGAAGCCCTGATCGAGGCCGGCAAACAAGCCGATCGTCACGAAACCCAGCATCGCCTTCAGGCCACTCCCGGGCGGAAAGCCGTGAAACAGGGTGTTGACGATACCGACCACCGAGCCACCGATGACGAAAACGCTCAGTTCCCCGAAAAAGGCAAGCTGCGGCCGCCTGTCGGGCGAAGCTGCGGAGACCCGCCGCGCGATCACGGTGCGGAGTCCCCATTGCCCCATCAGCACGGGCACCAGCGTCGCGGCCCAGAGCGAAACCTCGAGGCCGTTGATGAAGTTGCAGACGCTGTAGCCGTAGACGGTAACGAAGACCGCTGAGAGGACATGATGGGCTGCGGATCGCAGTGCCCCGGGTGACTCCACGAACTTCGCCATGCCCGTTCTCCTTACGCAAGGTTACCCACCGCCCGTTGCGAACGCGTTAATTGGGCGAAGATGGCCTTGGCCCCCGCCCACCGGGACGAGCGAGCTTTCGAGGCGGGTCGTGCGCTACGCCGACGCCTGGCCGTGATAGCTCAGGAACTCGAGCAGCGAGCCGTCGGGGTCGCGGAAATAGACGGACGTCGCCGGCCCGCGCACGCCGTTGGTCGCCACCGGGCCGAGCTCCACCGCGACGCCGCACCGCCCGAGATGCTCGGCGGCCCCCGCGATCGGCCCCTCCCATTCGAAGCAGATGTCGGAATTGCCGGGCATCACCGGCACGCGGGCGACGGCGTTGACGTGGCCGATGCCGGGCCCGTGGCAGTTCAGGCGGATGTCGCCGATCCTGTAGGCGAAACCGGCGCCGCGCGGCACCACCTCGGCCCCCAGCACGTCGCGGTAGAAGGCGTTCGAACGCTCCCAGTCGCTGACGTGGATGACGACGTGGTCGAGCTTGTAGGCCATGGCGGTTCTCCCCAGACGAGATGAGCGGAGGCAGCGCGCGGGATCAAGGGGGACGGCGGGATCGGATCAATCCGCGCACAGCGGCCGGACAGTCACCGGCGGAGACCTCCACGCCGCTCACCGCGTCATGCCCGGCCTCGTGCCGCGCATCCACGACTTCCTCCGCCTACGGACATGTTCAAGTCGTGGATGGCCGGGACAAGCCCGGCCATGACGGATGGGTCAGTTCCTCGCGGCTTTATGCCGTGACAACTGCCCCCTACCCCCGGTCCCTCATGATGCGCGCCTGATCGCGCTGCCAGTCGCGCTTCTTCTCGGTGTCGCGCTTGTCGTGCAGCTTCTTGCCGCGGGCGAGCGCCAGCTGCAGCTTCGCCCGGCCCTGCTCGTTGAAATAGAGCTTGAGCGGCACGACGGTGAGGCCGTCGCGCTGCACGGCCCCGGTCAGCTTGGCGATCTCGCGCTTGTGCAGGAGCAGGCGGCGCGGTCGCTTCGGCTCGTGGTTGAAGCGGTTGGCCTGCAGATATTCGGGAATGTTGCAGTTGAACAGGAAGAACTCCTCGCCCGAGGGGCCGGCATAGCTCTCCCCGATCGTCGCCTTGGCGGCGCGCAGCGACTTCACCTCGGTGCCGGTGAGCTGGAGCCCGGCCTCGAACGTGTCGAGGATCTCGTAGTCGAAGCGTCCGCGCCGGTTCTCGGCGATGACCTTGATCTTGGGGTCCGGCTTGGCCGCCATGGCGTGTGCTCTCTTAGCCCCCGTCAGTTCATCAGGCCGGCATGGACGAGCGCCTTCTTCAGCGTCTCGCGGGTGGCCTCGGAGGCCGCCACCATGGGCAGGCGCACCTCATCCGCCATGCGGCCGAGCAGCGCCAGCGCCGCCTTGGACGGCGCCGGGTTCGGCTCGACGAAGAGGGCCTGGTGCAGCGGGAACAGCTTGTCCTGGATCTCCAGCGCCTTGGCGTAGTCGCCGGCGAGGCAGGCGTTCTGGAAATCGGCGCAGAGGCGCGGGGCGACATTGGCCGTCACCGAGATGCAGCCGTGGCCGCCGTGGGCCATGTGGGCGAGCGCCGTGCCGTCCTCGCCGGAAAGCTGGATGAAGTCCTTGCCGCAGGCCTGGCGCTGGGCCGAGACGCGGTCGAGCTTCATCGTCGCGTCCTTGACGCCGACGATGTTCGGAATCTCGGCGAGGCGCGCCATGGTCTCCACGCTCATCTCCACCACCGAGCGGGGCGGGATGTTGTAGATGAAGATCGGCAGGGACGTGGATTCCGCGATGGCCTTGAAGTGCCGGTACAGGCCCTCCTGGCTCGGCTTGTTGTAGTAGGGCGTGACGTGCAACAGGCCCTGCGCTCCCGCCTTCTCGGCATGGCGGGAGAAGTCGATGGCTTCCGCCGTGTTGTTGGAGCCGGCACCGGCCATGACCGGCACGCGGCCGCGGGCCTCCTCGATCGCCCATTCCACCACGCGCTTGTGCTCGTCATGGGTCAGCGTCGGGCTCTCGCCGGTGGTGCCCACCGGCACGATGCCGTGGGAGCCCTCGGTGATGACCCAGTCGACATGGGCGCGGAACGCCTTCTCGTCCACCTTGCCGTCCTTGAACGGGGTGACGAGGGCAGGCAGCGATCCCTTGAACAGGCTGGACATGGAGCGGTCTCCGGAAACGGGAGATGGGTGGCGGCGAGCCGCCGCGAAAGGCCGGCCACAAAGCCTTGAGACGGCGGCAACGTCAAGGGCGCAGGCGCAATTCCAGGGTGGTCCGCCCGGCCTGCGGATGATAGGCGGGGGCGCAAAGGACCCGATGCCATGACCATTTCGAGCGAAGACGAACTCGCCGCGCTGAGGCAAATCGGCCGGATCGTCGCCGAAGCCCTGGAGACCATGGGCAAGGCGCTGGAGCCGGGCATGACCACGGCCGAGCTCGACCGGATCGGCCGCGCTGTCATGGAGGCAGCAGGCGCGCGCTCGGCGCCGGAGATGGTCTACGACTTTCCCGGCGCGACCTGCATTAGCGTCAACGAGGAGATCGCCCACGGCATTCCGGGCGACCGCCGCATCCTGGCGGGCGACCTCGTCAACATCGACGTCTCCGCCGAGAAGGACGGCTATTTCGCCGATACCGGGGCCTCCTTCGCCGTGCCGCCGGTGACGCGGGCCGTCGAGCGGCTGTGCCGGGACGGGCGAAAGGCCATGTGGGCCGGCCTCGGCGCCGTCGGGACCGGCAAGCCCTTCGCCGGCATCGGCCAGGCCGTCGGCGACTTCGCCCGGCGGCGCGGCTACACGCTGGTGCGCAACCTCGCGAGCCACGGCGTCGGCACCTCCCTGCACGAGGAGCCGACCGAGCTCGCCACCTGGCCCGACGCCTCCGAGCGCCGCGTCATGGCCGAGGGTATGGTCTTCACCGTCGAGCCCTTCCTCTCCCTCGGCGCCGAGATGGCGGAAGACGGCGACGATCCCTGGACGCTCTATTCCCTGCCCCGCGCCCTCACCGTCCAGTACGAGCACACGGTCGTCGCCACGCGGAATGGGCCGATGGTGCTGACGCTGGCGGGGCGGTAGGGGGAGCCAACAGCCGTACAGGTCGAAGGTGAATTTCGGAGACGATCGAATATGTTCCGCGGATGAATGAAGCTCGCCGTTCAGCACGCATGTCGCCCATTCATTCTAGCGTACAACCAGTTGCTTCGTGACCCATGGTCTGGCGTTCATTCAGCTGTTCTGGGAGATATCCATGTCGCCTCATCGCCGGATTGTCGCTGCACTGGGTCTCTCGCTTTCGATCACGGCGGCATCGGCCGGACCGGTAGCTGCACAGTCCCCCACCTTGCCGGAAGCGGTCGGCACCCTGCTGTTTCCGGACGCCATCACGGCGATGCCTATGACTTCCGGCCCCGGAAGCGTGACGTATCGCGGCAGCACCCAACCCGGTGGGCCCGAGCGGACCATCCTCCGCATCGCGTCGAGCCTCGCCGATCGCTGCCTGTTTGAGGCAGCCTTCCTCGAAGCGCCGGCGCCGGCGGACGTGCCCGGCATCGCGGTCACGACTGCACAATTGACGACCATTGACCTGCGCAGGCCCGCACAGGCCGTCCTGAGCCCCGCCGCGCAGCCAGGAGCCGCATCCCGTTTCGTGCTGAGCGGCAAGGCTCTCTATTGCTCGCGAAACATGATCCTCGAACAGACGCCGAAGCTGACGCTGAGCGAGAGCTGTCTCGAGACGGTCGAGGACAGCGTCCTGCCGGCGGACATGGCCCGCAAGACCGCAGCCTTCGACGCTCTTCGCCTCGCATGCCGCTGGTGATGCCATACACCACCGGTCGGACCTGCCATCGGAAGATAGATTTCTGGGAATATCGTCCTAGATACCACACAGCGTAACGCTGCTGCAAGCCCTGAGCAGCCTGCGGCGCGCCGCCGCATCCTTAACGGCTGCTTTACCACGCCGGGCGGTTCCCCCCCTCCCCGGAAAGGAAGCGTCAAGGAAAACGGCCTGATAACCACCTCTTCGAGGCCACATTCCCGTTCGAATGAGGTCGTTCCGCGTTGCGTATCAGGACGGACCTTCGCCCATGCCCGTTTGCCTGGCCCCGACCGCTCCCCGAATCCGCCTGTCGATGTGGGCGGGCGTCGCCCTCAGCACCCTGATCCTCGCCGGCTGCGCCCGGGGCGAGGTATCCGGCGGCGATGCGGCGGGACAGGCCGCCGGCGGCGAGGTAACGGCCCAGCTGACGAGCTATGCCGCAGCCGGTCCGGAAACCACTGCATCGATTTCGCGGGAGCAGCAGGTCTGGCGGCCCTCGGGCGGCGCGGCGAGCGAAGCCGACGTCTCCGCCCTCGGCCGTGTCGCGGCGGCGGCCCGGCGCGGGTCGGCCGAGCAGGCGACCGCCGCCCGTGACCAGATCCGCGATCCCGTGGCCCGGGTGCTGGCGGAATGGATGATCCTGCGCTCCATCGACACGGTCGGCTTCGACCGGCAGGCAGCGTTCCTGCGCGCCAATCCGGCTTTCCCGGCGAGCCAGCGCATCCGGCTGCGCGCCGAAGGCTCGCTCCTCGACAACAATGCCGGCCCCGACGTGGTTCGCGCCTTCTTCCAGGGCAACCCGCCGCGCTCGGCCAAGGGGCGGATCGCCTATGCCATCGCGCTGAAGCGCGGCGGCAGCGACGCCCAGGCCCTGCGCCTCGCCAGGGAGGTCTGGCACGAGTCGGATCTCTCGTCGGATGCGGAGGAGCGGCTGCTCGCGGTGTTCGGCTCGGCGCTGGGCGCGAGCGACCACAAGATGCGGCTCGACCGCATGCTGCATGAGAACGAGCCGGCGACGGCGCTGCGGGCGGCGCAGCGACTCGGGGCGGGCCAGGTGGCGCTGGCGCGGGCCTTCCTCGCGGTCGGCGGCCAGAAGCCGAACGGCGGTGCCCTGCTCGCCCAGGTGCCGGGCTCGCTGCACCGCGATCCCGCCTATCTCTTCGCGCGGGCCCAGTGGCTGCGCCGCGAGGACCGCGCCGGCGAGGCGGCGGCGATCCTCGTCGCCGCGCCGCGCGATCCGGCCGTGCTCGGCAAGGCGGAGGACTGGTGGGTGGAGCGGCGCGCCATGGTGCGCAAGCTGCTCGACGCCGGCCAGGCGCGCACGGCCTATCAGGTGGCCGCGACCCATGCGGTGCGCTCGGGCGGCCACAGGGTCGACGCGGAGGCCCATGCCGGCTGGCTGGCGCTGCGCCACCTGAACGACCCCGCCACCGCCATCCGCCATTTCGAGGCGGCGCGGCAGGCGGCGACGACGCCGATGTCGCAGTCGCGCGCGTCCTACTGGCTCGGCCGCGCCCACGAGGCGGCGGGGCACCAGGGACCCGCGCGCGCCAGCTACGAGGCCGCCGCCCGTCACGCCACGCACTACTATGGCCAGCTCGCGCGGGCGA
>NZ_JBQVQL010000024.1:0-49921 GCF_052440005.1 Phreatobacter sp.
ACGGCGCGTCTGCGCAGGGCGGCGGCCGCTGACCTGCCCTTCGTGCTGGCGACGGAGGGTCTGCCTCACAACGCGCTGCGCATCAGCCAGTGGCCCCGCGAGCGCCACGAGGCCTGTCTCGCCGACCCCGACTACGCCTACTGGTTGGTGCTGGACGAGGCCGGCACGCCGCGCGGCTACGCCATTTTGCGCGGCCTGACGGACCGCAGCGGCAACATCGCCCTGCAGCGCATTTCGGTCGCGGCGCCGGGGCAGGGCACCGGTCGCGCCTTCCTCGCGGCCCTCATCGACCACGCCTTCATGGAGACGCCTTGCCACCGCTTCTGGCTCGACGTGTTCACCGACAATCCGGTCGCCCGCGCCCTCTACCGCAGCATGGGCATGACCGAGGAGGGCGTGATGCGCGAGAGCGTCGTCCGCGCCGACGGGAAGAGGGCGAGCCTCGCGGTCATGTCGATCCTGCGGCCGGAGTGGCAGACGGGGCGCGCCGGGCGCTAGCGCGCGGCGAAGAGGCAGAGCGCTCCGATGACGAGGAAGGCCGGCCAGGCGATGTGACGGGCGCGGCTGAGGGCGAGGATCGCCACCCCGTGGAGCAGGAAGGTCACGCCGATCCCGATGATGGCGATGCGGCCAGCTTCGCCCTGCGGGGCCTCGGCGAGCGCCGCCAGGACCACGGCCATCCCGGTCCAGGCGAGCGAGGTGATGTGCCAGGCGTGGCGGAGCACCTGCCGCAGGAACGCGCTTTTCAGAACGCCGACGCGCGGTTCGATCGCGAGGAGGGGACCGATCAGGCGCCTCTCGCCGATCCAGGAATGGACGATGCTGACCGCGACCGTGAGGAGGGCGGCGGAGAGGAGAGCGGTGCTGGTCATGGGACATATCCATACGGGTGCGTATGGATACGCTAGGACGCTCTCTTGCCGCGGTCAATACGCCAGCGTATGGAGAGGCCCATGAAGGACAGTCTCGATCGCTCGGCCTGGGTGGCCGCGGGCCTCACGACGCTTGCGGCCAAGGGGCTCGACGCGGTGCGCGTCGAGCGGCTCGCAGCCGACCTCAACGTCACCAAAGGCAGCTTCTATTGGCATTTCCGCGATCGCGCCGACCTGCTCGCGATGATGGTCGAGGCCTGGCGGACCTCGGCGACAACCGACATCATCAACCGGGTCGAGGCGCGGGCGCAGGAGCCGGCGGATCGGCTGAAGGCGCTCTTCTCCACGGTGCTGCGGGCCGACGGTCGCCTCGAAATGGCGATGCGCGACTGGGCGGCCCGGGACGCGGCTGTCGCAGCCGCCGTAGCGGAAGCGGACGATCGCCGCGTCGCCTATGTGGAGGCGCTGTTCGCCGGGGTGGGGGTCCCGGAGGCGGAGGCGGGCGCGCGGGCCCGCTTCGCCTACCAGGCGCTGATCGGCCACTTCCGCATGGGGGTCGGTGCGGCGGAAGAGCGGGCCCGCGAGGCGCTGGACCTCATCCTGCCGTTGATGAGCCGGCCCTGAGCCTCGTCACGCCGTGGCCGGGGCCATGATGGTCCTCAACGCACGGCCGCCGAACAGGCCTGCCGCGACGCCGGTGACGGCCGCGAAGGTGGCAACATAGGTGATGCCCGACACCGCGGCGGGGGCCATGGCCGCCATCGCGCCGTGCACGAACTTCGCGCTGAACAGCGTCATCATGCCCGCCAGCGTGAGGCTCTCGCCGGCAAGCCGTGCCCGGCCATCTCCCTTGGCGAGAACCCAGCGGCCCTGGAGACGATAACCCGTCGCCGCACCCGCGGCATAGGCGAGGCCATAGGCGGCGAGAGCGACGCCCGGATGGGGCATGGCCGCGAGAGTCGGCAGCGTCACGAGCCCGATGGCCGGCAGCAGGAAGACGACCGCCATCGGCAGGGAGCGTTCGCGGCGGGAGGTCAGCCCGACGAAGACGAGAAGGGCGAAGAGCGGCCAGACCCAGAGGGGCGTGCTGGTAAGGATCGACATGTCGTATCTCCATGAACAAGGGATGTGAAAGGAATTGACATGGTCATGTGGAAATGTAAATAGCATTCTCATAACGTCGGAGAGCCTCCATGACCCTCGCCCCGCTTCTTGCCGCTCCTTTCGCCATCCAGCTGCACGCCGTTGCGGCGCTGTCGCTCATTCCGCTGACAGCCGTCCAGTTCTGGCGGCCGAAGCGGGGCGACCTCCACCGCTGGCTCGGCTGGGCCTGGGTCGTGCTGATGACGGTGACGGCGGTCTCGTCCTTCTGGATCCATTCGATCCGCCTGATCGGCCCCTTCAGCCCGATCCACGCCCTGTCGCTCTTCACGCTGGCGAACCTCTATCTCGGCGTCCGGGCGCGGCGGCAGAACCGCATCACCGCGCACAAGGCGCACATGATCGGCATCGCGGCGGGATGGGCCGGGGCAGGGCTCTTCACGCTGCTTCCTGGCCGGCTGATGTTCCAGACCGTCTTCGGCGGCTGATGGCCCCCGTCAGGCCCTCAGTGCCGCCCTGACGCCGTCCATCACGAACTGCACCGCCAGCGCCGCGAGGATGATGCCGAGGAGACGCGAGACCACGGCGTTGCCAAGCGTGCCCAGCAGCGCGTTGACCGCGTCCGCCATGGTAAGGCAGGCCCAGGAGACCAGGATCACCACCGCAAGGACCGCGATCAGCGCCGCCAGCAAGGCCGGGCTTCCGGCCGCCTGTCCGGCGAGGAGCAGCGTCGCGGTGATGGCGCCCGGTCCCGCCAGCAGCGGGATCGCCATGGGAAAGGCGGCGACGTTGACGATGTGCTCCTTGTCGATGGCCTCCCGCGCCGTCTCGCCCTTGCGGCTCGCACGCAGCCCGAACACCATCTCGAAGGCGATCCAGAAGACCAGCAGCCCACCGGCGATGCGGAAGGCGGGGAGGGAGATGCCGAGCTGGCGCAGCAGCCAGTCCCCGAAGAAGGCGCAGGCGGAGAGGATGAGGAAGGCGATGAGGCAGGCGCGCCAGGCGACCTGCCGCCTCTGGGCCGGCGAGAAGCCCGGCGTCACCGCCAGAAAGATCGGCACGAGGGCGAAAGGCTCGACGATCACGAACATCGTGACGAGCGCGCTGGTGAGGAATTCGACGGTCATCGGCGCTCCGTTTCGCTGTTCGCGGACGGCGATTGTGGGCGTTTGTGTCCCGCGCCGTCCACAACCCTGAAACCACCTCCGGCAAGACGTTGAAATGCCGAGATAATTCAGCGCGGCGAATCCGCCTTTGGGGTTGGAGATCGGCGCCGGAATCGGCTAGAAGAACGCATCCCGCGGGCGTCTTCCGCCCGCCCCACCGGAACAGCTCTCTTGGCAGACGACGACGACAAGACGCCGGCGGGCGCCACGCCCTCCGACCCGACCGAAATTCGACCGATCTCAATCACCGACGAGATGCGGCGGTCCTATCTCGATTATGCGATGAGCGTCATCGTCAGCCGCGCCCTTCCGGACGCGCGCGACGGCCTGAAGCCCGTTCACCGGCGCATCCTCTATTCGATGCACGAGAACGGCTACGAGTGGAACAAGCCCTACCGCAAGTCGGCCCGCGTCGTCGGCGACGTCATCGGTAAATACCATCCGCACGGCGACCAGTCCGTCTATGACGCCCTCGTCCGCATGGCCCAGGACTTCTCGATGCGCGTCGAGCTCATCGACGGGCAGGGCAATTTCGGCTCGGTGGACGGCGATCCGCCGGCGGCCATGCGCTACACCGAGGTCCGCCTCGAGAAGATCGCCGACCAGCTCGTCTCCGACCTCGACAAGCAGACCGTCGACTTCCAGGACAACTACGACAATTCCGAGCGGGAGCCGAAGGTGCTCCCCGCCAAGTTCCCCAATCTTCTGGTCAATGGCGGCGGCGGCATCGCCGTCGGCATGGCGACCAACATCCCGCCGCACAATCTCGGCGAGGTCATCGACGCCTGCATCGCCACCATCGAGCGGCCGGATATCGAGATCGAGGAGCTGATGGACTACGTGCCGGGGCCGGACTTCCCGACCGCCGGCATCATCCTCGGCCGCACCGGCATCCGCCAGGCCTACCTGACCGGCCGCGGCTCGGTGGTCATGCGCGCCCGCACCTCCATGGAAACGGTGCGGCGCGAGCGCGAGGCGATCATCGTCACCGAGATCCCCTATCAGGTGAACAAGGCCCAGATGCTGGAGCGCCTGGCCGAGCTGGTGCGCGAGAAGCGCGTCGAGGGCATCGCCGAGTTCCGGGACGAGAGCGACCGCGAGGGCATGCGCATCGTCATCGAGCTGAAGCGCGACGCCGTGGCGGACGTGGTGCTCAACCAGCTCTTCCGCTTCACCGCCCTGCAGCAGAGCTTCGGCTGCAACTTCGTCGCCCTCAACGGCGGCCGTCCGGAGGTGATGAACCTCAAGGACCTGATCGTCACCTTCCTCGCCTTCCGCGAGGAGGTTGTCTCCCGGCGCACCAAGTTCCTGCTGGGCAAGGCGCGCGACCGCGCCCATGTCCTCTGCGGCCTCGCCATCGCCGTCGCCAACATCGACGAGATGATCCGCATCATCCGCACCTCCGCCGACCCCGCCACCGCCCGCGAGGCGCTGATGGGCCGCGACTGGGATGCGCACGACATCGCGCCGCTGATCCGGCTCGTCGACGATCCGCGCCACCCGCTGAACGAGGACGGCACCTACCGCCTCTCCGAGACCCAGGCCCGCGCCATCCTCGACCTGCCGCTGCGGCGCCTCACCGCCCTCGGCCGTGACGAGATCGGCGACGAGCTGAAGACCCTCTCCGAGGAGATCCTCGACTATCTCGACATCCTGCGCTCGCGCGTCCGCATCATGCAGATCATCACGGACGAGCTGAAGGCGGTGCGGAACGAGTTCGCCACGCCGCGCAAGACGGAGATCGTCGACGGCATCGGCGAGTTCGAGGACGAGGACCTCATCGCCCGCGAGGACATGGTCGTCACCGTGTCCCATGCCGGCTACGTCAAGCGCGTGCCGCTCTCGACCTACCGGGCGCAGCGCCGCGGCGGCAAGGGCCGCTCGGGCATGCAGACGAAGGACGAGGATTTCGTCACCCGTCTCTTCGTCGCCAACACCCACACGCCGATCCTGTTCTTCTCCTCCAAGGGGCAGGTCTACAAGATGAAGGTGTGGCGCCTGCCGCTCGCGGCGCCCCAGGCCCGCGGCAAGGCCTTCGTCAACATCCTGCCGCTTGACCAGGACGAGCGCATCACCACCATCCTGCCGCTGCCCGAGGACGAGACGACCTGGGGCGATCTCGACGCCATGTTCGCCACCACCCGCGGCACCGTCCGGCGCAACAAGCTCTCGGACTTCGTCCAGGTGAACCGCGGCGGCAAGATCGCCATGAAGCTCGACGAGGGCGAGGGCATCGTCGGCGTCGGCGTCTGCACTGAGGCCGACGACGTGCTGCTCACCACGGCGAAGGGCCAGTGCATCCGCTTCGCCGTTCCCGAGGTGCGCGTCTTCAAGGGCCGCGATTCCATGGGTGTGCGCGGCATCACGCTGGCCGAGGACGACCGCATCATCTCCATGGCCATCCTGCGCCATTTCGATGCGACGTCCGAGGAGCGCTCGGCCTATCTGAAGATGCGTCGCGCCATCGCCGGCGAGGCGGCGGCCGGCGAGGAGCAGGGCGAGGACGAGGAGGCCAACGGCTCGGGCGAACTCGCCTCCGAGCGCTATGCCGAGATGTCAGCGGCCGAGCAGGTCGTTCTCACCATCTCCGAGAACGGCTACGGCAAGCGCACCTCGTCCTTTGAGTACCGCATCACCGGCCGCGGCGGCAAAGGCATCGTCGCCATGGTGGTGAACGAGCGCAACGGCCGCCTCGTCGCCTCCTTCCCCGTGGAGGACCGCGACCAGATCATGCTGGTGACCGACGGCGGCCAGCTCATCCGCTGCCCGGTGGCAGGGATCCGCGTCGCCGGCCGCGGCACCCAGGGCGTGATCGTCTTCGACACCGACGAGACCGAGAAGGTCGTGTCGGTGGAGCACATCTCCGACGAGGGCGAGGAGGAGGGCGACCTTCCCGACGCCGAGGGCGGCGAGGCCAGCGAGGGCTGAGGCCCGGCCCTCTGACGCGCGACGATGTCAATCGCCCGGCCCCGTGCCGGGCGACTGCTTTTAGGGCCGGCTCTCAGTCCACCTGCGTCCTGAGGATCGCCAGGGCAAGCGCCTGGGCCCGCGGCACGATGCTGTCGATCTCCAGATACTCTTCCACCGTGTGGGCGTTTCCACCGACCGGCCCGACCCCGCAGATGGTCGGCGTGCCGACGCTCGCCGTGAAACCGGAATCGGCGCAGCCCCCGGAGAATTCTCCGTCGAGGGTGGCGAGGCCAGCGTCGCGCGCGGCGGCCTGATAGGCGGTGAAGATGGCCTTGGCCTCCGGTGTCTGCACCACGGGCAGGAACTCGCCCTTGATCTCCAGCTTGGCCGTCGTGCCGGGCACCGTCGGGGTGTCGATGATCCGCTGGATCGCGGCGAGGGTGGAGGCGCGGTCCGCCGGGTCGATGTAGCGCAGGTCGATCTGCCCCTCCGCATGGGGCGCCGTCGTGTTGACCGACTGGCCGCCCGACACGAGGCCGACGTTGAGGGTGATCCCCCTTGCGAGATCGGTGAGGGAGTGAACCTGAATAATCTTGTGAGCAATCTCGCCGATCGCACTGATGCCACTGGTGAAATTGCCTCCGGAATGAGCCGCTTTCCCGTAGACGTCGAAGCGCATGAAGACGCCGCCCTTGCGCCCCGTCGTCACGTTGCCCGATGGGCGCCCGGGCTCGGAATTGTAGACGGCGCGGGCGGCGCGGCCCTCGCGCTCGATGATCGGCCGCGAC
The DNA here is from genome assembly GCF_052440005.1 of Phreatobacter sp. Taxonomy (GTDB): domain Bacteria; phylum Pseudomonadota; class Alphaproteobacteria; order Rhizobiales; family Phreatobacteraceae; genus Phreatobacter. The sequence continues at coordinate 6,838 of NZ_JBQVQL010000024.1, forward strand.
GAGGGCGAGGCAATCTCCTCGTCGGAGGTGATCAGCACGCGGATCGGACAGGGCATGCCGCCAAGCGCCTTGAAGGCGGCGGCGACGAACACGTTCATGACGAGGCCGGCCTTCATGTCGGCGACGCCCGGCCCATAGGCGCGGCCCCCCTCGACGCTGAATGGCCGCCTTGAGACTTCACCTTTGGGAAAAACCGTATCCCTATGTCCCATCAGCAGAACCGGCTTCTCATTTGAGCCGGGTTCGGTGACCAGCGCATGGATCGCGTCGCCATAGACGTCGTGGTGCTCCCGCCAGGCGGAGATGCCGTGCTCCTCGAAGAAGCGCTCGAAGCGCGCGCCCACGGCGTCCACGCCCGTCTTGTCGTATGAGCCGGAATCGATGTCGACCACCTCGCGCAGGAGATCGACCATGGCGTCCTTGCGGGCGGCGAGCCAGTCGGTGATGCGGGTTTCGGTGGCTGTGGTCATGGGATCCTCGGACTGTGCGGCGGTGCCGGTCTGCCATTCTTCCCGCGTGCCGCGACGCGAGGCAACCATCGCCGCGGGGACCCGGCCCCCCGCTCGCTTGCGCCCGCCTCCCGGCTTCGCTAAGCCTCCCATCGTCCTGTCGCGGCGGAGGCCCATGACGAAACGCATCGCCCTCTACACGGGTTCGTTCGATCCGGTCACCAATGGCCACCTCGACGTCATCCGCCATGCCTGCCGCCTCGCCGACGAGCTGGTGGTGGGTGTCGGAGTTCACCCCGGCAAGGCGCCGATGTTCTCCGCCGACGAGCGCCTCGCCCTGCTCGATGCCGTCTGCGCGCCGATTGCCGCCGCCGAGGACTGCGCCTTCCGCACCATCACCTTCGACGACCTCGCGGTCTGGGCGGCGCAGCGGGTTGGCGCCACCCTCTTCATCCGCGGCCTGCGCGACGGCACCGACCTCGACTACGAGATGCAGATGGCCGGGATGAACGCCGCCATGGCGCCGGGCGTCCAGACGATCTTTCTGCCGGCCTCGCCCACGGTTCGCCCCATCACCGCCACGCTCGTCCGTCAGATCGCGCTGATGGGAGGCGACGTGACTTCCTTCGTGCCTCCCGCCGTGGCCGAGGCGCTCGCCGCCAAGGTTCAGCGCCGCGCCTGACCGCGCACCCCCGTTCCAACCGGAGACGTCCCGTGAAGCGCCGCACCTTCCTCGCCAGTTCGCTGGCCCTCGCCGCCGCAGGCCCTGCCGCCGCCCAGGCGATCCGCCTGCCCGCCGGCGCCGACCCGGAGAACACGCTCGTCATCGAGCTGAAGGACGGGCCGGTCATCATCCGCCTGCGCCCCGACCTCGCGCCGAAGCACGTCGAGCGGATCAAGACCCTCGCCCGCCAGGGCTTCTACGACGGCATCGTGTTCCACCGGGTCATCGAGGGCTTCATGGCCCAGACCGGCGATCCCCAGGGCACCGGCATGGGGGGCTCGAGCCTGCCCAACGTGCCCGCCGAATTCTCCCGCGAGCCCTTCGTGCGCGGCACCCTCGGCATGGCCCGTTCGCAGAGCCCGAACTCGGCCAATTCGCAGTTCTTCATCATGTTCGCCGAGGGCTCGTTCCTCAACGGCCAGTACACCGTCTTCGGCAACGTCGTCTCCGGCATGGAGGCCGTGGACAAGATCAAGCGCGGCAATCCCGCCGCCAACGGCACCGTGACCCAGCCGGACCGCATGGTCCGCGTCCGCGTCGCCGCCGACATCCGCTGACTTTTCCGCATTCACCGAACACAGGAGGCCTGGATGGCCCTGGATCCCGAAAACACCATGATCCTCGAGACGACCAAGGGACGCGTCGTCATCGCCATGCGCCCGGACCTGGCGCCCGGCCACGTCGACCACATCAAGAAGCTCGTGCGCGAGGGCTTCTATGACGGCATCGTCTTCCACCGCGTCATCGACGGCTTCATGGCCCAGACCGGCTGTCCGCACGGCACCGGCACCGGCGGCTCGAAGTATCCGGACCTGAAGGCCGAGTTCAACGCCGAGCCCCACGTGCGCGGCATCACCTCCATGGCCCGCGCCCAGAACCCGAACTCGGCGAACTCGCAGTTCTTCATCTGCTTCGACGACGCCCGCTTCCTCGACAAGCAGTACACCGTCTGGGGCAAGGTCGTGGACGGCATGGACAATGTCGACGGCATCAAGCGCGGCGAGCCGGTGCGTGATCCCGACAAGATCGTCGTCGCCAAGATCGCCGCCGACGACACCGCGACCTACGGCGAGGTCGTCGCCAAGCTCTGATCCCCCGTGCTAGGGGACGCGGCGCCCGGAGCGATCCGGGCGCCGTTTTCGTTTCCGCCGGAGCCGCCCGCCGCCATGCGCGTCGACCTCTTCGACTTCGACCTGCCGGCTGAGCGCATCGCGCTCCGGCCTGCGAGCCCGCGCGACGCGGCGCGGCTGATGGTCGTCGCTCCCGGAGGGGCGATCGATGACCGGATCGTCCGCGACCTCCCGGACATCCTCAGGCCCGGCGATGCCCTCGTGTTCAACGACACGCGCGTCATCCCGGCCCAGCTCGAGGGCCTGCGCGAGCGGGCGGGGCAGGTGGCCTCGATCTCCGCCACCCTCCACCGGCGCCTCGCGGACAACCGCTGGCTCGCCTTCGTCAAGGGCGCGAAGAAGTTGCAGGCGGGCGACCTCGTCCGCTTCGGCGAGACGCCCGAGGCCTGCCTTCTCTCCGGCGTCCACGCCACCGTCGTCTCCAAGGACGACGACGGCGTCGTGCTGGAGTTCGAATTTGCCGGCGCCTATCTCGACGAGGCCATCGCCCGCGTCGGCCACATCCCGCTTCCGCCCTACATCGCCTCGAAGCGGCCGGAGGACGCGCAGGACCGCGCCGACTACCAGACCGTCTATGCCCGCGACGAGGGCTCCGTCGCTGCCCCCACCGCCGGGCTCCACTTCACGCCCGATCTGCTCGACCGCCTGAGGACGGCCGGTGTCGGATTGCACTTCCTCACCCTCCACGTCGGCGCCGGCACCTTCTTGCCCGTGAAGAGCGACGACACGGCCGACCACCGCATGCATCCCGAATACGGGCTGGTGACGGCCGAGACCGCCGCAGCGCTCAACGGCGTCCGCGCGCGCGGCGGCCGCATCGTCGCCGTCGGCACGACCTCGCTGAGACTGCTCGAAAGCGCCGCGGCCGATGACGGCACCATCCGGCCCTTCGCAGCCGAGACCTCCATCTTCATCACGCCAGGCTACCGCTTCCGCGCCGTCGACGTGCTGATGACCAATTTCCACCTGCCGCGCTCGACGCTCTTCATGCTCGTCTCCGCCTTCTGCGGGCTCGACACCATGAGGGCGGCCTATGCGCGCGCCATCGCCACCGGCTACCGGTTCTATTCCTACGGCGACGGCTCGCTTCTCTTCCGCGAGGATGCGCGATGACCGGCTTCTCCTTCGCCATCGCCGGCCGCGACGGCGCCGCGCGCACGGGCGTCGTTACCACGCCGCGGGGGCCGATCCGCACGCCGGCCTTCATGCCGGTCGGCACCCAGGCGACCGTCAAGGGCATGTACATGGATCAGGTGAAGGCGCTCGGCGCCGACGTGATCCTCGGCAACACCTATCACCTCATGCTCCGCCCGGGCGCCGAGCGGATCGCCAAACTCGGCGGCCTGCACCGCTTCGGCGGCTGGACCGGCCCCATCCTCACCGATTCCGGTGGCTTCCAGGTCATGTCGCTGGCGAAGCTCCGCAAGCTCACCGAACAGGGCGTGACCTTTGCGAGCCATGTCGACGGCTCGCGCTTCGAACTGACGCCCGAGCGCTCGGTCGAGATCCAGGGCCTGCTCGGCGCCGACATCCAGATGCAGCTCGACGAATGCGTGGCGCTGCCCAACGAGCGCGCCGCCATCGACAAGGCCATGCAGCTGTCGCTGCGCTGGGCCGAGCGCTCGAAGCGCACTTTCGAGGCCCAGCCGGCTGGCAGGGCGCTGTTCGGCATCGTCCAGGGCGGCGACCAGCCGGACCTGCGCATCGCCAGCGCCCGTGCCCTCGCCGCCATGGACTTTCCCGGCTACTCCATCGGCGGCCTCGCGGTCGGCGAGCCGCAGGAGGTCATGCTGGCCATGATCGAGGCGGTGATGCCGCACCTGCCGGACGAGAAGCCGCACTACCTGATGGGCGTCGGCACGCCCGACGACCTGCTAGCCGCCGTCGCCCGCGGCGTCGACATGTTCGACTGCGTCATGCCGACCCGCAACGGCCGCCATGGCCAGGCCTTCACCCGGTACGGAAAGGTCAACTTCCGCAACGCCCGCCATGCCGAGGACCCGCGGCCCCTCGACGAAACCTCGTCCTGCCCGGCGGCACGCGACTATTCCAGGGCCTACCTGCATCACCTCGTGCGCACCGAGGAGATGCTCGGCTCCATGCTGATCACCTGGATCAACCTCGCCTATTACCAGGAGCTGATGGCCGGTGCCCGCGCCGCCATCGCCGCCGGGGCCTACGCCGACTACATGGCGGACGTCCGCGAGGGCTGGGCGAGGGGCGACATCGCTCCCTGGCAGGGTTGAAGCCCCGAGAGCTTCTAGGCCTCGTGGACAAAGGTCTGCTGCGAACCTACGCGCAGGGTGACGAAGCCATCGATCGCGGCGATTGACAGTGGAGCCATCTGATGGATGGCTGGCGCCTTGCATAAGGATTGCCGATGACCTTTGAGATCTGGACCGCCTTCGTAGCCGCGTCGACCGCATTGGTGCTGATACCGGGGCCGACCGTGCTGTTGGTCGTGTCCTACGCGCTTGGTCAGGGCTGGCGGGCGGCCTTGCCGATGGCTGTGGGAGTCGCGCTGGGCGATTTCACCGCGATGTCTCTGTCGGTGCTGGGGATCGGCGCATTGCTCATGGCGTCCGCAACCCTGTTCACAGTGGTGAAGTGGGTGGGCGCTGCGTACCTCGTCTATCTCGGCATCCAGCTGTTCCGCGCCGGCGGCACCTTGAGCGCTGAGCCGAAAACCGATGCGTCAAGCGCTCTGCGCATGGGAGCGCATGCTTGGCTTGTCACCAGCCTCAATCCGAAGGGCATTTTGTTCTTCGTGGCCTTCTTCCCCCAGTTCATCGATCAGCATCTCGCCTTCTGGCCGCAGGTTCTCATCCTGCAAGCCACCTTCCTCGCCATCGCCTTCGCGAATGCGCTCGCCTACGCCTTCTTTGCCAGCCGCGCCCGTGGGCTTGTCCGCAACCAGCGCGTGATCGGCGCGATCAATAAGGCTGGCGGCTCGATGCTGATCGGCGCAGGCGTGGCATCAGTCGCGATCCGCTCGGGCAACTGACAGCGTCGGCGTCTGATTGACAAACCGAGGCGCTTGGCCGATCGCGCGGCGGCTTCACCTCTAAGCTTCACGCCCGCTGCGACGCCAAAGGACGTCCGCTGGGCTTCGTCTTGACGGGCGGGGAAGCGCACGACGTAAAGGGGTCTGCGCCGCTGCTGCGCATGATCGCCGACAGGATCCAGGCGCTCTTGGCCACTAAGGACTACGTCGCGGACGCCATCCGTAAGGAATTGGCTCAGGCCGGCATTCCCGATCGAACGCCTGTTCAACAAGCTCAAGAACTGGCGGCGCACCGCCACACGCTACGACAAGACCGCGCAGTCCTATCTGGGCTTCGTCGCGATCGCCGCAGTCAAGCTGTGGCTGCCCTTTGGCCACGAGGCCTAGGTGATCGTGAAATCCGACGGCTTCCACGGCATCTTCGGATAGCGCGGGTCCATCGTCTCCAGCGTGTCGCGGACGATGGCCGCTACGATGGCGTTTCGCGCCCACTTCCGATCCGCCGGCACGATGTGCCAGGGCGCGTGCTCGGTCGAGCAGCGGGCGAGGGCGGTCTCGTAGGCCTTCTTGAAGGCGCCCCACAGCTTGCGGTCATCGAGGTCGCCGGCGTTGAACTTCCAGTTCTTCTCCGGCTCGTCCAGCCGCTCCTGCAGCCTCTCGGCCTGCTCGGCCTTGGAGATGTGCAGCATGAACTTCAGCACCACCGTGCCGTTGTCGGTCAGGAGCCGCTCAAAGTCGTTGATCGCCCGGTAGCGCGCCTCGATCGCCTCCTTCGGCGCGAGGTTGCGCACCCTGCCGACCAGCACGTCCTCGTAATGGGAGCGGTTGAAGATGCCGATCGTGCCGCGGCGCGGGGCGGCCATGTGCACCCGCCACAGGAAGTCGTGGGCGAGTTCCTCCTCGCTCGGCCGCTTGAACGCCGTCACCGTGACGCCGAGCGGTCCGGTGGCGTTGAAGACGCCGCGGATCGTGCCGTCCTTGCCGGAGGTGTCCGTGCCCTGGAGAATGACGAGCAGGGCCCGCTTGCCTTCGGCGTAGAGCCGGTCCTGCAGCCGGTCGATCGCCTCGGCATCCTCCACCAGGCGGGCGCGGACCTTGTCCTCGTCCCCGAGGAAATCCACCTCGCGCGGATCGATGTCGTCCAGGTCGACCGCGCTGCCGGGGGCGACGAGGAGATGGGAGAGGTGCTTCGGGCAGGAATGCGACATGGGTCACCAGCCGGGGAGGGGGCTGCATTGTTCCCGCGTCCCGGCGCCCGGTGCAAGCACGGCCCTGCATCCACCAGGCGGGGGCGCGGTGTTCCCGTCAGGCGACGCGCCTTCGCGCCGCCTGAGGAGACCCGATCATGCTGAAGACAATGATGACGGCCGTGGCCGCGACGCTGCTGGCCGTCGGCGGCACCGGCGCTGCCGAGGACTATGCCTCCTGGCCGCTTCTGCGCGACCCTTTCCCCAGCACCGGGGGCGGCGGCATCATGATCGGCGGCTACGACCCCGTGGTCGCCGACGGCAAGTGCACCACGGCCTTTACCGCCACGACACCGGACGGCACGATCTATCGCAACCGGGTGGAGTTCGACGCGGTCCCCGCCGCAGGCGGCATCCTCTGCACCAACGGCCGCTGGCGGGCGGACGAGGGCGGCGCCACCGGCACCACGCCGTTCCGCGTCTTCATCAAGGACGGCGTGCGCCGCATGGCGCCGGAATGAGCCTCTAGGCTCGCTCCGTGCGGATCCGTCGTCGGCGCCGCTGGATCGGCGTGATGACGGCGCGTCCGCCGAGCCATCCGACCATGAACCCGATGGCGGTCATCACCAGCCCCTCCGAGGTGACGGGCACCGCCGGCTCGAAGTTCTGGACTGCGCGGCGGGCGATCTCCGGCTCGTAGGTGCGCGCGAAGGTGGCGAGCCGCCAGAAGGGCCCGGCGCTCTCGTAGGACTGCAGCTGCTGCTCGAGCCGCGCCGCGCGCGCCGCATCCGCCCGGATCTGCTCGCCGCGCTGGCGTACGAAGCCGTCGGGATTCCCGAGCAGCCTCTCGAGGCCCGTGTCCCGGTTCATCTGCATCCGCGCGGCGTCTGCGTCGAACTCGCGAATGATGCGGTTGAGTTCGTCCACAGCGCCGCCGAGGCGCTGGCGATACTGCTGGGCAAATTCCGGCACCTGCGAGGCGACGACGCCGAGGGCCAGCGCAAGGAAGAAGACGATTCGGCGGAGGATCATGCGCAAGTCTCGGTTGGCACCGGGCCGTATGGAAAGGGCAGGGCGCACGGACAGGCCGGCGCCGGTCCTGACGAGTGAACAATTACCGGCGCCATGCGTTCCGGTTCTACCGCCATACGCGGCGCGATGGCTGCCCCGCAGCCGTGACCCCAATCAAGGAGACTCCCATGACAACCAGACGCATGTTCTTCGGAACGATCGCTGGCATCGCCGCTGTCGCGACGGCCGGCGGGCTCTCGGGCGCCGCCCATGCCGCTCCGCTCGACGTGGCGCCGGCTACCGCCGCGGCCCCCGTGGAAATGCAGTCCGAGCAGACTCCGCGCGGGCGCGTGCTCCGTCGGGGCAGCCGCGGCGCCTATCGCCGCGAATGGCGCAACCGCCGCTATCGCCGTCGCTACTGGCGCCGTCGCGCCTATCGCCGCGGCTGGTAACGGCCAAATCGGGCCCGCGTCGCAAGATGCGGGCCCTTTTCCATGCCGGTGGGGAGGACCGCGGGAGATCACCGCGTCGCGATGTCGCCCGCAATTGACTTCGCCGCGGCAATCCGCCAAACCCCCCGCCGGATGGGCGGGTAGCTCAGCGGTAGAGCACGTGACTTTTAATCATGTGGTCGAGGGTTCGATCCCCTCCCCGCTCACCATCCGGTCCCTTTTCCGCTGAGCCCTCGACGCCTAGAGCGAGAAACCGCCGTCGACGATGTGGATGGCCCCCGTCGTATAGGCGGCCTCGTCGGACGCGAGATAGACCGCGAGCATCGCCACCTCCTCGGCCGTCCCGAGCCGGCCGATCGGCTGCCGGTCGATGAAGGCCTTGCGGGCGTCCGCCTCGGACTGGCCGGTGGAGGCCGCCAGCGCCTTGATGCGATCATCGAGGGAAGGGGACTGGATCGTGCCCGGGCAGATGGCGTTGGAGCGCACGCCGCGGCGGATGTAGTCGATAGCCACCGACTTGGTCAGGCCAATGACGGCGGCCTTGGACGCGCCGTAGGCGTAGCGGTTGAGCACGCCGCGCACCGAGGAGGCGCCGGACGCGATGTTGACGATGGACCCCGAGCCCTTCTCCAGCATCCCCGGCAGGAAGGCGCGGATCGTCCGGTGCATCGACTTGACGTTGAGGTCGAACGAGCGGTCCCAGTCCTGCTCGCTGGTGTCGAGGACGGTGCCGTGATGCACCCAGCCGGCGGCGTTGACGAGGATGTCGACGGGGCCGGTCTTCGCCGCCAGCGCCTCGACGGCGCGGGTGGATGTGACGTCGAGCCGGAGCTTCTTCGCCTTCGCGATCCCCTCGAGCTTCGCCCGGTCGATGTCGGTGGCGATGACCTTCGCGCCCTCGGCCACGAAGGCCATGGCGATGGCCCGCCCGATTCCGTGACCTGCCGCGGTGACGACCGCCACCTTGCCCGCCAGCCTCTTTGCCATGCGTCTCTCCCGTCTTTGCCGTTCTGTGCGGCTCAAATCGGTTGAAGTGGTGGCATGGCGCCGGATGGCCTGTCCAGCGGCGAGCTATCCTGCAAACCGCTGGGAGAGTTGCGTGTCGAAGGTCTTGAGGTCACCCAGTACCCGTTCGAGCAGGGTGGGATCGCGCAGCCTGAGGGCGGAATCGATCACGTCGATGGCGGCGCCGATGGCCTCGGCCTGCCGGCGGAACTCGCCGTTGCCGGCCGGGTCCAGCGCGGCGAAGGGCTCGCAGCGGCGCAGGGCGAACCGGTAGACGGCGGCCTTGGCGATGATGTCGCCGCGGGTCTCGCCGCGCGTCAGGTCGGCCGGCTGGCGCCGATGTGTCATCAGCGCCTCCGCCGCCTCGCTCGATTCCTCGAGGCATTCGACGAGGCCATAGAGGCCCATGCTGCGGCGAAGGCCGATCCATTCCCGCTTGAGCGGCGCCAGTTCCTCGAGCGCGCTGTCCTGCCGCCCCTGGGAGAGAACCTCCGCGGCCCGCCGCAGCCGGGCGCGCCCGCCTTCCATCACCTCGGCGAAGAGATTGATCCGTGCCGCGACCGGCGGCGGATTGGCCGCGGTGGCCGCCGCCGTCTCGTCCCAGAGCGCGATCAGCGCCTTCAGGGCGGCCTCGGCCTCTTCGGCGCGGCCGCCCCTCAGGCTGACGGTCGCGGAGCGGTAGAGGACCTGCGCCTGGGTCAGGCCCTTGATCAGAACGGCGGTCGTGCGGGCCTCGGCCGAGGTCAGGAACCCCGCAAGGCAGAGCGCGGCCAGCGCGGCGATGAGGCGGGAGCGGATGGATGTCGTCACGGCCTCTACCTTACCCCAAGTCATCCGCGTCCCGCCAGCAGCGCGTCGACGCTCGCCCGGTCGGGCATGCCCTTGCGCCCGCCGAAGGCGGTGCACTTCAGGGCCGCCGCCGCGTTGGCGAAGCGCACCGCCCGGTCGAGCGGCTGGCCCTCCGCCAGCGCGACGGCGAGGGCCCCGTGCCACGTGTCGCCGGCTCCGAGCGTGTCGACGGCCGTCACCGGGAAGGCCGGCACATGCATGACGCTGCGGCCGTCCATGTACCAGGCGCCGCGTTCGCCATCCGTGACGAGATACACATTGGCAGCCTTTTCGGATGCATGGGCGAGAGCTGTGGCAAGGTCGTCGATGCCGGTGAGGTCGCGCAGGGCCGGCGCGGAGAAGCCGACATGGCTCGCGAGCTCCAGCACCTCGGGACGGGTCGGCTTGCGGTCCGCATCCAGCACCGAGGGCAAGCCCGCCGCCCGCGCCAGCGGCAGCAGCGCCATCGCCGCCTCGATCCAGCGCGTCTCGGCATAGGTCGCATCGGCACCGGCGAGGACGCGAGCGTCGATCCAGCCGGTGTCGGCGGGGATGTCCGGGTCGGAATAGCTCACCACCAGGCGCTCGCCCCGACGGTCGATGACCACGGCCGAGACGGGCGAGCGATGGCCCGGGCAACGGCGCACGAGGGCGCAGTCGACGCCGTCCCTCTCCAGCTCCTCGATCATCATTCCGGCGAAGGGATCGTCGCCGAGCCGCGCGATCAGGGCCACGGAGGCGCCGAGCCGGGCACAGGCGGTGGCCGCGTTTCCGGCGAGACCGCCGCCGGAAGTGACCATCCGGGTCGAGCGGAATTTGAGCGGGACGGTTGGGATCTCGTCCAGCCCATAGATGATGTCGAGCGTGGTGATGCCGGCGCAGACGATGCGCTTGGTATGAGGGGTGGTCATGCGCCGGGTCTCGTCCCGACATAGAGGGCGCTCGCGGCGATGGCGAAGCTGGACACGGCGATGGCGATCGGCGGGGCTGTGAGCCAGACGAGCCCCCAGGACAGCGCCATCGACCCGATGGCGATCACCTTGATCCGGGGCGCGATGGCGCCGCGCTCGCGCCATGTCCGCACCGGCGGCCCGAGGCGGGGGTGGTGGAGCAGCCACCATTCGAAGCGCGGCGAGGACCGGGCGAAGCACCAGGCCGCGAGGATCAGGAAGACCGTTCCCGGCAGGCCGGGCAGGATGATGCCGATCACGCCGATCACGGTGAACAGGCAGCCCGCGAGGAAGACGAGAAAGCGAAGGGGGCGGGCAAGCATGGTCAGCCGGCCTTGATGAGGCGGATCGCCTCGTTGCGACCGAACAGGTAGAGCAGATCGCGGAGCGCCGCGCCACGGCTGGAGGCGAGTTGCGGGTCCGTCTCGATCATCAGCCTGGCGTCGCTGCGGGCCGTTTCCATCAGGGGGGCATGATGTTCGAGCCGTGCCAGACGGAAGCCCGGCATGCCCGACTGCTTGGTGCCGAGGAGATCGCCTTCACCGCGCAGCGTCAGGTCCTCCTCGGCGATGCGGAACCCGTCTTCCGTCTCGCGCATGATGTCGAGGCGGCGGCGTGCCGTCTCGCCGAGCGGCCCCTTGTAGAGCAGGATGCAGGTCGAGGCCTCCGCCCCGCGGCCGATGCGGCCGCGCAGCTGGTGAAGCTGGGCGAGGCCGAAATGTTCCGCGTGGTCAATCACCATGATGGAGGCGGCGGGCACGTCGACGCCGACCTCGATGACGGTGGTGGCGACCAGGAGGCGTGTCTCCCCGGCAGAAAACCGCGCCATGGCGGCATCCTTGTCGGAGCCCTTCATCTGTCCGTGAACCATGTCCACCGCCGCGCCGAACCGCTGCTGCAGGAGGGCGAAGCGCTCCTCTGCTGCGGCGAGATCGGGCGTGTTCTCGTCCGGCTCCTCCGCCTCGGCGACCAGCGGGCAGACCCAGTAGACCTGCCGGCCCGCCTCCAGCGCCCGGCCGATGCCGTCCACCACCTCGCCGAGCCGCTCCATGCCGATCACCCGGGTGTCCACCGGCTTGCGCCCGGCCGGCTTCTCGCGGAGCTGAGAGGATTCCATGTCGCCGAAATAGGTCAGCACCAGTGTGCGCGGGATCGGCGTCGCGGTCATGACGAGGAGGTCGACAGCCTCACCCTTGGCCGCCAGCGCCAGGCGCTGCTGCACGCCGAAGCGGTGCTGCTCGTCGATGACGGCGAGGCCGAGGTCGCGGAAGCGCACGTGCTCCTGGAAAAGGGCGTGGGTGCCGACGGCGATGGCGATGTCGCCCGAGGCGAGGCCGGCGAGGATCTCCTCGCGCTCGCGGCCCTTTTCCCGGCCGGTGAGGATCGCGACCCTCAGGCCCGCGGCGGCAGCGAGCGGCGTCAGCGTTTTCGCATGCTGGCGGGCGAGCAGTTCGGTCGGGGCCATCAGGGCGGATTGCCGGCCAGCTTCTGCCGCTGCGGCCATCGCCATGAGGGCGACCACCGTCTTGCCGGAGCCGACGTCGCCCTGGAGGAGGCGCAGCATGCGGGTCGGCGCGCTCATGTCGGCGGCGATCTCGGCGATGGCGGTCGTCTGCGACCCCGTCAGCGCGAACGGCAGGGCGCCGCCGATGCGGGCGCGCAGCGACCCGTCGCCGACGTTTCGCCGGCCAGCCGGCCGCTTCAGGTTGGCGCGCACGAGGCCGAGGGCGAGCTGGTTGGCGAGGAGCTCGTCATAGGCGAGCCGCGAGCGGGCCGGGCCCTCGGGCGCGAAATCCTCAGGGCTTTCGGGCTGGTGCATGCGCTTCAGCGCCGTGGCGAAGTCCGGCCAGCGCTCGCGCGCGAGGTGCCGCGGCTCCAGCCATTCCGGCAGGACGGGCAGGCGGGCGAGGGCAGCTTCTGCGGCGCGCCGCACGTGACCGGAGCCGAGTCCCTCGGTCAGCGGATAGACCGGCTCCATCATCGGCATGGTCGCCGCCTGTTCCGGCGCCAGCACCCGGTCGGGGTGCACCATCTGGCGCATCCCGTCGAAGAGCTCGATCCGCCCCGAGACGATCCGCGTCTCGCCGACCGGGCACATCTGCTCGATCCGGCTCCGGTGGGCATTGAACCAGACGAGCGTCAGGTCGCCGGTCTCGTCCGAGACGAGCACCTTGTAGGGCGCGCGCGACTTGCCCGGCGGCGCCGGCCGGTGGCGCTCCACCAGCACGGCGAGCGTGACGATGGCGCCCGGAACGGCTTCCGCCAGCGTCGGCCGCGACCGCCTGTCGATCAGCCCGCTCGGCAGGTGGAAGAGGAGGTCGACCACGCGCGGCGGACCGTCGCTGGCGAGCAGCTTCGCATAGAGGCCTTCGAGCTTGGCGCCGACGCCCTTCAGGGTTGTCAGAGGCGCGAACAGGGGATCGAGTCGCGTGGGACGCATGGGGGCAATCTAGTCCGTGGCGTCCGCTGCCGACAGGCCCGCGGTCCGCGTGGCTTGTAAATCCCTCTCCGCCTTTGCTAGGGGTGCACCGCACCGGGTTTCGTCCGAAAGGGCCTGCCCGGCTTTTGCCGTTAGCTGCCCTGCATTCGCGCCGGCTCCGGAAACGGGCCTCGCGCGTAGATGCCGTGCAACACGCAACGAGGCCTTCATCGATGACCGGAACCACCCGTTCCTCCGCCGATCTCGATCCGCGCCGCCGGAAGATCCTCTTCCGCTCGTGGCATCGCGGCACGCGCGAGATGGACCTGATCATGGGCCGCTTCGCCGACGTCCATATCGGCGAGTTCAGCGAGGCCGAGCTCGATGATTTCGAGCGGCTGATCGAGGTCCCCGACCGTGACCTCTTCGCCTGGGTGACCGACAAGGCCGAGACGCCCGGCAACTACGACACGAGCGTGTTCCGCGCGCTGAAGACCTTCCACGCCGAGGGCCGCGGGGCCTGGGTCGGCTGATGGCGAAGCGTTCTCCCGCCGACGTCGTCGCCTCGCGCGGGCGCCTGACCCTCGCGGGCGTTCCGCAGGGCTACGATGCTCTCGTCGTCGCCGACCTCGCACGACAGCTCCACGCCAAGGGCGACCAGGCCTCGCCCGAGCTGCTGGTGATCTGCCGCGACGGCCCGCGCATGCAGGCCATGGAGACGGCGCTCGGCTTCTTCGCGCCCGGCATCGAGATCCTTCCCGTTCCCGCCTGGGACTGCCAGCCCTACGACCGCGCCTCGCCCAACGGCGCCGTCATGGCGCGGCGGATGCTGACCCTGTCGCGGCTTGCGCGCACCACGGGCCGGTCGACCCCCGCCATCGTGCTCACCACGGTCAACGCCGCGCTGCAGCGTGTTCCGGCCCGCGCCGTGCTCGCCAAGCAGTCGTTGTCGGCGGCCCCGGGGAACGTCATCGCCATGGCCGACCTCCAGGCGTGGCTGGAGATCAACGGCTACCTGCGCACCTCGACCGTGCGCGAGGTCGGCGAATATGCCGTCCGCGGCGGCATCCTCGATCTCTTCGCGCCGGGGCTCGACGCGCCCATTCGCCTCGACTTCTTCGGCGACACGCTGGAATCCATCCGCTCCTTTGACCCGGAGACCCAGCGCACGACCGGCAACCTGCGCCGCCTCGACCTCGTGCCGACGGCGGAGATGCAGATCACCACCGAGACCATGTCGAAGTTCCGGCTCGCCTATGTGCGCGCCTTCGGCGGCTCCACCAAGGGCGACGCTCTCTACGAGGCGGTCTCCGAGGGCCGCCGCCACCCCGGCGTCGAGCACTGGTTGCCGCTCTTCCACGACCGTCTCGACACCCTGTTCGATTACCTGCCCGATGCCGGCGTCGTCCTCGACGCGCAGGTCGAGGAGGCGGCCCGCGAGCGCCTGACCACGATCGCCGACTACTACGATGCGCGAAAGACCGCGCTCGAGCAGGATTCCTCCGCCTCCTACAAGCCGCTGCCGCCGGACGCGCTGTACCTCTCGCCATCCGATTGGGAGCACCGGCGCGGCGGCGAGGCGGTCGTCCGGCTGTCGCCCTTCGCGCTCGCCGGTGCCTCTGACGGCGTGATGATCGACCTCGACGGCCGGCGCGGCCGCTCCTTCGCCGCCGAGCGCGCCGACGAGAACGCCAACGTCTTCGATGCTGTCACGGCCCATGTGGCGGCGCTGCGCAAGGACAAGAAGCGCGTTCTCGTCGCCGCCTGGTCCGAGGGTTCGCGCGAGCGGCTCCAGCCGATCCTCGAGGACCACGGGCTGAAGGCGTTGCGCCCGGTGGCGAGCTGGTCCGCGGCGCAGGCCCTGCGCGGCGACGAGATCGCGCTGGCGGTCCTCGGCGTGGAAGAGGGTTTCGAGACGCCGGATTTCGCCGTCATCGGCGAGCAGGACATTCTCGGCGACCGGCTGGTCCGCGCCCAGAAGCGGCGCAAGCGCGCGCAGGACTTCCTGTCGGACGTCACCAGCCTGTCGGCCGGCGACCTCGTCGTCCATGTCGACCACGGCATCGGCCGCTTCGTCGGGTTGAAGACGGTCACGGCGGCCGGCGCGCCGCACGACTGCGTCGAGCTGCACTATGCGGGCGGCGACAAGCTGTTCCTGCCGGTCGAAAACATCGAACTCCTGACGCGCTACGGCTCCGAGGATGCGGAGGCCCAGCTCGACAAGCTCGGCGGTGGCGCCTGGCAGGCCCGCAAGGCCCGCCTGAAGAAGCGCATCCTCGAAATGGCGGCCGGCCTCATCAAGATCGCAGCGGCCCGCGCCCTGCGCGAGGCGCCGAAGCTCGTGGCACCCGACGGGGCCTATGACGAATTCGCCGCCCGCTTCCCCTACGACGAGACCGACGATCAGGCGGGCGCCATCGATTCCGTGCTCGAGGACATGGGGTCGGGCCGACCGATGGACCGGCTGATCTGCGGCGATGTCGGCTTCGGCAAGACCGAGGTGGCGCTGCGCGCCGCCTTCGCTTCCGTCATGAGCGGCAAGCAGGTGGCCGTGGTGGTGCCGACGACCCTGCTCGCGCGGCAGCACTACAAGACCTTCGCGGAGCGCTTCAAGGGCCTGCCGGTGACGGTGGCCCAGGCCTCCCGCATGGTCGGCTCCGCCGATCTCGCCGCCGCCAAGAAGGGCCTCGCCGACGGTACGGTCGACGTCGTCGTCGGCACCCATGCCCTCCTCGGCAAGGCGATCTCCTTCAAGGATCTCGGCCTCGTCATCGTCGACGAGGAGCAGCACTTCGGCGTCGGGCACAAGGAGCGGCTGAAGGAGCTGCGGGCGGAGGTCCACGTGCTGACCCTGACCGCGACGCCGATCCCGCGCACCCTGCAGCTCGCCATGACCGGTGTACGCGACCTGTCGATCATCGCGACGCCGCCGGTCGACCGCCTGGCGGTGCGCTCCTTCGTGACGCCCTTCGATCCGCTCATCATCCGCGAGGCCCTGCTGCGCGAGCGCTTCCGCGGCGGCCAGGCCTTCTTCGTCTGCCCGCGCATCGAGGACCTGGCCGAGGCGGAGGCCTTCCTGCGCGAGCACGTGCCCGAGGCGAAGTTCATCGTCGCCCACGGCCAGATGGCGGCCGGCGACCTCGAGGACAGGATCGGCGCCTTCTACGACGGCAAGGTCGACATCCTGCTCTCCACCACCATCGTCGAATCCGGCCTCGACATCCCCCGCGCCAACACGCTGATCGTCTGGCGCGCCGACATGTTCGGCCTCGCCCAGCTCTACCAGCTGCGCGGCCGTGTCGGCCGGGCCAAGACCCGCGCCTATGCGCTCTTCACGCTGCCGGAGAAGAAGCCGGTGACGCCGCAGGCCGAGCGGCGCCTCAAGGTTCTCCAGTCGCTCGACACGCTGGGCGCCGGGTTCCAGCTCGCCTCCCACGACCTCGACATCCGTGGCGCCGGCAACCTGCTCGGCGACGAGCAGTCGGGTCACATCAGGGAGGTCGGCTACGAGCTCTACCAGCAGATGCTGGAGGAGGCGGTGACCATGATGAAGGCGGGCCTCGTGGAGGAGACCGTCGAGGACAAGTGGTCGCCGCAGATCACGGTGGGCACGCCCATCCTCATTCCCGAGACCTATGTGGAGGACCTCGGCCTCCGGCTGCAGCTCTACCGCCGCCTCGGCGACCTCGACACCGACGAGGCGATCGACGCCTTCGCCGCCGAGATGATCGACCGCTTCGGCCCCTTGCCGGACGAGGTCCAGCACCTCGTCAAGGTGGCGGTGATCAAGGCCTATTGCCGCAGAGCCAATGTCGAGAAGGTCGATTCAGGTCCGCGCGGCATCGTCATGACCTTCCGGGACGGCAAATTCGCCAATCCCGCCGGTCTCGTGCGCTACATCGGCGAGCAGGGCTCGCTGGCCAAGGTTCGCCCCGACCAGAAGATCGTCTTCATCCGCGACTGGCCGAAGCCCGAGGACCGGTTGAAGGGCACGGCGGTCATCCTGCGCAACCTCGTGAAGATCGCGGAAACGAAGAAGGCGGCGTGACGCTCAGGCGGGAGACGGCGGGGAACTCCCGTCCGTGACCTCGACCACGCCGTGCTCCTGGGTCCTGAGATAGACCTGGACGTCGCGTCCCAGGGCTGCCAGCTCGCCCGCCAGCCGGGAGGCGAGGGCGCGTCCCTCGTGCTCGTGCCGTGCCAGGAAACCGTCATCGTCCCGGACGACGCCCGGATTGTCCCAGTCCAGCGCATCGTCGAACCGCTCCGCCCAGGCCATGAGATCGGCGACCAGGGCAGGCGACAGGCCGAGCACCTCCGGATCGATGTTGCCGGAATAGGCCTCGTCCATCGACCACAGGGGGTGGCAGCCGTAATCGGCCATCAGCTTGATCCGTCCGGGCCGGGTGTAGCTGCGCTCCGGGGCCTCCGGAAACGGCGTGCCCACCGGGGCATGGGTCACGCGTTGCGCGCCGAGGACGGCCGCCATCCGCGCTGCCAGGGCGCGTCCCTCGGCCTCGTGGCGCGCCGCCGCCTCCGGGTCGGTGAAGCCGCCGGTGCGCTTTTGCGGGGGGATGGTGGCGAGATAGGCCTCTTCCCAGTCGAGAATTTCCGCCACCAGCGCCTCGCCGAAGGTCGTGACGGCGAGGGACTGCGGCACGACACGTCCCGTGGCGTCGTCGGCGAAGGGCAGCACGAAAGGGCGGACCATCAGCCGCACCTTGTCGGGCAGCACCTCCGGCGTCTCCGGCTCCAGGGCATTGGTGGAGAGGGTCCTCCGCTCGCCAAGAGGCTCCGACGCTTTCGAGACGTGCCAGGCGACGAAGGCGGCGAGGGCGATGCCGGCGATCGCCGCCGGCCAGGGATCGTCCGACGGCCAGCGCAGATGGCCTTCCGCGGCGGCAGCCGCCACGAGACCCGTCGCGCAGAGATAGACGAGAAAGGCGTTGCGGGTGCGGCGCCGGCCTGCGGGGTCGGGCGGGTCCTCCGGATCGATCAGCCGCGGCGCCGCATGGCCGAGATAGGTGGCCTGCGCGGCCGCGCAGGCGAGGAAGGCGGGGAGGGCGAGGATGCTCAGCGCGAGCAGCAGCACGCCACCGCCAAAGACGCCCGCCGCGATCCCCAGCATCCACCGGCCGCGCAGCCTGTCGGCGCGCGACACCGGCTTCAGGGTGAGGCCCGCGAGGGCCTTGTCGAGGAAAGCCTCCATCACCATCTGCCGGGCGGCGATCAGCCCGGCCAGCACGTAGAAGGCGCCGACGAGGCGCAGAGCGATCTCGGCTCCATTCATCGTGCCCGGCCGTTCCTGTACCCGCTCGTGTTCACCTGGCGTTCCCCATGGCAGCCGCGCCCGCCGAACGGCAGGGATGCAGAGGCCTTTGTCCACCACATCTGGCGAGACCGCACGTCCGCCCCTATTTTGGGGCTAGCCTCCGGCGGCGTGGCTCGGCATGATTCCCGCAGTGCAGGCGTCCATCTTCCCATCGGAATGGACATCGATCGAACCGGCTATCAGGCGTGGCGTCAATGCGGCACGAAACAGGGACCATGACACAGGACGCAGGAGCGGCGAGGGGCGAGGACGAGGCGGCGGGACAGTGGACCGCCGGCACCGTCATGGCCGGCAAGCGGGACGAGCGCGACCAGGACCCCACGGGGCCCGGCACCTCCGTCATCGCCAAGACCCGGCCCCAGACGAAGCGGCCGAGCCTCTACCGGGTTCTGCTGCTCAACGACGACTACACCCCCATGGAGTTCGTCGTGCACATCCTGCAGAAATTCTTCAACAAGAGCACCGACGACGCCACGCGCATCATGCTGCACGTGCACCAGCACGGCGTCGGGGAATGCGGCGTCTACACCTACGAGGTGGCGGAGACCAAGGTGACCCAGGTCATGGACTTCGCCCGTAAGAACCAGCATTCGCTGCAATGCGTGATGGAAAAGAAATGAGTTTTGCGGGTGCCGGTTTTCCGGCACTCTTCGGCGCTACGGCGCACAGCGAACGTTGACGAGGTTCCCTTGCCTTCATTCTCCCGCAGCCTTGAACAGTCGCTCCATCGGGCACTCGCGCTCGCCAACGAGCGTCGCCACGAATATGCGACTCTCGAGCATCTGCTGCTCGCCCTGGTCGATGACCAGGACGCCGCGGCGGTGATGAAGGCATGCAGCGTCGATCTCGAGAAGCTCAAGAAGAGCCTCGTCGGCTACGTCGACTCCGAGCTCGAGAACCTGATCACCGACGGGTCGGAGGATTCCAAGCCCACCGCCGGGTTCCAGCGCGTCATCCAGCGCGCCGTCATCCACGTCCAGTCCTCCGGCCGCGAGGAGGTGACGGGCGCCAACGTGCTGGTGGCGATCTTCGCCGAGCGCGAGAGCCACGCGGCCTATTTCCTGCAGGAGCAGGACATGACCCGCTACGACGCGGTCAACTACATCAGCCACGGCATCGCCAAGCGGGCCGGGCTGTCCGAGACCCGTGCACCGAAGGGCGCCGAGGAACCGGAGGAGGCCAAGGAGAAGGCTTCCGAGGGCGACAAGAAGAAGGGCGACGCGCTCGACACCTATTGCGTCAACCTCAACAAGAAGGCGCGCGAGGGCCGCATCGACCCGCTGATCGGCCGCGACAGTGAGATCAGCCGTACCATCCAGGTGCTCTGCCGCCGCCAGAAGAACAATCCCCTGCTGGTCGGCGACCCCGGCGTCGGCAAGACCGCCATCGCCGAGGGCCTCGCCAAGCGCATCGTCGAGAACGACGTCCCGGAAGTGCTGAAGGAGGCGACCGTCTTCTCCCTCGACATGGGCACGCTGCTCGCCGGTACCCGCTATCGCGGCGACTTCGAGGAGCGGCTGAAGCAGGTGATCAAGGAGGTGGAGGCCCACCCCAACGCCATCATGTTCATCGACGAGATCCACACGGTGATCGGCGCCGGCGCCACCTCCGGCGGAGCCATGGACGCCTCGAACCTTCTCAAGCCGGCGCTCGCCCAGGGCACGCTGCGCTGCATCGGCTCGACCACCTACAAGGAGTACCGCCAGTATTTCGAGAAGGACCGCGCCCTCGTCCGCCGCTTCCAGAAGATCGACGTCAGCGAGCCGACGGTGGAGGATTCCATCGAGATCCTGAAGGGCCTGAAGACCACCTTCGAGACCTATCACAAGCTGCGCTACACCAACGAGGCCATCAAGGCGGCGGTGGAACTCTCGGCCCGTTACATCCACGACCGCAAGCTCCCCGACAAGGCGATCGACGTGATCGACGAGAGCGGCGCGGCGCAGATGCTGGTGCCCGAGGCCAAGCGCAAAAAGACGATCGGCCTGAAGGAGATCGAGGCGACGATCGCCACCATGGCGCGCATTCCCCCGAAGACCGTCTCCAAGGACGATGCCGAGGTGCTGCGCAACATCGAGACGACGCTGAAGCGCGTGGTCTACGGCCAGGACAAGGCGATCGAGGCGCTCTCCGCCTCCATCAAGCTGGCCCGCGCCGGCCTGCGCGAGCCCGAGAAGCCGATCGGCAACTACCTCTTCTCCGGCCCCACCGGCGTCGGCAAGACCGAGGTCGCCAAGCAGCTGAGCCAGGTGCTCGGCGTCCAGCTGCTGCGCTTCGACATGTCGGAGTACATGGAGCGCCTCACGGTCTCGCGGCTGATCGGCGCGCCTCCCGGCTATGTCGGATTCGACCAGGGCGGCCTCCTGACCGACGGCGTCGACCAGAATCCCTACTGCGTCCTGCTGCTGGACGAGATCGAGAAGGCCCACCCGGACCTCTTCAACATCCTCCTGCAGATCATGGACCACGGGAAGCTGACCGATCACAACGGCAAGCAGGTCGATTTCCGCAACGTCATCCTGATCATGACGACCAATGCGGGCGCCGCCGACCTCGCCAAGCCCGCGATCGGCTTCACCCGCAACAAGCGGACCGGCGACGATTCGGAGGCGATCAACCGGCTCTTCGCGCCGGAATTCCGCAACCGTCTCGACGCCGTCATCGCCTTCGGCCACCTCTCGACCGAGGTGATCGGCAATGTCGTGGAGAAGTTCGTCCTCCAGCTCGAGGCCCAGCTCGCCGACCGCCAGGTGACGATCGAACTGTCGCCGGACGCGAAGGACTGGCTGATCGAGCGCGGCTACGACGAGCAGATGGGCGCCCGCCCCATGGCGCGGGTCATACAGGAATATGTGAAGAAGCCGCTGGCCGAGGACCTTCTCTTCGGCCGCCTGAAGAACGGCGGCCATGTCCGCGTGATCGTCTCCAAGGACGAGGAGGGCTTCCCCATCCTCTCCTTCGACTATCCCGCCGGACCGGTCACGCCGCGCGCCGAGCCGGTGGCACCGGACGTGCGCCGCATCGCCAAGAGCGCGGCGGCCAAGAAGTCCTCACCCGCCAAGCCCAAGCGCAAGCCGAAGGGCGGCGGCGGTGGCGGAGGGGGCGTGCCCGTGCCGTCCGAGCCGCGGCGCCCCTCTGGCTCTGTCCCGAAGGTTCCCCTGAAGGCGGAGTGACTCTGAACGAGACCCGTCAGGGCCCGGCCGATCCCGAGGGATTGCGCCGGGCCTTGTCATTTTGGGCCTGCGAATGCCCCGCATGCAGGATCGCTCCTTGCCACGGCGCGCCGCCTGGCCGAGTGATCCACGTCTGATGCACGCCGCAAACCCGCCACTGCCGCCCCTCAGCCAGGGCGCCTACTATCGCCAGGGCCTCCGCGCGGCCGCGGCGCTGCCGGCCGTGATCCTCGCCGCCACCTTCATCGGGATCGGGTCGGTCTGTGCCGACTACGGCATGCCGCTGGCTTGGGCGATGCTCGCGACGGTACTGATATGGGCGGGGCCGGCCCATCTCATCCTCGTGGGAGGCCTTGGCTCCGGCGCCTCGTGGCTGGCGGTCGGGCTCACCGTCGGGCTCTCCTCGGTGCGCCTCCTTCCCATGGTCGTCTCGCTGCTTCCCTACCTGCGGCTGCAGAACCGCCACCCGGTCACGGCCATCGTCTGCGCCCACCTCGTCGCCATCTCGATCTGGGTGGAAAGCCTGCGTCTCTTGCCGAAGATCGACGGGGAGGGGCGGGTGCCCTTCTTCCTCGGGCTCGGCACCGGCCTCCTTGCCTCCGCCACCACGGCGACCGCGGTGGGCTACGGCCTTGCCGGTGTCATTCCCCACGCCTTTGCCGCCGGACTGCTCTTTCTCACGCCGATTTTCTTCCTGCTGTCGCTATTCACCACCGCACGGATCCTCTCCGACCAGCTCGCCATCGCCCTCGGATTCTTCGGCCTGCTCGTCGGTGCCCTGGCGGGAGACGGGCTGGAACTGCTCTACGCCGGTCTCGGCGGCGGCACGCTCGCCTATGGGCTCGCGCGTCTGAAGCGGGCGAGGGACGCGGCATGACCCTCTTCGGCTCCGACCTCACCCCCTACATCGCCCTCATCCTCGTCGGCTTCCTGCCGAGCGAGATCTGGCGCTGGATGGCGCTGGTCGTCGGGCGCGGGCTCGACGAGAATTCGGAAATCCTGATCTGGGTGCGGGCGGTCGCGACGGCGACGCTGGCCGCCGTCGTCGCCAAGCTCGCCTTCTTTCCCGGCGGCGCGCTCGCCACCCTGCCGCTCGGCTGGCGGATCGGCGCTTTCGTGGCTGGCATTGCCGTCTATTGGATCGGCCGCCGCACGGTTCTCTTCGGCGTGCTCGCGGCCGAACTCGTCATCGTCGGCGGCGCCACCTGGCTCGGGCTGAAATAGTCAGCCGCCCGCCTGCATGGCCTCGAGCGCCACGCGAATCGTCGCCGCATGGGTCGCCAGCACGTCCGGGTTCTCCATCGCGCCGGTGTGGGGCCGCAGCGGAACGCCGTCCCAGCGCGGCAGCACGTGGACGTGGATGTGGAACACCACCTGGCCGCCGGCGGTCTCGTTGAACTGCTGGATGGTCAGGCCGTCAGCCGCCATGGCCCGCTTGACGCCCTTGGCGACGAACTGGACGGCGCGCGCCAGGTCGGCGAGGTCGTCGGCATGGATGTCGAGGATGTTGCGGGCAGCCGCCTTCGGGATGACCAGCACGTGGCCATCGGCGCGCGGCATGATGTCCATGAAGGCCAGCACCTTGTCGGTCTCGTAGACCTTCTGGGCCGGCATCTCTCCGCGCAGGATCTTGGCGAAGACGTTGTTGGGATCATAGGCGGTGGCTGACATGGAAACACCCTCGCGAACCGGTCCGCGAGGGTGTCGCAATCACGGGGCGCGGCGTCAAGCCGCGCGTCGGCTCACCAGTAGAAGCGGCGGCGATAGTAGCGGCGACGGACGAAGAAGACCCGGCGGCGCGGGCGATAGAAGTAGCGAACGCGGCGGCGGCGGATGATGTAGTACTGCATCTCCGTCGGCTGGGCGGCGGCAACGGGCGCCGCGGCGGTGGCGGTGGGAGCCGCCTGGGCGGCACTGCCGGCGGCGGCAACCGCGACGGCTCCTGCGGCCGCTGCGAAGAAGGTACGACGATGGATCATTCTCAATCCTCCTGAAGGCTGTCCTGGCGCATCCGGGAAGAGAGTGCTGCGCCGGTTGACGCGACGTCAAGCCGCTTCGTTTCCAAACGTGTCAGGGGACTGTTTCTGAAGATCGACGCCCGGCGACCGAGGTCGTGTCGCCGGGCGCGGGAAGCTCTCAGCTCCGGCGGCGGGCGCGGCGCACGATGCGGCGGGTCCGGCGGCGGCTGCGACGCACCACGCGGCGGACACGGCGGCGGGCATGGCGACGCATCTCGAGCGGCTCGGCAGGGACCGGGGTGGCGACGGTCTCGGTGGAGAGAGAGTCCCCAGCCACGGTGGCGAGGGGGGCGGCCTGCGCGGCGGCGGCGGCAAGCGCCGTGGCGGCGACGCCGGCACCGAGGGCGGTGAAGAACGAACGACGATGGATCATGGCGGTGTCTCCTTGTGGACCTTGGGCGAACCGTCTCGGGCGGTTCGTGTTTGCATCCTCGTCCTCCCATGCTGAACCGCCGATATCGCGCGGTTTAGCCCGCGTTCACATTGGCAGCCGGGCCGATTCCGCGTCACATTCGGACGGGTCCCGCGCCATCCCGGTGAAACGCGGCCCGGCGAGTTTCGTCCTGTCACCACCGTCCCTCGGGAGACCACCATGACCATGCCCGATCCCGCTGCGGCCGCGGCCGCCGCGGCGCAGCAGGAGGAAGAGCAGAAGAAGGCGGCGGAATCCGGCTCGTGGTTCGACGTTGCCGATCTCGCGACGAACGTGCTCGACGTGGTCGGTACCGCCGTCACTTCGGCCGGCCAGGCCACCGCCTCGGCCGCAGCCAGCGTCACCCAGACCGCCGGGACCCTCGCCGGCAGCGCCTTCGAGACCGGCGGAGCCATCGCATCCGGGGCCGTCGAAACCGTCGGCTCCATCGCTTCGGGGGTCGGCAGCGTCGTCGGCAGCATCGCCGAGGGCCTCGGCGGGGTCGATCTGTGAGACCTGCCGGTCAGTCCTGCTCGTCGGGGATGCCGCGCCGGAACGGCGTCATCGCGCCCAGCTCCTCGACCGCCTCGGCCACATAGCTGCGCTCGCGCGCGAGATAGTCGTCGACGGCGCGGCGCAGTCCGCGGTCGGCGATGAAGTGAGCGGAGCGGGTCGTCGCCGGCCGGTAGCCGCGCGCGAGCTTGTGTTCGCCCTGGGCGCCCGCCTCCACGCGTTTCAGCCCGTGGAGGATCGCATAGTCGATGGCCTGGTAGTAGCAGACCTCGAAATGCAGGAAGGGATGCTCTTCCACCGCGCCCCAGTGGCGACCATAGAGCACCTCCCGGCCGATGAAGTTGATGGCGCCGGCGACATAGCGGCCCTCCCGTTCCGCCATCACCAGCAGGATGCGATCGGCCATGCGCTCGCCGATCAGTGAATAGAAGGCACGGGTGAGGTAGGGCCTGCCCCATTTGCGCGAGCCGGTGTCCATGTAGAACTCGTAGAACCGCTCCCAGACCGCCTCCGTGAGCTCCGCGCCGGTGAGCCAGCGGATGGTGATGCCACGCCCCTCCAGGGCCTCACGCCGCTCGCGGCGGATCACCTTGCGCTTGCGCGAGGACAGGGCGGCGAGGAAGTCGTCGAAGGTCCCGTAGGCCTCGTTCTCGAAGTGGAACTGGGTGTCGGTGCGCTGGAGATAACCGGCCGCCGCCATCAGCTCCCATTCGTCCTCGCGGCAGAAGGTGACGTGCAGCGACGAGACCCCCGACTGCAGCGTCACCTGCGCCGCGCCCTGGACCAGGGCGGTGCGGGCGAGATCGGCTTCGGCCCCGGGGCGCACCAGCAGCCGCCGGCCGGTGGCGGGCGTGAAGGGCACGCTCACCTGAAGTTTCGGGTAGTAGCGCCCGCCGGCCCGCTCGTAGGCCTCGGCCCAGCCCCCGTCGAAGACATACTCGCCGCGCGAGTGGCTCTTCAGGTAGCAGGGCATGACGCCCGCGATCTCGCCGCCACGCTCGAGGATGAGGTGGTGGCCGAGCCAGCCGGTCTCGCGGACGGCGGAGCGCGACTCCTCGAGGCTGAGGAAGAAGGCGTGGTCGAGGAAGGGGTCGACGTGGCCCGCCTCGTCCGCCGCGCAAGCGTTCCAGACTTGAGCCGGAATGTCCGCGATGCTGGTGGCGACGCGGAGGGTGAAGGGCATGGAACTCATGTTCCGGAGCTTAGGCGAGATAGCCCTCGAAGGTCACCTGATCGGCGTGACGGGCGGCGATCACACGCTCGTCATCCGTCCTGACCGTCCAGCAGATGACCGGCCGCTGCAGCGAGCCGCGGTAGCGCTCGGTGGCGACGCTCGGCAGGTCCGCAACCCGCCAGGAGAGGAAGTCCGGGTCTGTCCGCTCCATGTGGCCGAGGGCGGCGAGGTCGGTCCGCATGGCGGCGGGCAGCCGGGCCCAATGCGCGCCGGCATAGTGGGACTCGGCGACGATGCCGCGCACGAGACCCGGCGCATTCTCCTTCAGCCAGGCGATCGGGCCCGGATCGAAGGACATCAGCGCCACCGGTCCGGCATAGGCGGCGGCGAGCGCCGCGACCGTTCTGGTGAGCCCGAGCTTGCCGTCGAACTCCGACTTGATCTCGACGACCAGAGGCACCCGGCCGGCGACCAGGGCGAAGAGCTCGGAGAGCGTGATCATCCGGTCGCCGGTCGTCTTGAAGGCGAGGGCCTTCAGCGCCGCCGCCGGCAGGGCGTCGACCCGGCCGCCGGCCTGCGTCAGGCGGTCGAGCGTGCCGTCGTGGAAGACGACGGCATCGCCGTCCGCGGTCGGCTGCACGTCGCATTCGATGGCGTAGCGGCCGGCGATGGCGGCCTCGAAGGCCCGCGGGCAATTCTCGACCACGCCCGGCGCAAGCCCGTGCAGCCCGCGATGGGCGATGGGACGCGCCGTCAGCCAGCCGAGATCGCCGCGGCCCGCCATCAGGCGATCTCGACCATGGCCTCGACCTCGACCGCGGCGTTGGCGGGCAGGGCCGCGACGCCGATGGTGGAGCGGGCATGGCGGCCCTTGTCGCCGAACACCTCGACCATCAGGTCGGACGCGCCGTTCATCACCTTCGGCGCGTCGAGGAAGTCCGGCGTGCAGTTGATGAAGCCGCCGAGGCGGACGATGCGGATGACGTTGTCGAGATTGCCGACGGCCGACTGGATCTGCGCGATGACGTTGAGGCCGCACTGGCGGGCCGCCTTCTGCCCCTCCTCGATGGAGACGCCGCCGCCGAGCTTGCCGGCCATCAGGCCGTCCGGTCCCAGGGAGATCTGGCCGGAGACCACCAGCAGGGTTCCGGAACGTACGAAGGGCACGTAGTTGGCGATCGGCGCCACCGGGTTCGGCAGGACGATGCCCAGTTCGGCAAGGCGGGCGGCAATGGTGGACATCGGAAAACCTCGGGCGGCGGGAGGGACGCCGCGGAACCTGCCCCAACCAGACTGCCGGGGCAAGGCGCCGCGGCGCGACACGACCATGCCGCGTTGTCGCCCTGTCCCGGCCTCTCTATGCTGCGATGCCGAGGGCCGCCGTGCGGCCGATTCCGCCGGTTCGCCGCCAGGAGTTCGCCCGATGCCCGCCGTCCGCCCCGCCCTTGCCGCCGTCTTCGCGGCACTCGTTCTCTCGGGATCCGGCGGAAGTTCGGCCTCGGCCCAGGCGGCCGCTCCTGCCGTTCTTGCGCCCCACCGGGCCGTCTACGACCTCAGCCTCGACACCCGCCGGGCCGCCCGCGGCCTCGACCAGGCCCGCGGGCGCATTCTCTTCGATACGGCGGGCAATCGCTGCGAGGGCTTCACCACCTCGTTCCGCCAGGTGGTCGAGCTCAGCATGAACGGCAACCGCCTGGTCATGGACGTGCGCACCGCCCATTTCGAGGAAGGCGACGGCTCGGGCTTCCGCTTCACCTCGCGCTCCAGCCACAACGGCGCCGCCCAGACCGAGACGGACGGCACGGCGACGCGCGGCCCGGACGCCGTGAACGTCGCGGTCCGGCGGCCGCGCGAACTGACCCGCCAGATCGACCGCGCCGCGATCTTCCCGACGGAGCACCTCATCCGCCTCGTCGAGGCCGCCCGCGAGGGCCGCACCATTCTCGAGGTGAAGGTCTATGACGGCGCCGAAACCGGCGAGAAGCTTTACAACGCCACCGCCATCATCGGCCGGCGCATCGCGCCGGGCGCCGGCGAGGTGGAGGTGGCCGCCCGCGACCCGAAGCTCGCGGCACTCGCCCGCTGGCCGGTGACGATCAGCTATTTCGAGGACGGCCGCGACAGCCCCAACCCGGCCTATTCCATCGCCTTCGAACTCTACGAGAACGGCGTCTCGCGCCAGCTCGTCATCCATTACGGCGAGTTCTCGCTGCGCGGCGACCTGGCAAGCCTCGAATGGCAGCCGGAGACGGCCTGCACGCGGCCCTGAGGGCTTCAGTCGTCGAAGGTGATCCCTTTCACCACTGCCGCCTTGCCGAAGCGGGTGCGCAGGGCGTCGACGGCGCCCTCGACCTTGACCGAGCGGGCGATGGAGGGATCGACGAGGTCCGCGGGGTCGGCCTTGGCCGGATCGGTCAGTTCGGACATGCCGATGCCGATGAGCCGGTAGGCCGTGCCGTCGGCCTCCTTCACCAGCATGTCGCGGCCCACCTCGAACAGCCGGGCGGCGAGGAGGGTCGGAGAGGGTAGGGCCCGCGAGCGGGTGCGGATCTTGAAGTCCGCCGTCTTCAGCTTCAGCGTCACGGTGGTGCCCGCGAAGCCCTGCGCCTTGGCCCGTGCCGAGACCTTCTCGCAGAGCAGGAACAGCTTCTTCTCCAGTGTCCTGGCATCGCGGATGTCGGTGTCGAAGGTGGTCTCGGCCGAGATCGACTTGGTTTCCTCGTCGGGTGAGACGCGCCGGTCGTCGACGCCGCGGCTGAGCCGGGCCAGCCGCAGCCCCATGGCGCCGAACCGGTGCATCAGGTCGCCCTCGTCCAGCCGCCTGAGGTCGGCGATCAGCCTGAAACCCTCCCGTTCCAGCGCCTCCTGCGTTGCACGCCCGACGCCCCAGATGAGCGAGACCGGCTTCGAGCCCAGGAAATCCAGCGCCTCGGCCCGGCCGATGGCGGCAAAGCCCCTCGGCTTGTCCATGTCGGAGGCGATCTTGGCGAGGAACTTGTTGTAGGAGAGCCCGACCGACACGGTGATGCCGATCTCCTTCTCGACGCTCCGGGCGAAGCGGGCCAGCACCACGGCGGGCGGCGCCCCGTGCAGCCGCTCGGTGCCGGTGAGGTCGAGGAAGGCCTCGTCGATCGACAGCGGCTCCACCAGCGGGGTCAGCGCCCGCATGGCCTGGCGAACCTGCCTGCCGACACCGACATATTTCTCCATGTTCGGCTTGATGACCACGGCCTCGGGGCACAGCTGCAGGGCCTTGAACATGGGCATGGCCGAGCGGACGCCGTGGATTCGCGCCACGTAGCAGCAGGTGGAGACGACGCCGCGCCGGCCCCCGCCGATGATGAGTGGCTTGTCGACGAGGCTCGGATCGTCGCGCTTCTCCACCGCCGCATAGAAGGCGTCACAGTCGACATGGGCGATCGACAGGGTGCCGAGCTCATCGTGGCGGGCGATGCGCGGCGACCCGCAGGCGCGGCAGCGAAGCGCGCCAGACGCAGCTTCGGTCAGGCAGTCGCGGCAGAAGGCGAGGGCGGCCATGGCAGGACCGTGGACGCGAAGGCGTGCCGCTTCAAGGGGACTTTTGGCATCAGGCGTGGTCCCGCTCCCAGGGACCTGCACCCAGCGCGTGGGCGGCCCTGACGACGACCTCCGGCTTCACTCCTTCCTCCGCGGCGAAGGCGAGCAGCATGGGCTCGTCCCCCATCAGGTGCTCCATCACCGCCGCCAGGAACCCGGGCTGCCCGGCGATCTCGCGGATCTGCCCGAGATCGATGCCGGCCAGCGCCGCGAAACGGGTGAGGCGCTCCTCGTCGGCGGCGAGGAAGGCGAGGGCGCGGGCGGCGATGTCCTCGGCGGCGGCCCTGTTTCGTTCATGCGGACGCAACGTCATGGTTTGTCCTTTTGAAAGGATTTGGCGCTAGCTTGTGGGCTATCCGTCAAGGTCCGGCAACCATCCGCGGCCGTTCGGGAAATGCGAGTGGTCGATGTCGAAAACCGTCATGATCGTGGAAGACAACGAGCTCAACATGAAGCTCTTCCACGATCTCCTGGAAGCCAACGGCTACCGGACGATCCAGACCCGCAACGGGACGGAAGCCCTCTCGCTCGCCCGCGAGCACCATCCTGACCTCATCCTCATGGACATCCAGCTGCCCGAGGTCTCCGGCCTCGACGTCACGCGCTGGATCAAGGAGGACGAGACGATTCGGCACATTCCGGTCATCGCCGTCACCGCCTTCGCCATGAAGGGCGACGAGGAGCGCATCCGCGCCGGCGGCTGCGAGGCCTATCTCTCGAAGCCCATTTCCGTGAACAAGTTCATCGAGACCGTCCGCCACTTTCTCGGCGCGGCGTGAGGGGGACACACTGCCATGACCGCACGCGTTCTGGTCGTCGATGACATCCTCGCCAATGTGAAGCTGCTGGAAGCGCGGCTCTCGGCCGAATATTTCGACGTGGTCACGGCGAGTTCCGGGCCCGAGGCGCTCTCCATCTGCGAACGCGCCCAGTGCGACATCGTCCTCCTCGACGTGATGATGCCGGGCATGGACGGCTTCGAGACCTGCCGCCGCCTGAAGGCCAATCCGGCGACCCACCACATCCCCGTCATCATGGTCACCGCGCTGGACCAGCCGGCCGACCGGGTGAAGGGCCTCGAGGCCGGGGCCGACGACTTCCTCACCAAGCCCGTCAACGACTTCGCCCTCGTCACCCGCGTGCGCTCCCTCGTCCGCCTGAAGATGATGCAGGACGAGCTGCGCATGCGCGCCGTGACGTCGCGCGAGATCGGCATGCGCGACCCGCTGCTCGAGGCGGTGTCCGAGAGCGGGCTCGACGGCCGCATTCTCGTCGTCGACGACCGCGCGTCCTCCCACGAGCGAATCGCCCAGGCGCTGCGCAACCACCACCAGGTGGAGGTCGAGACCCGGCCGCAGGAGGCGCTGTTCCGCGCTGCCGAAGGCGACTACGACCTCGTCATGGTGTCGCTCGGCCTCTCCGACTTCGACCCGCTGCGCCTCTGCTCGCAATTGCGAACCCTCGACCGCACCCGCGGCCTGCCGGTGCTCGTTGTGGCCGAGCCCGAGGACGAGGCGCGGCTCCTGCGCAGCCTCGACATCGGCGCCAACGACTATCTGATGCGCCCGATCGACCGCAACGAGATGGCGGCGCGCGTGCGCACCCAGGTGCGCAAGAAGCGCTACACGGCGCGCCTGCGCGACAATGTCCAGCAGTCGATGGAAATGGCCATCACCGACGGCCTGACGGGCCTCCACAACCGCCGCTACATGGAGAGCCACCTCGGGACGCTGGTCGAACAGGCCTCCATGCGCGGCAAGCCGCTCTCGGTGCTCGTTCTCGACATCGACTACTTCAAGGCGGTCAACGACACCTACGGCCACGACGCGGGCGACGAGGTGCTGCGTGAGTTCGCCCAGCGCCTGCGCAAGAGCGTGCGCGGCATCGACCTCGTCTGCCGTCTCGGCGGCGAGGAGTTCGTGGTGATCATGCCGGACACGGATGCGGGCGTCGCCTCCATCGTCGCCGAGCGCATCCGCAACCGTGTCGCCGGTGATCCGTTTCCCATCAACAAGGGCGCGCGCGCCATCGATGTGACCGTCTCCATCGGCATGGCCCAGCGCCAGGGCAGCGACGTGGACGCCGATGTGATCCTGAAGCGCGCCGACCAGGCGCTCTATCGCGCCAAGCGCGACGGCCGCAACCGGGTCGTGCTCGACGCGGCCTGACGCGGCCAGCGTTTACCCTGACGGTAAACCTTGTTTCTTCAGGTTAAGGAACGGTTTACCGGCAGTTCTTCTGTGAAACCGTTGAAGACCTGCCGGCCCGGGACTAGGGTTAGGGGCAGATCAGGCTGTGACCTCCTCTCGGGGAGTTCAGCGTCGGCCTGATCGAAACCCTGCGTGCACTCAGGTCCGCCGCATCTCCTGGGAACCGTAGGGTCGGCCGGTCGGGTTCGGCGCGGATGGCCTCTCCGCTTTGCCGTTGGCCCGGCCGGCCACCTTGCCCGAACAGGGAACTTCCGAACCCGCATCGATCCCCGCAGTCGCCGCCGCGCCGTGCTTGCCGGCGGTGGCAGCGATCGGCCATGGTGCTGGCTCTGAGACGGGACGGACCATGAGTGATCCACAGCAGGACGATATCGGACCGAAGAAGCTGCCGGCAACGCCCCTCCAGCAGACAGTCGCCGTCCTGTTCTTCCTCGGCCTCCTGGTCCTCGTCGGCCTCGTCACCTGGTACGCCAAGTTCGGCCAGCACGGCTGAACGCATGGGGCAGGCCGGCCGCCGGCGGACGTGGGCCTGTTCTCCGACAGATCACCTCGCAAACGAAAAACGGCCCCGAAGGGGCCGTCTGAAACCTCGATCGGCGATGCCGACCGCCCGATCACTTGATCTTGGCTTCCTTGAACTCGACGTGCTTGCGCGCGACCGGGTCGTACTTCTTCTTGGTCAGCTTGTCGGTCATGGTCCGCGAGTTCTTCTTCGCGGTGTAGAAGTAGCCGGTGTCGGCGGTCGAGATCAGCTTGATCTTGATGGTGGCGGCCTTGGCCATGGCAAGTCCTCGAAAGGTCGGTGAACGGGTCGGGCCTTGGGAACAGCAGGCATATGCCCGCCGCGTCGCCGCCGGCTGGTTGCGGCCGATGTGACAGGTCGATGCCGCCTTGTCAAGGCGATGGGGGCGTTTCGGGGGCCTTCCCGCTCAGTAGACGTCGGCCTGGTAGCGCCCCGCCTTCTTCATCGCCTGCACATAGGCCACCGCTGCGTCTGCGCTGAGGGCGCCATGGGTGGCGACGACGTCGACGAGGGCCGCCTCCACGTCCTTTGCCATGCGCTTGGCGTCGCCGCAGATGTAGAAATGGGCGCCGGCCTCCAGCCAGCGCCAGAGTTCGGCGCCGGTCTCGCGCATGCGGTCCTGGACGTAGATCTTTTCGGTGCCGTCGCGCGACCAGGCGAGGGACAGGCGCGTCAGCACGCCGGAGGCCTTCAGTGCGGCGAGTTCGTCGGCGTAGAAGAAGTCGGTCGCCTGCCGCTGGTGGCCGTAGAAGAGCCAGTTCGGCCCGGGCGCACCATCCGCCGCCCTGTCCTGCAGGAAGGCGCGGAACGGCGCCACGCCGGTGCCGGGCCCGACCATGATGACGGGAAGGGACGGGTCCGCCGGCAGCCCGAAGCCGTGGGCGCGCTGCAAGTAGACCCGGACAGGGCCGCCCTCGGCCGCGCGCTCCCCGAGGAAGGTGGAGGCGACGCCGAGCCGGCGCCGCTTGCCGATCACGTAGCGCACCGCATCGACGGTGAGGCTGACCCGGCCGGGAACGGCTTTCGGCGAGGACGAGATGGAGTACAGCCGTGGCTGCAGCGGCTCCAGAGCCTCGACAAAGGCCTCCGGATGGGGCCGCGCCGCCGGAAACTTGCCGAGTACGGCGAGGACGTCGAGGTGGGCTGCATCACCGTCCGGATCCTCCCCGCGGGCCAGCGCCCGCGCCTTCTCGCGCTGCGCGCCGCCGGTGAGGAAGGACACGAGTTCGAACAGGCTGTCGGGGGCCGGCGACAGCGAGACATCCTCGGCGAGCACGGCGCGCAGCGTGCGGCCGCGGACCGGGGCGAGGGGCGAGGCGCCGAGCATGGCGATGATCTGGTCGACGAGGCCGAGTTCGTTGGTGGGGAAGACACCGAGCGCGTCGCCCGCGACGTAGTCGAGGCCCGCTTCCGCAAGGTTGAACTCGACGTGGTAGGTCTCCTTCTCCGACCTGACGCCAGTGAGCCGGCGGCGTGACAGGAAGGGCACGGCCACCGGCGCCTCCCGCGACCTGCCGGGGAGGGCCGCCGGAGCGGGCGCAGATGCGGAGGGTTCCGGCGCACCCGCCGGAGCGGCCGAGCCGATCTCCGCCGCCAGCGCCTTCAGCATGCGGAGCGTTTCCTTGCCGCCGGGGACGCAGAGATTGAGCCTTTCCTCCGTCTTGACCGCCAGGGCGTTGGCGTAGTCCGCGCAGTTGTAGCCGCACTGGCCGCAGTCCTGCTGCGCCATGGCCGCCATGAGCCGCGGCGCGATGGGCTTGCCGTCGGCGAGCGCCATCCGGTCGGCGAGAGCCATGGCAGGGTCATGCCATGGTGCGTCGTCGTTGCAGGCGAGGTCTCCCGCCGGCGCGGCTGCCGTCGGGGCGGGCAGGGCGCCTCCCGCCGGCACGAGCGGTGCGAGGGCGGCGGCGAAAAAGCCTGAGAGCCATTGCCGCTGCTCCGGGCTGAAGGGCGCGGTTTCCGGGATCAGGGAGAAGGCGGCAGGTGGGGGCACGACGCTCATTCCGCCGCCTCCTTGAGGGGGGAGAGGTAGGGCGCCACCAGGCCTTCGAGCGCTTCGGTCTCCTGCCGGATGGTGAAGGCCTGGAACCCTTCCGCGGGCCCCGCGCGATGGGCGAGATAGGCCCTCAGCAGCGCTTCCACATGACGGGGCGCGTCCTCTGCCTTGACGCCCTTCCACAGCATGCGGCCGATGCGGGCATTCTCCGCGAAGCCCCCGCCGACCGCGACGTCGTATCCCTCCACCGTGTCGCCATCGGCATTGACCGGTACGCGCGCCCCGATGAGGCCGATGTCGCCGATATAGTGCTGGGCGCAGGAATGGTGGCAGCCGGTCAGGTGGATGTTCACCGGCACGTCGATGGCGACCCGCGCCTCCACGTGGGCCGCGATCTCCATGGCGTGCCGCTTGGTGTCGGCCGCGGCGAACTTGCAGCCGGCATTGCCGGTGCAGGCGACGAGCCCGGCCCGTATCGGCGTGACCGTGGTCGAGAGCCCGAGCGCGGCGATGCGCGCCTCGACCTCGGCGACACGCGCGTCCGCAACGCCGGAGAGGATCAGGTTCTGCCAGACGGTCAGCCTGACGTCGCTGTCACCGCATTCGGCGGCGATGGCCGCGAGCCCCTCCGCCTGGAGGCGCGTCAGCTTGCCGACCGGCATGACGACGCCGACCCAGTTGAGGCCCGGTTGCTTCTGGGGATGCACCCCGACATGGGCGTAGCGGTCCGTCGGGAGCCGCGGTGCCACGTACTGTTCGGCGATGCGCACGAGGGAGCGGCCGAGCTTCTCCTCGACGGCGGCGACGAAGCGGTCGAAGCCCCAGGCGTCCAGCACGTATTTCAGCCGCGCGCGGTTGCGGTTGGTGCGGTCGCCATGGTCGATGAAGACGCGGATGATGGCGTCGGCGATGGCGGTCGCTTCCTCCGGGCGGCAGAAGGCGCCGGTAGGCCGGGCGAGGTCGCGGTGGCCGGAAATACCGCCGAGGACGATGCGCAGCCAGATGCCGGCCGGCGCGGCCCCGCCGTCCGGCACCCGCACCGCCTGGAACCCGATGTCGTTGGTCTCCTCGAGCGCCGGTGACAGGCCCGCCCCGTCGAAGGAGACGTTGAACTTGCGCGGCAGGCCGTAGAGTACGCGGCTGTTGAGGATGTGGAAGTGCCAGTCGCGGGCGAGCGGCCGGGTGTCGAGGAGTTCCTGCGGGTCGATGCCGGCGAGCGGCGATCCCGTCACGTTGCGGATGTTGTCGGCGCCCGAGCCGCGGGCGACGATGCCGAGGTCCATGAGTTCTTCCAGCAGCGGCTTGGCGTTCTCCGGCCGGATCTCGCGCATCTGCAGGTTGGCGCGGGTGGTCACTGCCAGCGACCCGCCACCATAGGTCTCGGCAAGGCGGGCACAGCCGGCGAGCTGATGCGCCTTCAGGATGCCGTTGGGCAGGCGCATGCGCAGCATGAAACTGTCCTGCGCCGGGGCGACGTTGAACAGGCCGAAGTAGCGCCAGCGGAAGTTGTCGGCGGGGCCCGGCAGCTTGCCGGTCGCCGTCTCCGTCGTCAGCCGCTGCCAGGCGTCGAAGGGGTGTTCGTCGCGCTTCCACTTCTCCGGATCAGTGAGCTTGCCCCCGGCCTTCACCTGGGCGTCCTGGGCGAGGAGGTGCGGCGCGTCAGGGCCGCTCGGCACCGCCGCGGCGGGCGCAGCTGCGCCAACCACCTGGGAGGCGGCCGCTCCTGCGACAAATCCTTCGAGAAAGCGCTTCTGTTCCGCGCTGAAGTCCTGTGACATCCGTTTCCCGTGCGAAAGGCGAGGGAGCCGGCGTCATTGGCGGCTGTTCGAGCTGCCAATCATCATGCAAGGGCAGTGCCATTCCCCCTGCAGCGGTGAGCGGTATCGGGCCACGGATCATGGGCCATGAGGCCCTCGCGCATGCCCCCGGATTAGGCGCGCGCGGGGCAAGCGCCTAATTTTGCGCCGCCCGCTCCGGCTCCGCCTGCTGGGCATGGGGCAGGGCGGCGAGCAGCGCGATCAGCGCGCGGTCGTGCAGGACGAGCATGGCCTCGCGGCCCGAGAGCCACTGCCGCGCGTCCTCGATGGACTGGGCATCGGTGAGCTTGGCCTCCGCGATGACGCGGTCGGTGTCCACCTTGCCGCGCACCCGCGGCGGCGGCACCTGGATGATGTGCTGGTGCAGGTCGCGGAACCCGGCATCGCCATGGACGAGGTCGAGCGCCTTGCCGTCCTCCAGCGCCAGGGCCTCAAACTCCTTGCCGAGGTGGAAGGCCCGTTCCGCGATGGGGGGCGGTGCATATTCCTCCGGGATGAGGAGGAGGCTCAGGCGCCGCAGGCTCCAGCCGATCGTCGCCGAGGCCGAAGCCCAGGAGGTCGGGATGGCGAGCCACAGGCCGATGATGGTGGGCGACATCCAGGCAAAGATGTAGGGCGAGATCGAGAAGGCGGCGATGGCGGCGATGACGCCGAGGGCAGTGTGGCGCCAGTGGCGCTCGACGATCGCCCGGAAGGGAATCGAGCCGTCGTCGCGGCGCTGCGTCTTCCAGCCGGTATCGCGGCCGGACATGATCGACGAGACCGAGCTCGCCTGGATCAGCATCATCACGGGCGCGATGAGCGCCGAGAGGATGATCTCGAGCAGCGTCGAGAGCGTCAGCATGATGGCGCCGCCGCAGCCGCGCCGGGCAGGGCCGTTCACCAGCGTCACGAACCAGCCGAACACCTTCGGCGCCAGCAAGATCCCCATGGTGATGAGGAAGAGCTTGAAGGCGCGCTCGGAGTCGAACACCGGCCAGGCAGGGAAGAGGGTGAACTGGTTGGTGAAATACTCGGGTCGGATGAACGCCGCCTGCAGGGCGAGGAACAGGCCGATGAGGAGCTGGATGAGCCAGAGCGGGCTCGACACATAGCTCATGATGCCGGTGGCGAGGTGCTGGCGCGTCGCCCAGTGGAGGCCCTTGGCGCCGATGACGCGGCTGTGCTGCAGGTTGCCCTGGCACCAGCGCCGGTCGCGGATGGCGAGGTCCATCAGCGAGGGCGGGCTCTCCTCGTAGGAGCCGTCGAGCCGCGTCAGCATGTAGACGGCATAGCCGCGCCGGCGGATGAGGCCGGCCTCGACGAAGTCGTGGCTGAGGATGTGGCCGCCGAAGGGGGGCTTGCCCGGCAGGTCCGGCAGGCCGGCCGAGGAGGCGAAGGCCTCCATGCGGATGATGGCGTTGTGGCCCCAGTAGTTGCTGTCCCGGCCCGACCAGACCGCGAGGCCGGCGGCACAGACCGGGCCGTAGACGCGCGCCGCGAACTGCTGCAGGCGGGCGATGAGCGTGTTGCGGTTGATGAGGCGCGGCAGGGTCTGGATGATGCCGGCGTCCGGGTCCTTCTCCATCGCGTCGGCCAGGGCGACGATCGTCTCGCCGGTCATCAGGCTGTCGGCGTCCAGCACGATCATGTGGGCGTAGTTGCCGCCCCACTGCGTGACGAAGTCGGCGATGTTGCCGGCCTTGCGGGCCGTGTTCTTCGGCCGATGGCGGTAATAGATGGCGATGTCGGGCAGCCGCTCGCGCAGCGCCACATATGACCGCTCCTCGGCGATCCAGATGTCCGGGTCGGTGGTGTCGGAGAGGAAGAAGAAGTCGAAGGAGGCGCCGTGGCCGGTGGCGAGCACGTCCTCGGCGATCGCCTGGACCGTGCCGAAGACCCGCGCCGGGCTCTCGTTGTAGATCGGCATGACCACCGCCGTCCGCTCCTTGAGCGCCGGAGGCAGGTCGGGCTTGCGGTTGAGGCCGTGGACCAGCAGGTCGGCGAGACCCAGCAGGCCGGTGGTGAAGGCCAGCGCGATCCAGGAGAAGTTGACGACGAAGAAGGCGAGGAAGGCCCACTCCAGCAGCGTCACGCCGCCGGCCTCGACCACCTTGTACATCTGCCAGCCGCCGGCGGCCGTGATCACCGCCATGCCGCCGAAGGCGACGAGGCGGGAGAACCACGGGGTGCGCCACAATCCGGGGGCTTTCAGCGGGCGCCGCTCGGCATCGGTCCACCGCCGCAGCGACTGGGCCGGCATGGCGAGAGGGGCCTGCGCCGGCATGGCCGTGCGCTCCCGCTGGGCGGGCGGGGCCACGGGCCGGTCTGTCAGGGCGTCCATCGATAGAGCCATGTCTCGCTTTGGGCCTGTCCCTCGCGCTCGAGCACGAGCCTGAGTTCCACCTGATTGCCCGTCTCCGGGTCAAGATCGAAAGCGACTCGGTAGAGCCTCAGTTCCGGCACGAGCCGGCCGTCGACATTGGCGATGCGCCCGCGCTGGTTCGTGAGATTGGCCCTCAGGCCTGCGGCCTTGGCCGGATCGGCGAAGTCCTCGGAGGAGAAGTCGACCAGGAATCGCCGCCGCCGCCCGCCGCCCTGGCCGCGCCCCGTCCGGGTGGAGGAGACGAAGGCGAAGGCCGGGCGCTCCGGCGGTGACCAGCACCAGTGCATGCGGTAGGTGAAGAAGTGCTCGGCCCCGCGCGCCAGCGGCGTCCGCGGCCGCCAGTAGGCGAGGATGTTGCGGTTCATCTCGTCGTTGACCGGGATCTCGACGAGTTGCACCTGGCCCTGGCCCCATTCGCCCAGCGGCTCGATCCAGACGCTCGGGCGGCGCTCGAAGCGGGCGTCCAGGTCGTTGAAGGCCTCGAAACGGCGGTCCCGCTGGAGGAGGCCGAAGCCGCGCGGGTTCTGGTCGACGAAGGCGGCGACCTGCAGCGTCTCCGGGTTGGTCACCGGCCGCCAGATCCATTCGCCGTTGCCGTTCCAGATCTGCAGGCCCTGCGCGTCGTGGACGCCGCCGCGCACGTCGTCGACGCCCGTCCGGTCGTTGGGGGCGAAGAGGTAGTTGGCGGTCATCGGGGCGATGCCGACATGCTGCAGGTCGACGCGCGGGAACAGCGTCACCTCGACGTCGCAGACCGTGGCGTCGCCGGGCCGGACGGCGAAGCGGTAGAGGCCGGTGACGCTGTCCGAATCGAGCAGCGCATGCACGACGATGCTGGAGGCGCCGGGTCCCGGCCGTTCGATCCAGAAGGCGCGGAACGCTGAATACTCTTCGCCCTGCGCCTCGGCGACGTTGAGCGTCAGACCGCGCGCCATCACCCCGAAGACCTGACCCTTGGCGAGCGACCGGAAGAGGCTCGCGCCCTGGAAGATCAGGGCCTCATCGGTCGGTGCCTCGCCGTTCAGTGCCGTATAGGCGCGGAAGCCGGAGTAGGGCACGGCGGCGTCCGCCGGCAGCGGCGGAACCTGGCCGAAATCATATTGGTCGCCGGCAAAGCGTTTGTCGCGGATGATGCCGCCATCCACCGTGCGGATGCTGACCGGATTGGTGAAGACGTTGCCGGTCGGCAGCAGGTCGAGGGTGAAGCCGCGGTTCTCGCCGGCCCAGACCCTCTGGTCGGGCTTCATGCGGATCTGGCGATACTGGTCGAGGGTGAGCTGCGTCAGCGCGCGCGGCACGTCGGCGCGCGGCGCCTGATAGGGCACCCGCGACACCTCGCGGGCGAAGGCGAGCAGCGCGTCGCGCGAGATCGGCTGGCCGTCGGCCACGGCGGCGGCCGCCGCCTGCAGTGGCGAGCCTTGGGCATTCGCGGATCGGGTCAGCGTCAAAGCTGCCGGCGCGGCCAGGAGGGATGCAAGAAGGTCGCGGCGGCTCGGCATGTCGTGGGTGATCGGCGGGTGTTCCGGGCGGAGTGAGCGTGAGTGAAGCAAGCCGAAACAATGCCCGGCCTTATAGCCCAAATTACGGCGTTGAGGAGGGGGGAGAACGGCTCTCCGGCACGGCAAATTTGCTCTTCAGGGATCGCCGGACCCCGGCGACGAGATCTTGCGGAAGCGTTGCGGCGACGAGCCCGCCGAGCACCAGCCCCATGCCGGCGAGATGGTGCAGGTGCAACGCCTCGCCGAGGAACAGCACCGACATGCCCACGCCGTAGACCGGCAGCAGATAGAGGAAGCACGACGTCACCGCCGGCCCGACGATCTTCACCCCGTACTGATAGAGCGAGAAGGCCCCCACCGCCGAGAACAGCGCCAGGCCGAAAACGCCGGCCCAGTCGTGCACGGTGCGCGGCGAGCCACCCTCGATCGCCAGTTCGGCCGCGGAGAACGGCGCCAGCGTCGCCACGCCGGCGATGGCGATGGCGGTGAACAGCGGCATGGTGGGAAGCCTTGCCAGGCCGTCGTTGCGCAGCACCAGCGAATAGACGGCCCAGGCCAGCGCCGCCGCCGCGATGCCGAGGTCGCCGAGGTTGAGGTCGAGGCGGGCGAGCGCCGTGGGATCGCCTTTCAGCACGATGACCGCGACGCCGGTCACCGCCACAAGCACGCCGGCGAGCCGCATCCAGGGCAGGGCCTTGCCGTAGGCGATGCGCTCGATGAGCAGCACCAGGATGGGAGAGGTCGTGTAGATCAGCGTGCCGTTGGTGGCCGTGGTCAGCCCCAGCGCCCAGTAGACGCCGGCGCCGCAGATCCACATGCCGAGGAAGCCGAGCAGGACGATTCGCCGCCAATGGGCGGCCAGCAGCGCCGCGCTCTGCCTGAGCCCGTCGATGGTGAAGGGCAACAGGATGAGCACCGCCACGCCCCAGCGCAGCAGGGCGAGCGTGAAGGGCGGCACGGAATCGCCCATGGCGCGGGCGATGACGAGGTTGGACGAGAAGAACAGCGGCATGACGAGCAGCAGCAGAGTGGCGCGTCTCGCCTCGCTCGGTGTCGCCATGGCTCGCTGCTCCGGCGGAGCCCGCCGCTCCGCCCGTCCACTGTCAGCACGGAAGGTCCCCCCGGGCAAGCCGGGCGGTAACATAGGGGAGGCGCATTGCCCGGGCGCCGTCAGACTGCCCGGATTTCGTTCCGCAATTCGGCACGCGACAGCTTGCCGACCGTGGTCTTCGGCAGCGAGTCCCGGAACTCCAGCGCCTGCGGCATCTCGTGGCGGCCGACCTTGTCCTTCAGGAAGGCCTGAAGGTCCTCCAGCGTGAAGGGTTGGGCGCCGGCCCTGAGGGTGACGAAGGCTTTCGCCGCCTCGCCGCGGTAGGCGTCAGGCACGCCGAGCACGATCACCTCCGCGACGGCCGGATGCTCGTAGACCGCCTGCTCGATCATCTGCGGATAGACGTTGAATCCGCCGGAGATGATCATGTCCTTCTTCCGGTCGACGATGAAGAAGAAGCCGTCCTCGTCCATGTAGCCGATGTCGCCCGTCAGGAACCAACCGTCGGCATAGGAGGCCTTCGTCTCCTCCGGCTTGTTCCAGTAGCCCCGCGTGACGTTGGGACCGCGGATGCGGATTTCGCCGATCTCGCCCGCCGGCAGCACGCGGTGGGGATCGTCGAGGGCGCAGATGTCCATCTCGAGGCCCGGCAGCGGCAGGCCTATCGTCCCCGGCTTCGGCACGCCGTAGTTCGGCACGTTGGTGCCGGACGGCGAGGTTTCGGTCATGCCCCAGCCGCCGGTCAGGCGGAAGCCGGCGCGCTGCTCGAAACGCCGCGCGATTTCCACCGGCAGCGGCGCGCCGCCCGAGGCGGCGTAGATCAGCGATGAGAGATCAGCCGTGGCGAAGCGCGGATGGTTGA
Source organism: Phreatobacter sp. (assembly GCF_052440005.1). Taxonomy (GTDB): domain Bacteria; phylum Pseudomonadota; class Alphaproteobacteria; order Rhizobiales; family Phreatobacteraceae; genus Phreatobacter. The sequence continues at coordinate 48,518 of NZ_JBQVQL010000024.1, forward strand.
CCAGCGCGATCCACATGGTCGGCACGCCCGGGAAGATGGTCGCCCGCCGCTTCTCGAAGTCGTCGAAGGTCTGGTCCGGGTCAAAGCGCATGCGCAGCAGCATGCAGGAGCCACGGGTGATCTGCCGCAGCATGACGCTGGTCAGGGCGTAGATGTGGAACAGCGGCAGGACGAGGATGACCTTGTCCTTGGCCGGATCGCCTGAGGGCAGAGCCGGCTGCCAGGCGTCGTAGATCGACACCGCCGCCGTGATGTTCTTGTGGCTGAGCATGGCGCCCTTGGGCATGCCCGTGGTGCCGCCGGTATACTGCAGCAGCGCCACGTCTTCCGGGTCCACTTCAGGCCAAGTGGTGGGCGGAATAGCGCCGGCGACGAAGTCGGCGAAGGTGACGATGCCCGGCTTGTCGGGGATCGGCAGGGTCGGCAGGCCCGACTCGCCGAAGGCCGAATCCTCGGCGACGATCAGCCGGTCCACCAGCCCTTGCTCGTGCAGCTTCAGCGCCATCCCGAAGAGCGGCGCGATGTTGGAGGTGACCAGCGTGCGCGCGCCGGCGTCCTTCAGCTTGTAGGCCAGCACCCGTTCGGCATCGAGCGGCGACAGGTGCACCAGACGGACGCCCGCCTTGGCGGCACCGAAGAAGCAGATCGGATGGGTCGGCATGTTCGGCAGGTAGAGGCCGACCGTATCGGCTGCCCCGAGCCCGGCCCGCAGCAGCGCGGCGCCGAACTCCGCCACCCGCTCGCCGAGCTCACGATAGGTGATCGAGCGGTCGCGGAACTCGAAGGCGGGACGCTCGGCGAAGGCGACCGTCGCCTCGTCCACGAGCCTGCCGAGGGTCGTGATCTTGAGGGGCGCGTCCCAGCTCACGCCGGCCGGATAGGACTTTTCCCAAGCGAAAGGCCTGGATGCCATGCGGATTCCTCCCTGACGGCAGACTTCGACGGCCGGGCCGCTGTCCGCTCTTCGGTTGTCCATGCAACAGGTCGCCCAACGGGCGGCCGCGCGCGCCTATCAGCGCAGCGCCAGCCTTTGTCCGTCGAAAACGGTCGGTTTGCAATTGACCCCTGCGAGGGTGAGCGTCGCGCAGAGCCGGGCGGCGGCGTTGGCGTTCGACAGCGGGCCCGCCACGAGCCGCAGTTCGAGGCCGGAACCGCCGCCTTCCTGGATGGCGACGACGGGCCTCAGGCCCTCGAGCACCGGCCCGTGCTGGGCGCGCAGTTGCTGCCAGCGGCTGCGCAGGCCGTCGATGGAGGGGTCGCCCGCAAGGTCCACGCCGAACTCTGTCCGGATGGCAGTGGAATCGGCGGCCTCGGGTGACGCGGGCGCGGCGGTGGGTGAGGGGACCGGCACCGGCGCCGAGGCCGGCGGGGATGCGGTCGCCGCTGGCGGAACCAGGGCCGCGA